>CAILMI010000001.1 GCA_903835255.1 uncultured Verrucomicrobia subdivision 3 bacterium
CGACGACGACTACATCACGAACAATCCCCCGGTCAAGCAGGGGCTGACCTGGGCCGGCCTCCGCTGGGCGCTGACCACCTGGCACGCGAGCAACTGGCATCCTCTGACCTGGGTCTCCCACATGGCTGACTGCTCGCTCTTTGGGCTCAACGCCGGGGCGCACCACTTTGTCAGCGTCCTCCTCCACGCCGCCAATGCGGCCTTGCTCTTTCTCCTGCTGTTCCGGCTGACTGCCGCGCTGTGGCCCTGCGCGTTCATCGCCGCGCTGTTCGCCTGGCACCCCCTCCACGTGGAATCCGTCGCCTGGGTCGCCGAACGCAAGGATGTCCTCAGCACCTTCTTCGCCCTGCTGTCGCTCTTGAGCTACGCCCGGTACGCAAAAGAAAACTGCCGTCGTAGCTTCTGGTTCGCAGTCCTGTTTCTGGCGCTTGGACTCATGGCTAAACCCATGCTCGTCACCCTCCCTTTTATCCTCCTTCTCCTGGATCACTGGCCCCTTCGCAGAACCGGCTCAGAGTCGCCGGCAGCATTGCTCCGCGAAAAAACTCCGTTCTTCCTGCTCGCCGCCGCCGCCTGCGTCGTGACCTTCCTCGCCCAACACCAGGGGGCCGCCGTGGCGACACTGGAGAAAGTTTCCCTGGCCTACCGCCTGGAAAACCTGCCGGTTGCCTACGCCGGGTATCTTTCCAAGATTTTCTGGCCGGCCAACCTGTCGGTCCTGTATCCGCTGCCCAAAACCATTTCCGGGCTGTCCATCGCGGCTGCCCTCGCAGTTTTGATTCTGATCTCCGCCGGCGCCTGGCGCGCGCGCAAGGGCAGCCCATACGGAATCATCGGCTGGCTCTGGTTCCTCGGGATGCTGGTGCCGGTCATCGGCCTGGTGCAGGTCGGCGGCGCGGCGATGGCCGACCGCTACACTTATTTTTCCGCCACCGGCATCTTCCTCGCCGTCACTTTCGGAGCCGCCGCACTGGCCCGAAGATTTCATGTTCCTAGGACGCTGCTGACCGTCGTCGCTGCGGGAATCCTCGCCGCCTGCCTGGCGCTGACGGCGCACCAGCTGCGCTACTGGCGCGATGCCGAAACCCTGTTCCGCCACGCCATCGCCGTCACCGGCGACAACGACGTGGCACTTATCGATCTGGGCGTGGCGTTGAGCGCCCAGGGGCGGCTGGAGGAGGCGCTCGTTCCCTACCATGAAGCATTGCGTCTCGCGCCAGACCGCTATCAGCTCCACAACAACCTTGGGAATATTCTGGGTCGGCTGGGTCGGCCGGAAGAGGCGCTGGCAGAATATCGCGAAGCGGTGCGGCTGAAGCCGGATCTGGCGTTTCTGCATAACGGCACCGCCCAGATGCTCGCTCAACTGGGGCGACTGGAGGAGGCGGAGGCATGCTTTTCCGAGGCCATCCGGCTCGATCCCAGCTTTGCCTCCCCCCATTTCGAGCTGGCCAAAACCCTTCTGAAACAGGGACAAAACATCGCGGCCATGGACCAGTTTCGCGCCGCCCTGCGGCTCGACCCCGATAATTTCCAGATTCTCGCCCAGATCGCGAAAGTTTTAGCGGCGAGCGATGATCCGGAGTTGCGCGATGGCCGAACCGCCCTCGTCCTCGCCGCCAAAGCCAACGCCCTGACCGGCGGCCAGCAGCCGGTGGTGCTCGACGCGCTTGCCATGGCCTGCGCCGAGACCGGCGATTTCGACAATGCGCAGGAAGTGGCGCAGCGGGCTTTGGACATTGCCACCCTGATGAATTTAAAAGATCTCCCGCCGTTGCAGCAACGCCTCCAGCTTTATAAAAACCATCAGGTTTGGCGCGAATCGTTCCAGACCCCGGGCGCCCCGGCGCAGAGTCCGCCAAAAAATTAACTTCATGTCACGTCCGCGCCTGATAGCCCTGTTGCTTGCGCTTGCCACGCTGCTGGTTTATTTGCCGGCGGGGACGCATCCCTTCGTCAATTACGACGACGACGACTACATCACGAACAATCCCCCGGTCAAGCAGGGGCTGACC
>CAILMI010000002.1 GCA_903835255.1 uncultured Verrucomicrobia subdivision 3 bacterium
ATAGCAGGTGGAGCAATGGCTGACCCCATTGCCAATGCCAAGAAAACGCTTCAAGCCTCGAACCCAACTGGAAAGGCGACCTAAAAGAAAAAAAGCTTTTAAAGAAAAAAACAAATCGCGCACCGACTTCGCTTGACACAATTCATAGCAGGGGCATCGCGCTGCGATGCCCCCGCCCAGCAGGGCGGAACGAATAGGAATAAGACGCTCGCCTGGCCTCATTGCTTTCCGTCGCCTGACGCTGTGCTCGGCGACGGGGACGCCGCAGCGCGGCGCTCCCTACCAGTCAAAAACCGGCGCGGAAGGGACTTATGCGGGCGGCCACTGAAGATGAGCGCGGTCAGCGAGGGCTGACTTTACCATCCTGACAAAACCCTTATTTCGCAGTTGGGTTTAAGAGATCTCGGATAAAGATCCAAATCCGGTTGGGCAAGCATTGAATGCCCTTTCCCTTCCGAGGATGAAATGGGCTTTCAGTTTAATCCGGGCGGACGCGGGGCAAACGCCTTGAAGGCGATCCCGTCCGATGTGGTATTCCCATTGAACACGGTGAAGAAAAAGTACTTGGCAATCTGATCGTACTCCGGCAGCAGGGAGAAATCCATCCACTCGCGCACGCCCTTGGGCAGGACGGCCATGGACCCGGGATCGGCCGCTGCCCCCTGGCTTTTGAAGAGAGCGAAGGCGGCGCGCATGACTTCCCTCTGGTTTTGATAGCCGAACAGGCCGCCGCCCGTGCCGCCGATGCGCTGGGCCGCCTCGGTAAGTCCCGCCACCTGGCTCAGAGGCTTGCCGGGCGACGCGGCGCTGCGTAGATAATTCTCTAGAATGCCGGAGTCGGTGCTCATCGCCACATAGCCGCTGCTGGTGGTGCAGAAGAGCGAACGGGAAGCCGCCGCGCCCGCCCCTGGCGCTTTCGGTGCGGGCAACGGAATGGCCTGGATTTTTTTACCAAGAAAATCGCGCGGCGACGGGGCGGGCTGCTGGCCGGAGACCAGCGCGGCGACGGATTTGATGGCGAGCACGGTTTGATCCGGATTGGCGGCGGCGAACAGCACCAGGGAAGGCGCATCATTCAAATCCGCCGGGGCGTTGCCGGCGGGGGCTTTTTGGTAATTGATGACGTCGTCTCCAAGATTGCCGATGAGGTTTTTACGAAGGTCAAAGGAGGGGTCTTTTAATTGAGCGCTGGCGTTGGCCATGAGGATGGCCCCGTTGAGGGCGCTCAAGGCGGCGGGCGAGATTTTTTCCAGCATCATTTCCAGAGTGGCCCATTCCTTCTGGCCATCCAGACGCCAGCGCCAGAACTTCACCGCATCGGCCGGGACAAACGCCGGAGCACCGGAATCTTTCGAGGCGGTGGCGATCATCTTGAAAATCCCGGCGCGGTCGGATTCCGGCACGGACAGGGCGAACTCCATCAGCGAGCCGTCCTGCGATTCGCGGGCGCTAAAGCTGGCGCTCTTCAGGCCCATCGCGCCCGAGGCGGCGAGCACCTTATCCCACGGCATGGACGCCAGGGGGTTGGCCGCGGCGGAATCGGGTTCCGGCGTGGGGATGGTGGACAGCACGGTGAAAAAAGCTTTGGCGTTGAACCAGCCGTAATAGAGGGGCGCATCGCGGAACTGCCGAACCCTGTCTGCGCTGTACGCGGCGTTTTCGGCCAGAGCGGGATTTGCCCCGCCGGTCAGATGCGCGGCCACCGGCTCGACGGCTTTGAGCGAGTTGCCCACGATCAAGAGGGACTCGAATTGGCCAACCACGATTTCGCCCTGGGCTGCGGGGGAGTCTGGCTTCGCGGATTCTGCGACGGGGGTTCGCTGCGGCAGGAGCGCGGTGAGGGCTGCGGGCAGATCATTGCTGGAAAGCGGCACCACTGAGAACCGGATACCGCGCAGGGTTTCGGTGCGGATCGATTTACCCGCCTCTGCCCATTTTTTTTCCAGCACGGCCAGGTTGGTCTTCAGCTGGGCGCTGTTGCCCTTGGTATCCAGCAGCAGCAGCACGCCGGGCGAGGCTTCGCCCGTGGCGTTCCACCCATTTTGAGTGACAGCAAAGGTCAGCTGGCCTTGGGGCAGACCGGTGAAGTCGTCGAGCTTCAAGCCCAACTCGCGCTCCAGCGGCCCCACAAAGGACGCCTGCCACTGGGCGTCGAACCGGTCGTGAAAGAGGCGCATGGCCGGATCGTTCCACAGCCGCCATTGCGGTGATTTCTTGAGGGCGGCGCGCAGGGCGCTGCAATCCGGGGCGGTTACAACAAACAAAGTGTCCGACGGCAGGAGCTTCTCGGCAGGCGGGATGGCGGCGCGCAGATCAGGGGTCAGGGCCGCGATGAAGGCAGCCAAAAATAAAGGGGGGAGGGTTCGAATAAGAGTCATGATGGAGTTCAATTTTAAGGCGGAGTGGGGAAGTGCAATATTCTTATTATTCTTACTCTTTATCCGATTTCACCCGGGCGCGGCTGGGAGGTTCAAGGTAGCGATACGGATTGTTCGGATTGTCGGCGGCGTAGGCGAAGGCGTCGCGATGGTCGAGGAAGTTTTTCACCAGCTCCACGGGGATGGCGAAGCCGAGCCCCTCGCCGAAAGTGATCTTCATGTTGGTGACGCCCACGACCTCGCCGGCGAGATTGAAGAGGGGGCCCCCGCTGTTGCCGGGATTGATCTGGGTGCTGGTCTGCAAAAACAGATTGCCCTCCATCTGGCGGGTCTTGGTGCTGAGGATGCCCTGAGTGACCGTGCGTTCTAGCCCCAGCGGACTGCCGACGGCGAACACCGGGTCGCCCACGTTCAATAGGTCGGAATTGCCGAGGGTGATGAACTTGAAGGGGGGCGCATTCTTGTCCTCAATCCGCAGCAGCGCCAGATCATGAAATTTGTTGATGGCGATGATTTTGACCTGCTTGTAGGTCTCGCGGTCCAGCTGTCCATCCTTCTGGTGATACACTTCCACGGAGATTTCCGTTTCGCCCTCGATCACGTGGAAGTTGGTGATGAGATAGCCCTCGGCGTTGAGGAAGAAGCCCGAGCCCAGCCCGCCGGGCGTGCGCACCTGCACCACCGCCTCGCCGATCTGTTTGACCAGGCTGCTCACATCGCGCGCGGGCGAGGTCAGCAGTGTGGAGTAA
Organism: uncultured Verrucomicrobia subdivision 3 bacterium; assembly: GCA_903835255.1. Lineage (GTDB taxonomy): Bacteria > Verrucomicrobiota > Verrucomicrobiia > Limisphaerales > UBA11358 > UBA11358. The sequence goes on from CAILMI010000002.1 coordinate 3,128, forward strand.
TACAATTGCGGGGGAACATTGACAGTGGCCACCGTGTTGGAGGGCGCCGGGATAAAAGATGCCGCGGGCGCCGCGGGCGCCGGGGTCGAGCCGTTCCGGGTGATGCTGGCGATGGAATGCCGTGGAACAACCAGCACGGTGTAGCCGATATCCAGCACCACGGCGTCGGGTTTTTCAGCCAGCAGGGTGCCGGTGAGGGCGGCGCGGTCCTTGAGCTGGAGCGTGTCTGCGGACGCAATTGGCGCGGCGCCCAAAAGCAGCGCCAGCAATGCAGCAAATTCCTTCAACGACATGGCCGGACAATAATGCAGCCCCGCGGGTTTGACAAGCGGCGGGAGAGTTTCAGGAGCGAAATGAGATTCATCGGATGGCGGGGCCGGGATCAGGGCGGAGGGGGCGCCGTCTGCAGCATTCCGTCCCTCACCCGCCAGCGCTGCAATTCACGGCCCAGCTCGCTGGGCCAGTTTTCCTCCGTGCAGGTCATGAAGACCTGGCCGCGGGTATTGCGCGCGTGCTCGAGAAGGGGCAGCAGGCCGCTGCGGCGCTTCACATCCAGCTCTCCCATCACGTCGTCGATCAGCAGGATGGGCGCGCTGCCGTGGATGCCCGCCAGGAATTCGGCCTGGGCCATCTTCAAGGCGATGGCCAGGGTGCGTTTCTGGCCTTCGCTGCCGAAGTGCGCGGCGGATTTCTCGTTGAGCAACAGCTGCAGCTCATCCCGGTGCGGGCCGATCAGGGTGGAGCGATACGTCCGCTCCCGCGTCCGCGACTGGGCGAGCTCGACGGCGAAATCGTTCTTCACGCTCGGGAGATAGTCGATGCGCAGTTCCTCCGCGTCGCGGGAGATGCGCTGATACGCCATCCGTGCCAGGGGCGAGAATTTCGGCACCAGCTCGCGGCGGGCGCGGATGATTTCAGTGCCGGCGCTGACCAGCTCGTGGGAAAAACTTTCCAGCGCGGCCTCGTCGGTGGGGCGCTGTTTGAGCAGGGCGTTGCGGGCGCGAACCGCGTGCATGAAGCGCTGGAGGAGCGGCAGGTAGGACGGCTGCGTCTGAGCCAGCAGCAGGTCCAGGAAACGGCGTCGGGCGCGTCCCGGGCCCTTAACCAGCTGCAGGTCTTCCGTGCAAAAAACCACCGTCCGCAAAGCCCCCAGGTATTCCGCCAGCTTTTTCACCGGCATCCCGTCGAGCGTCAGATTCCGCTCGCGCGCCGACCAATACATTTTGATCTCGTGCTCGCCCTGCCCCACCCCGTGGCCGCCCACAAAATATCCCTTCTGTCCGTGCCGGACCATCTGCGCGCTGCCCACCCCCCGAAAGGAGCGCAGCGTGGCCATCAGATAGATCGCCTCTAGAATGTTGGTCTTGCCCTGCGCATTGTCGCCCAGCAGCAGGTGGAACCCTGGCGAAAAATCGGCGTCCAACCGCGCGTAATTGCGGAAGTCCCGGAGTCGCAGATGAGCCAGATGCACCCGAAGAAAATAAGAGCCGCCGCCGCGCGCCGCGAGTTTATTTGCAACCCAACCGGGGTGTCCCGAATCTGGAAACCAGGTCCGCCCGCCGTGTCGCTGACCGGGCTGCCGCCCCGCACTTTGCAACCCGCAGGGGCAAAACGGGTTAAAAAGCGGGGATAGGCGCTTGCGAACGCTTTTGGCATCGGACATGCTGATTAAAATTGATGATGGGCCACTCTCGTATCTCCCTTCTGACGGCGGGTATTTTGCTGGCGGCGGTTTTCGTATCCGGCGCCGAGCCGGCCCGGAAAGCCCTTTCCCGGCATGTGCCCCGGGGGGTGGCTCATCTCACGCCGAAGGGTCGGTGGGCGGCTGCCAACCCGATTTCCATCGCCATCGGATTACCCTTGCGTAATCCGGCTTCCCTGGACGAATTTCTCCGGCAACTGCAGGATCCGCAGAGCCCAAATTTTCACAAGTATTTGACACCGAGTGAGTTCACGGTTCGGTTTGGGCCGACGGAGTCCGAGTATGCGGCGGTGGTGGCATTTGCTGAGACGAATGGGCTGAGGGTGATTGGAACCCATCCGAACCGTGCCGTGCTGGATGTGGAGGGAGCTGCGCCAGCGGTTGGTCGGGCATTTGGTGTCACGCTGCAGGCTTACCGGCATCCCTCGGAAGGCCGGGATTTTTACGCCCCGGACACCGAGCCGACCGTTCCGGCGAATCTGCCGGTGGCGTTCGTGGAGGGGTTGAGTGATTATTCGCTGCCCCGACCGCTGTCTCATAAAACGGATCTCTCCAAGGTCCGACCTCTGGGGGGGTCCGGTCCGGGGGGATATTACGCTGGCAATGATTTCCGGAACGCCTATGTGCCCGGTTCGCCCTTGACCGGCGCCGGCCAAACGGTGGGGCTGCTGCAGTTTTCGGATTATTACAAGTCAGACATCACCAATTACCAGCGCATGATCGGGATGACCAACTTTGTCCCCCTCACCAACGTGGTTTTGCCCGGGGGGACGCCGGCGACGACATTTAATGAAGAGGTGGCACTGGACATCGAGATGGCCATTGCCATGGCGCCGCAGTTGTCCCGGGTCATCGTTTATGAAATCAAGTCCGTGAATCCCAGCACCATCTTGAACCGGATGGCCACCGACAATCTGGCTAAGCAACTGAGCTCTTCCTGGGGATGGAGCGGGGGGCCTAGCACCTCGGTGGACAATGCGCTCAAGCAGATGGCCGCCCAGGGGCAGTCGTTCTTCCAAGCGTCCGGCGACAGTGATGCCTACACCGGCTCTCAAGTTTTGAGTGATCCCTCGCAAGTAAACTCACCGATGGACAGCACGAATTTGACCTGTGTGGGCGGCACCACCCTCAGCATGGCCGGTTCCGGGAGCGCGTATTCTTCGGAGACCGTGTGGAATTATAATCGCTACGGGGGGACTTTTGCCAACATCGGTTCCGGCGGCGGCGTCAGCGGTTATTATCTGATTCCCGACTGGCAGACCAACGTGAATCCCGCCGCGGCGCAGGGGTCTGCCACCTATCGAAACATCCCCGATGTGGCGCTCACTGCCGATGGCATCACCGTCTGCTACACCTCCGGCAGCACACCGGTCACCAACGCGCTCGCAGGCACCAGTTGCGCTGCCCCTCTTTGGGCGGGCTACTGCGCTTTGATCAACCAGCAGTCGCTCGCCACGGCCGGAACCTCCGTGGGCTTTCTCAATCCCGCCCTGTACCGCCTGGCGGCGACCACGAATTACGCGAAGTGTTTCCACGACATCACGACCGGCAATAATGTGGGGACCAACACGCCTGGTTTTTACAATGCCACCAACGGCTATGACCTGGCCACTGGTTTGGGCACCCCCAACGGGATGGGGCTGATCAATGCGCTGGCGCCTCTGCCGGGATTCATTGCCCAGCCTGCCGGGGCGACGGTCGCCAGCGGCACGGCGGTGACACTGAGCGCGACGGTTGTTGGTGCGTCGCCGCTCTCCTTTCAGTGGCGGCTCAATGGCACGAATGTGTCTTCCGGCGGCAACCTGTCTGGCACGACCACCAGCGCACTGACGATTTCCGCTGCCACCACCAATAATTCCGGAAATTATTCACTCCTGATTGCCAATGGCTACGGCTCCATCACCAGCAGCATTGCCATTTTGAATGTGGGTGCCGCCCCGCTGATCACCCGGTCCCCGACGAATCTGACGCTGCTGGCAGGCGCTTCGGCGGTTTTTAGCGTCGCCGCCACTGGCAGCACGCCGCTCGCCTATCAGTGGCGCAGCAATGGTACCAATGCGGCGGGGTCAAACCTCAGCGGAACCAACACTGCCACGCTGACTCTCTCCAGCATCACCACAAATAATGCCGCCAATTACTCCGTCACAATCACAAATGCCTACGGCGCCATCACCAGCAGCGTGGCAACCCTGACGGTGGTCCTGCCCCCGACGATTTCAAGCTCCTCGCTAACCAATCGCACCGTGGAGTGCAGCAGCAATCTCACCTACAGCATCACCGCCAATGGGACTGCGCCGCTGGACATTCAGTGGAGCCTGGATGGTTCGCCTCTTCCGGGAGCCACGAATTCCTCGCTCACGCTCACGAATGTCCTCTCCCCCAATCACCTCGTCGCTGTCATGGTGACCAATCTCTACGCCAGCACCACAAGCAATGCCGCCTTGACCATTTTGGATACCCGGGCCCCGACCGTCACGCTCACGGGTTCCAGCCTCATGACCAGCGAACTCGGCGCGGCCTTCATCGATCCCGGGGCGACGGCCACCGACGCCTGCGCCGGATCCGTCGCCGTGACCGTGACCGGTTCGGTAAACACGGCTGCAACGGGCACCAACACGCTGACGTACCGGGCTGACGACGGCAGCGGTAATACCAATACAGCGCTTCGCACGGTGGTGGTGCGCGACACGACGCCGCCCGTCATCGTGTGGAGCTTCACCAATCGGGTGCAGGCAGCCAATGAGAATTGTTCCGGTCTGATGACCAACCTGACGGGAACCAACGGGGTGATCGCCACCGATTTGTCCGGTCCGGTGACGGTGACGCAGAGTCCCACCAACGGCGCGGTTTTGGCGCTGGGCACCAACCTGGTAATCTTCACGGTCCGGGATGGTTCCAGCAATGCGGCCTTCTCGACAAACCGTATCCTGGTCCAGGATTTGACGCCGCCCGTGATTGTTAGCCCGCCGCAGAGCCGGACCAACAGCGTCGGTGACACGGCAGTTTTCAGCGTGGCCGCCACCGCCTGCACGCCGCTGACCTATCAGTGGTTCTTCAACAATACCGCCCTGGCCCCGTCAGGCGCCCCCACGCTGACTCTCTCCAACGTCACCGTCACCTTGGCTGGCAATTATTCAGCGGTGATCACCGGGTCCGGCGGCTCCAGCACCAGTGTCGTGGCAGTGCTGACGGTGAAACGGTTGGGATCCAGTGTGGCGCTGAGCTCTTCCGCCAATCCCTCCGGCTACCGAGATCTCCTCAGTTTCACCGCTACCCTGCTGCCCACCAATGCCAGCGGCACGGTGCAGTTTTACACCAATCTCGCCGCGTTTGACACCCAGCTTCTTACCGCCGGCAATGCGGTCAGCGCCAAGCTCAACTCGCTGCCGCGCGGAACCAACCCAATCACAGTGGTGTATTCCGGCGATGATACCTATCAGTCGGCCACGAACTCCCTTCTCCAAATCGTCACAAACCATCCGCCATCCGCCGCCCCGGCCGCCTACAGCCGCGACCCCGGCGCTCCACTGAATATCCCAGTGGCCGATCTCGCGCTGGGCTGGACGGATGTCGATGGGGATCCCCTGTCGCTGGCGGATTTCAGTGTCAGCACCAACGGGGTGACCCTCACCAACAACGCCGGCGTGCTGCTCTACGTGAATACCAATGATGTCGCCGACCAGTTTCAATGCGGGGTGAGCGACGGTTGGGGAGGCGCTGCGGTCCAGACCGTCACCCTGAGCCTGACGCCGCCGGTCATCAGCATCCCGAACATTGTGGGACCGGGTGGCAGTGGCAGTGGCGGCTTCACCTTGAGCCTGTCGGGGGCCCCCGGCTACACCTATGTCCTTGAGTCCACCACCGACCTTGTCCCAGGCGTCTGGTTGTCCATGGCGACCAATACGCTGGGCACGAATGGCGTCTGGATATACACCGACACCTCGGTCACGAATACAGATCAAAAGTTTTACCGGCTGAAACTCGTCCAGTGAAATGGGCGCGCGGCATTCGGCGGGTGTTTTAAATCCCAATTTCGAAATAGAAGTTTACGCCCGTGGGGTGGGTTAGCGCTTCGGCGCTGACCTCGCCCATGTTCAGCGGACGTCAGGAAGGGCGGCCAGAACGAACGCCCGCACACGTTCCTTCCCCGCCAGTTTTTGATTGGTAGGGATCGCCGCGCTGCGGCGTCCCCGGCGCCGAGCGCAGCGTCAGGCGCCGAAAACGAATCGCACAGCGAGTGTCTTACCCCGTTCGTTCCGCCCTCCCGGGCCGGGGCATAGCAGCGCGATACCCCTATAGCAGTTCAGAGCAATTTTGGGATAGGTAGGGCGCGTCACTCCGTGCGCGCCGTCCCGGGGCAAAAGGTGACGCGGGTTGGCAATCGCGGCGGGCAGAGGACTGGCCGCCCTACCCGCCAATTTCCGAATGTTAATTTTAACGGCTATACCCGCTTCAGCATTTGGGTTGAACCCGAACGCTGAAGCGGGTCGTTGCGGAAAATGACGCGGAGCGGGCGGAACTAATGATGCCAGGTTTCATAAGTCACCCCACTCGTTTCGTCGCCTGCAGATCGGGACAGCGCAGCGCGCCATCCTATCCCATTTCTGAATTCGGGTTAAATCGGCGGGAAACTCGAGGAGAGGCGCGAGGCCTTGCCGAATCCGTCAAAAAAAAGCACCCTGTCCGTGTGAGTGATTTCCTTAAACGCCTTGAGCAGGATATCCAGGCCAGCTGCCGGCTTCCCCGGGGCCGGAAAATCCTGGCGGCTGTCTCGGGCGGCGTTGATTCCATGGTGCTGCTGCACGCCCTGGCGACGCTGGCGGAGGGGCGGCGCTGGAAAATTACCGTGGCGCATTTCAATCACCGGCTTCGCGGGCGCAGCAGCGACGCGGATGAACGACTCGTTCTCAAAACCGCCGCCGCGCTGAAACTGACGGCGGTTGCCGGAGGGGCGGACGTGAACTCCTTCGCCCGCGCTTCCGGGCTCTCCCTGGAGATGGCGGCGCGCCAGCTGCGCCATGAATTTCTCGCGCGCACGGCGCGGGAGCGGAATATCCCCACTGTGGCTCTGGCGCACCATGCCGACGATCAGGTGGAACTTTTCTTCCTGCGTCTGCTGCGCGGCGCGGGCGGTGACGGACTGGCCGGGATGAAGCCCTCCTCCCCCTCTCCCTCTGACCGGCGAATCCAACTGGTCCGTCCGCTGCTGGGCTTTTCCAAAACTCAATTGAATGAGTTTGCGCGGAAGGAAAAAATTCCATTCCGGGAGGATGCCAGCAATCAGTCCAGTGACTTTCTCCGCAACCGCATCCGCAACGAGTTGCTGCCGCTGCTCCGAAATAAATACCAGCCCGGCATCGACGCCTCGGTTTTGCGGCTCATGGATATTGTGGGCGCGGAGGCGGAGGCGGTTGGAAACGTTGCGGCGAAATGGCGCCAGCGGCCCCGCACCGCTTTTGAAGATTTGCCCGTGGCCGTGCAGCGGCGCATCCTGCGATCCCAGCTGAGCGCACTCGGGGCGGCCCCAGATTTTGACCTCATTGAATCCCTCCGGCGATCGGCCGGGGTTCCAGTCAGCATTAGCCCAGAGCGATCGGTTTCCCGCAATGCCGCGGGCACCGTGGATTTAAAACAAATTTTCCCAATCGAGTTCAACCGAAAGAATCAGGTGCTGAATTTGGCAGGTGAGCCGGGGACGGTTTTTTTTGACGGCGTCGCCTTATCGTGGGGGTATGACGCGATCCGCGGCTCCAAGCGTTCACCGGCTGTGGGGGGGCGCGAAACGTTTGACGCGGATCAGGTGGGCGACCGCATTACCCTGCGCCATTGGCAGCCGGGCGACCGGTTTCAACCCAGTGGCTTGAAGTCCCATGTGAAGTTGCAGGATTTATTCACCAATTCAAAAATTCCCCGCGACCAGCGGCGCAGCCGGCTCGTGGCGGCCACGGCGGAGGGGATGATTTTCTGGGTGGAAGGCCTCCGAATTTCTGAGCGCTTCAAGCTGACGCCGGCAACCGTCCGCCGCCTCGTCTGGCATTGGAAACGCGACGGAGCCGGAAGCATGTCATCCGAATGAACCGCCAAGGCGCCAAGGGGTAAGACCCCAGCCGGATTCATGCCTTTATTGAACTCGGCTTCCGAAGTGGGTCAGCCTCTCGCGGCCGTTCGAACTGATCAAGTCCCCCAGCGCCACCTCTTCCCGCCCTCTCAGCATTGGGGCGCACTGGATTAGCGGGTGGTTTTTTCCATCGGGCGAGACGCACCGGATCTACGTCAGACAAGCGGGCCGACGCTGACTTTTTCAGACAGGCTCTCAGCCCGTTCGGTCGCCGCCATCGTTTCATTCTTACGCCTCGGACCACCATCGCGAGGTGGCCTCACGGCTCTTCTAATTGGCGCAACAGATCCGTGGCGGCTGAAAACCCGAGTTCTTGCGCGCGGCGTGCGGCGGTGAGGGCGTCGGCGCGGTTGCCTAAGCGGGCCAGGACAGTGGCGCGGGCATAAGGGATTCGGGGATTGGTGGGCTCCGCTGTCTCGGCGCGGGACAGTGCCGCGAGCGCGCCCGAATCGTCGCCCCGGCCGCTGCGGACGAGCCCGAGATTGTACCAGGCGCGGGCATGGTGCGGATCGCAGGTGACTGCCGCCTCCAGTTCGCCCAGAACCCGGTCGCTCTCGCCCGCTTCATTCAGCGCGAGGGCAAGTTTGTAATGGAACTCAGCCTCACCGGGCTGCAGGCGCACGGCGGCTTCCATTTGCTGGACGGCTTCGGACGTCCGTCCCAGCTGGCTCAGGAGGACGGCGTATTCATGGCGGATGCCTCCGGAGAAGGGGTCCCAGGCCACCGCCCGCTCGAAGGAAAGCAGGGCGTTAGGGGTGTCGCCGCGCTGCAGCTGGAAGACGCCGCCCTGAAGCTGCCCGAGCGGCTGGTCGGCGACGTGAGCGAGGAAGCGCTGATAGTCGGCGCCAGCGAGGGACGCGAGGTCCAGAGTACCGCCACTCTGGCGGGCCGCCTCCACCCGGACATTGCGCGAGGGGTCTTCCAGTTTTGATTTCAATGCCCGGGCAACCTCCGGAAGCGCGGCTGGGCCGCCGGACCCGAGCGTTTGCGTGACCGTCTGGCGCACGAGCGCGTTGGTATGCTGCGATTGGCGGAGCAGAGCGGCGGTGACGGACGGGTCGCTGCTCCAGCGCTGCAACAAGGTCGCCGCCACCGCCTGCCAGTAGGCGATGGGATCTGTCTCCAACATTTTCAGCAGCGGCTCGCGGGCGGCCTCCTCGCCTGCCCGAGCGCGGGCGACCGTCTGGGCGCGCTGGCGGTAGGGCCGGTTCATCTTGTCGCCGTACCACTTCTCCACCTGTTTCAAGCTCCACTCGGTGGTCTCGGAGGTGTGGCAGCGGTTGCAGGCATTGGGGATTCCAAATTGCTGAGTCAGCAGCGGATCGGGAATGGTGAATCCGTGGTCATGCCGCCAGTGGCGCTGCATGTAGGGAGTCTGAGGCATGTGACAGTTCACGCATTCGCCGCCGGTCTCCTTGATTCGGGCGGGCTGGTAAGCGCTGAGGTCGGTGCGCTGGAGGACGCCATTGGTGTCATAGCCGAAAACCGAATGGTGGCTGTGGGTCACGGGATTAATGGAGGGCGCATTGGTCGCCCCAGGCCCATGGCAGCTGAGGCAGAGGAAGTTCCCCGGCAGCCGGGTTTTCTGGGTGTGGCTGTCGTGGCAGTCCATGCAGCGAACCCCCTTGTGAAACATCCGGCTGCCCATGAACGCGCTCACCTCATAATCCTCATCCCGAATCTGGCCGTCCGGATAGAAGGTGTCGGACTGATCCACAATGGTGAGCTGATGATGATCGAAAAACTGGTCGCCGGGCTGGGGATCGCCGGTGAGCTCAGCCCGGCGGGAATGGCAGGCGGCGCAGTTGTCAAACTGTTGCTCCCGGGTAAGCGGGCGCAGGGTGGGGTCTTTTAATCCCGGTTTGCGATGGGCGTGCTGCCAGTCAGTGTGATCCTGCATCGGGCCGTGGCAGGCTTCACAGCCTACCCCGGTCTCCGCCATGGCCGTGCGGTAGGTGTCAGTGGCGGGGTCGTAATTTTTTTGGAGGCGGGTGTTGTGGCAGGTGGCGCACATGCTGTTCCAGTTCATGCCGCGCCCCGTCCAATGCCCCCATTCCCCGGGCTTGCGGTCCTCCGCGCCATACACATTGAACCACTCATTGGATCGCGGATCCCAGGCGGCCTCGGTGGCCTGCCATCGCCCCCCGGGAAACCCGACCAGCATCTGGCGCAGGGGGCTGTGGGCGAGAATGCGGTCGACGGGGAAAACCTGATTCGTTCCCTGGAGCCCGGCAGTCACCAGCTCGTAACCGTTCCCGCTTTTTCGCAGGGCGGTCTGCTGGGTCCCGTGTTGGAAAGTGCGGGCGGGAACAAAAGCGGCCTCATCCATCGCGGCGGCGGGCGCCCGTTCGGCCAGGCCGTGGTGCGATCCGGACCAGTCGGCATAGGCCGCCTCATGGCATTCGCGGCAGCTCGCCGACCCGGCATAACGGGCATTCATCTGCCGCGCCGGCTCGGGTGCCGGGGACACCGGGCGCGAGGGATTTCCGCGCTGGGAATAAAAAAATACTGCCGCCGCTGCCAGGCCGGCGATCGCCGCCATCCCCAGGAGCCAAAAGGTCCGGCGCGGGGGTGGGGTCCCCGCCGGTTGCTTTTTTTCAACGGACATGCTGTGAGTCTATCCAGTTATTGGATTCGCTTCCATTAACTTCGGTCCCTGGTGGATACTTTTTTCAGTTCCGGGGGGATGATCTTATTTCCGGGCGGGTCACGTCGGTGAACCCTAGTCGCTCATTGGATCCCCTAATGGCCCTCGGATTTGGGTCGCCATAGGATGCCGCCGGAGCGTTCCGATTCCTTTTCAAATAGGCTCAGAGCTTGCCCCTCTGATGGATTGCTTTAGCATAGCGCCCGTCACTCATCTTTTGAGTTGCCGGTCCTTGGTCCTTTAATCATGCTTGAACCGGTATGCACCCGTATTCCTGAGAATTTGTTGAACCATGAAAAGTAAAATTATTTTTATCCTCGCGCTGCTCGGCGCAATCTCCTTGATACCCACCGCGTTTGCTCAGGGCACGGCGTTCACCTATCAGGGCCGGCTCAATGCCAATGGTGTGGCCGCCAGCGGCAGCTATGACCTGGTGTTCACGCTGTGCACCTCCAACAGCGGCTCCGGAAGCCTGCTGGCCGGGCCGGTGACGAATACCGCCACAGGAGTGACCAATGGCTTGTTCACGGTAATGCTGGATTTTGGGGCAAACTTCCCCGGCGCCGCGCGCTGGCTGGAAATTGGCGTGCGCACCAATCAAGTGAATGCGGTCTCGTTCAGCACGCTGTCGCCGCGCCAGCAGATCACGCCCACGCCCTATGCCGTCACCGCAGCGACGGTTTCCGGCGCGGTGAGCGTCAGCCAGTTGAGCGGCAGCATCCCCGCCACGAATTTGTCCGGGACGCTGACCCCGGCGCAGCTGCCGGCCGGGGTGATTACCAATGGCGGAAGCGGTGCGGGACTGACGGGCGTTGCCTTGCTCGCCGGCGGAAACACGTTTACCGGGAACCAGAACTTCGGCAGCGGTTCGGTGTCCGCGTTAAAGTTCGTCGGCAGCGGGTCCAATTTGACAGGGGTGGTGGCGACTTCGGTGAAAATCCCCAGCGGCATGGCGTTGATCCCGGAGGGTGTTTTTACGCTCGGCAATTCCATTGGCGATTTGGACATCACAAACGCGAGTCCGACGAATGTATATGTGTCGGGATTTTACATGGATGTGAATCTGGTGAGCATCAGTCAGTGGCTCTCGGTTTATTATTGGGCGACGAACCACGGGTATACTTTTAATTACGAAAACCGGCCGCCGCCGACCGGGAACGCGCCGAACCAGCCGGTGTATCACGTCAACTGGTATGATGCTGTGAAGTGGTGCAATGCGCGGAGCGAGCAGGCGGGTCTTTACCCGGTGTATTACACAAGCGAGACACAGACGACGAATAACATCTATCGCACTGGAGAAACAGATCTGAACACCAATTTTGTATATTGGGCGCGGAGTGTGGATACAGGCTTGGGATATCGATTGCCTACGGAGGCAGAGTGGGAAAAGGCGGCGCGGGGCGGCCTGAGCAGTCAGCGGTTTCCGTGGGGGAATTGGATCAATGAAAATTTAGTGAACTGCTCGGAGGGTTCCGGTCAGTCGTACGATGGGGTGTCCGGCATCCCCTCCGGGACGAGTGCAGCCGGATATTACGCGCCTAACGGGTATGGGTTGTATGACATGGCCGGGAATTTATCGGAGTGGTGTTGGAACACATATGCGAGTAAGTATTCAGTCCTAGTTAACCCCATAGGCCCATCCCCTCGTCTGGATCGCGTGTTCCGAGGGGGCTCTTGGAATAATTTTGCCACTCACTGCCGGTCGGCGAACCGCAACAGCGCCAACCCGGTCAGCGCCACCGCCAGCATCGGGTTCCGCTCGGTTCTGGCCCCAGCTCAGTGAGCAGGCGCGCGGGGGGGTGCGCGCCGGTGGCAACCCGGCCACCGTGTCGTGGCCGGTCACGCCCGCGTCACTCTCCAGCAGAATGCGACTCTTACCAATGCCGCTGTCGGGTTGACGAGCGGCCTCACCGTGACGACGGACAGCGGCACCAGCCGTGTCACGATCCCGCAGGGTGACGGGGAATCGGCTCTTCCGGCTGAAAGAATGAAATGCAAAATCGGAAATGAAGTGGCGCGCGGCACCTTGGGCTTGATTGAAGAGGGGCGAGGCTCGCAATGACCCGCAATTTGCCTTGCCATTGCGGGTTCAAAAACGTTAATAATTAGGTTCGCGCTGGACCAAAACGAGTCTGGCGCCGACGGATTAACATTTTATGGGTTCAATTAAAAAACGCCGCAAGGCCAAGATCAATAAGCATAAACGTCGCAAGAAGCTGCGCTTGAATCGTCACAAGAAGCGCACCTGGCAGAAGTAATCTGACCTGCGGTCTCATTCATCCGTTCGCGGGCGGGCGCCAGTAGGCGCTTTCCCGCGAACGGCTTTTTTTGTTGGGAAGTGCTAGAAGTTGCCGATGAAATATCACTTTCAAAAACACTACACCCGCGAGGAGGCCACCGCTCTTCTGCCTCAGATCCGAAAGTGGCTGGAGCAGCTCAACGGACGGCGCGAGCAGCTGGAGCAGATTGAGAAGCGGCTGGGCGGACGGGTGGCGCAGGGTGTCGATTGCGGCGGCGCGACGGTCAATGAGTGGGTGCGCACCCTCGCCGCCATGGATGCCGCTCTTGCTGAATTCAAACGCCGGACCATTTTTGTCAAAGATCTGGAGCGCGGGCTTCTGGATTTCCCGGCTCTGATCGGCGGCAAAGAGGTGTTTCTCTGCTGGGAATTGGACGAGGAATCCGTTGAGTTCTGGCATGAACTCGAAACCGGCTTCGGCGGCCGGGAACGCCTTTAAGCGGGAACCCTGCAGTCCGAATAAACCGGCAAGTCAGCGTGGCGCTGGACCCCATTATGAAGGCCAGACACGGATGAACACGATTTTTTGAATGAGCCAAAAGCGAGGTCTCATCCATTCACGTGGGTAGGGCGGGCAGTCCCCTGCACGCCACGATTGCCAGCCCACGCGTGCGGTTTTAAACCGAACGGCGCCCACGGAGTGCCACGCCCGACCACCGCCACGCCAAGCCAGCGTGACGAAACGAGTGCGGTGGCGCATAAAACCTGGCACGATTTGTTCTGCCCGCTCCCCGCGATTTTCAGCAATGGCCCGCTTCGAGAGAGATATTCATTGGTCCGGTCCTCTGCCTGAAGCGGGTTCTGGACAGCCAATCCTTGAAACGTCAAGGAACCCTTTTCCAGTGGCAAAAATTATTTCCCCGTTTCCGTTTTACACCGCGTCGCCCCTTGGTTAAATCATCCGTCCCATTTTTGAATGAACGAAGCGCATCTCCAAACCATCGCCGGCGAACTCAAAATCCAGCCGCGCCAAGTGCTGGCCACCGCCCGGCTGTTTGCCGAAGGCGCCACCGTCCCCTTCATCGCCCGCTATCGCAAGGAAGCCACCGGCCTCCTGGACGAAGTGGCCGTGACCCACATCCGCGAGCGCCTGATCAGCCTGGCTGATCTGGACAGCCGCCGGGACGCCATACTCAAATCGCTCACGGAACGCCATCTGCTGTCCGATGAACTCAAGGCGGCCGTGCTGGGGGCGGATTCGGTGACGCGGCTTGAGGACATTTATCAGCCGCACCGCCCCAAGCGGCGCACCCGCGCGACCATCGCCCGGGAACAGGGATTGGAACCGCTCGCCGACTTTTTGTTCCAGCAGCATTCCGCGGCCGATCCCCAGCAGGAGGCGGCGAAATTTCTCAGCCCCGAAAAGGGCGTGGCCGACATCGCCTCCGCCCTGGCGGGGGCGCGGGACATCCTGGCTGAGCGGGTAAGCGATAACGCGGAAGCCCGCGCCCGGCTGCGCGAACTCTACTGGAGCTCGGGGCAGGTCAAATCCAAGGTCTTATCGGACAAGCTGGAGGCGGGCGCAAAATTTAAGGATTATTTCGACTGGAGCGAGCCGGCGAAAACCATTCCCAGCCACCGGCTGCTGGCCATCCGCCGCGGGGAGAAGGAAGGATTTTTAATGATGCGGATCGCGCCGCCGGAAGCGGACGCGCTGCTGCTGCTGGAGCCGCTCTTTGTCACCGGCCGGGGCCCGGCCTCCGAGCAGGTCCGGCTCGCGGTGCAGGAAAGCTACAAGCGGCTGCTCGGGTCGGCGATTGAAGTGGAGCTGCGCATGGAAACCAAGAAGCGCGCCGACGTGGAAGCCATCCGCGTGTTTGCTGACAATCTCCGCGAACTCCTGCTCGCCTCCCCGCTCGGCAGCCGGAACGTCCTGGCGATCGATCCCGGCTTCCGCACCGGATGCAAAATTGTCTGCCTGGATCGGCAGGGAAAACTGCTATTCCACGATGTGATTTATCCCACCGCCTCGAGTGCCGGAGAAGCGCGCGAGGCGGCGATGGCGGTGCTGAGCCTGGTCCAGAAATATAAGATCGAGGCGATTGCCATTGGCAACGGCACAGCAGGCCGGGAAACGGAAACCTTCGTCAAGGCCCTCAAGCTACCCAGCTCCATTCCCGTGGTGATGGTCAATGAGAGCGGGGCCTCTATTTATTCGGCCTCGGAAGCCGCCCGCGAGGAATTTCCCGATCAGGACCTCACCGTGCGGGGAGCCGTTTCCATTGGACGCCGCCTCGCGGATCCGCTCGCCGAATTGGTCAAGCTGGACCCCAAATCCATCGGGGTGGGTCAGTACCAACACGATGTCGACCCCGCGGCGCTCAAGAGCAGTCTCGACGACGTGGTGGTGAGCTGCGTGAACGGGGTGGGCGTGGAGCTCAACACCGCGAGCAAGCAGCTGCTCGCCTACGTGTCCGGCTTGGGCCCGTCGCTGGCGGCAGGCATCGTCGCCCACCGCAATGAAAACGGCCCCTTCAAATCGCGCTCCGACTTGAAGAAGGTGCCGCGCCTGGGCGAGAAAGCCTTCGAACAGGCCGCCGGCTTCCTCCGGATCCGCGATGCCGTCCATCCGCTCGACGCCAGCGCCGTCCATCCGGAGAGCTACGGCGTCGTGGACCAGATGGCGAAGGATTTGAATTGCGGGGTCAAGGACCTGATGCGCGATGCCGGGTTGCGGCAGAAAATCCAGCTGCCCCGGTACGTCACGGACACCGTGGGGCTGCCGACCTTGAACGATATCCTTGCCGAACTCGCAAAGCCCGGCCGGGATCCGCGCCAGAAGTTTGAGGTATTTTCCTTCCAATCCGGCGTGGAGAAAATGGAAGACCTGAAGCCGGGTATGAAGCTGCCGGGCATCGTCACCAACGTCACCGCTTTTGGCGCGTTCGTGGACATCGGCGTGCATCAGGACGGTCTGGTGCATGTCAGCCAGCTGGCAGACCGCTTCGTCAAGGACCCGTCGGAAGTCGTCAAGGTGTCCCAGCGCGTCCAGGTGACGGTGACGGAAGTGGATCTACCGCGCAAACGCATCGCGCTCTCGATGAAGGCGGCCCCGGAAATCAGCGCCGGCCCCGCCGGCACCAAGACCTCGCCGGGAATACCGCGCACGGCTGGCGCTGGGTCCGCCCGTCCCAGCCCCGCGGCGAAGCCGGCGCCGGTCGACTGGTTTACGGCCGCATTGAACAAGAACAAGAATTAAAGGCGCGTGCCGCGACCCCGCTTTGGAGCGGGGGGGCGACCCGCAACGGATATTGAATTTATGGCCCAAGAAAAGAAGCAGTCGAAATCCCAGCGTCACGAGCAGACCCGGCTGCTGGAGTTGCTGAGAAGTATTTTGCCCAAGGTAGCCCCCGATCCGGCGTTGGCCGACCGGATCTATTCCGCCTTCGAGGCGGAACTGCGGGCGAAGAACCGCGTGACCTCCTTTGAAAAATTCTGTGAACGGATTCCGCTCCCGGATTTGGAATCCGCCACACTGGAAGCGGTCAAAGCGGAGCTTCTAGCGGGCTTTGGCGATGCTGATCTGGAGATCCAGCCGAATGAAGACGGCAAAGGGCTGCGCGTGGACGTGTCGCTGCCGGACGGCACGCAGATGCGCAGCCGGATACTGGTGCGTCCGCCCGGGCCGGAGACAGGGGACGAGCAGGAGGTGGAGCTGAAATTCGTGGCGTTCCCGGTCAGCCTGCCGGGGGATCTGGAATTAATCTGGGTCCTGGCCAAGCGCGAGAATCTGACCCACGAGGAAGCGGGGAGGGCGCTAGAGAAAGTGGAGGACGATTTCTGGGCCTCCCGGACGGGGCAGAAACTGATCCGGGACCGGGTTGAAAAAAGTTTCCCTGAGTTCATTGCGCGTGTGCCGGCGGGAATGCTGGGCGACGCGGGATTGAAGCGTCACCATAAAATGCCCGAGACACTCAAGGTGCTGCGCGGCCCGGCCCGGAAAAACTGAAGGCGCCTGTCCCAAGGCAGTTCAATTTCGCCTTGGCACACCGGCGCATTAGGGCGGGCGATCCCCTGCCCACTGCTGTTGCAAACCCACGCGTGCGGGCTGACCACGACGGCGCGCATGGAGTGACGCGCCCTACCTGTCCCACCGTTGCCAAGAATGGCTCTGGGCCTTTCAATTAGGAATGGGCTTACGCCTTGGCCTCCTGAGCGTTTCAATTTTCACTTCCGTAATTCGTGTTCCTTTGCGTAATTCGTGTCTCAATCTTTATCTTCACAATGGGGGCCAGCGTCACGCTGACGCTTTGTAATCTCTGCGTTCTTTGCGGTTAAAATTTCCCCTTCCGTAATTCGTGTTCCTTCGTGTAATTCGTGTCTCAATCTTTGTCTTCATAATGGGATCCAGCGCCACGCAGCGCCGCGTCCAATGGATCAGGAATTCCATCTCAGCGCTGGGCCGCTCGGATTCTTTTGGTCCGCGGGAATCTAACGCGCACCGGGGCGGAAAACTACGGCAGGAGCAAGAGGCGGTAGAATTTTAGGACCAACGCCGCGTTGGTGTCCGTGAAGGTGAACAGGCCGTTGGTCGAGGTAATCGGCCCGGCAAGGTCGGCCCAGACCGACGCGTCCAGATTGGTGGCGTATTGGACAGTGAACTGCTCATTGGTGGGCGCGGACCAGCTCAAAGTCAGACCATTGGTTGCGAGGGTGACGCTCCCGATGAGGGGCGGACCAGCCGGAACTGGCCCGGGCAGCAAATGGAAGTCCACTTCCAATCCATAGGAGACGGCGAAGGTATTGGTGTTCTGCACGCCCAGATAATACGTGGAGCCGGGCACCAGCGCCGGCAGGCCATTGGTGGTGAGAACGGAAACCCCGTTCGTGGCATTCGGGAGCAGCAGCGTGGCAGTTCCACTGTTGAGCTTGTAGGGCGTGTTGGTGCTCCACCAGAGGTTCAATGACCCGTTCTGGGTAAAGAGCAAAATGTTGGTAGCAAAGTCCGCATTCGTGGGCACTTCCACGGCATAATAATTAATGCCGCCACCCAGGATAGCGTTGGTTTGCGCCGCCGCCGCAACGAGGGCCGATAGGGTGGGATTGGTGGAATTGATGAATCGGGATGTCATGGCCAGGCTATGAAGATTTCCCGCCGCAATCGCCACCACATTGCTTGCCAAGGCCCCGGGCACCGTCCCCTGCCCGGTCGAGGAATCGCCCCAGGCCACCACGGTGCCATTGGCCTGCAGGGCCAAGCTATGAAACCCGCCCGCGGCAATCGCCACCACACGGCCCAGCCCGCCGGGCACATTGGTCTGACCGGCCGTATTGTCGCCCCAGGCAACCACTGTCCCATCCCTTTTCAGAGCGAGATTATGGAAGCCGCCCGCGGCAATGGCCACCACGTTGCTGAGGCCGGCCGGCACATCGGTCTGACCGGAGCCGTTGTCGCCCCAGGCCGTTACGGTCCCGTCATTTTTGAGGGCCAGACTGTGAAATTTGCCGCCCGCCACCGCGACCCCATTGCTCAGACCCGCCGGCACATTTAAAAAAGAGAGCCCCCAAGTAGTCACTTTCCCGTCGGCTTTCAAGGCCAGGCTGGAATACGCCCCGGCGGCGATGGACACCACATTGCTCAAGCCCGCCGGCACATTCGTCTGATGAAGATTATTCAAGCCCCAGGCGCTGACGATTCCGCTGCCATTCAGGGCCATGCTGTAAGATTCTCCGCCCGCCACCGCCACCACATTGGTCAAGCTCGCGGGCACGGTCGACTCGCCGAAATTATTCTCGCCCCAGGCCACGGCCGTGCCGTTGTTTTTAACGGCCAGACTATGGTCATACGCCCCAGCAATGGATACGGCGTTGCTCAATCCGACCGGCACATTGATTTGCCCCACATAATCCGCGCCCCAGGCGACCACGTAGGATTCATCCAGCACCTGATCAAACCCATAGACCACCGCCATGGCATTGCTCACCACCAGCCGGTAGTGATACGCCACATTCGTCAGCAGACCGCTGATCAGGGTGTTGGTGTAAACCACGTTGACCCCGGCGCCCACCGCGACCGGCGCCGAGCTGTTTCCGTACAGGAGATTAGTTCCCCACTGGAACCACGCCGTGCTGGCAAGGCTGTTGGGCGTGGCCATGCCATTCAATTGGGCGCTAGCGCCAGTGATGAGGGTGGCCGGCAAGGTAGCCGCATAAGGCGGCGGCCCGGTGTGCGCCAGAAACGTCAGATCCCCGCCATAATAGATCCCCGTGCTGTTGCTGGCCACGGCTCGGAAATGATAGAGGACATCCGCCAACAGATTGGTCACCGAGATGCCGATGGCCTGCTGCAGGTTGAGATTGGTGGTCAGGGTGACGCTGTCGGAGAGCAGGCCATAGGCGGTATTGGTTCCGTACTCAAAATACAGGGTGGTGGTCACGCCCAAGGGATAAACCAGCGCATTGAGTATTGCGGAGGTGAAAGTAATATCGGTGGCCGGCGTGGTGATGACGGGCAGATACAGGAGGTTGGTGTTGGCGAAGACCATTTCCAACTGCCAGCTGACGAGCGTATTGGTGAGGCCAGCCCCGACCCGATCATCCTGAATCTCCAGCTGCCACAGCCCATAGGCACTTTGCCCCACAAGGGATTCCAGGGAGACTTCAGGCTGGTAGTAGAGGTTATCAGGCAATAGAGACAGCGAGAAATTGTCAAAAAGAACATTGGTACCGAAGGCATTGGTCACCACGCTGTTGACCGCCAAGCCGCTGCCGGAAGCGTCCAGCACCAACGGGGTGCCGTTTTTAGTTGCGGTGAAATTGATGCCCACAAATTGCCAATTGGCATTGGTAGAGGATGAATTGGTGTCCGTCGCGCTGGAACCGATCAGATAAGACAGCGTATACTTTTGTCCCGCCACCGTGGGGAGGTTGTTGGAAACGGCACCCGAGTTCAGCGCCAGCAAATTAGGCGGCGAATTAGCCGGGGGATTTGTGGTAATGTCCACCGAGTTTGTCAGCACTGTCCAATTGGTGCTGAAACTGGTGCCGTCCACATAGGCATTCGCCACGGCAGTATCGAAATTATCAGACCACAACTCGCCGGACGACGTGGGCACAAACGGCGGGGATGCAAATTTGATAGGCGTGGTGGTCAGGTTCGTGTCTCCGGTGAATGCGAGATAGACGATATTGGTCTGAATCCCGCCGAGTGTGTAGGTCCAAAGCGTCCGAGCCGGATGATTCGTCGCATTGATCACCACCTCAATTTCCGTGGAGGTGCCGGGCCCAAAGGTTAAATTGGTGGACCCCGCGAAGCTCACCAACCCGGAGCTGAAGATTAAATTGCTCTGATAATAGACATCCATCGTGTCCGGCACGGTGTAAAAATTCCAACTGATCGGAATGGTGCCGGAAGTTTGATGGAGGTCATAAAAATTTGTCACCCCGGCTGGTCCCCCAGAGGCGGAGCTAGAAAAAATATTAGTAGCCACAATGGTCGCACCCGCGCCGTTGGTGCTCGTGTTTCCGCGGTTTTCCATGAGCAGATAGCGGGTGCCGTCGGGGCTGATGAGATGAAACACCAGGTCGGAAATCCGCGGATGATCCACCCGCAGCCCCACCTGGAGCGACTGGAGAATGTCCCGGTTGGTCACCACCAGGCTCGCGTAGGACACCGCATCATCCCATATGACCGCCGTGTTGGTGGCGGTGAAGTCCACCGTGGACGCGGCTGCCGACGAGAAGGTGATGGCCGCAGAAATCCAAACATCGTGAGCCGCAATGTCCGGGTTGCGGATGCCGACATAATAGCGGCCAGGGGTCAGCGGCGGCCCGAGCGAGATGGAGTTGCCCAGCGGCCCCGGAGAAATCCCATTGGTCAGGAGCACCATCGAGTTGCTGTCCGCCAGAGACGGCGGCGACCCAAACGTGACATAGAGTTCCAGCGGCGGCACGGCGGGCGGTGGGAGATTGGTGGCCGACACCGTCAAGTTGGCCGCCCCGGCGGGAACATCGATGTAATCCACAAAAAACTCGCCCGGCTGCACGCTGATCTGGACACCCGGATTATTGAGATCTTTATGCGGCGCAATCACCATCGAGAAGGCCGTCACGGTGTTGCTTTGATTTGCGCCGGAATCTGCCACCGTCATGATCCATGGGCCGACGGCCTGCTTTCCCTGGAAATCCTGCAAGCTGCCCGGGCCATCCGTCGGCATGGAGCCGGGAGTCAGATTGTTGCCGGTGTCATTGTAGAAATTCGTGTACACCCCGCTGGAGTTGAACACGGAGGAATGGTTGTTCAGCACCACGTTTTTGCCGCTGTGACTCAGCAAGCCGACCAAGTCCCCAAAATTCTCGCTCTGGAACTGGTCGCCCACCACCACCTGACGAATTTCCATGGGCTGCACGGCGATGCCGAAGACGTAGGCCACTCCGGGATGTTCAGGGCTGCCATCGGCAATGATCGCCGGCAGCAGCAGGCCGCTGACCAGCTGATTGCCGTTGGCATCCGTCTGGCTGAACGGCAGCAGGCTGAACACGGACAGGAACCCGTATTCCGCCGCCTCGGCGGTCTCCGATTTCACGCCGATGTAATACACGAGGTCCTTCACCGAATTGGAGTAGACCACAAATTCCGTGCCGCCCGAACTCAGGGACTTGTCCGCGCCGGCGATGGCCGCCGGATCCAGATTCGTGATCGCCGGATTGGTGGTGACGTAGAGATCGATGTCCGCCTCCGGCTGCGTGGCGTTGGCTTCCGTGTCGGCATAGACGCCCATCCGCGGCACCGACAGCGTGTTCGGCAGAAATGTGATAAACGCCGCGTTGGTAAAGGTGGTGGTGTTGGTCACCACGTAAAAATGCCACTGGTTGGTCATGCCCAGGGTGATGACGGCATTGGTGGCATAGACCGTGTTGGTGCCGGCGGGAATCGTGTTGGTGCCGAGCAACGCGGGATTGGCGCCCACAATCTGATTCAACAAAATTCCGCCCGCGCTCGTCTGGGTGCCCGAACTGTCGGTGCCGCTCAGGGTGTTCGCCACCGGCGTGACCCGCTGCGCGTCGGTGGGATGGCTGACGAGCACCGATTCCGCCACCGTCAGCGCATTGCTATCGCCGCCGTTGCCGGAGGAGATCACCAGCGAAAAATCCTGCACCACATCGTTGGTCTGCGCGGTGACGGCATTCACATTCACCGCCCGGCCGAGGACGGTGACGGAGTAGCTCGTGCCGTCCGCCAGGGCCATGAAGACGTTCTCGACGTTGTTGACGGAATCAAAGTTCGGAACCGCATTGGTGTCGGTCGGATCCCAGGCTGCGCTGAAACTGCTGGCGCGGGGGATATCGTTGCCCAGGTAAATCGCCCCGGTGGTCAGGTTGGTCACGATCAGGTCGAGATTGTTGACCAGCTTGGTGGCGGCGATGGGGTCGCCGGGCGGATCGGTCCACGCCAGGGTCACGCGCAGGGGCTGGGCGGCCGCGCCGGAATTTGTGGAGACGGTCAGCAGAAAGGTGCGTTGATCGCCGGTGGCGAGCGCGTTGGTGGGGCTTTGGTCGGCAAAGAAACTGGCGCAGGGCGCGTTGTATTGATTGGTGATGGCAGGCGGCACGGAGTTGGGGACGCTCGGCAGCCCCCAGCCCTGGAAATTAATCGCATTGGAGACGACTAGGTATTCATTATCGACCGAGCGGGCGCCGTTGATGAGCAGGGCCTTGAGCAGGGCCGGACTGGGCGTGGCGCGGAGGGTGTTGGTGAAGTAATCCTGCATCAGCGCGAGCGCTCCGGACACCGCCGGGGCCGACATGCTCGTGCCCGATTCATAGCGATAGTAGGGGGCCAGCGTGGCGTTGAGATTGCTCAAAACCTGAAAATAATTCCCCTGATCATTGGTCGTGGTGATCACCGTGACCAGATCGTAACTGACGGAAAAATTATTGGTGTTGCCCACCGCATAATGAACGGTCGTACCCAACAGCGAAGAGATGCCGCTGATGGCACCGTCAGTATCCGGAGGAATGGAAACAGAATTATTAATCGCGATGTCGGAGTCCGTCGGGCTGGGATACCCCGACAGTTTGATATAAATCGGCAAATTGGGAAATGGCTGCGGCGAATTGGCGTTGGACACGACGGTAATCCGGACCGCCACGGCGTTGGAAGGCACCGTGAGCGTGTCGTAGATCCATGCGGAATTGGTAGCTGCCACCACCTGATCACTAAAGACATTCCGGTAATAATTGGTGGGATTATAATAGGCGGCCTCATCCCAAGTGCTCGAGCGGGTGGAAACCACGAAGTTGCCCGGAGCGACCACATCCGGCTTGAACCGGCCATAAGTGCCCTCGGTGCCTACGCCCACGTTGCCGCGAGCCGAATAGCTGGCCACCTGAAAATCCGTGTCCGTATCCGCTTCCCAGACCGCGTTGGTGTTCCCGTCCACATCCACGACTTCATTGGTGATGTTGCGCAGCTGTTCCAAGGCGCCCACGGTGATCACGTTCTTAGCCGTGCCCGGCGAGAGCACCGTGTCAGCCGCCCCGCCGCCGCCATCGGTGTTGCCGCCGCCGTCGTTCCCCGCCGCGAACACAAAGAGCACCGGCTGCGACCCCATCGTCTCCGGCAGAGCATCGCGCACCGCCGCGTCATAGCTCGCCGCCGCCAGGTCATAGACATTTTGCCCCGAATACACCCAGCTGTTATTGGAAATCAGAATATTGGTCCGCGCGACTGTCTCCTGCAGGTACCGGTCTGTCTGCTTCAACGTCTGATCATCGGCCAAGGCGTCCACAGAGAACAGCGAGGCCAGCGGCGCTTTGCCGCGAAAATCCGCATTGGTTACCGAGCCCTGGGGTTCATTGGCATTGAGGGTAGAGGACCGGGCACCGTTGCCTGCGATGATCCCGGCCACATGCGTTCCGTGCCCGTTCGTGTCCGTAAGACTCATCGCCGAAATGCCTGTGACCCGGCCAGTGGCAAAGTCCGGATGCGTGGCATCAATGCCCGAATCAATCACCGCCACCGTCACATTGGAACCGCTCAGCCCGCCATAGTTGGCATTGGTCACGGTGTCGGTAGAAATACCCATCCTCACCCGCGCCAAGTCGTTAGCAGAGACGCGCTGGCGCGACGGCTCCACAATCTGCACGCCGGGCAGCAGCGCCAGCGCCGTCCAGTTCGACGGCGGCAGCACCCGGACCATGGGCCCGAACGGCGACCGATCGGTAGCCAACACGGTCCCGCCAAGCTTTTCGATCTGCGCCACCGTGCGCGCGGCGTCATCCGCAAACAGGCCCAGCGTCAGGGCCGCGCCGTCCGGCAATGCCTTTTGAGTCACCGCCGCGCCCAGCAGCGAGGCATTGATCTTGTAATAGGGCTCATAAGGGAGGACCGCCGAGGTGCCGGACCGCCCCGACATCTGCGCCGCGCCCGCCGCGGTCATCCGCACCAGATAGGCGTTGTTCGGAATGTAGGAAACAATCTCAGCCCCCGCCGACGCCAACTGCGCGCGGAAGGCGGTATCCAGCGGGGTGCGGGATTGTACGATGTACGTGCCTGAGGCGGCCGCCGACTGCAAATGCGGGGGGATGGAAAAATTCAGCTTCGCGCGGGTATCAATGAACGCGTTGGCCAGCAACAGCGCCCTGCCCTCCGACTGCAATTCGCCGATCGGCCGGGTCGTGTTGGCCAGGCGATAGGGGAACGGTTTGGTTTTGGGGACGGACGCGACCGAAGTGACGGTTTTTTTCGGGGTGGCGAAGAGCTGTGGAGCCGTGCCGGCGGACTGGATGACACTGACGGATGCAGGCGTCGCGGCTTTAGAGGTGGTAATAGGGGACGGGGCTGGGGAAACCGGCCCGGTCGTATGGCGGACCGGGTGGGGCCAAAACAGCCAGGCACTGGCCAGCAGCACCAGGCATATCAAGATCCAAAAGGACGAGCGTGAACGCATATTTTTTACGCTTAACCGCAAATTAAACCGCCAAGGCGCCCAGATCGCCAAGCAACAAAATCATGATGGGGACAGACTAGCCTTAAAGCGCTCATTTTCATAGCGGGAAGAGTTTAAATTCCATCTCTTCCATTTAATCCGAACTCCAAAATAGGTAGGGGCATCGCGCTGCGATGCCTCCGCGCCGTACCCGGCGCGGAAGAAACGTGTGCGGATGTCCGTTCTGGCAGCCTTCCCGACGGCCGCTGAACGCGGCCGAGGTCGTCAGCGCAGCGCGCTGACCCGACCCCGTGAACGCAAACTCCTCTTTCTGAGTTCGCGTTTAAACCTACAAAAGTTTTCAACTGGGCGGCCATGGCGTCTTGGCGGTTCATCAATCCGGCGGCAGAATGTTATAACTTTCCACCACGGCATGGGCATTGGTGGGGGCGCCCTCCACGCGCACCACCGAGCGCGTCACGGTCTCCGCCGTCACCTGGTAATTCGTGATCATCCCCGGATAAGTACCGCTGGTGACGATGCCGTTAGGCGCGGGCGCCAGGGTCTGGCCATAGCTGTAAATCACAAAGCGCGGCTGGGCGCCCACCCGCATCAGCGACAGCGTCTGCTGCGGCAGCCATTCCATGAGCGCATCCGTGATTCCGTTGGTGATGTTCTGTCCGGACAGGAAGGGGGAATTCTGCGTCAGGTTCGCGACGGACAGGATATCGCCGACGTGCTCAAACGAACCGCCCACCCCGTCGAGGTTCGTGAAAACCGCGCGCTGGCCATTGATATTGGCGACAATCTGCCCCAGCGGAGAATTGGCAACATTCCCCCCGGCCGGTGAAATCACGGCATACCCCCCTGCCCGATTGGTGGGCACGGCAATGCCGCTGAAGAGCGCCGACCACGCCGCAAGGCCGGCGGTTGGGTTGTTGGTGCCGGCAGCGGCCACATTGATGGGCAGCTGGCCACGGGTGGCGTTGTCATTGAGTGCGGTGGTGAAGACATCGAACAGCAGCCGGTCCTGAACAGGGGCGGCATTGGTGGCATCAAACCGGTTCCGGTTGCCCGTCCAATTCGTCCAGGTGCTAATGCCGCTGGTCGAAAGCAAATTGGTGGCTTTGAGATAGACCGTCTGCCACGGCGTGCCGCGATGGATGCGCCCGAGCCAGCCGACGGCCGGCAGTTTGAACGTCGGGAAATCCCAGTCATCCGACTGCCGCACCAGCGGGTCCTTGAGAGACGAGTTGTAGGGATTATTATCGGCGCCCGCATCGCTGTGCACCTTGCCCCACGGCTGATAACGCTCGTTCAAATAGCCCAGGCCGGGCAGGATATCGGGCGATGTACCATTCCACTTGGTCAATCCCGTGGAGAGCGCCGAGGACGGCTCAGCGCCCGAATAGTTCAGGTCGCTGCCAAGATAATGGACCAGCGGATCATTGGCCTGCCAGGAGGTGTAGGACACCAGCGTGCGCGTGGGCGTGTAGGGCGCCTGCACGCTGTATTCGGTGTTGGTGTAACTTTTGCCGCCAAAGCTGTAGAGGCTGTTGGGGGATAGAAAGCCCTTGAAATAAGCTTCAATGGCTCCGGCTTTGCCCCGCAAGGATTGCGGCAAGCCGGCTGGCGTCTGCCAATTTCCCCCGTTCTGCGGCACCACCAGAGTCGCAATCCCCGCAGAAACATTGACCTGATTAATCGTCCCAAAGGGGATCTGAGCAGAAGTGACATTGGTGCTCCACAGATAGGCGGGCGCCCCGGTGGAATTGGGATCGGCCAGCTCGGCGTTCAAATCGCGCCGCGTCTCCGGCCCGTTGAAATGCGCGTAGTCAATGACATGCCCATTCTCCAGCAGAAACACCTGCAGCCGGTTGGTCAGCAGCAGCCCAAAATGCGGCAGATTCATGGGCGCATAATCCTCATAGGCGCTGTTCACCCCCACAAAATCCGCGAGGCCGAAGCTGTAGATGGAAGCCGGCAAAAAAGCCTCTGGTGTGCCGCGGCTCCCCAGCGGGAGCTTGAACGATCCGCCCACAATAGATCCGTTGACCCAGGCGCCGGGCCAGACCATTCCGACATAGGTGATGGGAGATAGGTACACCGGCGTCGGAACCGCCGGCCAGGTCCGCACCGCATTGGTCAGCACGGTGGAAAGAACATCCCGCACGACCAACTCCGTCCCGGCGCCGGCACTGGTGTAGGCGTTGCTGTAGGAGTTCCAGAACTCGACGCCGAGATGATTGGTGATGCTAAAGAAATACATCTGGTTAGTGCGCGTCACCCGCATCGGCAACCCGCCCGCAATCCCTCCGGTGGCATCGTTGGTCCGGACCAGCTGCAGCTTGCGGGTCACCGTCACGACGCTTTCCAGGGAAAATTCATTGAAGCTGGGGAATCCCTTTTTTGCCCCGATGATCCAGGGCACGCCATAGACGTTGTGCCTATTGACGCCCAGGCCAGAGGTAATTCCATCTGATAAATCGGCAACATCGATCGGCGGATCCAAAGGGGCGTTGCCGCTATTGGCCGCGATTAATCCCGGAATAGACGAAACCTCCTCGTACCCGTTCACAAAAACATTGGTGAACCCGGCGCCGCTCTCCTTGTAAAAAGTGGGGCGCAGCACCGTGGGGTAATTCTTGCCGGACGTGCCGGCGCGATTGGTGGTGGCATCGTAGATATTGGCCGCCAGCTGGAGCACGCGCTGCACGGCGGGGCGATAAAGAAAAGAGCCATTCATCCACACCGGGATGGCTGTCACCCCAAACGAGGGAATCTCATTGGTCAGGCCGAAGAACGGCACGTTAGTTAGACCGAGGCCGTGGATATCATTGATCCGCGTGCCCGAGGCGTCGGTGTAAGAATAACTAACGTTGGTGATGCCGTAATAGGTGGCCAGATAGTTAGAAGGATTTTTCTGAAACCATTGGGTGGTGTAGGTCCGGAGCATCCGATCGGCAGCATTGGTGAAAAACTGGAGCGGTGTCCAGTCGACCCCGTTGGTCTGCAGATTGGGAACGAGGCTGCCGCCGGCGTCCACGTTCACGTAGTTCACGTTCAGCTTCCCCGTCTCGGGCGCGGAATCCGTGCCGAGTTGCGCCAGCATCCGGTAGAAGGTGTACCGGTCGTAGGTGGAAACGGCACTCCCTCCAAATAAATTAGTGCTGGCATCCATCAAATGATCAGTGAAACCCGCAGAGGCACCGAGTCCGATTTGCGTCTTGGCGGTGTCAAATAAATCCGAGGGCAACCCGAAATAATGGTTCGTGTTGTCCGCGCCGGGCCAAGGCGTATTCAGGGTGGCCAGGGTGAAATTATGAAACGGCACGACGGAAGGACTGGTCAACAAAGATCCAAACGGGAACATATCCACCGGACCGCCGGTGGTCGGGTAGTAAGGGAACAGCGTGGAAAAAGAAGCCAGCGTGTTGTAGTTCGCCGCATAGCGGTACGCCAGCAGAGCTCGGGCATCGTCGAAGGACAGTCCGCTATTATTATATCCTGACCAGCGGGAATAATTGTACGGCGAAAAAACGGTGCCCCATTCGTTCGTGTTCAAATCCGCAAGGAAGGCGGCCAGATTAATTTCCCAGGAGCCAACGCCCTGATTGCGGAAGAACCCATCCGCCGACCCCAAACCCGAATTATAAACTTCGTTATGGATGGCATTCAAATCCAGGGTATTTCCGGCCGGCAGGGCGATGAAGGCATAGCGCGACAGGAACTTATTGTTCGGCCCATGCGGCGCGTCCGGCCGCTCCAGCACCCCGATCCATTCGGGATCGCCAACCTCGGAATTGGTAAGACCCGTCAGGACCAAGCCATTATTCTCCGGGACCGCGCCATTTGCGTCGAACGCCGCATTCCGGTTCAGGTCGAGGTAGAAGCGGAACTCATTGGAACCGGAAGTCCGGTCATTCACGAACACCGGCGGCCGGGGAAGGTAATACAGATTGGCGACATTCTGCTCAAAATCGGCCGAACTCAATGGAGAGTTACCGTTGGAATAGTAGTCGTAATTAACGTTGGTCAAATTGGCCAAACTGGAAACAAATCCATTCGCATTGACGTAATTGGTGGAGACCCGCAGTCCGAAATTGAAGGGATTGGTCGTCTGCAGCACGGTGGCGAGGATTTGTGCCTGGGCGCTGGCCAGCGCGGCATCGGCAGCCAGGCGGGCGGTGACGCCCGCCGTCTCGGTCACCACCGAACCCCGCTCGCGTCGGCTGATGGCCAAAAACGCCACCGCCATGAACAAGGTCACCGACAACAAAATCAGGGTAATGACCAGCGCAATGCCCCGCTGGGAGGGACGATGGCCCCAGGCCCCCGCCGCAGGGCTCAATGGAGCGGCCGCCAATTTTTTAAAAAACGGCACTCGGCAACCGGCGATCATCAATGGCTTGGGAAATTTCATGGGTAGGCGGCGGTGTCCACGTTGGGGATGGCCACGCGCTGACGGAAGACGTGAACCTTGCTGGACTGTTCCGTCAGATATTGATTGCGGAGCGGGCCCATGGGACGGGATTCGGCGCGTTGCAACGTGCGATCCTCTAATGTCGCCAGCTCAATTTCCACTGCGGCAGGCAAGGCGTTGCTGTACATGGTAAAACCCACTTCACCCCAGTCGATGGGCGCAAAGCTCACATTTTTGACGAGAGCACGGGGCGGGGTAAAATAGCCGTTGGTCAGCCAGACCCCGTCGGGATCATAGGCGCGCACCCGCAGGGTCACCACCCCATCCACCAGCCGGCTCCAATACTGCTGGTTGGTCAGCGCCGCATTGAGGAAATTGGCGTACAGCTGCGCCGGGCTATTGAAGGCCGAGGCGCTCATCGACATGGAAAACCGATAGAGCGGATTGATGGCATTGGTCGCGGTCGGGTTCACAAAATAGCCCGTGCCGGTCCAGGTCTGATTCTCGCGGCTCAAAATGAAAAAATTCTGCAGCACATTCGTCCGGCTTTTGCTGCTCGCGATCAGCGGCTGGATTAGCGGGGTGGCACCGCTGCCAAGCTGGACCGAATTGTTCCCGGCGTAAAAGTTCACCGCTCCGTTGCTGCCGCCCAGCGAGGGCGACATCGCACGCAGATCGCCGGTGATCAGGTTCATGGCCGCCCGGCCGGATTCCAGCACATCGGTCTGCGTGAGGCTGGCGCGGAACGCCGCCTGCGTGCTATTGAACACCCCCATGAGCGCGATGACGATGAACGAGAGCAAGGTCATGACCACAAGCACCTCAACCAGAGTGAAAGCGGCGCGCGGCACTGTCGGGAGGCCGGAGCGCTGCACCCCTTCCCGGCAACGAATAATGGTGGTGGTGTTTTTCACGGGGCGTTGGTGAAAGACTGGGGCTGATAAAAATACAAGATCTGACCCGATACGAAATTGGTCTCGACCCGGCCGGGGATGAGGGTGCGGAAGGTCTGCCGGCCCGGACCGGTCTTGCCATTGGGCAGCAACGGCCAAAAAAAGGTGAGGCGCAGCTCGCGCAGGTTGGCGGCCAGCTGCCGTCCGTAGGCCTGCTCAGCAACCGGCACATTGCCCTCCATCGGCACCGGGGCATTGACGCACAGCAGCCGGTAGGCAAAGGAATCGCCGGAGTCGCCCACCCCGCCCCGGATGATGTCATTATCCTGGGGCGGCTTCTCCGAGGCCGCACCGCTGAGCGCGCGCACGTAAGCCACGACGTGGTTGCTGTAATAATTGCCGGTGTAATAAGGGTCAATCGGCTGCCCGTTCGCATCCGTCAACTGCGGCGTGCTCAACAATCCCACGATGCGGTAGCCGCTGTTGAGGGGCAGCGAGCCCTGGGAAATTGGGCAGGATACGGTGGAGCTGTTGTAGGTGTAGCCGTTGTCGCCGGCCGTCACGAAACCGCCGCCGGCGTTGTAAGCCGACCAATGGTTGGTGATGGCGTACACATAATTGGTCAGGTCGTCCAGACCCTGCGCGCCCTTGCCGATGGCTTCGAGGAACACGGTGGCGTCCTGGTTAATGAGGGTGGCCTCGCGGTTCTCGCGCTGCACATTCATGCCCAGCGGCAGCACCCCGATGATGGCGATTAGAGCGAAGCTGATAACCGCCAGACAGATGGCGATCTCCATCAAGGTGAACGCACTGGCAGACCGCACACGGAAAGTGGAACACGACATGCCAAATAGAAATTCACGCCATAATGGCAGGGTCAGTGCGCTGCGCTGCCCTTGCCCGCGTTCCGCGGGCGTCAGGAAAGGGGCTGAAACGGACGCCCGCAAAAGTCCCTTCCGCGCCTTATCCGGCGCGGGGGCATCGCAGCGCAATGCCCCTGCCCACTGCGGCGTTGGGGCCGAGGCCTCGCGGACCCGGCTGCCGGACGGGATGGAAATGAAGCAGTTCATGGTTCCATCTTGAAGAATTGCAGCAGAGCCCTGCCCGTGAGCGGGTCGATGTCAATAATGTTGGCCGAGATATTGGTGCTGTTGCCCGAGGGCACTTCCGCCACCGAAGGCGCACTCAGCTGATACGTCTTGGTGGCTGGATCCATTGACGGCGCCACGCTGCCACGGGCCAGCGGAATGTATTCGTGCCGCGACAACACCTGACCGCTCTCATCCACCAGATGCCCCAAGCTGTCGAACATCAGGCAAGGCAGGTTTAAAAACAGCGTTGAATTGGTCTCCACCGGAAACGGCACCGCGTTGGTCATGAAACCGTAAACGGTGAACGGCGAATTCGGATTGTTCTCAAGAGAGATGACCGAAGCGACCTGTTTGGGAGTGCGGAATTTCAGCGGGGCGATGAAGGTGCCGGCCGGCAGGGTCTGCCATGACGAAAGATAACGCCAGTTATGGCGCCCCGGCTGATCGCCCACCGTGCCGCGGCCGATGAAGACGTACCCGGTCAGCTGGGCGCCACAGAGATTAGTGACCACTGACTTCTCCGCAAAAGTCAGCTGGGCCATCCAGGGAGTCGTGGTTGCAGCGGAATTATAAGTCGTGTTGGCCCAGAAACTTTCCGGAACAAACACCATATAAACCGTCGTGCGCTGGCTGATGGCGAGCTGACGGGCGCGCCCGATGTCATCGAGCAGCTGGCGCCCGGCGCTGACGGTGGCATCCGCCTTGCCGAGATTCTTGAGCGCGGGAACGGTCAGCCCGGCGATCAACCCCAGAATGGCAATCACCACCAGCATCTCGATCAGGGTGAAGGCGACCCGGCCCGACGAAGCCGGCGCTGCCAGGGCCCCTGCCCCGCCGCCGTGCTGGCCATCGAATGAACACTCCGTTTTCACACGCACTTCAAAACCATTTTACCAGCTGAGGATGTTGTCCTTATTGACCCCCGCCCCGGCTCCGGTGACAGCAGCCTTCCCGTCCGGCCCGGCGGACCAGACCATCACCTTGCCGTGGTACAGAAAGTTATCGGCGGCACCGCTGGGGTTGGCTAGGCCATTAGCCCCGCCAGAGGAGACGGTTGTTTGGGAATAGAGGGCGTCCTTGGCCTGCTCGTCGTAGTTCAGGTCCAAAGTAATAATGTAGGGATTGCCCCACGGATCGCGGTACACCCCGTTTTGATCCACCCCACTCGGTGCCGGCGTGGAGGGGTTAGACGGATAATCGGTCATTTTGGCATTGAGGAAGAGGGTCTTCTGGGGATTTTTAACGTGGTTGGCATTCACTCCCCCGGCCAGCGTCTCCGAATCCATCAGGATGGCGATGACCTGAGCGCTATCAGTAATGTCCTTGCCCGTAAAACCGGCACCGGCCAGCACCGTGCCGCCAAAGGTGTAATCATTGGTGCCCGCAGCGGTCTGGATGGCGGAGGTCACCGGGAAGCGGCCATAGACGGAGTCATAATGCTGGATGGCGGTGGCGATGTCCTGCGCCTCCAGCTTGGCTTTGGACTTCTTGGCGGATTTCATCACGCCGGGAATGACAGCCAAACTCATGGAGGCGAGGATGCCGATGATGGCGATGACGACCAGCAGTTCGACGAGGGTGAAACCCGCCCGCAGCGAGCGTGAGGAAGAAATGTGCGTCTTCATAGTTTTATAAGGTTCTGATTGCAGCGGACAGTATGCGAAACCGGCAGGCACGGGGGCAAGGTTTTGTCGGGTGCCAGCACGGTTCATTTCAAGGCCAAGAAGCATATGCAGATCAGGGCAACGGGCTGTTGATTTGAACTTGCTTGCTCCAATTGCAGAGGAGATAGGTTTTCCCGCCGATCGACAGCTTCATCCAGAGATCGTAGGAATCGGGATTACTGGTTCCCGGATAGGCGTAACGCCAGGGATTTACATTGGGCGAATTGGCTGGATACGTCACATCCGGCCCGCCGACCGCGGCGACCAACATCGTGGTGCGCACGATATTATTCGTTATGTTTTCATTAATCCGGTTTTGCTTTAACCCCGGGATAAAATTGCGGGCGACCGCCGAGTCCTCACCGCTGCCCCGGGTGCAATTGATGAATCCCCCAATCCCGTAGGCAGTGGAAACATCCGCCGCTTTAATCTGCGAAGCCCCGTCCAAGGTGACGTAATTGGCGCCGCTGAGGGTGGTGCCGGATAATTCGTAATACAGCGGACTCAACATGAAACGATCGGAGGGCAGCGAGTAAGTTCTTTGGTTGCCCGGCGGATAAAATCCGTAGGCGGCCTTGAAGCTGTCCAGAGCGGTTATCAACTGGGCCATTTCCGCGCGCGTCTGATTGAGAACCGCGCTCCGCTTGAACGAGTTCAATGCGGGGATGGTGAACCCGGCCAGGATGCCGATGATGGAGATGACCACCAGCAGCTCGACCAAGGTGAAGCCCCCGGGAGCGCCGATGCCTGATTTCTGTTTTTCGTTTGGTTTCATGTCGTTTATTTTTGTTCCCGTTCCATCCGCTCGCTCAACCATTGCTTGATCATGCTCTGGTAATTCAAATACCGCGCCCGGGCCAGCCGCTTGATCCGCGCCAGCATCCGGGGATCCATCCGCAGCGTGATGGTCACCGACTCGGACGACTCGGCGCTGTCCGACAGGGCCGACTCCATCAGGCGCAGCGCCGGCCGGTTCTCCTGCCAGAAATCCGCCTCGGCCTCCTCGCTGTCGAAGAGCGGCACATCTTCCCATTTGGCAAACGTTCGCATCAGTTTTCCCAGTACCCACCCTGCCCCGCCCCGCCCCGTTTTCTGGCTCTTATTACGGAACAACCGCCGGGGCCCTTCGGTCATGCCAGCGTTTGATCCAGTTTCCGCTGATAAAAAAAACGTTCCTCCGGCTCGAACGCCCGGGCGTGCAGGACCCGGACGGATTTTCCATTGGTCCGATAAACACTGACGACGCCGAGGCCGCCCGCTGACATCCCCAGATTGAAAAAGCGCGCCTGAACCGCAAACCGGGGCGAGTCGGGCAGCAGCCGGATTGCAAACGGATCCTCAAACGATTCCTCAATGCCGGGCTGATCCAAAGCCCCCTCCAATGCAAACGCCAAATTGTCCCAGTCAAACTCCATAGCCATTCTCGCGCAAAGTATAGCCGTTAAAATTAACCTTGGGATATCGGCGGGTAGGGCGGGCTGTCCTCTGCCCGCCGCCGTTGCCAATCCACGCGTGCGGATTGACCGCGACGGCGCACACGGAGTGACGCGTCCTACCTATCCCAAAGTTGCTAAGAACCGCTAGAGACATCTCGGTCATGTGTTTACATTGTATTTACACACAGACAAGGGGTCTGTCAACCGGTTTGGCCGATATTGGGTCGGCGGGAGCGGGGTGCGGATCAGTCTTTGCCGCCGCCGCCTTCGTCGCCGCTCATGTTGCTGATCATGGAGATGAGGGGGAGGAACATGGCGATCACGATGCTGCCGACGATGACCGCGAGGAAGACGATCATGATGGGCTCGAGCAGGGAGGTCATCGCCGACACGGCGTTGTCCACCTCTTCGTCGTAGTTGTCGGCGATTTTCAGGAGCATCTCGGGCATGGCGCCGGTCTGTTCGCCCACGTCCACCATGCTGACGACCATGGGGGGGAAGACGCCGGAGCCCTCGAGCGGGGCGGTGATGGTTTCGCCTTCTTTGACGCTTTCGTGGATTTTGACGATGGCGTTGCTGATGACGACGTTGCCGGCGGTTTCCTTAACAATGGTGAGGGCCTGAAGGATGGGGACGCCGCTGGTGACCAGGGTGCCGAGAGTTCGGGAGAAGCGGGAGATGGCGACCTTGCTGACAACCGGGCCGAGGGCGGGCATCTTGAGCTGGAATTTATCCCACAGGAAACGTCCAAGCTTGGTCTTGTTGATGACCAGCATGAAAAGAATCACCGCCACCACCACTGCCCCCATGGTCTCCAGGATATGGTTCTTGATAATCTCGCTGATGCCGAGCACCAGAAGGGTGAAGCCGGGCAGCTTCATGCCCATGCCGGCGAACACGTCCTTGAACTTGGGGACCACGAAGCACATCAGCAAAATCATGATTCCCACGGCCACAATCAGCACGGCGACGGGATAAAAGAGTGCGGCCTTGACCTTGCCCTTGATTTTCTGGGCCTTCTCGGAAAACTCCGCCAGCCGTTTGAGCACGACCTCGAGCACACCGCCCAGCTCCCCGGCCTTGACCATGTTCACGAACAGCTTGTTAAAAACTTTGGGATGCTGCGCCAGCCCCTCGGAAAAAGTGCTGCCGCCCTCGATGGACATTGCCAGCTCGCCCAGAATTTTTTTCAGGTTCGCGTTGCGCTCCTGTTTCTCCAGCACCCGCAGGCCCCGCAACAGCGGCAGGCCGGCGTCCACCAGCGTCGCCAGCTGGCGCGTGAAGGTGGTCAGCACCTTGGGCTTCACCCCGCCGCCCAGGCCGGGGATTTTGATCTCAAAGTTCATCGCCCCGCCCTTCTTGCCGCCCTTCTTGGCGGGGGCCTTGCCCTTCTTGGCAGCTCCCTTGTCCCCCGCCTTCTCCGCCTCGACGATTTTTGTCGGGAACAGCCCCATCTCCTTCACGCGGCTGATGGCCTCGTTCTGGCTGGCCACCTCGATCGAGCCCTTGGTCTCGGCCCCGCGCGAATCCAGCGCCACATAATCGTATTTAGGCATAAAAGATCAGGTGTATTTGACGACTTCCTCGATGGTGGTCTCGCCCTCGAAAATGCACCGCAGACCGTCCTCGCGCAGCGTGATCATGCCCAGCTCAACCGCCTTCTGCCGCACCACCACCGTGGGCGCGCGATCATTGATGAGGGTGCGGATGGCTTCGCTGACGACCAGCAATTCGAAGATGCCTTTGCGGCCTTTGTAGCCGGTGTCGTTGCAGACGGTGCAGCCGCGCCCGTAATGAAACACCTTGTCGCCCAGATCATGCAGCGACAGGTTGAGCAGCCCCAGCTGTTCCTCGGTGGGCTCAAACGGCGTCCGGCAGTTTTTGCAGACCGACCGCACCAGCCGCTGGCCCAGCACGCCCATCAGCGTGGAGGAAATCAAAAATGGCTCCACCCCCATGTCCACCAGCCGCGTGACCGCGCCCGGCGAATCGTTGGTGTGCAGCGTGCTCAAGACCAGATGGCCGGTCAGCGACGCCTGCACGGAAATCTGCGCGGTCTCCAGATCGCGCATTTCACCCACCATGATGATATCCGGGTCTTGGCGCAGGAACGACTTGAGCGCCTTGCCGAAGGTCATGCCGGCAGCGGAATTGATGGCCACCTGCATGATGCCCTCGATGTCGAACTCCACCGGGTCCTCGGCGGTGAGCAGCTTGGAATCAATCGTATTCACCCGCCGCAGGCAGGAGTACAGCGTCGTAGTTTTACCGCAGCCGGTGGGCCCGGTGACGACGAAAATGCCGTTGGGGCGCAGGATCACCTCCGACACGAACTCATAAACCGGCTTGGGCAGCCCGAGCGATTCCAGCTCCAGGTTCACCGAGGACCGGTCGAGCACGCGCAGCACAACCGATTCACCGAACTGCGTCGGCAGGGTGGACATACGCAAATCCACCTGTTTGCCCAGCGCCTGGTAGGTGATGCGCCCGTCCTGCGGAATCCGGCGCTCGGAAATATTCAGGTTGGCCATGATCTTCAGGCGGGACACCACCGGCAAGGCCAGATGTTTGGGCGGCGGCGCCATCTCATAGAGCGCCCCGTCCACCCGGTAGCGGATGCGGAACTCCGTCTCGAAGGGCTCAAAATGAATATCGCTCGCGCGGTCCTGCACCGCCTGCTGGAGCACCAGGTTCACAAATTTCACGATCGGGACGTCATTGGCGAGGTTCTCCATGAACTTCTCTTTGTCCGCCACTTCGCTGACCTCCCACGCCATCTCCTGGAAATCCTGGTTGGCGCCAAGCTCCTTGAGGATGTCGTTGAAATTCTCCGATTCGCCCTGCCCGTAAAGCTTCTCAATCGCCTTGTCAATCTCCGTCGGATCCGCCACCACAATCGCAATGTCGCGCTTGGCCGAGAAATGAATCTCATCCGCCCGGGCCGGATCGAGCGGTTCGGCCAGCGCCACCTGCAATACCTCCCCCGCCATCCCGACCGGCACACAGCGGTACATCCGCGCGGCCGTCGCCGGCAGCATCATCTGCACCTCCGGGGGAATCTCCCGGTCCTTCAGGGACACCACCTCCGTGCCCAGATACGTCGCCTCCACATGCAGGATATCGTCGAGCTTCATGATGCCGAAGTCCTGCAGCACCTGGAGGGCCGAGTGGTTGGTCCGCTTGATCTCGGCCAGCACGTCCTCCAATTGAAGATCGTCGATCAGCCCCTGCTCGCGGACGAGCGACAGCAACGGATTGGAAATATCTTCGGCCATGTTAGGGGATCACTTTTTACCGCCACCCGAGTTCGCCGACTGCTCCAAGTCGAGCTCCTGCAGCTTCGCCAGAATCGTCGTCGGATCCGCCGCCTTGGTGATGACCTCCTCGCGCGCAATCATCCCCTGCTGGTATTTATTCATCAGCCAGGCATCGAGCGTAATCATGCCGTACTTGGAGCCGGTCTGGATATCCGACTGGATCCGGAAGGTCTTGTTGTCGCGGATCAGCGCGGCGATAGACGGGGTGTTGATCATGATCTCGAACGCGGCCACCCGGCCGGGCTTGTCGATGCGCGGAATGAGCAGCTGGGAAATCACGCCCTGCAGCACGGTGGAAAGCTGGATGCGGATCGTCTCCTGCTGGTTCTGCGGAAAGGCATTCACCAGACGATCGATCGTCTTGGCCGCGCCCGTGGTGTGCAGCGTGCCAAAAACCAAGTGGCCCGTCTCGGCGGCGGTGATGGCCGACTCAATCGTCTCCAGATCCCGCATTTCGCCCACCAGAATCATGTCCGGATCCTGGCGCAGCGCCCGGCGCAGGGCCTCCGCAAAACTCGGCACGTCCACGTGCACCTCGCGCTGGGTGATCAGCGCCTTCTTGTGCTTGTGATAATACTCGATGGGATCCTCGATGGTGATGAGATGGACCTCGTCGCGCGTCTCATTGACGATGTTCAGCAGGGAGGCCAGCGTGGTGGATTTCCCGGACCCGGTCGGGCCCGTCACCAGCACCAGTCCACGGGGCTTGAACAATAATTCTTTGACCGATTCCGGCAGGCCGATCTGCTCAAAGGTCAGCATCTTGCTGGGGATCTGCCGCAGCACCATGCCGAAATTCCCCTTCTCCTTGAACACGCTCACACGGAACCGGGCCGCCTCCCCGAACGCGAAGGCATAGTCCGCCCCCCCGTTTTCACGCACGTGCTGGATGTTGTCCTCCGAGGTGATGCTGCGCATCAGCTCCTCGGTGTCCTCCGGCTTGAGCACCGGCCCCTCCACCCGGTGCAAAATGCCGTGCACCCGGATCACCGGCGGAACCCCCACCCGGATGTGCAGGTCCGAGGACCCCTCGGACACCACCAACTGCAGCAAATCTGACATCGAATATGACATAGATGAATACTTTTAAAATTACTCGTCGCCCACCGTGGACCGGATGACTTCCTCGGGCGTGGTCATGCCGGTCAGGATTTTCCGGATGCCGTCCTCGCGCAGGGTGCGCATGCCCATCTCCCGCGCCCGCGCCCGCAGCACGGAGGTCGGGGCTTGGTCGTAGATCAATTTCCGCGCCTCGTCGTCGATCACGAAGATCTCGAAGACTCCGAAGCGGCCGCGGTTGCCGGTGTTGTTGCAGTTCGCGCAGCCGCGCCCCTTCATCACCGTTGCGCCCTTCAGCTGGTCGCCCGTGATGCCCAAGGCGCGCAGCTCCGAATCGGTCGGCACATAGGGCTCGGTGCACTTCTTGCAGATTTTGCGGACAAGGCGCTGGGCCATCAGGCAGCGCGTGGAGGAGGCCACCAGAAAGGGTTTGACCCCGATGTCCACCAGACGGGCGACCGCGCCGGGCGCGTCGTTGGTGTGAAGCGTGGAGAACACCAGATGGCCGGTGAGCGAGGCGTTGATGGCGATGGACGCCGTTTCAATATCTCGAATTTCCCCGATCATCACCACGTTGGGCGCCTGGCGGAGAATGGCCCGCAGCGCCGTGGCGAAGCTCAGCCCGACATGTTCGCTCACCTGCACCTGGTTGATGCCGGCCAGCACATACTCCACCGGGTCCTCCACCGTGATGATCTTCTTGTCCGGCCGGTTGATGTAATGCAGGCAGGAATACAGCGTCGTCGTCTTGCCGGACCCGGTCGGACCGGTGACCAGCAGGATGCCGTCCGGCATCGCAATCAGGCGCTCAAACGTGGCCTGGTCATCCGTGAAAAATCCGAGCTCGGGCAGACCGAGTTTGAGCCCTTCCTTGTCCAGAATACGCATCACGATGCTTTCCCCGTGATTGGTCGGCAGGCACGACACGCGCAAATCGATCAGCTTGGTGCCGACCTGGGTCTGGATGCGCCCGTCCTGCGGGACGCGATGCTCGGAAATCACCATGTTTGCCTGAATCTTCAGGCGGGCGATGATGGACGGCTGCAGCCGCTTGGGCGGCGACTTCATCTCCTGCATCACGCCGTCAATCCGGTAGCGCAGCCGGAATTTCTTCTCGAGCGGCTCCAGATGGATGTCCGATGCGCGCAATTTGAACGCATCCACAATGATCTGATTCACCAGCCGGATCAGAGGGGCGTCCGCATCCACCTCGCCCCCGTCATCCCCCGCCCCGGCCACCACCTGCACGTCCGCCTCGGTCAGCTCCTGGATGACGTCCTTAAAAGCGCCGTCCGCCAGCCCCTTCTTCTCGCCGCCATAATATTTGTTCAGCGCCGCCTCGATGTCCGCCTCGGCCGCCACCCGGAGTTCAATCTCCGAGCCCAGCAAATGCGTCAGCGAATCAATGGTGTCCAGATCGGACGGATCGGCGATAGCCACCGCCACCTTATGCTCGGATTTGAAGACGGGCACCACCCGGTATTTTTTGGCGATGT
This sequence comes from uncultured Verrucomicrobia subdivision 3 bacterium, assembly GCA_903835255.1. Classification (GTDB taxonomy): domain Bacteria; phylum Verrucomicrobiota; class Verrucomicrobiia; order Limisphaerales; family UBA11358; genus UBA11358. Next base: position 43,143 of record CAILMI010000002.1, read on the forward strand.
GACGGGGGATGATGGCGATGATGGCGTCCTCGATTTTCATCCCGGCGAGATGGACGACTTCCGCGCCAAATTGAGCGGCCTTGGCCTGGGTAACATCCGCCGCCCGGATGAGCTGGTTGGCCACCAGATAATCCACCACGCCAGCGCCGGCGCATTCAGCGCGGGCCGAGGCCACCTGGTCGGCGCTGGTGAAGCCCAGGTCGACCAGCAAATCCAAAAGATAATCGTCTTTTTCTGCCACGGCGTTTTTTGTGCGACACACTACTATTATCTTCGTGGAACGCGGGGAGAAGTTTTCAGCTAACGCACCAAATGTCAATCCAGACTCATGGTTCGATGGGGATTATTTCCAGCTCCCGCGCGCAGCGTTGGGGCGCTCGGCAATAAATCCAGCTCCGAGCTCCGCGTCCGGCAGCGGAACGCTCCGTTCGCCCGGGACACGTTGCCCCCTCCGTTTCACCCTCACCGGCGCGGGCGCTGACCCGTCGCAGCACGATGGATTCCACCCGCATTCCCGGCCCGCCCGGCGTATCAATGGTCTAAACTGCAACACGGCAGTCCGTATGAACCGCCCAGCCAGCGCGACGCGGGAACCCATGATGAAGACAAAGACTGAGACACGAATTAACACGAAGGGACGCGAATTTCGGAAGGGGAAATTAAACCGCCAAGGACGCCACGGGGCGCGCGGATCTTGGCCAGTGTTTGTAGCGGCGGGCCTCCTTACCTGCTGTGGAACCGACTCGTCCCGCCCGATGAAAAAACCACACGCCCAACCAATACGCCCGATGCATTCGCTAGCCCTCAAAATTAACCCCGCATCGGGCTGCAAGATCCCGGCCGCCATTTTTTGAGACAGGCTCTTAGCGTTCCCTGCGTTCTTTGCGGTTAAAATTTCTCTTCTCCGAATTCGTGTCTAAGTCTTCGTCTTCCCGAACACCAACGCCTCACCCTCATCCCGCTGCATCGTCAGCATCCACCTTCAATACGACCTCGGGACAGATCGGGGTCCGTTCATTTGAGGTGAAACCGGTCACTTCAGTGACTTCACTTCATCCATCGCCTGCTGCAATTGATTCAATCGCTGTTCGCTCGGCCCCCACAATTCAATCAGGCGCGGCCCTCTTTTTTCCGGCAACACCTGGAAACGACCCTCGCGATAAATTTGCTTGAAGATCGCGTCCACCTCATCCCGATAGCCATGATCCACCGGCCGGATTCCGTCGGCCTCCATGGCCACAGGCCAGGCATCGGATTTCGGAACAAATGCCAGGATATCTAGATGATCCAGGGATTCCCTCACGGCGGGGACCATCGACTCCACAAAGGCAGGGTCGATGTCGGTGCGGCCCTGATTAGCGGTGTACTGGGAATAGGCGATGTAATCGACCGGCGCCCTGTCAAAAATGACATCCTCCGCAGAATCGCCATACCGATGAATCCGGCTGATGTTGTAATACATCTGAATGCCGTTGTGCAGCCGGGTGGAGGCATCGCGAAAGAGAATTTCATACGGCCCATGCAGCCCCAGAGCCCGGTAGGGTTCCTCCTCGCGACGAAACCGGGGATGCCGGGCCACCCAATCGTTGACGACGGTTGATTTTCCGAGCGAGTGGGATCCTGATATGGCGATGCGCATTGTCGAATTCGGTTTAACAAAGCTTGAACCGTCCCAATGGATTTAAAAGAATTATTTGGGGTGAATTGGCGTGACGGGTTTGCGGCGGCGTCCCGCCAGCGACCCCAACTACATCGCCCGGATCCATTGCCCGCCGGATCTGCCGGGTTTGATTTTACTAAAAGCGCACACTGGGAAACCTTGGTTTCTGAGAGGGATCATCGACCTGCCTCGGGGCTAAGGACAGGACAGTAACCCAACGAACAGCATCAGGCACTCGCCTCCCTTCCATTCCGCAAGCCCACGCCCGCTTTCGCGCCGGGGTGACGGCTGTCCTGGATGGTCACGACAAATCCCAAAGGTCCTGACTCAGGCACCTGCGATTTTTTTGAGGTGGCCAATGAGGTGCCGCTGATAAAACTGCCGCTCTGTGAACCGCTTTAGCAGCCCAAACGAGCGCCCAACTAATAGCGGAGATGATGCGGGGTTTCGATTAGCCCTCCCTTCAGGTCAACAAGCCAGAGCGGATGCCGTCACGGTCCATGAGGCGCAAGATCCCCCGCCAGAGGACTGGCTGCGCCTGCGCGAGCGGGTGCTCTCCGCCAGCTTCAAAAACCTGACTCTCAACGCTCCGATTGAGTGAGCGGTGGGAAGGGGCTGTGGGTGAATTGTAGCCGTGTCGTGCGGGATGACACCCTCCACGGCAGGCAGGATGCCCGCCGCCATATTTTCAGTCAGTCTCTAAGTAAGATTGGGGCAGGTAAGCTTGAATCCTAGCATGGCCGTGGCTAGACACGGAACCCATCACAGGAAAAACGCCCAAGCGGTGACCGTCATAACCGACACCCACCAGGTTCGGAGAGCTCAAGTTGACAGAATGGGTATAGGTGTTGTCACGCATTCTCAGGGCGGATTCTTTCTCTGACCTAATATGACCGCCACTGATCTCAAACCCGAATTCATTATTGGCATATCCCGAGTTTCCGTTGGATTGGAAAATATAAGTCACAGTCCTTAACTCCATGGATTTGACAGTTCCATTTTTTGTCACGATTTCATTCCTATCAAAAGGCCCTTCCGGGTAGTCGCAACTGAAAACGTTATCCGCTGTCAGGTTACGAACCATCTCCTTGCCAGACATGACCCAGATATCGTGAGGGCCGAAGAACGGCGCAACTAACCTGGAACCTTTAGGAGCCCCAATCAAAGTCAGAATATCTTTATTTGAAATGGCGAATCTGACGATCTGGTTTTTGTCATTCACCATGGAGCCGATAATTTTGATATCATAAATCACTGCTGTCCCGTTTAAAAGGCTAATAAACATTGATGATTATAATTATCGGTTAGCTGGGGTGGTGGTGGGAGTTGAGAAAGAGCCTGTGAAATGGGCATTTTCTCAAAAAGTGTGAGGCTCAAAATCTGTAAAATTG
>CAILMI010000003.1 GCA_903835255.1 uncultured Verrucomicrobia subdivision 3 bacterium
AGATTTTCTACCGCGCCGCACCGCACTTCAATGATCTAAGCCGTCTAACGCCCCAGGTAGGGATCGCCGCGCTGCGGCGTCCCCGGCGCCGAGCGCAGCGTCAGGCGACGGAAAACGAATCGCAAGGCGGGCGTCTTATTCCCGTCCGTTCCGCCCTCCCGGGCGGGGGCATCGCAGCGCGATGCCCTCTACCTGCTTGGAATTCGGGTTGAAGACCGCTAACGTTTTCGATTGTAGGCTGCCAGGGAATATTTCTCCGTGCGCAGGGCTTCCGCACGTTGCTGCCATTCTGCTTCAGTTGGGGCCGGGCTCCATTCCACTTGGAAATCCCGTTGAGCCACCCGCGCCATCGCCGTTTCCCACGCTTCCCGCCCCGGCACACTTGGCGGCGGCTGCACGGAACCTTGAATGAGCAAGCCCAGCCGATTGCGCCGCTGCGCCGCTCCCGCAATTTTGCGGCCGGCCCAGAGGAGGTCGGACTGCTCATGCCCGGCGAAGCACTGGCCGGGCAGGGATTTTTTGCAGCAGGGCGCCAGCGCGGTCTCCACCTTTAGCTCCGCAAACGCCAAGCGCAGCCAGTCGTGGATGCGCCGGTAACTTTCCACCGCCGCCAGCGCATGCCATTCGTGGCCCGCCGGAAAAACGACGCTATAAGTCCAATCCGCATCATGCGGCACGATGCCGCCGCCGGTCGGGCGCCGGAGGAGCGGACGGAGCGGGGTGACGTTTTCCACCCCGCTGAAGGTTTGAAAATAACCGAACGTGGCCGCCGGCTGCTCCCATCCATAAAACCGCAGGACGGGCTTCTGCCAGCGGGGCATCGCCTCCAGAAGCGCCTCATCCAGCGCCATGTTTAATGCCGCCTCGCCCGGGCCCGATTGGAGCAAAAACCAGTTCACGGCTTCACCCCCACTCGCGGACAGAGCGCCCGGAGCTCACAGCCGGCGCAGTCCGGCTTCCGCGCCGCACAGCGCCGTCGCCCATGCCAGATGAGCCAGTGACTGAACAGGGTCCAGTCTTTTTGAGGCACCAGAGGCATTAGCGCCTGCTCGATTTTTACCGCATCAGTCCCGGTGGTCAGGCCGAGCCGCCGCGACAGCCGCATGACATGGGTGTCCACCACCACGCCCACAGAAATGCCGAACGCATTTCCCAGGACGACGTTGGCGGTCTTGCGGCCCACGCCCGCCAGCGCATGCAAGGCGTCCATGGTGCGCGGCACCTCGCCCCCGAACCGTTCCACCAGCGCCGCGCAACAGGCCTGAAGATTCCGGGCCTTGCTGCGGAAAAAGCCGGTGGACCGAACCATCCCCTCTATCTCTGACAGAGGTGCGGCGGCAAAATCCGCCGCCGACCGGTACTTCTTGAACAGGTCGGCGGTCACCAGATTAACGCGCTTGTCAGTGCACTGGGCGGAAAGAATGGTGGCAATCAGCAGTTCCAGCGGGCTGGAATAATTCAGCTCGCAATGGGCGTCGGGATAGGTCCGGCTCAGCGCAGCGATGATTTTCATCGCGCGTTCCTTTTTGGCAGCGGCGCTTTCTCGGGGCATGACGGCAGCAGATTAACAGCGCATCCCAGCCCGGCAAGCCTGCGCGAACGCCGTCCGCAGAAATCCGGCTTGACCCCGGGAACCTCTCCTCAGAACGCCGGGGCACCGAACAAAAAAACCGACCCGAAACAGCCTAAGCCGTCCCGGGTCGGTTGGAAAATTCCGAAATTATTTCAAGAGCGGAGTGTTGAATTGTCCGCGGCCCTCGAACTGAACACAGCCGAGAGCCGGCAGATAGTCGTAATAATAGGTGGGAAACACGGAAAAATTTTCCTTATAAGTTTCGCCGATGGCATTTTCGCCGTGGAAACGGACAAATTCCCTGTGCCCTTGGGAATCGCCAGAAACACGCGTGCTCAACTGATAATTTCCGTACCATTTGAAAACGCCAATCGGCGCCCCAAGACCCTCAAAATACTGATAAAAATAGAGCTCGAAGGAACCCTGTTCCGCCGTTTCAAATCCATGCCGGCGTTCTTTTTGATTTGAAATATAGGGGATGACGTTCAATTCCGCATCGTCGCTCTGGGTGAGATTGGCAACCACATCGGCATTTCCGCCCCCGACATGAATTACAAAAATCTCGTTGGCAGGACCGGCGGCCAGCTTGTTGCCCGGGCCGTTATTGCCCGACAAAGCCAGGAGATCTTTGTTATTGAGGCTGGCCTTTTTAAAAGCGCCATGGTCGTTGGTGTAGCTGACAACCATTTTGATATCCATCGGAGCGTACAGCGCGTCACCGATCACCACGCCGCCCTGCACCTTGACGGCGGCGCCCGCCATTAATCCGGCGGCCACAGCGCAGCTCACAATGCGATTGAATCGTTTCATATATTTTACCTCACTGCTGTCCCGTTTAAAAGGCTAATAAACATTGATGATTATAATTATCGGTTAGCTGGGGTGGTGGTGGGAGTTGAGAAAGAGCCTGTGAAATGGGCATTTTCTCAAAAAGTGTGAGGCTCAAAATCTGTAAAATTG
>CAILMI010000004.1 GCA_903835255.1 uncultured Verrucomicrobia subdivision 3 bacterium
CCCACCCGTCAAAGTCGAACTCGCCAGCGTCTGGCCATAGGTGATCGCCGTGCGGGTCGGCACTGTCTCCACCACAGTCGTCTGCTTAGCCACTGCCACGCTCACCGTGTTCGTCACCGCGTTGTAATTCGCCGTGTCCGCCGGCGTGAACGTCACGCTATATACGGCGGTGCCTGCGTTAGGGGTTGTGCTTGAAAGCGTCCAATCAAACGTGCCTGGCGTTGCCGCAGCGCCCCCCGTTAGAGCGGATGAAGCCAGTGTCTGGCCATAAGTAATCCCGGAAGCCGTGGGCCAAGCCGTTACGGTCGGCGTGGATTTAACAATGTAACTGACGATGACCACACCTGATCCGCCGATGCCACCTGTGAATGTCGTCGTAGTTGCGCTGCCGCCGCCGCCGCCGCCGCCGCCGGTATTTGCGGTGCCAGATGTGCCATTGCCATTGCTGTTGCCAGCCCCAGCGCCGCCGCTTCCAGCAGTCCCCGCCGTCGTCCCACCCGCGCCGCCGCCGCCCGCATACGTCACCGCACTGCCCGTGATGCTGCTTGATGTGCCTGCGCCGCCGTTCTGGGCGCTGCCGATAGCACCCGCACCACCCCCGCCACCCCCGCGAGGAACAGTGCCAGAAATTGCTCCCGCCACACCGTTGCTGCCTTGCCCAGCGGTTCCGGCACCAAACGTCCCAGCGGTAGTGTTCGCGCGAACCGCTCCACCACCGCCCGACCCACCATTCCCACCCGCCTGCGCCGTCGCGCTAATTGCTGAGCCACCACCGCCGCCGCCAGTCGCAACCGCAACAGCTCCAAACGAAGAGTTCGTGCCGTTACCGCCCGCCGTGGTCGAATTTCCGGCAATACCTCCACCGCCAACGGTCACCGCATAGGCCTGAACTGTCAGAGCGGCTCCGCTTTGCGCCACCAGTCCACCGCCGCCCCCGCCGCCGCCGTAGTAGCTCGCCGTCCCCGCCTTGCCGCCACCCCCGCCGCCGCCCGCCACCACCAAAAGATCTGCCGACACGCTGTTTGACGGCGTAAATGACCCACTCGCCGTGAATCTATAAATCACATTATTGTCAAGCTGCGTGATCGTCGGGGAACCCGTCGCGGAGGCTGTGGCATTGGCAGCAAAGGCAGCCGAAATCGTATGGTCCGCCGTCACGTTGGTGAACGTGTAGCTCGTCTTCAACCCCACGGAAACCCCATCCACCAGCACATCACTGACCAAGTAGCCGGCATTGGGGGTGATGGTGAACGTCTGGTTGGTGCCCTCGACAATCACGGTAGAACCCGAGGGGCTAATCGAACCGTTTGCACCTGCCGAAGCGGTGAGGGTGCGCGTAACGGGCATCAAACTAACCACGCTCATACTGTTTCTTTCTGCAACGGTTACCGTCATGGAAACAGTTTCAGCAGAAGCCGCGGTGACGGCGTTTCTCACACCAATGCCGCCGTAATAGGCACCCGCAGCGGGGGAAGTACATGTGTTGCCGCCAAACAGGCTCGCGCTTCCTGTCCAACCACTGACAGTGCTGCCGTAGGCGGTAGCCGTCGCAGAATTCAATCCGAATGCCGCAAGGAAGATGCCCTGGTCGCCGGCGGTAAAATTTGCATTGATTGATGTCGTGGTAGACGACGTGGTTGTAGAAGCGAGGCTTACGCCGTTTCTCACACTCGTCGTTTGATCAACACCTTGATATACGGCAGCGAAGGTGACGTAGCCGTAGGTAGTAGATGCCCCCAATCCGCCCATTGAAACTACCAAGGTGTTATTAGTACCTGCGGTGATATCGGCTTCCTTCAAATAGAAGAAATACGCAAATACTCTGTTACCGGTGGACGGGTTACTTGCCAGAAAAGTAAGCGGCTTGCCACCCCAAGTAACGGTCTTAGTTGTTGGCACTTGAGTGGAATTTTCCCCTATAGCTACCGCAATTACCAACAACCTGTTTAGGCCGGAATTGATTGTGTAGTTTGTCGAATATGTAACCGGGTCACTGGTGAGGCCGGCTACCGTAGCGACCTTCGTCCAGTCATTGCCACTGACAGGTGCAATGGCCGCCGAGGCCGCCGGAGCAACAAACACCGCCAGCAGCAGCAGTATGATGAAGAACGGGAATGACAGTCCGAGTTTGATATTCATTTTCATCCGCAAAGATAACGGGCTTGGCCCTGTCCCAGTGTGCCCTGTCCCAATGTTGAATGAGCCGGCATCCCATGCCAATCCCGACGCAAGCCCCCCGCCTTTTAGACCGGACACACCCTCCCCATTCCTGGAGGGACGCCCCCGCGCCCCATCGGAAAAAAATGAGAAAAAAGATATCAATTGCATCATTAAATTAATTTCCGACTCAATTAAAAGCTCTCATCATATAAATACAAAGCCGACACCCAGACGCATTCAAAATGCAAATCGGCCGCTTTCCCATGTTTCAAAAGGAACGAGATTGTCCCACACTAGTACATTTTTGTCCAATCCAAACCATCCCTTAAAAAGGACAACCCCATCGAGTTCCGCTGAAAAAGCGCACCTAAAACTATCATAACTCGTTTACTATCAGTCATTATAGTTATAAAACCGCCGTGCAATCCACCCCGGCCCCAGCTGGACCAATCCCTCGACGCAACCCACTCAATTTAAGTTATCTGCCTTGAACAAAGCAGATTACATGCCACGGACTGCTGCAAGGGTTAGCGAGTCCATTTCCCGCACTTCATACCCGCTCTATAAATAATACAAGATGCTTTACAATAACGACTTAACAAATAAAAAGTCCCCGCCTGACCGTCATCGCACCCTTGATCCTGTTTGCAATCGACATCCCTCTGATTAAAAATCAACAGCTCAGTTTGCCTGGAGGAGATCCGGGATTGCCTTGTCATAATTGCATTCCGTCGCCTGGCGCTGCGCTCGGCGAACGGGACGGCGCAGCGCGCCATCCTTACCCTAATTGGGAATTGGGATTTAATAGAACAGGGCAAATTCGCGCTCCCTGATTTTTTTCAATGGGACAAATTAGATAAGAAGCGGCAAGGAGAAACCAGGAAAGGCGCTGTCGGTATCGTCCCCTCCCGCGGGAAGGCGCGGCCCAGCGTCAGGGGTGCAACGAACCCTTTGCTGGTTCCTGCCATCCGCCGCCGAGCGCTTTATAGAGTTGGATCACGGCCAGCCACTCGCCCACCTGCGCCTGGACCTGCGCGCGCTGGGTGGGATAAAGATCCTGCTGGGCCTGCAACACCTCAAAGTAGCTGGATTTTCCATTCAAATAGCGCTGCGTGGCCAGGTCCACCGAAGAGGCGAGCGCCACCGCTGCCTGGCCGGTATGAACGCGGACCTCGGCCACCTTCTGACGGGCCAGGAGCGCGTCGGAAACTTCCGCCATCGCCCGCAGCACGCTCTGGCGATAAGCCGCGCGCGCCTCCTCCGCCTTCGCCCGCGCCGCGCGGTAGCCGGCGCGCAGACGGCCGCCCTGGAACACTGGACCGGACAGCGTGCCGCCCACATCCCACAGGTTGCCGGCCCCTCCGGTGAAGGACGACAGCTCGGGGCTGGCGCGCCCGAGAAAGGTGGTGAGCCCGATTTGCGGAAAGAAATTTGCCACGCTCACGCCCACGTTTGCCGTGGCGGCCATCAGCTGCTGCTCGGCAGACATCACGTCGGGCCGGCGCCGCAGGAGATCGCTCGGCAGACCGGCGGGCACTTCCGGCGACAGGGCTGGCTGGTCAAGAAGCGATCGGCGCGCCACGGGCCCCGGAGCGCGGCCCAGCAGCAGGTTAAACTGGTTCTCCGTCTGCCCGATCTGGAGTTCCAACTGGGGAACTAGGGCGGTGGCGTTGGCCAGCGCGGCGGAGGCGCGGTCCGTCTCCAGCTTGGACGCCACACCATTGATCAAGCGATCGTTGAAGATGCGGTAGCTGCCGGCGTAGTCATTGGTGGCGGCGCGGACAATTTCCATTTCCTGATCCAGCTCCAGCAATTGGAAATAGGTGGAGGCAACCGCACTGACCAGCGTGAGGGTCACGCCGCGACGGGCGGAGTCTGTGGCAAGATACTGGGCGCGGGCGGCTTCGCTCGACCGACGGATCCGACCCCAGAGATCCACTTCCCAGGCGGCGCCCAGGGTGAGTTGCGCCGAGCTGGCCGTGGAGCTGCCCAGCGACGGCGCCGGGGCGTTGTAGAGGGCATTGCCGCCATGGCCGACGTCGCCGCCATAGCCGATCTGTGGAAAAAAGGCCGCGTTTGCCGCCACCGCTTGATTGCGCGCCTGCTCCACCCGCGCCACGGCTTGCTGAAGATCGTAGTTGTTCGTCAGAGCGGTGCCGATCCACCCCTGCAAAACCGGATCTTGGAACACCTGCCACCACGGCAAATCCCCCAGGGACGCCGCCGGAGAACTCTGCGCAAAGCGGAAGTTATCCGTATGCGCAACGGCGGGGCGATGATAATTCGGGCCCACCGCGCAGCCGCCCCAAAAGACCGCGCCGGCAGCCAGAATCAGATGAGAAAGGGACTTTATTTTCATACCAGTCTGGGTTTCAGGGCTGTTCCGGTGAGTGCCCTGCTCTGTCAGGGGAATGGGGCGCAGCGTGGGCCGACTGTTTTCCGGCGCCCCATTTGCCGATGAGATAAAAAATAACCGGGATCAGAAAGATGGCGAGGAAGCTGGCTGCCAGCATGCCGCCGATGACGGTGAAGCCCATGACTTGGCGGGAGAGAGCCCCGGCGCCGCTGGCTTTGGCCAGAGGCACGCATCCGAGGATGAACGCGAAGCTGGTCATCAGAATCGGACGCAGGCGCAGGCGCGCGCCTTCAAGGGCGGCCTCCTGGAGCGACTGACCCCGCTCATACCCCATCTTGGCAAACTCGACGATGAGGATGGCGTTCTTGGCCGACAACCCGATGAGCATGACCAGTCCGATCTGGGCATAAACGTTGTTCTCATAATGCCCGACCATCATGCCCGCGAACGCCCCAAACACAGCCACCGGGGTGCCCAGCAGCACGCTGAACGGGAGGCTCCAGCTTTCGTACTGGGCGGCGAGGATGAGGAACACGCACACCAGAGAAAAACCGAAGATGACCATCGGGGAAACGCCTTGCTGCGCTTTTTTCTCCTGATAGCTCATGCCCATATAATCAAATCCCATGCCCGCCGGCATGGTCTCCGCAAAGACCTCCTCCAGCGCTTTCATGGCCTGGGCCGAGCTGTAGCCGGGGCGTGCAGAAGCGTTGATCTGGGCGCTGTCGTAAAGGTTGTAACGCATGGTGAACTCGGGCCCCTGCGTCTCCTTGATCTGGGTCACCGCCGCCAGAGGCACCGGATTGCTGGACTGATTCAGCACGTAAAACTGGCCGAGGTTCTGGGCTTCCGTGCGGTAGTCGCCTTCGGCTTGCACATAGACCTGCCATTGGCGGCCGAAGCGGTTGAAGTAGTTCACAAAGGCCCCGCCCATGAAGCATTGCATCGTCTGATACACGTCCTGAAGCCGGACGCCCTGCTGGAGAACCTGGTCGCGATCCACATTCACCTGCACCTGCGGGACGGAGGGGAGCGCGGTGGTGAACACGCCCGCCAGCTCCGGCCGTTTTTTTGCCGCCGCAATAAAGGTTTGCAGGTTGGCGGCGAGGAAGTTGCCGCCCTGCCCTGTGCGGTCTTCGAGAATGAAGGTGACGCCGCCGGAGGCGCCGACCCCGGGGATGGCGGGCGGGGAAAAGGCGAATCCCATGGCGCCGGGAACGCGGCTCAGCTTGGCGTTCAGGTGGGCCATGATCGCCCGATAGTGTTCCTCCGGTTTCTGGCGGAGAGCCCAATCCTCCAGCGTGATGAAGAAGAATCCGCTGTAGGTGTTCTGCACGCCGCTCAGCATGCTGTAGCCGACCACTGTGGAATAATACTTGATGCCCGGCGTGGCCTGAAGAATCTCCTCCGCCTCGCGCATCACCTCGCTGGTCCGCTGTGCGGAGGAGGCGTTGGGCAGCTGCACACCGGCGAAGATATAGCCCTGATCCTCATCCGGTAAAAACCCGGAACGGGTGGATCCGCCCAGCACCCCGGCCAGCACCGCGAACCCGGCCAGCAGCAGAAGGGCCACGGAACTTTTCCGGATCAGCAGACGGCACACGCCCACATACCCGTCCGTGGCGCGGCCAAACCAGCGATTAAACCCGTCGTAAAAAGCCTGCAGCGGCCCGGTCCCGCGCTTTTTGGGCCTCAGCAGAAGGGCTGCTAGCGCCGGCGACAGCGTGAGCGCATTGAACGCGGAAATGGCCACCGATACCGACACCGTCACCGCAAACTGCTGGTACAGGCGGCCGGTGATTCCGGGGATGAACGCCGTCGGCAAAAATACGGCCGTGAGTATGATGGCGATGGCCAGAACGGGTCCGGCCACCTCCGACATGGCCTTGAGCGCGGCTTCCTTGGGCGACAGGCCTTTTTCAATGTGATGTTCCACCGCCTCGACCACCACGATGGCGTCGTCCACCACCAAGCCGATGGCGAGGACCAGTCCGAACAGCGAGAGGGTGTTGATGGAAAAGCCGAAAAGCGGAAACAGGGCGAAGGTGGCCACCAAGGACACGGGCACGGCCAGCAGCGGAATGAGTGTGGCGCGCCAGCCCTGCAGGAAAATAAAGACGACCAGGATGACCAGCACAATGGCCTCAAAGAGGGTGTGTATGATTTCCTTCATGCCCTCCGTCACGGCCAGGGTCGTGTCCAAGGCGACCACGTAATCCAGATCCGGCGGAAAGCTCTCTTTGAGCTGGGCCATTATTTTTTTTGCGCCGTTGGCCGCTTCCACCGCGTTGGAATCCGGCAGCTGATAGAGGGCCACCAGGGCGGAGGGCTTGCCGTTCAGACGGGCCTTCATGTTGTAGTTCTGGGCGCCGAGCTCCACGCGGGCCACGTCCTTCACCCTCAGCACCGCGCCGCCGGGCGCCGCGCGCAGGACGATCTCCTCAAACTGCGCCTCGGTCTCCAGCCGGCCCTGTGCCCGCACGGCATAGGTGTTTTGCTGGCCCTGAGGGATGGGTTCGCCGCCGATCTGGCCGGCCGGGTTCACGGTGTTTTGAGCCTGGATGGCGTTAATGATCTCGGGCACGGTCACGCCCATCTGGGCCAGCCGGTCCGGCCGCACCCACAGCCGCATGGCATAATTGCCGGCACCGAACACCGACACGCTGGCGATTCCCGGCACCCGCGTCATAAGATCGTTGATATTAATGACGGCGTAGTTGGCCAGAAAGACGCCATCGTAGGTGTTGTTCGGCGAAAAAAGCGCGAACATGATCAGCGGCGCCGCGGTGGATTTCTGCACCGTCACCCCCTGGCTGGTGACTGCGGCCGGCAGTTGCGAGGCGGCCTGGCTCTGCCGCATCTGCGCCAGAATCTGATCGGTGTTGGGATCGGTCTTGATGTTGAAATCCACTATCAGCTTGGTCGTGCCGTTATTGGCGTTCAGGGAATACATGTATTCCATGTTGTCCACCCCGGACATCTGCTGCTCAATGGGCGTGGCCACCGACTGCTGCATGGTGATGGCATCGGCGCCCGGGTAGGTGGCGTTTATCTGGATCTGCGGATCGGCGATATTGGGGAACTGGGCGATGGGCAGGCCGGAGAGGGCCACCAGGCCGAGGATCACCATCAAGATGGAGATCACCATCGCAACGATCGGACGATTAATGAAGAATTTTGACATGCGTCAGAGGGTGAGGCGGAAGCAACCCGTCAGGGGTGAGCACCGGATGCGGCGGCCGGCTTTTCCCCCAGCGGCGTAGGATGAACCACCGACCCGTCCCGCACTTTCTGCACGCCCTCAGCCACCACCCGTTCCCCGGCTTGGATCTTGCCTTGCACGACCCATTGCGTCCCCACTCTCTCCCCCGTTACCACCGGCCGGAGACTCACCTTGTTGTCATCGCCCACGACAGCGATGAGGGCATGTCCCTGCATATCCATCACAGCCGACTGCGGCACAAGCAGGGAGTCTTTGAGCGTGTTTAGCAGCGCGCGCACGCGAATGAACATTCCCGGCGACAGCAATCCCTGCGGGTTTTCAAATTCTCCCACCACCCGGACGGTGCCGGTCTTCACATCCACCTGATTGTTCGCGAAACGCACCCGGCCTTTGAGCGGATAGACCGCGCCCGAGGCCAGCGTCAATTCCAGTTCCGGCCCCTGATAATCACTCCCGGAGCCCCGTATTTTCTGCCCCGCCGCCAGCATTTGCTCCTGAATCTCGGTCATCAATTGCTGTGACACGGAAAAATAGGCTCGGATGGGGTGAATCTTCACCACGGTGGTCAACGCCCCGGATCCGGGCCCGATCAGGTCGCCCACCTGCGCCTGCGCCAGGCCGGCCACGCCATCCACCGGGGAAAGTATTTTACAGAACTGAAAATTGAGACGCGCGGCATCGGCGGCGGCTTGATTCTCCAGATTCGCCTGGATGGCGTCGTCGAGTTCCTGCTGGCTGATGGCCTGCGTCTTGGCCAGCGGCGTGTACCGCTTCACGTCGAGCTCGGATTTCCCCAGCTTGGCCAGCGCCTGATCCAGCGCGGCTTTGTAGGTGCGGTCGTCCAACTGGAACAGCACCTGCCCATTAGTTACCAGCCCTCCCTCCTCATAGTCCCGGCTCATCAGATACCCGCTCACCTGGGCCGAAATCGTCGCATTGACCTCGCCCTCCAGCGTGCCCACCCAGTCGCGGTAGATCGGCACATCCCGCTGTTCCACAGCCACCACCCGCACGTCGGGCGGCAGGGCTTCGGGTAATACGGGTTTCTTGCAGCCGATCCCAGTGACGACCAGTCCCGTCAGAAGCAAAACCGGCCAGCCCATTTTATGAATATATCCACGAGTCATGTCATCCGTATCTTGTTTTGGAAGCGCCCTTGGGGCAAGAAGTATCCTTGCAACCACAGCGAGGCGAATGCCGGTTTCATCCCCTGCCCCCTTCTTGGCTTAGCGGACTTCGGAATGTCCGACGGCGGCGCGATCGGCTAAAATCAGGGCGCTGGAGCAACGGATTCGACCGGCGGGAATCGACGGGTCGCCGCTGCGCAGGCGCGCCAGCATCCCGGCTTTTTCAGCGCCGGTCACCACCCAGAGCACCCGCCGCGACCGGTTCAGCAGCGGATAGGTAAGCGTCATGCGCCGCCGGTTCTGATAGAGCCCGGTCAATCCCACATCCGCATCCGCCACTTCCAGGACCGGATCCCCCGGAATGAGCGACGCCGTATGGCCATCCGCACCGAGTCCAAGGTGGACGAGGTCCAGCTCCGCCGGCGAACCCGCCAGCTCGCGGAGCTGGGCCGCATAGCTTGCGGCGGCCGCAACCAGATCTTTTTCCTCCACCGGCATGGGGCAAATCTGTTCAGGCCGCAATGGCGCGTGCGACAACAGGCTGTCGCGCAGTTGCGTGAGGTTTCGGTCCGGGTCCCCCGCAGGCGCGATGCGCTCGTCCACCTGCACGACGAACACCCCCGCCCACGGCACCTCTTCCCCCGCCAGCGCGCGCAGCATCTGCCAGGGCGTGCGCCCGCCGCTGACGGCTAGAATAAAACGTCCGCGCGCCATCACCGCCGCCCGGGCCTCCGCGGCGATGATTTGGGCGGCCGCCCGGGCCACGGCCTCCGCGTCGGCCAGAATGTTAATTTCCATACGATTTTTATTTTAATGGGGAGTGATCCCGTCCGCAACGCGTGGGGCTCAGGTTTATGGACGGGCTCTCAGGGCGCGGTAACGGCGGATCAGCTGATTGGTGGAGCTGTCGTGTTGCAGGCGAGGCAGCTTCCGGCTTTCCAATTCAGGAACAATGCGCTGCGCCAATGCCTTGCCCAATTCCACGCCCCACTGGTCGAAGGGATTCACGCTCCAGATGGCGCCCTGAGTGAAGACGATGTGCTCATAAAGCGCCACCAAGCGGCCTAGGACCGCAGGCGTCAGGCGCGCGGCCAGCAGGGTATTGGACGGGCGGTTGCCTTCGAATACGCGATGCGGCACGAGCGACTCCGCCACGCCCTCGGCTCTGACTTCCGCGGCAGTCTTGCCGAATGCCAGCGCCTCGGCCTGGGCAAAAACATTGGCCAAAAGCAGATCGTGGTGCGCGCCCAGCGGTGTCAGGGCATGGGCGAAGGCAATAAAATCGCACGGGATGAGGCGCGTGCCCTGATGAATCAATTGATAAAAGGAATGCTGGCCGTTGGTCCCGGGTTCGCCCCAGTAAACCGGGCTGGTCTGATAATCCACCGTCCGCCCCTCGAGCGTCACATGCTTGCCATTGCTCTCCATCGTCAGCTGCTGGAGATAGGCGGGAAACCGTTTCAGATAATTTTCGTAGGGCAGCACCGCCACCGTCTCGGCGCCGAGAAAATTGGTGTTCCAAACCGAGAGCAGCGCCATCAGCACCGGCAGGTTCCGCTCAAACGGCACGGTCCGGAAATGCTCGTCCATCTCGTGGAAGCCGGCCAGCATGGCCCGGTACTGTTTAGGGCCAATCGCCAGCATCGTGGACAGGCCAATGGCCGAATCCATCGAGTAGCGCCCACCCACCCAGTCCCAGAAACCGAACATGTTCGCCGGATCAATGCCAAAGGCTTCCACCTTGGCGGCATTGGTCGAGACCGCCACGAAATGCTTTGCCACCGCCCGGGGATTTCCGCCCAGCCCGCGCAGCAGCCAGCGTCGCGCGCTTTGCGCATTGGTCATCGTCTCCTGAGTGGTGAACGTCTTGGAGGAGACGATGAATAGGGTCTCGGCGGGATCGAGGTCGCGCACGGCCTCGACAAAATCCGCCCCGTCCACGTTGGACACGAAGCGGAAGTTCAATCCGCGCTGGCTGTAGTGCTTGAGCGCCTCATAGGCCATCACCGGCCCCAGATCGGAACCGCCAATGCCAATGTTAACAATGTGGCGAATCCGCTTTCCGGTGTGCCCCGTCCACGTTCCCCTCCGGATGCGCTGCGCAAACGCCTCCATCTTGGCAAGGACGGCGTGGACATCCGGCACCACATTTTTGCCGTCCACTCGGAGGACGACTCCCCGCGGCGCACGCAATGCGACGTGCAGGACAGCGCGATTCTCGGTCAAATTAATTTTCTCCCCCGCAAACATGGCGTCGATCCGTCCCCGCAGGCCGGATTCGCGCGCCAGTTTCAGCAGCAGCGGCATCGTTCCGGAGGCGATGCGGTTCTTGGAATAGTCCAGGAAAAGTCCGACGGCCTCCAGCGACAGGCGTTTGGCGCGCTGCGGATCGTCGGCAAACAGGTGACGCAGAGTCCGGCCCTGGATTTTTTTGTGATGCGCCGCAAGCGCCTTCCAGGCCGGACGTCGGGTGAGTGAGAGGGTTCGGGTGCTCATTGGATTGATGGTTTTGATATTACAGTATCCGTCCGCTGATTAAAAGGGGGCGCCGACCGGGAATCAAGTTTTCGCGCCATCGCGTCAGGGATTCACCCTCTGGTGCCGAACGGATTTCAGGGTTCCAATGACGGCGGGGGAGTTTGACGGATGACCGCCCATTGGTCCACCAATCGGTAGACGACGGCCAGCAGCGTGGGTCCCAGGAAGACGCCGATGAATCCGAACGTCAGAGCCCCGCCCACCACGCCGAAAAAAATGAGGATAAACGGCAGGTTGCTGCCCTGGCTGATGAGCCACGGCTTGACGACGTTATCGATGTTGGCAACCCCCACGCCCCAGACCAGCATGAAGATGGCCCAGCCCGTGGAGCCCTGATGAAACAGCCAGAGCGAAGCCGGAACCCAGGTCAACGCCGTGCCGACGATGGGGACGACAGACGAGAAAAAAGTGAGCAACGCCAGGAGCGCCACGCCCGGCACCCCGGCGATGAGGAAGCCGATTGCCGCCGCAGCCGCCTGCGCCAGCGCCGTGCCAAGAATTCCGTAGACCACGCCGCGAACCGTGTTGCCGGCAACCAGGAGCAGATGCCTCCCCCGCTCGCCGCCGATGCGCTCCACGGCAATCACCAGGCGTCCGGCCGCTGCCACGCCATCCCGAAATAGGAAAAACGCGATAAAAATACTGAGCGCCATCTGCACCACCCCGCCGCCCAAGGCGATCCCGCCTTTGAGCAGCCATGCCCCGCCCGGCTCGATCAGGCGCTGGGCTTCCGACCAGAGTTTGGAGGAATCCGTCGAAAGGCTTTGCCAATAATCGGATGCCGATGCGCCGACGACCGGCAAGCGGGCCAGCCACGCAGGCGGGTCGGGGGGGCCGTCCTGAATCAGGCGCCGGGCCGCCGACGTCAGTTCTTGCACATTGTCGGCCAGCGTTGCCCCCACGACCAGAAATGGCAGGAGCAGGACCAGGATCATGGCCAGGGACATAACCAATGCCGCCAGGGTGCGCCGGTTGCCGAGCCAGCCCAGCAGGCGTCGGTACAGCGGCCAGCCCGAGGAACACAACACCACCGCCCAGAGCAGCGCGGAGAGGAACGGGCGCAGCACCAGAAGGCAGCCCGCCAGCAGCAGCAGCAGGACCGCCCAGCCCAACGTGCGTTCCAGAGTTGAATTCAACGGGGATGATTTCATGGTTTTTACATCGGCCCTGACGGCTTTAAAAATTTTTCTGTGTGTTGGAATTAATAGTGTCGCCCCTGCTGACGGCTGCCATCGGGTGCAAAGCGAGTCATCAAATAACCCGCAGGATTATTTAATCAAGCCCAATCCCATTTCCCCAGGAAGACGCTTCATAAAGACCAGGGCTGCCGCGTTCAGCGCTGCCGAGCGCTCCTGGGTTGCCGCTTCCGTGTAACAACGGAACTCCGGCGCGTTGCCGGACGGGCGCAGATGCAAGACCTCCCCGCTGACAAAGGTCGCGCGCAGGCCGTCCGTGCGGTCGATCCCAGACACCGTCCCGCACAGCGTGCCGAACACCCGCTCCAGGGCCGCCCGGTCGGCGGTCTCGTTTCCGCAGGAGAAGGACGCAAGAAGGGCGCGGCTGCTTTCCGTCGGAAAATTTTCCAAGCGGGCGCTGGCAGTAAAGCGGGCGGGCAATTCGGCGACGAGTTGGGAAACTGTCTTTCCGCGCCGTTTTGAGGTCAGGAGAATGCTGAGCAGGACGATGACGGCGTCGCGGGTGGGCAAGGCGCGCAGCAGTTTGCCTTCCAGGGTTACATCGGTGTTGAGCAGAAAACCCCCATTGGCTTCATAGCCGACCACCCTCGTCGCGCCGGCGCGGCAGGCTTCCTGCATGGAGGCGATCACGTAGGGCGAGCCGATGCGGGTGCGGCGGACGGATGGAAACCAGCCGCATTTTTCCACGGCGGTGTTGCAGCTCACCGGCGTGCTGATGGAGTCGGCTCCGAGAAACCTCGCGCACAAAATCCCCGCCACATCGCCCCGCAACCATTCGCCCCGCTCATCGCTGATCAGTGGACGATCGCTGTCGCCGTCGGCGGAGACCAGCGCATCAAAACGGCCCGTCGCCACCCAATCACGCGCCAGCTGCACGTCTTCCGGACGGATGGCTTCGGTGTCCACGGGGAGAAATTTCTCCGAACGGCCCAGGGGCGTGACGTCGGCGCCAAGGCAGGAAAGAATTTCCACCAGCACGTCGCGCCCCACGGAGGAATGCTGATAGACCCCGACGCGCAGCCCGGCCAGCGAGTTGCCGTCAAAAACATTCAGGTAACGGGCGATGTAATTCTTCCGGGCATCGTCGAGGACGATTCGGGGCGTTGACGAAGACGGAACAAACCGGCCGGTGACATCGAAGAGGGAATCGGGCCACGCAACCGTTTGACCCGTCATGCCACGCTCGTCCTCCTTAAGCATTTCTCCTGAGGGCTTATTGAACTTGATCCCATTGCGGTCATCGGGAATGTGGCTGCCGGTGACCATAATGGCGGGAATTTTCTGCTCCAAGCCCAGCAAGGCGACGGCGGGCGAAGGGATTTTACCGCAAAGGAGGGCGCGATGCCCCATGTCCTCTGCCGCGCGGCAGACGGCTTCCATCACGCGGTCGGTGCTGGGCCGGAAATCGCCAGCCACCGCGACCGCATCCCCCGTCGGCTTCAATTCCCCCACGGACACCAGGTATTGGAGGAAGCCCTGGGTGTAGGCGTAGCAGACCTGATCGGTCATAGCGGTCGCCAGGCCGCGGGCGCCGCTGGTGCCGAAAGCGACCCCGCTGCGGTCCATAAGTTCACGCACGGAAATTTTCATGCACCAGATTGACTGCGGACTTCAGTTGGATTCAAGCCTATTTGCGCGTGTCTCTTCGGGTGGAAAAGCTCCAAAGGTCGCCCTGGAGCACAGACCGGTCCGGCAGTGTTGCAAAATTCATGGTTGCCGCCCCCGAAACGTCTGCCCAACTGAAAAACTCTTCGAACGCGAACATCCCCCTGCCCTCCGTGTCGCCATGACTAGCGACTCGCCGGAAACCTGAGATGTTGGGCACTTTTGGCATTGGTGAATCCGGAAAGTGTTTCGGCAGGGACGGATTCAAAGAAAGCCATCGCGCGTAGTTCTCATCGGAGGCCGGAGAGTGTCCGGCCTCTTTTCTTTTTTACCAACGGACTTTGCTGCGGGGAAACGGTGGCAACCAGAACCCGACCGACCCTCAATTGATATCCCAGTAAAACGAAACGGACATGGCTGTCAGCCGGGAACCGAACGGAAAATGCGGGCGCCGCGGGGAGGGGGGGGGGGGGCAAGCCTTGGGGCGTTCCGGAGAATTCCTCGTCCGTCCACAAAAATTTACTTGAGGATGCACTGGAAATCAGGCGGGCAATTTGGCAAGTTGGGGCAACTTTAATGGCACGCCGCGCGACCCAGCCCAAGACCCACGGTCAATCCGCTGCTCCCGTTCACAGGGGCAGCCATTGCCGTGCGATGATACGGGTGGACAGCTCGGGTATCCGGAAAAAAAACAAGAAGGACTACGAGAAGGCGCTGCGTGATTTGGAGAAATCCCGCCGGTTGCTTAACCAGTTTCAGCAGTCGGATCAGCCGCAATTCACGCGCTGGTTGAACCGCCACTTCGGGGCATTGCTCACGGAACTCCGGGAACTCAATTTGAAGTTGGCTGCAGATGACGCCCTCATTTTCAGTGTCCAGACCGAGATGATGTTCGGCTGCCGCTCCTTCGCCCGGGCTTACAAGCGGGTGATGGACCTGCGGGATAATCCCGAACCGCCCCCGCCCCCGACCTCCGGTGACGAACGCGACGGGAATTGGGATCCGTTTGGGGCGGGTCCGGACAGGGCCAATCCGGACGATCCGGACAATCCGCTGAAAGCCATTTTCGAGGAGATGTTCGGCGAGAGCGGGCCGGAGGTGCCACCCTGGGAAAATCAGGGGCGCCACACCGGGAAGCCTTTCCCAGCCGCCGCGCCGGCGCCGGTTTCGAAACGGCTCAAGGAACTGTACCGCGCCGTGGTGCGCCGCTTGCATCCGGACAGTCAGAGGAAGATGTCGGCGCAAAAAACCGAATGGTGGCATCAGGCGCAGTCGGCCTACGAAGCGGGCGATGCGGAGCAGTTGGAAGTGATTCTGACGCTCTGCGAGATCGACGAGAGCGGCACGACGGAACAGACGAGCGCCTCGCTGCTGCAGCGCATCACGGCTCAGTTGAAAAGTTCACTGCGCGAGATCAAGCGGCAGATTGCCCAGGGACGGGGCGAGCCGGCGTGGAATTTTTCGGGACGCGCAGATCACGCGGCGATGGAGGAGCAGATGCGGCGGAATTTGACGGGTGAGTTGATGGCGATGCAGGCACGGTGGGCGAACACACAGAAGCTGATCGCGAAATGGAAAGCGGCGGCGGAAGGCGGAAGGCCGGCACGGCGGCGGAAGCCATCGTCGCAGAATTCAGAGTTTTATTTTTAATGAGAGGCCTTCGGCGAGCTGCAAATGAATCCCCTAACTGAAACCCTGCAGTCCGAATGAACTGCCAAGGCACCCCGGACGCCAAGGGGCAAGAGCTGAGCCGGATTCATGCCGTCATGGAAGTAAGCCGGCTTACAAAACGGATCGGGCGCTATTTTTATGCCCCTCCGATTGGATCGCCAAATAATCGCCAAACCGCGAGGAAATCCTGTTGCAATGCCGTGGGATTGGATTCTGCAATGGGTTGACGCATTCAGAGTTGTCTTGTTGAATTCAGCCGGCGTTGCAGTTCCACTGCAGGGTTCCAGCTTAACCTGAAGTCAATCCTACCGCAGAATCCATCCGCCGCCGACCACCAAGTCATCCTGATAAAAGACCGCCGCCTGCCCCGGCGTGATGGCGCGCTGCGCCTGGTGCAACTTCACCTGAACCCGCCCTCCCTCCAGCGGCGTCACCGTAGCCGCCGCGCCGGGATGGTTGTAGCGGATTTTTGCCGTCACTTCGATCGGCCCCGCCAAAGTCTCGAAAGGATGCCAGTTGCAGCGGTCGGCGATGAATTCGTCCCGGTCCAGCGCCGCATCGTCGCCCACGATGACCCGGTTATTTTCCGCGTCCAGCTCGATGACGTACACCGGCTTGGGCGTCGTGATACCGAGGCCTTTGCGCTGGCCGATGGTATAAAACTCGATGCCGTCGTGGTGGCCGAGCACCGTGCCCCGAAGGTCCACGATCTCCCCGCGGTGAGCCTGCGCGAGGTTCGAATCCCGGAGGAATTTCCCGTAATCCTTATCCGGCACAAAGCAGATTTCCATGCTCTCCTCCTTGTCGGCGGTTTTGAGCTGGCACTGGCGCGCCACGTCGCGAGTGTCGCTCTTGGTCTTTTCGCCCAGGGGAAAGAGGATACGCGCGAGCTGGTCCTGCCGGAGCGAGAACAGGAAATAGCTCTGATCCTTCCGGGCATCGCGCCCCCGCTTGAGCAGATGGCGCGAGCCGTCCGCGCTTTTTTCCACGCGGGCAAAATGGCCGGTGGCGATGTAGTCCGCGCCCAGCTGGTCGGCGCGGTCGATCAGCCGGCCGAACTTTAAATTCTGATTGCACATCACGCAGGGGTTCGGCGTGCGGCCGGCCTTGTATTCATCCGCAAAATACCGGATGACGTGCTTCTGGAATTCCGCCGCCTCGTCGATGAGGTAATAGGGCACGCCGAGCTTGTCGCAGACGGCCCGCGCATCGGTCACCGCCTGCGGGCCGCAGCACTTGTCCTCCGCCCGGTTCACGCAATCCTGCGGCCAGAGCTTGAGGGTGATGCCGACCACCTCGAACCCCTGCTCCAGCAGCAGAGCCGCGGTTGCGGAGGAGTCCACCCCCCCGCTCATGCCGCAGACGACGCGCTGACGCTTTTGTGAATTCACAGAAGAGGATTATACAAGGCGCGGGCTTCCTGTAAATTGGTTTGCGACCCGGTTTTCAACCACTATTTTCAGACGCTTAGACAGCATTCCTCTGCTTTTTTATCGGCTACGGCCCACGGGGATTTCCCCCCGCCCAAAAACAAAAACCGCCGGGCGAAAGCCATTTCGCCCGGCGGTCGGGGGAAATATTCTAGCGCTTATAATAGCAAAGGTAGGCGACATCGCCCGCGGCCTCGACTTCAAACTTCACGTTCGCGGGCACGATAAAGAACTGGCCCTGGGCAAAGGTCTGCCAGTCGCCGCCGGGCAGCTTGGCTTTGATCGTGCCCGCCACGATGTGCATGTGTTCCACGCAGTCGGTGCCGAAGCTGTATTTGCCGGGCTCAATCACGCCCACCGTGGCCGGCCCATCGGTCGTGCCGACGGCCAGGCTTTGAACTTTGCCTTCAAAATAGGAATTATGTTTCATGCGCCGTTTTAATGCCCTTTTTCAGATCCAAAGACAATACAAACTGCAGGGAGGCTGGGGACGGTTTGAGCCAGGCTACCCCCTTCTCTGGGGCTCTGGACTCCTTTTTTCGCATCCGATTCTTGAAATCTTTGCTTTTGGCTGGCGGTTAGGCAGACTGTGCTCAGACGTGATTGATACTGACGCAAAACTGGCGGCGCTGCTGCCGCAGCTCCGCGCCGCCCCCTGGCTGGCGCTGGACACCGAAGCGGACAGCCTTCACGCCTATCCGGAAAAGGTTTGCCTGATCCAGATCAGCACTGCCGACAGCGACGAGCTGGTGGACCCGCTGGCCCCGCTCGCTCTGGATTCGCTCTTTGAGGTATTCAACGGACGCGAGCTGATTTTTCATGCGGCGGATTACGATTTGCGCCTGCTGGAAAAGCATCACCAGTTCCGGCCTTCCACCATCTTCGATACGATGCTGGCCGCGCGGTTGCTGGGGGAACGGCAGTTCGGCCTGAGCGCCCTCGTGGAGCATTTTCTAGGCGTGACGCTGGACAAGGGATCGCAGAAAGCGGACTGGGCCCGGCGGCCGCTCACGGAGAAAATGGAGCTCTACGCGCGAAACGACACGCATTATCTCCAACCGCTCGCCGTAAAATTAAAAGCCGCACTGGAGGCCAAAAGCCGTCTGCCCTGGCACCGGGAATCATGCGCCCGCCTGATCGAAGACTGCTCGCGACCCGCGGCGGTGGACCCCGATGCCGTCTGGCGCGTCAAGGGCAGCTCCCATCTGGGCCGGGCCGCGCTGGCTGTTCTCCGCGAGCTGTGGAAGTGGCGCGAGCAGGAAGCCATCGCCTATTGCCGGCCGCCCTTCTTTATTCTGAGCCATGAACGCCTGGTGGACCTCGCCGCGGCGGCCGCAGCCCAGCAGCCCTTTGACGAGATACTGCCTCCCAAGATGTCGCCTCGCCGCCGCGAAACCCTGTCCCAAGTCATCCTCACCGGTCTCGCGGTTCCCGCCGACCTCCACCCGAATGTTTTGCGGCACGAATTTCATCGGCCGACGGAGGCGCAATTCCGCCGCTTTCGCGAAATTGAAAAACACCGCGATTCCCGCGCCCTCGCGCTCGGCATCGACCCCACCCTGATCGCCAGCAAGGCGGTCATCGGCGATCTGGCGCGCGACTGGGACCGGCATGCACCCGAGTTGATGCAGTGGCAGCGGGATCTGCTCCAATAACTCCCCCTGCCCGCCTCCCCCCGGGCCATCGCTGTCCCCAGGAGTTTTGGCGGTTCGATCCCCACCCAAACCTTCATGCTGGATTTCCGCCCACAGCCGCAGCACGTCCCAGCGATACGTATCACCGAGAGAGACGCCGCCGTTGGCAAAACGATGAATTTCTTCCAGACGGAGCTTCCTGCCGTTCCAAAGACCCGCCATGACCCGGCCGCTTTCCGCGCCAAGGTCAATGGCCAGATAAACTTTTTCTTTCATGGTGGGTCAGTTACATGTTGGAAAAAGCGGCCGTCAGTTCTGCGATCACCTCATCCGACATGGGAACAACGTTCCCGAGCGGCCGGCTATTGACGATGGCTTCGGCAGTCGTTTCCAAAACTTCCAGCCGGTCAAAAGCATCCAGCACGCTCGTGCCGCAGACCAGCACGCCGTCGTTCTCAATCAGCGCTACAGGATTTTCCGGCGACAGCCGTTCCGCTACGGCTTGGCCATTTTGGTATTGTTCGCCGAACGGCACGCGCGCCACATCCTTGAGGAAAAGATAGCTCTCGGGAATGGTGCGGCTGTCCAGATGGGAGTCGGTGACGCTGAAGGCGGTTGCGTTCACGGGCAGCGCGTTGACGATGGCCCGCACCTTCGCGTGTCGCCGGTAAATCGCGGCGTGCAGTTGCGCCGCCCGGCTCGGCATCCCCCCCGCTTCCGCCGCGCCTTCGCGCACCAGCACCAAGTCGGCGATACCAATCAAGCCGCGATCCGCGCGCGAGGGCGTGATGAGCATCGAGCCATCGGCAAGCCGTGCCGAAAAACTGCCTTCGGTGCTGATCAGCAGCCGCTGCCGATAGCCGCGTTGCAGGAAGATGGCAAGCTGGCGTCGAAGTTCGTTTTCCTCCTCGCTTGCGGCATCAGGCGTGAACTGCGGCAGTTCGATTCCATGACGCTGCTCCACCTGCTCATCATTCAGATAGCGAACGTCCCCAAGCTGGCTGGCTTTGATGATGGTCTTGGCCGTGAACTCCAGCGTTTCGAACCGCTCGAAGGCGCGCTGGAGGTTTTCCCCGGCGCAGACGACGCCGTGGTTCTCCAGCACCACACAATTGAAACCCTCGGCGAAGGTTCGGGCGATATTCGCCCCCAGCGCCGCGCTGCCCGGCAAGGCGTAAGGAGCAAATCCAGCTGCGCCACAAACATGGCGCGACTGCGGAAACAACCGCGTGTCGGGCACCCGGCGACAGACGCTGAAGGCCACAAGCGCGACGGCATGCGCATGCACAATGCCGCCAAGATCAGGTCGCTGCTGATAGATGGCCTGATGAAAAGGCAGTTCGCTGGACGGCGGATGCAATCCCTCGCGCCGCCCGTCTGCGCGGACGCAGACGATGTCTTCGCGGCGCAGGCTCCCTTTGTCCACGCGAGCAGGCGTAATCCAGATGTCGCCGTTGGGTTCACGAATCGAGAGATTGCCGCCGGACGTGGTGGTCATCCGATAGCGATAGATGCGTTCCATCATGCGCATGATCTCGTCGCGGGGATGGAGAAATGTGCGAGGAGCCGTCGGAATGATGTCCATGTGAAAACAGGTATTCTGGCGCGGGGGTCTTTGAAATTAGGGCAACCTTAGTTCAAGAATTTCATCCGCACGCTGGCTGACTTCACGGAAGCGCGCGGCGTTCTCGGGCAGCTTGATATCTTCGTCGTAGGTCGGGATCATCGCCTTCATCCGCGCCCGGCCATCACGGCTGGTCAGCAGTTGCGGGAAACATTTTTTGATGACTTCGAGTACAATGTTCACCGAGACGGAGGCTCCGGGGGACGCACCGAGGAGCGCAGAGATCGAGCGGTCCGCGTCGGTAATCACCTCGGTGCCATAATGGACGATACCGGCCTGGCCATCGGTCTTTTTGATCGCCTGCACGCGAATCCCTGCGTCAATTAATTTCCAATCCTTGGCCTGCGCCGCGGGATAGAAGACGCGAAGGACTTCCAGGCGATCCGCCATGCTTTGCGTACCTTGCTGCACGAGGTAGCGGACGAGATCAAAATTGTGGATTCCGATATTGAGGAGCGTGGCAAGATTGTCCGGACGGACCGAGAAAGGGAGATCTGTGACGCTGCCTTGCCTGTGGAGAAACTTCGTCGTCCACGCAGCAAACGGGCCGAAAAGCAGCGTCTTTTTTCCATCGAGAATCCGCGTGTCGAGATGCGGCACGGCCATCGTCGGCGCAGTGTCGAGGGCCTGTCCATAGACTTTCGCCTGATGCTGCCTAACGATCTCCGGGTTATCGCAGACGATCCATTGACCGCCGATGGGAAAGCCGCCCAGCCCCTTGGCTTCCGGGATGCCGGATTTTTGCAACAGCGACAAACTGCCGCCGCCGGCACCGACGAAGACGAACTTTGTCCGGTTCGAGCGGACTTCCTTGGTCGCAAGATTTTTTACGCGAACTTCCCAACCCGCGCTGCTTTTCTTAAGGCCGACGACACGATGGCCGGACGCGATACCGCATCCCTCCTGCTGGCCCAGCCAGCCAAGAAGCTTTCGCGAAATCTCGCCGAAGTTCACATCCGTCCCCGCGTCCATCTTCGTCGCGGCGATAGGCACGTCGCTGCGTCCTTCGAGCAGCAACGGAGCCCAGCCCGCGATGATGGCGCGGTCGGTGGAGTATTCCATTGCGCGGAAGAAATGGTGCGCCGTCATTCCGGCGTGACGGGCTTTGAGAAAGTCAACCTGTGACTCGCCATGCACGAAACTGATATGCTGGACGGAGTTAATGAACTCCCGGGGACGATTCACCATGCCGCTCGAAACGGCGTAACTCCAGAACTGCTTCGAGTGCTCGAACTGCTCGAAAATCTCGATCGCCTTGCTGACATTCACCGATCCATCCGCCTCCCGCTTCGGCGTGTAGCTCAGCTCGCAGATGCCCGCGTGTCCGGTGCCTGCGTTGTTCCAGCCATTGGAACTTTCTTGGGCGAGTTCGTCGGTGACTTCATAAAGCTGAATCCTTAGGCCCGGGTCGAGGCGCCTGAGCAAGGCCCCGAGATTGGCGGACATGACGCCGCTGCCGATCAGAATGACGTCGGGGTTTTCAATATGTGTCGAGGAAGTCATCCGCTTTTGTTTTTTAAAGTTCTGATCTGTGTTCAATTTTCGCTGCCAAGGCCTTTCAAATAGGTGCCGAAACCGATGACGATGGTCGAAAGGATGAGCGTGCCAATACCTCCGGCAATGAGCAAGTGCGCCTTTTTGCTGGAGCCTTTCCATTCATGTAAAATCCAGCCCCACATGGTGCTGAAAATGATGATGCTCGCCATGTGTAGCGTCCAAGAGGCAAAACTAAACTTGCCCATCTGCGTCTCGCCCATTGTGTAAAAGAAGAATTGGAAATACCAACACGTCCCGGCCAATGCGGAGAACAGGTAGTTGGCCAGCGCAGGAATCTTCAAGTCCGCCACAATGCCGCCAGCCGCCCTTGCCTCAGCGCCGTGTTCACTGCCTCCCAGCCCGCCGTGATGCGCGTGCTCTTCTTTGACCTGCGAGGCGAGATATTGGTAGCCGATGCGGTTCTTGATGTTCAACAGCACACACCAGATAAAGTTTGTTGTAAAGCCGCCCGCCAGCACGACGCACAATTTCGGCAGGCCGGTCCACAGTATTGAAGTTCCGGCGGCCTTGGCCGCGTCACCGATGGGATTGCCCGCCGTCAGGGCAAACGAAAAACACGCGCTCATGATGCCGGAGAACGTCGCCACCATCAGGCCCTTCTTGAAATTGAATTCCTTGATGACCAATTTTTTTTGGGCTTCGGGCATTTCCCGTTCCTTCGTGAAACCGGCCAGTGCCGCGATGGCAATGCCCAGCAAACAAACGCCCACGCCCGCAAGCGTAACCTGGCCCGGCAAGGAACTGGCAATCTCCGAGATGCCCGCCCCAACCGGCAGGCTCGGCATGAACTGCTTAAAAATCGGCGGCACCAGCGTGCCGAACGCCGCGCAGTAGCCGAGCGCCACGCCCATGCCCAAGGACATGCCGAGATAGCGCATCGTCAACCCGAAGGTGAGCCCGCCAACACCCCACAGCGCGCCGAAGAAATAGGTCCACCAGAGCGTGCTCGCGGTCTGCTGCTTCAGTACCCCGAACACATCATTTGTCATGATCAGCGCAAAGACCCACGGGCAGATGATCCATGAGAAAAAACCGCCGACGAGCCAGTAGGTTTCCCAGGACCATTTTTTGACGCCGCGATACGGCACATAAAAACTGCCGGAAGCCAAGCCGCCCAGCCAGTGGAAGATGACGCCAAGAAGAGGATTCGGTTGCATGATTTTTGGTATGTTTTTTGGTTTAGTTCCGTTTGCTCAAAACATTTTTCTCATAGCTCTTTACTTCGATAAGCCAATGGTCGCCGACGGGGACGCCCTGTTGTTCGCAGTAATAATCCCAGACCGCGCCGAAGGGCAGCGTCTTGGCTTCTTCCTGCAAAGCGAGGCGGGTGGTCAGGTCACCACTGGCTTCCGCCGTGCGGATGAGCGGCGTCTCCAGCAGCGCGATGAGCAGCGCGCGCAGCATGTTGCGCGTGCCAATCGTCCATGCGGCAACGCGGTTGATGCTCGCATCGAAATAATCCAAACCGATGTGCACGCGATTAGTAAAGCCATTCACCACGATTTCGCGGGCAATAGCCTGCAGGTCGTCGTTGAGGATCACCACATGGTCGCTGTCCCAGCGGACGCCGCGGCTGACGTGCAGCAGAATCTCCGGCATGAATTGCAGGACGCTGGAAATTTTGTCCGCGATGCCCTCGGTTGGATGATAATGACCCGCGTCGAGCGTGAGCAGCTTCTTCCGGCTGACGGCGTAGCCCAGGTAAAACTCATGCGAACCGACGACGTAGCTTTCGCTGCCGATACCGAATAATTTGGGTTCCACGGCGTCGAGGTTAAATTTCGGCGAAATGGCTTTCTTGAATACGGCGTCGAGCGACTCAGCCAAACGGGCTCGGGGTCCGACGCGATCCGCGGGCGTGTCTTTGTAACCATCGGGAATCCACACATTCGTCACGCAGGTTTTACCAAGGGCTTTGCCCATGGCGGCGCCGATTTCGCGACTGCGGATGCAATGCTCAATCCAGAATTTACGAATGCCTTTGTCCGCATTGGATAGCGTAAAACCATCCGCCGCTTTCGGATGTGAAAAGCAGGTGGGATTAAAATCGAGTCCAAGGCCGTTCATCTTCGCCCAGGCAATCCAGTTCGCAAAATGCTTTGGCTCGACGGCATCTCGGTCCACTTTCTTACCGCCGAATTCGCCGTAGAACGCGTGCAGGTTGAGGCGATGTTTGCCAGGAATCAGCGACAGCGCTTTATCGAGGTCGGCGCGGAGCTCGTCCGGCGTGCGCGCTTTGCCTGGGTAATTGCCGGTGACGGCGAGGCCGTTTCCCAATGCGCCGCCTAAATTTTCAAAGCCTCCCACGTCATCGCCCTGCCAGCAGTGCAGCGAGATGGAGATTTGCCCGAGAAGTTCAAGAGCGAGCGCGACATCCACTCCGATGGCGGCGTAACGCTCCTGAGCGAGCGAGTAGCCCGATTCGATATTATTAATTTTGGCCATAAAAAGCTGTTGGTAATAAAAAAGAGTAAAAGAAAACCACTGCCGATTCCTTGACAATACAGCCATATTATAGCACGATTTCGCCAGCATTTTGGCAGAGCGCTCAAGTTGTGAGTTCACATGGTTTTCCAATGCCGCATCCAACGTTAAAACGCAAAGACTGGTTTCATCCGGATGGATTTCCTATTTCTGTTGAAAGACGGGAGCCACAGGCTCCCTTTGGGCTGCACGCCCATGAATTTGCTGAAATTGTCATCATTACCGCCGGCCGTGGTGTCCATGTGACCGGCACAGAAACCTATCCTCTGAATGCGGGCGACGCTTTCGTTATCGGCGGCTCACGGCAGCACGATTATCACAGCATGGAAAATCTATGTCTGATGAACATTCTATTTGAACCCGACAAACTAAACCTGCGAACGGATGATCTGCGCACTCTGGCCGGCTATCATGCCCTCTTCACCTTGGAACCCACCTGGCGCAAGCGACATCAGTTCAACGGTCGGCTGCGATTGACATCCTCCGAGTTAAGCGCGGTCATGACCTACGTCGAGGCGCTGGAAGCGGAACTAGCCAGCCGCAAGAGCGGTTTTAAATTCATGGCCACCGCCGCGTTCATGCAGATTGTCGGCTACCTGTCGCGCAGTTATGCCCAGGCCAAACATCCGGATTCACGCGCCCTGCTTCGCATCGGTGCCGCCATCAGTCATCTGGAGTCCAATTATCAGGAACCCATCACCCTGGACCAGCTCGCCACCATCGCCCATATGTCCAACCGAAATTTTGTGCGCAGCTTTCAAGCCGCGATGGGGAGTTCGCCGATTGCTCACCTGATCCAGCTGCGCGTGAATCGCGGCGCTTCGCTGCTGCGCCGCACGGAGCAAACCGTGACGGAAATCGCGTTTCAAGTCGGCTTCGGAGACAGCAATTACTTTACTCGCCAGTTTCGCAAAGTTCTTGGTGTCACCCCCGGCCAATACCGGCAGCAACAAGGCCTGCAAAAATAAGCGCGGGCCAGCGTCCTCAACCAATATGCTCAAGGGCGGCAGCCGCAATTCATCTCATCCGACTGACTTTTAACCCGCAGCGCTTACACCGCCCCGGACTTACAGTGAGTCAATTCAGATTTGGTCATGGATCAAAAGTCAGCGCTACTTTTTGTCCTGCCGGAAGCTTCAGCGCCGAGAGCGTCGCCCACCCCTCTGCCACCTGCACCCCTTTTTCGGGATGGCGCAAACGGGTTGTGCCGTTCGGCAGCCGCACGCGCAGAATGCGGGTGCAATCGGCGCCCGAACAATTTTCCAGCGTCACGCATACTCGATTCGTTTTGAATTCAGCCGAGACCAGAATGCCCCCCTTCGCGGCCAGTTTATCAAAGGCAACTCCCCGCCGTTCCCACTCGGCGGGAATCGCAGGAAAGACTGCGATCACTTTTTCGTCGTCGGGATCTAATAGCATCTGGGTCAGATTGCAGATCAAGGCGGCATGCGCTGCCACTTCTGGAGTCTTCTTGAAGTCCTCAGTGTCACTGACCAACTCGCCGAAACAGGAATCGTCGAAAAGGGCGACGCCCGGCTGAAGGAAGTTTCTCGCCCAGCGAATCGCCTCATCGCCCTTGCCCAGTTTCGCCGCGATCACCCCCATCCATCCGTTGTTGAATATGTAATTGCCTGTCTTTGAAGTGCGGAACAGCGAGTAGCTATTGCTGACTAGCGGAGCCTGCGCCGCCACCACCGGGTAATACCAAACCGGACTGAGCCAGGTGGCATCGCCGGAATTCTCAGCCGGTGTCGCACCCGGGCCCACCGTGAGGACTTTATTTCCTTTGTAATCCGCGGTAGGCAGCAAAACTTTAGAGGCCATGTCTTTCCACTCCGGCTCTGCCACGCCACGCCGAACCGACTCCCGCAAACCAAATAGCGTTCCGGCCTGCTGCACTGTGGCAGCCATGTTTTTGTTTAAATAGGCGTTGAGGTCAGGACGCCATTGCAGATCTTCCACGGATACCTGGGTGGTCTCTTTGAGAATCCGCTTTGCGAGTGTTTCGTAATGGCTGTCGCCGCTCCAATCGACATAGTTGACCGCCATAAGCGCCGCATTGTTTCCGGAGAAATCCTCATGCGCCCAGACGCCTTCGCCTTCCGTCGGGGGCACCAGAATCGTGCCGTCGTAGCCCATGAGGGGACCGAACTTCGCGCCCCCGCTATATTTCGTCGAGACGTTGTGCAACGCGAGTCCTTCCGTGGCGTAGCGCTCCGCCCGCGGCAGCGCGCGTTCCACCCAGCCCACGACCCGCCGGGCTTCCTCAAAATGATTCCCGTAGAGCAGTGCCATCTGATTTAATACCAAGTCATACTCGGGACAAATCGCTCCGGCAAAACTCTCCACGCTCGTGCCGTTACAACCCGGAGGAATATCCGTTTTGCCGAAAAAAACTCCCATGTAATACGTGGACCGGGCGAACCAATTCGCCAGATCGCGGTCGGGCACATCCACTGCGGATCGCGCATAAAACTTTTTCCACCATTTTGCCGTTTCCACACGCAAGGATTCGAATCCACGCGTTTTAGCTGATTCCGCTTTTTGCCAAGCCGTCGCGACCGGGTCGGCGCTTTCGTAGGAAGAACCGGGTGCGATGTAAAAAGTGACGGTCTTTCCCGGCTTCGTGGCACCCAGCCGCAATTTTTCAGGATCCAAGAACGCGTCTGCGCCTTCGCACGCTAGGGCGAGTGTGGCCACGCAAGATTTCGGGCGATTCGCCACCACCACCAATCCCTCGGTTTTGGAAACGCCCGACCCCATCCAAGGCGCGTGTTCTTTGGCGTAGACACCGCCATTCAGATAGATCCGGACGTTTGAGTTGACGTCCACGCGCACCTGAAATGGCAAGGGGGCATTCGTGGAATCGCTGATGCGAATCACCAGCACACCTTCGGGCGTGACGAACATCTCCCGACGGCTTTGAAACGTCTTCGTGCCCGCCTTGGCAGAATTCGTTTGAACAAAATCCGCCTTCAGTCCCAAATCAATCGTGAGCAAACCCGTGGCAATATCCAAGTGATGGCGGAAGTTTTCCACCTGTCCATGCTGAAGATTCGGCCCGTAACCGCCGACCAAATCAAAGGGAAGATGACGGTGTGCTTCCTCGTCCCACCAATATTGATAGGAAAGATAAGGCAAGTGCTGGAGCCAGCCATTGGTGGCAACCGCCATCGCTCCCGGCTGGGTAAATCCGTCGGGGCCGACCCGCATCACCGTCCCCCCCAGGCCCAAACATTCATACTCATACTGTGGATTCCGAAAACGTTCCAAGCCGTCCTTCACAAAGGCGGCCTGTTGAATGGTTTTCCCCCAGACTTCAGTGACCTGATCGCTTGCGTTTGCCACTTTAGAAATGACCATCGCACTGAGCACCAAGGCAGAAAGCAGACACGGATTCACAAGCCGCCTCCCACAACTTGAAAGTGATAAGTGCCGGAACCCACTTGCATCTCCACGCGGTCCCCGTTCATGGCGGCACCGGAGATTCCCGTCACCCCGCTGACGTAAGCCCCATTTGACCATACCGATTTGCCACCTTCATGAACTGAAAACGGGCCGGTTCCGCTGCCCGGCAGGCTTACCGTGGCGGACGTATTTGCTGGAATCGTCACGTTCACAGCCAAAGCTCCGCCGCTTTTTTCCCATCTCACCTCAATTGTTCCATGAATGCTGTCGTAGGACGCCTGCGCCCAGGTCAGCCCCGCCCCGACAGCCGGTTTGATAACAAGGTTTTGAAAACCCACGCCCTTCTGATCGATGCCTCCCACATGGCAAAACAACCATTCAGTGATCGAGGCCATGAGGTCGGGCATGCTGAACGAATTCATGCGATAATCTTGAAATCCTTTTTCCGGAGTCCAACTGTCCCAACGCTCCCAGGTGGTGGTGGCGCCGATTGTAACGGGATAGAGCCATGACGGATAGGTATCCTGCAGCAGCAGCGAATAGGCCACGTCGTTGCGTCCGTAGGTGCTCAGAACCGGTAGCAGCGCACCGGAACTGTGAAACCCGGTGCTCAAGTGGCCCGGCGGTATGATGGGGTTTTTCCCCAGCGCATCGGCACGTGTCTGCTGATGGCTCTTATTCTGAATATCATTGACCAGATTGGAGACCGCCAAGGGGATTTTATCGGGCGGGATAAATCCGTAATACAATGCCAGAGCATATTCCATCTGGCTGTCATCACGCACCACTCCCCGAGAAGACACATACGCTCTGTCAAAGGCAACACACATGTTCGTGAACAGGCTGCGATACGCTGCGGCGTCGGACGTCCGGCCAATGGCGGCGGCCATCTCCGCCATCTTCTTAACCGAGGCGCCATTCAACAGCGTGTTGAAAATATCGGCGTCTCGTTCCCTGTTTTCGGCGACAGCCACCCAGTCCCCGTAACCCACAAAATTGGTGTCCCCGGGGTAAGGTGTGTGCAGGTTGGCCGGACGCAAGTTGCCCACCAGCTTGCTTTGGAGATAGCCGATGTATTTTGCCATGGCATCGTAGTGTTTCTCGATGATGCCCGTATCGCCATAAGCCTTGTAGAGGCCGTAAGGAACGGAAATGCCGTCGTCCGACCAGCCAGGCGAATCGACATCGCCCCAGAATGGCGCACACTGCTGGAAGACGGCGCCATTATGGCTGCGGGATTGAGAATCCACCTGATCCACCTCCCACTTGGAGAGGAAACCGGCGATGTCGAGGGCATACGTCCACGTTTTAATCATCGGCGTCTTGGCACACCAACCAATTCGTTCTGCGCGATCTGCGTCGCCCGTGGGGACGGATAATAAATTGCCCCACATTGTCCGCAGAATATTGCTGTAAAGCAGGTTGACCCGTTCATCGGAACACGTGAAAGTGCCCGTTTGGAGCGCGGTGGTGTTGGCTGCCACCCCCCTGAGATCGTCCAGGGTGGGCGTCCCCGGATAGCCGGTAACTTCCACATAACGGAATCCGCGCCAGGAAGTGCTCGGCTCCCAGACTTCTCTGCCATCCCCCTTCAGGCAATAGACGTCAATGGGGCGTATGCCTAACAAATTGTCGGTGTAGAGGCTGCCATCAGGATTGAGAACCATGGAATAGCGCAGGGTAATTTTTGCGCCCCGTTGGCCGGAGGCTTTAATCCTGGCCCAGCCGGAAATGCCTTGCCCGAGATCAAATACAAATACTCCCGGGCTGAGGTTCGTCACGCCCACAGGAACGATTTCCTGCTGAACTTGGATCGGATTCGCTGGCGAAACGCCGATCTGGATATCCGGTGCCGGCCAGACATGCACGGGTTTCCAATTGGCATCACCGAACGCGGCCGTGTCCCAGCCGGGCATTTCCAGCCGCGCATCATAGAGCTCGCCTTGCTGCATATCTCCCTCGCGAATCGGCCCGTACGCGAGCTTCCACGAATCATCCGTGACCACGGCCTGCCGGGTTCCGTCGGCATACTCGATTTTCAGCTGGGCGCACAATTTGGGCACGGTGCCGTAGACGTTGGGGGACGCATAGCAATACCCGCAATACCAGCCGCCGGCCAAAAGTGCGCCCACCGCGTTGGTGCCATTCCTCAGCAATCCGGTGACGTCATAGGTCTGGTAATTCACCCGCTTGCTGTACTCCACATAGCCCGGATTGAAATAGTCCCGCCCCACCCGGGAACCGTTCAGATGCATCTCATAATTTCCCAGGGCGGTGACATAGAGAATGGCCCGCTGCACCGGTTTAGAGACGGCAAACACAGTCCGCAAATAGGGCGGCGGCGGCAGATCCCACTTTTTGGCATCTCCGTCTCCGAACGAAACGGCACCCCACGGCGCCATACCCAGCGAACCTAGCACTATAGGTGCCACCCAGTCGCGATCATCGAAATTCGGGGTCTTCCAGTGAGCTCGTTCCTGACTCGAAGTTTTCCAAGACGGATCGACAAAAATTTCCACCGTCGTGTGATCGTCAAATTGCACCGTCAATTTGCCGGTGAGGCCAGCCGCACTGTCCGTATTGGTTGCGGCAATCGCTAGGGTGTTCACCCCCGGGGTTAGAAATTCCTTCAAGTTGAGCTTCGCCGGTTGCGACCAGTTCTCGCTCTGACCCGCCTGAATTCCGTTGATAAATAATATGAAGCCGTTGTCGCAAGTCAGATTAAAGGTCGCATTCGTCATTTGTTTTCCCGCCGCCATCGTGAACTGCCGTCGAAAATAGCGCGTGCCGGCTGCCGCAACTTCATTGGGTTTTCCCTCCGGATACCAGATCCATTGGTATCCTTCGGCGTTGGGGTCAGCCGTCCGATTCTCTTCGCCAATCCACCGGGCCGCCGCCCACTCCTCTGGCTTGAGCAGGCCCATCGTCCAGAGCGCCGCCTCGCTCCAGGCGGAGGGCTGGCCGTTCACATCCCAGGCGCGCACCTTCCAGAAGCATTGTTGACCTGACTTCAGCGGCACACCTGGGTAAGACAACAGCGCCGACTGATCCGACAGCACTTTTCCGCTGTCCCACAGATCCCCCGTATTTTGTTTCAGCAACGATTCGCTGGATGCCACGAGCACCTGATACGCGGTCTGTCGCTGCCCCCGTTCGGACGACGTCAGGATCCAGCTCAGCCGCGGATGGGCCGCATCGAGGCCCAGCGGGTTTTCCTTATATTCACAGCGCAACTTCGCTGTCGCCAGATTCGGCGCGGCCAGCGCCTCGCCGTTTGTCAACAGAACCAGCAGACCCAGCAGGGAAACCACGTTTTTCCGGAATACTTGGATGCGATCTAATTTTAATTTCATGATTTTTTTTGTAATGGATGAGTGAAAAGTTTTCAGGGTAAATTGGCTGTTTACAGCTAATGCAAACGGCGTACGGCGTCGCCAAGGAGTTGTGCCGCTGTCGGCTCTAGAGCTTCCGCCCAGAAACGGTAGCCCATTTCGTTTGGGCGACCCCCCTTTGAAAGGAGGAGTTTGGATAATCTGCCGTCATTCCATCTCAAGCTTATTTTCAAAGCGTTTTCGGAGCCGGTCCTTTAAGGGGTTGGCCGCGGCGCATCTCATCCGCGGCTGAGCCAGAAAGTGTCAGCTCAATGACCGTACCGCTTTTGTCCTGTTGGCTGACAGGCAATGTGAGGGTGATGCCGTCCGCAGTTTGTTTGAATGCGATCGAACATTTGACGATCTTTGCCTTTAGCGGCGGCAGCACTAAACGGTCTCCGCCCCACTGAAATACATGCAGATAAACCAGGTTGTCCTTGTAGGTGGATCCCCCCCACGCACCGTTGTGGAAGGGGCCGCCGCGAGTGCCGCAGATGCTCTCTCCGTGCTTACGCATCCACTCGCCCATTTCCCTGAGCCGCCCCGCTTGATCCGCGGGAATCTCGCCCAGCGCGTTCGGCCCCACATCCAGCAGCAGGTTGCCATCCCCGGTTGCGCAGCTAGCCAGCATCTGAATACATTCGTCCAAAGGTCGGATGAAGTTCTGGTCCGAACGATATGACCAGGCGTAGCCACCGGGAGTATGGATGATCATGTGGCACGTTTCCCAGGGACGATTATTTTGAAAGGAACCGACGGTTCCTTCCGGCGTGTCATGGTCCCCAAGCGAGGAATAAGCCGAGATGGTTGTATTTGTGTTGCCGGGAAACCATATGTTCGCCAGGCGATTATTGATGATCACCTGAGGCTGCAGTTTCTGAATCAGGGCCAGCATCTCATCCGCATGCCAAAACGGGATCGAGTCGCCCGCTCCAAAACCGTCGAACCACAGGCAGTCGATCTTTCCGTACTGCGTCAGCAACTCGGTCAACTGGCCTTTCATGTAAGCGGTGTATTTCGCATTGTCACCGACGCCATAGTCCGGCTGGTGCCAGTCGCGCGGAGAATAATAGAGGCCAAAACGCATGCCAGCCTGATGGCAGGCCTCGGCCAACTCCTTCACCACATCCCGCTTGAAGGGAGTGTGCATGATCGAATAATCAGTCAGCTTCGTGTCCCACATGCAAAAGCCGCCATGATGCTTCGCGGTGAAGACGATGTACTTCATCCCGGCGGCCTGAGCCAGGCGCACCCACTCTTTAGCATTAAAGTGGGTCGGATTGAACCGCTCGTAGAGATGGTCATACACGGGGTCTTCCACATAACCGGCAGGGGATTTGTCCACGTCCAGCGGCCGCGCGGATTGGCGCGACCAGCTGATTTCCGTTCCCGCGATGCTGGACATGTCCCAGTGAATGAACATCCCGAAGCGGGCCTCGGTCCACCATTTCATCCGGGCGGCGCGGGCGGCATCCGTCTCAGCGGCAAAGGGAGGAGGTGATGCCGCCGTGGTTTGCGCGAGGAGGTTGGTAGATGGCAGTGCCAAGAAGAAAATCAGCAGCGCTCGCAGAATATGATTTTTCATGATTGTGGATATTTATTTTTTGATGCTATCCGTTATTTACGCTAAGAAATTAAATTGTTTACCGTCATTTACCAACGGCTGTTACTTCCTTGTAGATCAAAGGCCATTGCTGGAGGAATGTCTTGGCCATGATTTCATGGCCAACACTATTAGGATGTACCCCCTCAGTGCCTTCGTAAGCCGCTTTCACATCGGCCAGCATGGGCGTTCGCAGATCAATGACATGGACATCGTTGCGGTCATTGAGCGACAGCAACCACCCGGCATACTGCCCCATGACGTAGTCGTAGTAGGGATAGATACAGATATACCCGAACTTGCCGGGATTTTTCTCGGCATCCACTTCCCCCTCTGCATTCAACTGGGCAAGCAGCTCGGTCACATCCTGCGCACTGGTCCCCTTGGGCAATTCCAGTCCCGGACGAGCATAGGGCGGTGCCGTCAGTAAAACTAAATGAGCTCCAGAGGCGTGCACTTTTTTGATGAGTGTCTCGATGCCAGCCTGGTAAGCGGAGAACCTTGTTTTGTTGAATGGGTGGTAGATACCATCATTGATCCCGTAGCAGGCAACCACCCAGTCCGGTTTTACCTCCGCCAGTTCCTGATCAAGGCGTGCGAAAAGGCAAGGTCTTGGCCCCGGCGGGTGGTTCGGTTCGCTCAAGCCGGAAACCGTTTCGCTGCCCCGCCCGCGATTGACCCCCTTCCATGAATTTAATGGCAACTGCTTAGCCAGTTCAGCCTCAATGATCCGGACATATCCTCCGGCTGCCGTAATGCTATCGCCCAGGAAAAGTACGGTCTTAACCTCAAGGTTGCCCGCTAATCGGATATCCCTGTTCTGCCAGTGCGTGACTTCAATCTGGTTGGTCGAGCCATGGGCTTGAGTGCTAGTGATCAGGATGAGGGCTGCAAGGAAAGGGATGGGCTTTTTCATTTTGGGCCGGGAAATATTTTTTACCGCGCCAGGTTGCTTCGGTAGGCTTCGAGTTGCAGACGCATTTTATCCGCAACACCAGCGCAATCGCCATCCGCGATGCGGTTGACCCTTTCGTCCGGATCCACTTTCAGATTAAATAACTGTACCACCACCGGCGTTTCGCCGGTGTAACGCACGTATTTCCATTCCGTCGAGCGAACCGCCTCGCTCGGTGCAATCCGTCCGTCAGCGGTCCAGGTGTGTTCATAGAACCAATCGCTCCGCCACGCGGGATGCTCACCGCGCAGCAGCGGCGTGAGGTCCTTGCCTTGCATCTCACCCGGGATGCGGCAGCCCGCGAGCGCCACCAGGGTGGGCGCCCAATCGATGTTGAGCACCATCTCCTCCCGCTTCACACCACGCCGTTCCGCTGGCAGTCGAGGATCATAGACCAGGAACGGAACCCGGATGGAGCCCTCGTAAGGCAGCCACTTTCCCCAAAATCCATGTTCCCCGAGAAAGTGGCCGTTGTCGGACGCAAACAGGATGATTGTGTTATCTGCCACGCCTTCCTCCTTCAGCAGACGACGCAATTTCCCGACGGCGGCATCCATGGTTGAGATGGAGCGGTAATACTTCCGGATTTCACCCGCCAAGGCATTGGAATCTCCGACCATTCTCATGCCGTGCTCGGAGCCCATGGACTTCCGCAGGAACTCCGGCTGAAGCAGCGCGTCCGCGCGGGTGGCAGTCTTCGGAAGGGGCATGGCAGCCGTTTCATAGTAGCGGGCGTAATTTTCAGGGCAATCGCCCCAAGGGTCTTTGGGCGCGCGAAAGGAAATTGAGAGAAGAAACGGTTTGTCCTTGTCGCGACCGGCGAGGAACTGCTTCGCCTTCAGGGGGACGATATCCAAATCGGTGGGAATCGGGTCCTTCATTCCCCCATGCCCGGTGCGCGGCATCGAAGCATCCGGCGGGCAGGTGCAGCGAATATCCTCCTTGGCCTGCGTCCCGCTGTTCGTCACGAAGGGACAATCTCGTTCGTGCCAATAGTTGCCATGAAAGCGATCTCCTCCCCAGTAATCAAATAATTCTGTGCCAAACCGGAACCCGTCTTCCCCGGTACCCACGTCCCACTTCCCAATGTGTCCCGTGTAATAACCCCCGCGCCGCAGCACGGCCGGATAGATGGCGGAAGGGCTATCGGGCGTTACGATCTTAGGCAAGTCACCCACGCCTCGCCGTCGGGCGTATTGACCGGTAACAATGGATACCCGGCTGGGACTGCAAACCGATGTGGTGACAAAAGCGTTCTGGAAAATCACTCCCGCGTGAGCCAGAGCATCTATTTCAGGTGTGCGAACGACCGGATTGCCCATGCATCCCAGTGTGTCCCAGCGCTGATCATCTGTTAATAGGAACAGGATGTTAGGCCGGCGAGAGTTGTTGTCGTTCGCCGTCAGAGATTGGGCTGAGCTACAGGAAACCCAACAGACCCAGCCGATGGCCAGCACAAGACTCAGAACATGTTTTAAAAGTTTGCTGGGCGTCTCGCGTTGCGAGTGAAGTGTCATTGCCGTTTACGAGTCACTCAATCAATGCGGAGAAGTTTCAACCTGTCCAAATCATTTCACCAAACGATAAAAGCGCGCCCCGCTGCTGCGCGTGTCGTAAACCACGTTCTCACTGCTTTCCACCGTCACTGACAAGCTGGGGCTAGTGTAGCCAGCGTTCACCGTTGCAGACCGCTGCAGGGCGTAACCCGTGGCTGTCGTCGGCCAGGAGATCCGCACCTGATTGCCCGTCCACGGCTGAATCTTCAGCGCGGGTGGAGTAACGACACTGACGTAAACCAGATAGGATACCGGCTTCTCAGCAAAGTCTGGAGCGGGCGTTTCCGATGCGCCGCTGCCGGGATTCGTCATCGGCCAGCGGCAGCGTTGATGTTCCCGAAGCGGCACGACGCTCACCGTCTCCACTCCATAGGCCCAATCCACGGAAGCCGCCGGCAATTGGAACGCACCTGTATTGGTATTGCCGGCGCTGTTGGTGAGCTGCACCAGACTGATGTGTAGGTTCGTGACCGGAACATTAAACCACATGCTGATTTTTCCTGCACCCGGCGAAACCCGGAGATACCCTGGAATAGTGATTGCGTCAGATGGACTCGTTGTATTGGTCAAGTGCAGCTGGAAGGGATAGTTGCCTCCGGAAGTCGGCTGCCACGTCGCGCCTTCGGCCGTAAGCGCGACTCCAGGCTTGGGTGCCGACTGGAGCGTAAAACTATTCTGCGGATCGTAGCAGACGAGCTTGTTGTCGCGGGCGAGCGTGCAATAAACCTTGCCGTCGGGCCCCGCCGAGGGGAACTGAGGATAGTCTATGCCAGACACCACGGTGGTCTTGACGCCGTTGGTCGTAATTTTAACTAGCACGCCCGAATTTCCATTGTCCCACACATTGGCCTCCGCCGCGACATAGAGGTCGCCGTTGGGAGCCAGGGCAATGCCCCGGCCGCGCCCAAATCCGCCCGCGAGCGGTCGGGTCACGCCGTTCGTCTCGCACACCCACACCGCCCCCTGCGTCAGGATCGTTCCCGTGCCGCCGGGCCGGGCATAAGTGCAATAGTAAATTCGACCATCGGGCGCGACAGTGACACCTTCTAGCACCGGCGGCGTCTGCATCAAAAATCCGGCCGCTCCCGTGTTCTTGGTCCATTTAAAAATTCCGCCCCATTCTTGAACCACATACACATTGCCCGCCGTGTCCACCGCCACCTGTTTGGGACACGAAATCCCACTGATGATATCCTGCTCGACGCCGTTGGGCTTCCGCCACACCACCTTGCTGGCACCCGCGCCAAAATCTTGGGCATAAAAAAGGTTTCCGACCGGATCAATGGCCACCCCAAAAAGACCTGACCGATTTGAGACAACGGTGGTCATCGCGCCGCTGGCGGGATTGTATTTTTGAATTCTCTGATTGCCAAATTCCGTGAAATAAACCTCCCCATTGGTGGCCACCGCGCTGCCGAAACTATAGTCGGCATTCGTCGGGGATTTCAGCCCTGTGGGGACCCAAGCCATGCCTTGATCTAAACTCGGATTCAAGTTGGTGAACACCTCGGGGTTCCACGCTGTGAATGCGGGCATGTCGAACCCAGGATAGAGGGCGGTGATCACCGCGCTACCAGGGATGAGCGTCTGATTGATGTTGAAGCTATTCGTGCTGTCAGCCAGACCATAGGCGGAAATGGCCCCGTC
This sequence comes from uncultured Verrucomicrobia subdivision 3 bacterium, assembly GCA_903835255.1. Taxonomy (GTDB): domain Bacteria; phylum Verrucomicrobiota; class Verrucomicrobiia; order Limisphaerales; family UBA11358; genus UBA11358. Next base: position 37,146 of record CAILMI010000004.1, read on the forward strand.
GTTCATCCAGAACCGGGCATTGTCAAGCTGACTGTTTGGCAGCACCAGCGTGCCGCCCGCAATATTCAGGACCGTCGGATGAGTCTCCGTAATGAACAGGCTGCTCGCTGCCAGCGTGCCGCCCGTGAGATACAACTGTGAACCTCCTACCGTGATATTTGTGTCCCCGTTGGAATTCAAAAGCAAGCTACTAACGCTGACGGAACCAGCGGAAATATTCATGATAGCCGTGGCCCCATTGCAGCCGGCGACATCGAGAGAATTGCTGACGGATAGCGCTCCCCCGCGGACGTTTAGAGTGGCTGAAGTCGATTCTGCCAGCTTTAACGTCGCCGCCGCCAAGGCCCCGCCGTTAGTGACGGTCATGCTCTTGTTCACGTGAACGTCGTTGAGAACGGCATTGCTGCTGCTGTTGATGAGGGGTTCGCGCACGCCCCAGGAATACAGATAGAGCGTGTTGCCGGTTTCCGGAACCCCCGGCAGATTGGCGCCGTCCGATTGAAAGTTATTGGGATTGGCCCAGCTCTGGGAAACATTTCCGTTCCAATAGCGAACGGTTACCGGCACCCCGGTAAGCACCAGGTTTCCCGGATTGGAGGAGCTATCCACGTTCACCGTACCCGCGCCCCCATAACCCTTGATATTGCCGCTATTTATCCAATAGGTGACGTTGGTGGAGTTGCTGTCCGGGAGAATCAGCGTGCCGCCGGCAAGATTCAGCACGGCGGGATGCGTCGAATTGATTGAAAGCGGCCCCAACTCTGTGATCGTTCCACCCGTCAGGTTGAGATAGGAAGCTCCCGTGCTGGCCCCGCTCAGGTTCAAATAAAGTCCCCCGACCGTGAGAGCTCCCGCCGACATGTTCAGGGTCGCGGTCCCGCCGCTATAGCCGCCAACATCCAGATGATTGATGGCCGATAATTCTCCTCCAGTAATAGTGAGGGTAGCCGATGCGTTTTGCGCCAGCTTTAATAAAATGGATTCCAACTTCCCGCCTGAGGCAATCGTGAGGCTCTTACTGACATAAATATCATTGACCGGCTCATTGCTGGAAGTGTTGATGAGCGGTTCCCGCGACCCCCAGGACTCCAGCGCAACGGTGTCATAGGCTTGAGGGACGCCCGGGAGATTGGAGCCGCTGGCTTGGAAATTGTTCGGGTTCGTCCAGTCCTGTGATACGTTGCCGTTCCAGTAGACCGTAGCTCCTAAACAGTGGAACAGGCTGGCGCCCCATACCATGAGCGCAAAGTAGAATTTCCGCATGCGTTTCATCTTCTGATTTTTTAAGTCATGTCCGCTTTTTAATTTACGAGTTATTTTCCGGGCGATTCATCTAGCCGGAGCGGAAACTCCACCCGGACATCTTTACCCACGCCGTCCTCGGAATAAACATTAAACACGCCCTCCTTGGGAGGCGGCACCGGCTTGTCGCTTACTCCGCTATACGTGTAGGGCGTTACAACAAACGACGGGCGGGGCGCTTTTCCGCCGGCCGTAACATTTGTAGAAGCAGCGGCACGGAATCGGGCTGTGCTCGTGTTGACCGCCTTCAGCTTTGACAGCGGTTCCAGCTGAAGAATGCCATTTGCGGCAACGACGGGAGCAATCGCTTCTAGGTTGACACCTGGATTGAGCTTCGCGGTCGCGGCGAGCAGCAGCGGCCCGCGCTCTAAAGTCATGACCTGATGTCCGGGATGGTTGGCGAAGTCGCGCCGGACAGCGTGCCCGGGCATATCCAAAACCAGTTCCACCGTATTGCCAGTTTTCCATTGCCGGCTGATTTTAAAGAGCGTTCCCGGCATGGGCGCCGCACCGTCAACCCGTTTGCCGTTCACCAGAACACGCGCGCCCTGACACCACTTCGGGATGCGCAACAAAAGATCAAACTGGGCCGGACGCTCCGGTTTGATTTTAAGTTTTACCGTTCCATCCAGCGGATACTCGGTGGTTTGCTCAATTTTTACCGGCACATCCCCGATGCGGGTGGACAGCACTGAAGATTCATAAAGATTCACCAGAATGCCGTTGGGGGTGTCAAAATAGGCCCAGTTGGGAATATAAGACAGGCCGACCACCAGCATGCTATAGCAGCAATGAAAGATGTTGGTCTGCGGCACATCCAGCCCCGGCCACACACTGCCATCCGGCAGATCGCGCGAGAGCAGCGCGTTGTAGAGATTCCACTCCACCGCATCGAGGTATTGGGAATCGCCGGTGATGCGGCTCATTTCCACATACCACCGAATCATCGGCACAATGTCGCAGGTCTCCAGAAAGCCATAGTAGGTATCCGGGACTCGCATTCCTGGCGGCGGGGATTTAAAACCGTGCAGGGAAGCGGTCGCGTTCAATGGCGCGAAATAACCCGTGTAGAGAGTTTGCGGTGTTGCAAAGAATTGAGGGTCGCCGGTGCCGCGGTAGAGCTGGCACATCCCGGCGAGGCAGAGCTCAAATTCGCAGTGCTTGATCTGCGCCCACTCCGGGAACGGATATCCCTCCTTCGAGGTCGCTGTCATTTGGATGGGAACTTTACCCTGTCGACCGTATTGGGTGGTGATGTAGTTGGCAAAATCACGATACCGCCCGTCGCCGGTCAAAAGATACAATTCGGAAAACGGAAAGATTCCCACCCCGGGCCCAAATCCATGATCATGGTTGATGAGCATGAGATCCTGCTTGCCCTCACCAAACGTGGCGATGATCAAGTCAGCAATCTTCCGAACTGCGTCCAACGCCGGCTGGCTGCCGGTGACTTCGTAGTAGCGCATCAGCCCGCCCATGGTGAGATAATGACACCAGATGTCGTAAAACGGCCCGTTGTAGAACGGCACATACTTTTTATCCACATTCGCCTTCCAATCGTATTTGTGGAAACGGTATTCCGGGGCGTAGGATCCCAGCCAGCCGTCGGGCTGCTGCAGCTGGATGAGGCGATCCACTGTTTGATCCACTAATAAGCGGAGTTTTGCGTCATGGGTATAGGCCATCGTGTTGCAGGCGCTTTCCAGCCATTTGCCGATATGTTCGGCCTGCCAGATATTGGTGTCGGTCGGATGCTCAAACACGTTGAGATACGTCTCGCGCTGACCCTGGAAAAGCCGACCGGGAACTGCCGCAACATGTTTACCCAGCAACCCAGTCAGCTTCACCTGATCACTCTCCACCGGCGTGAACTGGTCGCTGATGACCGGCTTAAATGTGTTTGGAGACAACGCATTCTGACCATGGCTTGAATTTGAACTCTCCGCCGCAGGGGCGGACCAGCCTTGGAGGAGTGCAACAGCCACCCCAAAAACACCCAATAAGTTGTGCCTTTTCACGTCGTTGAATGAGTTAAAATTGACTTTTATTTTCCCGTCGCAGGCACCCACTGGCTCCAGTCCACCGTGGCGCGGCTTTCGTGTCCGGGCAGGTCCTTGAATACGGGAGGCATGCGTTGCGGATTGAAATTCGCCTCCACCCACGCCTTCGGATCGCGCTGGAATTCCGCAAGCTTCTGCGCAACGACCCCGTTGCCCGCTTGATTCTCCACATCCTTCTTGAGCAGGGCCTCCAATCGGCTGGTCACGAGGGCAAAGCGCTTGTCATTGTCCTGCGCTAGGCGCGCATCCTGCGCGGCGAGCGTGAGCTGGAAGTGCAGCCCCTTCGCCCGAAGTGAGCGCGCAGTCTTCCAAACAATTTCGCGCTGCATGCGGATGTCATCGCTCTTTGGCCCGCCCGCGGCAATGGCCTGGTCAAATAAACCGACCGCCTTGTAACCCAGCGCCGCCGAATCTTCAAATCGCAATGCCGCGTCTTCAAACAGCCAGGGATGCGCGGTCTTGTCCTGCGTGAGCATGAAATTGCCACGGCGGTTGGCTTTCCAGATCGGCGTGTCCCAGGTGGCGTTGGGAATATTTGCCGGCTCCCAATCGTGCGAGCCATCCCAATGCCGGTCCAAAGCCATCGGCCCGATCAGATAGGTGGTATCCCAAGGATACGCCTGCACATGCTGCGAGACATAATCCCAGGCCTGAATCATCAGCGGCGCGGCTTTGGCGCCATAAGGGGCGGCAATTTCTTTCAGCAATTTGCTGAGCGGCGCTTTGGGGGATTTCATCCACGCTTTCAGCATCGCCGCGTTTACGGAGAACACCGTAGGCGAAAAACCGTAATACTCCTTCACGCCCACGACGCCTTCCATTTCCTTCCAGCCAATCATCTGTTCGTAAATGAGCTGCGGGAAAAAATCCTCCATCATGTAGAGCGGCTTGTAGAGCGTGTGATCGAACTCGCCGATCACGGGAATATTGCGCTCCTTGGCCAGCTGCACGAAGCGTTTCACGCCGAGATCGGATTTGAACGAGCGATCGTTAAACGGATACACCTCGTTGCTGGTGGAGGGATTCAACACGAGGCCGAAGTGCGCGGGGTTGACCTTGTCGAGAATCATCACCACTTGGCCTTTGGTCAGCTCCCACGGCTTCCACCAGAGGCGCGTGTTCGGGCGGCACTTTTGCATGGTCGCATTGAGCATGTTTAGAAAGCCCGGCACACGGTCGTCCAGCGGCACGCCGCTGCAACGCGGGCACGGACCAAACTCGCTGCACAGCCACGACTGCTGGTCAAATGTGTAAACCAGCACGTCGTCCACCTCGGGAAACGACGTCATGAAATCGGTGAGTTGTTCCTCCGTCTTCTTGAGGATGGCCGGGTCAAGAATGCACGCCGGCTGAAGCGGATTATAGGAGATAAAGCGCGGGACGCCGAACTGGGCAATAGTTTTCAGACCGTGCTTCTTGGCCTGCTTGATGCGGAACGCCCACTTGGCGCGCTGCTCGGCATCCAAATCCTCCAAGTTGAGAACCTCGTTTGCCGGCTTGCCGCCCCACGCAATGCTGAGCTGCACCATATTCACGCCCAGCGCCTTGATTTGCTCCAGCTCCTCGTCGCTCCAGCTGATGTCCGGCACGGACGGATTACCGACGATGCCGACGAAATATTGGAAACCGCCGGGCTTGGAATTCACTGCGGAAGAAGCGGCAGAGATATTCAGCGCTCCCAAAAGAGCAGCGGTCGCAAGCATGCGTGCGGCGAATCTTACTTGAGGGAGACAGGGGGTGGAGTCACAGGGGATGGACATAATAGTGTTCGATTTTGGATGTTTTAAAAATTACAGCGCAAGAGTTGCATTCACTGAATAAAATAACGCTCGAGAAAAATTCGGGGCGCACCCAGCGGGCGCGCCCCGAAGCGAACCTTAATATTGTTTACGGGACCACAACCTGAAGCGTCACGTCGCCACCCGAGTAGCCGACCGTGGCCGTCGTGCCGTTGACGGGGAAGCCACTGACATTCACCGTTGAGAACGTGCCACTGAGGGACGCGCCATCGATGAGCGTGTAATTATAAGTGCCGGTTGCACTCGAAAAACCAGTCCCGCGAATGGTGATCTTACTGCTGGAAAGAAGGCTCACGCCACCCGAAACAGTGATGGTTTTGAGCGTGTTGCCGCTGGCGAAGTCAAAAATCAACTCGCCGGCGCTGCCAACTTCGAGTGCCCCTGCGGTGATCGTTCCCGCACTGCCAGGCAGCACGAAGAAGGATTGACCCGCAGAAAGATACGATCCCAGGCGCAGGGTTCCGCCGACCGAGAGCGTGCCGGGTCCGGCAAATTCCGCGTCCGCCTTGCCACCGTTGCAACCAAAGGCAAGATCGCCCGTCGTGGTCATATCGCCAGTGCTCTGACGGTAGTAGCTTCCATAATTATTGGGCGAAGCGTAGGCCCCGCCGACGATCACAGAGACACAAGAATTGCTAAAACTAATCGAGCCGCCGTAGACAACGTTGAACGCGCCACTGCCGCTGCTGTCGCCGACCACGAGCGATCTGACGGTGCCCGCCGCCGAAGTGACAAAGGCTCCGCCAACAACCACGGTGTCATCCAACGCGCCCGGCGTGCCATCCGGATTCCAATTCGACGCAGTCGTCCACAAGTTGTTGCCGGATTCATTATCCCAGCGGTACAGATTGCCGAACAACACGGCCCGGTAAAACTTATTACCGCTGGCGGCCACTTCAATCAGCGGCGAATGGGCACATTCATCCAACTGCCACGGACCGGTGACATTCGTTGCCGTCATGAGGTTGCCAAAGCTCCAGGTGACCTGGTTCGTGGCGCCGCCTAGATGAGCGACGCTCAAACCAAAATTCGGCTGACTGGCCACAATCGAGAGCTTCACGCGTGTCGCAGTATAGGTCACGCTGGGGGTGATGCCGCTGGGGAAGTTTGTGAACAGCGCCGTGGCAAAAGTGCCATTGACGGCGGAACCTTGCAGCAGAGTCAGATCGCCGGAAGAGCCGGCAAACCCGGTGCCATCGACAACCAGCGCAGCCCCGGCGGACAGAGTGACTACTCCCGCCGATGTGAGCGTCTTGACGGTGCTGCCGCCATTGAATTCGTAGGCGAGCGTACCCGCATCGCCAATCTCAATGCCGCCGGTCACCGAACCGAAGCCGCCACTGTTGCCGATGAGGCGCAGCGAGGCGTTGGTGGCGGAAGCCGGGGACGTATAAAGATAGGAACCGAGGCGAAGCACCCCGCCGATGCTAACAGAGCCGCCGTAATGGCGGGCGTCGGCACGACCGTCGTTACCTCCGATGATGAAATCGCCCAGCGTGCTAATGGTGCCGCCGTTGAAGATGCAGTAGCTCGGATAGACGCCGCTGTTGGTTGCCCCGCCGACGACGAGCGAATTTGTTGTATCCCGGAATGAAACATTGCAGCCGGTATTAAAGTTCGCTGCGCCTTCGCCGTTCGCGCCCCCGACAGATAAACGTCCCACGTTGCCTTGATTTCCTGCACTCAGAGTCACAGACAAGCCCCCCGCGACGGTAGCGGTGTCGATGACGCCGGGCTGACCATCGGGATTCCAATTGGATTGATTCGTCCAATTGTTATTTCCGCCGCCGTTGTCAAAAATAAAATTGGTGGAAACGGACGGGGGCGCCGTGTAGACCGCCGTTAGTTTGAGTTTATTAGAAGTAGAATTAGAATCTACATAATTAGTATCCACATTAATGGACCATCCAATGGCATTGCCATTGGCGGTGATGGCATTGTTGGCAACCCAATAAGTAACGTTGCCCAACTGGGTGTTCGTTGTGATATAAATTCCCGTGCCCGTGATATTCATCTTTGCTCCGCCGACGGTATTAATGGAAAGTCCCACTGATTGAACCGTCCCGCCGGAGGCAATGGCAATATCCCCATCTTTATTACCATTGCCAATGTAAAGAGTTCCATTGACGGCCAGCAAGCCCGACACATCCACAGGAAGGCAGTCGTTCCACTGTCCGGTGATGAAATTAATGCCGATAGTCAACTCGCCCCCGTTCGTCACACTCAAGCCGGTGACGGAAAGATAGCAATCGCCGGATGTCGTATTTCCTGTCGTGCTGACGATACAGGGGTAGCTGCCGGGATTGATGACGGTGGCGCCGCCCGCATTGGCGGGATTGGCAGGAACACCGCCGTCCCCAAACCAGTTGTTAGTATTGGCCCAGTCTGAGTCATAGACGCCGCCCCAATAGGCTGCCGCCCTGGCCGCTCCGGCCGTGGCCAGAAGCGCCGTCGCCACCCCAGCTAATGCAATCCATTTTTTGATGTTCAATTTTATTTTCATTTTGATGTTTGGTTTTGGTTTTCTATTTACGGGATCGGTTCACATTTCATTTCGCTGCCTGGCATCGACAGCGACAAGGTTTTGGTGACTCATTACTCGTCCACCAAAACAACCAGATGTTTTGAGTGGTCTATCACCAGTTTTTTTCCTGGCGAAGCGGGTAAAGATTTTCCTTGGAGGGTGGGGAAATTCATCAGGTCAGAAACGCTGACCGGCGCATGTTTCCCTCCCATGGACATGATGGACAATGCCTGATTGAGATCATCCACCGTTGCCACGCCGGAATTTGCCGTGGTCTTTTTACCGCACCCGCAAAGGGCGGCGGCTAAAATCACCATCATCATCCAGTTATTTTTCATAAAATAATTCCGCCTGAGTTATTTGCCCGCACCGCCTAGTGGTTTCTGGCCCAATAGGCCGATTCAGGCTGAACCGCGCCGACGTTATAATATCCGGGGTTATAAAATTGGTACCCCGCCGAGCTGTTCTTGGCGCTTTCGGCGTGGCCATCAAAGAATCCGAAATTGCAGCGCCGGCCGTGTCGCGGCACCGACCGGGTTCCCACCTGATACGTGCCCGTGTCACTCGGGGTCCGAAAATAGCCAATCCCCTGCCCTGCATACCGGGCAGCGGCATTGTCCAGGACGTAATCCGGCACCCAGTTGTCGGGATTGGGATCGCTGCGGGTGGCGCTGGTAATGTTCCCGGCATCCGCGAAAATGATGAAGGTGCTGGGTTTGCGGACCATCGTCTCCTTAACCCACGCCACCGATGAAGCGCCCGCCGCAGCGATGGTGGACGCCTCCTGCCAGTTCATCCCAATTCCCAACGAGTGGTTGACGTTGACCGAGCCGGCGAGCTGCTGGGCTTCCGTCGGACAGTTGTAGATTTCTTTGGCGGAGCAATACCCCTTAGCCCGAAGCAGGTCCTGCCACCAAAAATTACTTGCATCCAGCACGACGAACGTATTGGTGTCGTATTTAAATTCAGCCGGCATAAACGGGCTGCCATTCTGAAAATAGAGCGGGTGAAGCGTTCCCTGGCTGTCATTGATATACATGGCCGTGCCGAGCGATATTTGCCTCAGGTTACTGACGCACGTGATGGTCTTGGCCTTTTCTTTCGCCTTGCTGAGCGCGGGCAACAACATGGCCGCCAAAATGGCAATAATGGCAATGACCACCAGCAGCTCGATCAAAGTGAACCCTCGACGCCCTTGACAAAGCGCCCCCCGCGCCCGCTTGAATCCGACTTGGAATCCATACTTCGGACACTGAGACGCGGCAGTAGATTGACGCACAATTTGCATGGGTTTTATAGGAACGACTCTAACGCAATTTTTCGGCGGGTGTTAGGACAGAGTTGCCTTATTTTAGCACAAAATTGAAATTTCTTTTGCAGGCTCTTCAGCGACGGTTTAAAGTAGGGCATGCGAACCCCTCCGATTCCAAATCATCTGAACTGGACGGATTACCATCAGTCGGTCCGGCGTATTGCAGCCAAATTCAATCCTCATCACGGCAATTACCGCATCCACGATCACGAATTTGTTGAAATGGCTTTCGTGGTCTCGGGAACCTGCTTGCATCACACGGTGCTAGGAGATTGCCGCCCTGGACCGGGCGATGTGTATTTGTTCCGGCCCGGCGCCTGGCATGGCTATTCTGAAGCCAAAAAATTTTCGATGTACAATTGCTGCTTCGACACCGCCCTGCTGGGGCGAGAGCTGAGCTGGCTGGCCGATGAACCCTATCTCGGGCGGTTGCTGTGGGGCATTCCGCTGTCGACCCAGCAACAGGGGATGGTTGCGCTCCACTTATCCCCTCCCGAGTTTAAGCGCTGCTCTAAATTGTTGGATGAACTCTGCAGATTAGCCAAGAAAGATTACCTCAGCCATTATGGGGATCATCTGGGACTCTTGTTGAACATTCTCAGCATTCTAGCGCGCAACGCTGCCGCTAAATCGGGAAACAAGACAATGACATCGCACCGGGCCGTGGTTTCGGCCATCAAAATGATTGATGACGCTCCCCGTGAGGTATGGACTCTGACCACCCTTGCGGCGCGGGTTCACATTGAACCCACCTATTTTTCCCGTCTTTTTCATACAGCGGTTGGGTTACCGCCCATGGCTTACCTGACTCGCCGACGTCTGGAACTCGCCACCTCGTTATTGCGCCGCGACGATTTGCCCGTGGGCGAAGTGGGCGCGATGGCGGGATGGGAGGACCAGAATTATTTTAGCCGCTGCTTCCGTAAATATTTCGGGATGACCCCCTCCCGCTACCGCGCCCGTTTTATGGAGGGAAAAATACGTCCTCCCGTTGCGATCAAGGAAGCGGTCAACCGGTAGAGATCTGGTAGTTCGACTGAACCTTGCCACATCGGCGGGCCGTGTGGTCAATCCCCTGCCCGCCGCCGTTGGCAATCTACGCGGGCGGGTTTACTGCGACGGCGCGCACGGAGCCCCCCCTTTCACACAGTTGCCAAGAACAACTCGAGTTGCGATTGGTTTCCGTTTTTTGACTTCAGCACACCCTTGCCACCTCAATATTTAAAAGGTGACCCAGTTTTAGGAGTTTCGTTGCAATATGTCCCACGCCCACGGCGCAGTGGTGGGCCGGGCCGTGCGCGTTCCAGTCGTTCACAAACTGCCGCGCCCCGATTGCAAACCGGTACCGGCTGTTCGTATTTCCAATCTCCAGTATCGGCCCGGGCACGCTCTCGCCCTCCGCCACCAGCAGCTTGATCTTCCCGGCCGCGGTCTCCACCACCGACAGCAGCGTCACCGGACCA
>CAILMI010000005.1 GCA_903835255.1 uncultured Verrucomicrobia subdivision 3 bacterium
CGCTCTCCTTGCGACGCGCTTTCCGTCGCCTGACGCTGCGCTCGGCGCTGGGGGACGCCGCAGCGCGGCGATCCCTACCTGGGGCCACCACCCGCCCTCTGTCATCCGCTAAAATCGGATAAAAGTCCATTTCTGCCCGATTCACAACATATTCTGCCCGTTTCGCAACATTTCGGTTGCCCCCCACCGGCAAAATAAATAAAAAAACGCTCTTTAATGAATTATTTGAATTCATTGCCGCACAACCCAAAAAACAAAAACAGATCAAAGTCGAATATATGAAAAAAACAATTCTCGCTCTTGCGCTTGTCGCAGGACTCACCTCGTTCACGGGAACCGCGAAGGCTGATATAAAAGTTTTTACTCAAGATTTAAATATGAATAAGTTTAGCGAATATAGTTTTAAAATTCTCAATTATGACATCATACAAACCGACCCTAATAGTGGATTTATCGTTGGTGGCTATAATGCAAGAAATTACCAGGCGGGGTTCTATTTTACTGGCGCTTCAACTTTCGTTTTTACAGGCCCGGATTATTATGACGGTTACTTTGATGTGTATAGCATTAGTTCCTCTCTACTCAATCTTGGTTCGACTGTCGACGGATCCACCCCCTTTAATAGCGTTTATACATACAAAGACGGCAATCCATTCAATGGAACTATTTATGAAGGTTTCAAAGCAGAAATTCAGGGAAATACATATTATGGATACATTCAGGGAACTGGAACTGGAGGCACAGATTGGACTCTTAATTCCATTAGTTTTAATTCAACCCCTGGAGCATCAATTACTGTAGTTGATACAACCGCCGCACCCGTCCCCGAACCTTCCACCTACGCGCTCTTGGGCATGGGAGCCCTCGGGATGGGGATGGCGATGCGCCGGAAGAAGACGGCTTAAAACAGTTCTGGATCTTTTCACAGAGACCCGCCTCCTTCATCGGATGCGGGTTTTTCTTTGGATCTCGGCAACCACGCTTCATCCGCGTCATCGGCGGATTCTTTGCCCAGCATTGGCGGCGGGGACCAAGCAGGTAGAGGGCATCGCGCTGCGATGCCCCCGCCCGGCAGGGCGGAACGCACGGGAAAAAGACACTCGCTTTGCGATTCGTTTTACGGCGCCTGACGCTGCGCTCGGCGCCGGGGGACGCCGCAGCGCGGCGATCCCTACCTGGGGCCACCACCCGCCCTCTGTCATCCGCTGAAATCGGGTGAAAAGTCCATTTCTGCCCGATTCACAACATATTCTGCCCGTTTCGCAACATTTCGGTTGCCCCGCCCCGGCAAAATCAATAGATAATGCACTTTATTGAATTATTGGAATTCATTGCCGCACAACCCAAAAAACAGAAACAGTTCAAAGTCGAATATATGAAAAAAAACATCCTCGCTCTTGCCGTTGTCGCAGGGCTCACCTTATTTGCCGGAACTGCGAAGGCTCAGCCCTATGGCAATTGGTTCTATAACAATCTAACCAATATTCAAAACGGCGGAGATCGCATTAATTCCGCTTTGCGTGGATTAGCGGAGTCTTTTCAAGCAAGTTCCAGTACCTCCATTGCAACAGTGGCCTTCAGCCTTACTAACCTAAGCGGAGCAACAGGGCATTTAGACGCCGCATTATTCAATGTGTCCGGGTCACCATCGAGTTACAGTTTTGGCGCACAGATTGGATCAACCGCTCTGTTCAGCACAACGGACATTATTGATATCTACACGGCGGTTGACGTCTCAACACTCAATTGGAACATTATTTCCGGAGCAAAGTACGCAGTGGCACTCTGGGGGGCATCCGACTTCAATAACCCAAGCGGTGGGGCTGGCGGAATTTACTGGGTTGGGGGATCCGGAAGTTCAGACAACCTCGATCACCACAATAACTGGTCAGTAGGCAACAGTAATTGGGAGGATTGGGGTGGAGGTGCCTCAAGTTTTTCTGTAGGATTAAGTTCGGATGTCATCGCCTCAAACGCCGTCCCCGAACCCTCGACCTTCGCCCTCTTTGGACTCGGCGCCCTGGGATTAGGCATGGCGATGCGCCGCAAGAAGACGGCTTAAATCAATTCAAGAGCTTTTCACAGAGACCCGCCTCCTTCATCGGATGCGGGTTTTTCTTTGGATCTCGAGAGGCACGGCGGAATCCGCTTCCGCGAGAGGAGGCGCTCAAGCCATGAAATTGCCGCGAGGCTCTAAAGAATTAGCAGAAAATCAGGGCGACCCATAAAAGATGCCCCGGTTTAGCCATTTTCATTCTTGGCTTTCGCAAGCGGTTCCCTAGACTTCTCGCTTCATGATTGACACTGACATCGAACTTTTGAAGGGCATCGCCAACCAACTGCGCATCCACTCCATCCAGGCCACCACCGCTGCGGGCAGCGGCCATCCCACGTCCTGCTGCTCGGCAGCCGATCTCGTGGCCACGCTGTTCTTTGGCCAGATGCGTTACGACGCCAAGAACCCCCACTATTACAACAACGACCGCTTCATCCTGTCCAAGGGCCATGCCGCGCCGCTGCTCTACGCAGCCTGGGCGGAAAACGGCTTCGTGCCAGTCGCGGAACTCCTGAAGCTCCGCCAGTTCGGCAATGATCTGGAAGGTCATCCCACGCCGCGCCTGCCCTTTGTGGATGTGGCCACCGGCTCGCTGGGCCAGGGCCTCGGGGTGGGCGTGGGCATGGCGCTCGCCGCCCGTCTGGACAATCTCGACTACAACACCTATGTCCTGATGGGGGACGGTGAAATCGCCGAGGGCGCTGTCTGGGAAGCCGCCTCGCTGGCGGGCATTTACAAGCTGAACAACCTGATTGCCATCGTGGACGCCAACCGTCTGGGCCAGAGCGAAGCCACGGCCTTCGGCCATAACCTCGCCGTCTACCGCGACCGCTTTAAAGCGTTCGGTTGGCGCGTCGAAGACATCGACGGGCACGACATCGAAGAAATCGCGGAAGTCCTCGGCGGCATCGGCCTCGACGACAAGCCGCTGGTTCTCATCGCCAAAACCTACAAGGGCGGGGGCGTCTCGTTCCTGCAGGATCAGGACAGCTGGCACGGCAAGCCGCTGAGCAAGGAAGAGGCGGCCCGAGCGGTCGCCGAACTGCTGCCGACTTCAAAAACTGGCCTGGGAGTCGCTATCCCCGCTCCCACCGCATTGCCGGCACCCAACAATGCCGCACCCGCCAGCTACCCGTCTATCCACTACACGCTCGGCGACAAAATCGCCACGCGCGAGGCCTACGGAGCCGCGCTGGTGCGCCTTGGCGATGCCGACCAGCGCATCGTCGCCCTGGACGGGGACACCAAGAACTCGACCTACGCGGAGAAGTTTTTCAAAAAATACCCGAACCGTTCCACCGAATGCTACATCGCCGAGCAAAACCTCGTCGCCACGGCCATCGGCTTCGGCGCGCGCGGCAAGGTCCCGTTTGCCTCCACCTTCGCCACCTTCTTCACCCGCGCCGCCGATCAGATTCGCGTGGCCGGCATTTCGCAGTCCAACCTCAAGCTGGTCGGCTCCCACGTGGGCGTCAGCATCGGCGAGGACGGCCCCTCGCAGATGGCGCTGGAAGATCTGGCCCTGATGCGGTCGGTGGTCGGCAGCACGGTGCTGTACCCCAGCGACGCGGTCAGCACGGAAAAATTGCTGGAGCAGATGGCCTTGATCAAGGGCGTCTGTTTCCTCCGCACCTCGCGCCCGAAGACGCCGGTCATCTACGGCAACGACGAAAAGTTCCCGGTCGGCGGGGCCAAAGTCGTGCGCACGGGCGACAAGGTCACCCTCGTCGCTGCGGGCGTCACGCTGCATGAGGCCATCAAGGCCGCGGACCAGCTGAAGGCGGAAGGCATTCAGGTCACGGTCATCGACGCCTACAGCATCAAGCCGCTCGGCAAGGACGTGATCCTCGCCGCGGCGAAAAAGACCGGCAACACCGTCATCACCGTGGAAGATCATTATTCCGAAGGCGGCTTGGGCGACGCCGTGGCGGGCGAACTGAGCGTCGAGGGCATCCGCGTCCACAAGCTCGCCGTGGTCGGCATCCCGCGTTCCGGCAAGGCCGAGGAACTGCTGGCCCACTTCGGCATCGATGCGGCAGCGATCGTGAAAAAAGTGAAGTCTCTCTAAGATCCTCGGATCACAGGGGCAAAACGCGGAGGATTTTTCCTCCGCGTTTTTCTTTGCCCCCCATCCCCCTGCGCTGACACCGATTTTCCCACACGGCCTGAACACAAGAGGGTTAGAGCAGTTCCACTGAACCTTGGAACAGAGGCAGCAGTCCTCTGCTCGCAGCCACCGATCAACGCGTGCGGGTTTACCACGACAGCGCGCACGGAGTGACGCGCCCTACCTGTCCCACAGTTGACATGAACTGCTATCGATGCGGCATGGGCCCGGCGGCCTGGAGAGGTCGCCCCATTTTCTGCATGAGTTTCGTTGCAAGTTGGCTTACAGGTTGAGCATGGGGGAACATTTGCGACTCAAGGATCAACCGATTAACGAGCGGCCGCGCGAGCGGCTCGTGGCCCGCGGGCCGGATGCGCTGACGCAGGCAGAACTGCTGGCGATCCTGCTGCGGACGGGGTTGTGCGGTGTGAACGTGGTGGAAGTGGGGCAAAGCCTGTTGCAGAAATTCGGTTCGCTGCATGCGCTGGCGCGGGCGGCGGTGGACGAATTGAAACAGATTCCCGGAGTGGGTCCGGACAAGGCGGCCACTTTGGTGGCGGCCTTCGCCCTTGCCAAACGCCTGGAACAGGAGCGGCTGGAGGAATCGCCCGTGCTGGACAATCCGGCGACCGTTGCGACCTATCTGCGCGAAAGGAACCGGCTGAAAAATGTGGAGTCCTTCCAAGCGCTGCTGCTGAACACCCGCAAGCGGCTGATCCGCCTGGAGGATATCTCCGCCGGCACTCTGGACACGATTCTGGTGCATCCGCGCGAGGTGTTCCGTGCGGCCATCGCTTCCAATGCATCGGGAATCATCCTCATCCACAATCATCCGAGCGGCGACCCGACGCCGAGCGAGGCGGACATCCGGGTGACCCGGGATTTGATCCGGGCGGGGCAGGTCCTGAAAATTGAGGTATTGGACCATCTCATTCTCGGCCGCGCGACCGCAGAACGGGCCAAGGATTATGCGTCCCTGCGGGAACTAGGTTATTTTTCCCTATAATCATTGAACCGGAGAGAAGCGCCGGAGCCGAAACCCTCCAGTGGAGTTGCATCGCCGGCCGAATTCAACACGACGCCGATCCCTGTGCGAACTGTGCGAACCCCTTACAGAACTCAATCCGAGGGCATTGCAGCAAGATTTTCTCACGGTCGAGTGATCTCATTGGAGATGACATCCTCATAGCGCCGGGTTCGTTTTGTGAGCGGGTTTCCATCCATGACACTTTGAACTCAGCTCAGGTCTTGCCCCTTAGAGTCCAGGACGCCTTTGGCGAGTCATTCGGAGTGCAAGGTTGCGATTGAGAGTCTTACTGGGGGGCGGTCAGGCGACGGCAGGGATAGATTCGCGCGTTGATGGCGCGCCCGGCACTTGTTACGGTTCAGGAATGCCAAGATTATTGATAGTCGAAACCGCGAGATGGCCTGTCCGATGAAACGCTTGATTCAATCCGCGCGCGGCTTATGGGCCTGACCAAACTCGGCTGGAATGCCGCGCGCGAGGCCCAGTTCGCGCCGCACCTCGCGATGGGGCTGATCCCGGCGCGCGTCGCCGTGGAGGACAAGCATTTTTACCGCATCTGGACGGCGGAAGCGGAGCTCACCGCGCAGATCACCGGCAAAATCATGCACGAAGCGCGCGGCGACCATTCCAAGCTTCCCAAGGTCGGCGATTGGGTGGCCATCAAGCTCGTGCCAAACGAAGAAAAGGCCGCCATCCAAGCCGTCCTGCCGCGCAGCACGCAAATCACGCGCAAGACCAGCGGCCGCAACACCGCCGCGCAAATTCTCGCGACCAACATCGAAACCGTTTTTCTCGTCACCGCCGCCGACCCGACGTTCAACGCCGCGCGGCTGGAACGCATGCTCGTCATGGGTCGCGACAGCGGCGCGCGACCGGTGGTGCTTCTCAATAAAATCGATCTGTGCGACGACCTTGACGCCATGCTCGCCGAGGCCACGCAAGCGGCGGGCGATGCGCTGGTGCTCGCTGTTTGTGCGCTCACCGGACGCGGCGTTAAAAAATTGGCGGCCCTCATCCAGCCCGGCCATACCGTCGCCTTCATCGGCACCTCGGGCGTCGGCAAATCCAGCCTCATCAACCAGCTTTACGGGGAAGAGCTGATGCCGACGATTGAAGTCCGCACGCAGGATTCCAAAGGTCGGCACACGACCTCCTGGCGCGAGATGATTTTTCTGCCGAAAGGCGGCGTGGTCATTGACACGCCCGGCATGAGGGAATTCCACCTCTGGGGCGCGAGCGAAGGCGCGAAGGAAACGTTTCCCGAAATCGAAGCGCTCGCTGCCAGCTGCCATTTCCGGGATTGCACCCACACAAAAGAAAAGAATTGCGCCGTGCTCAGCGCGCTTGCCGCCGGCACGCTTCCGCGTGAGCGGCATGAAAGCTTTGTAAAACTCCAACTCGAAATCAGCTATCTCCGCGAATCCGAAAAACAGGCCGGCTGGCAACACCGCCGCAAGAGCGACCGCGTAGCCCATCGCGTGTTCAACAAAAGGGGAAAAGCCCCGAATGCCTGATGCCCCTCGGGCGCGGATATTAGTGCAGCCACAGGGCAAAGCCCCCGGTGATTGCCAGCAAATGAAGCCAGATGACGATGACCTGGACCTTATTCAGGCTGCGAGCGCCGGGAGTGTCGCTGGGGAATGCCGGGTCGCGGCCGAAGAGCTTTTCAAAATTCTTAAACAGGAAATACCCGCCGAACAGGAGCCCGATAAAGAGCCCGCTGAACACAATGCGGATCGCGGTTTCGACATTCATTCGGTTGAAGGGAGCGATTCCGTCAGAGCCGGACCGCCCGTTGTAAACTAGTTTTTCCAGCGTCACCGGGGATTCTTTCATCGCGTACTTTAGTTTCCGTCACCTCGATCCTCTCCCATAAAGGGTCGAGGAAAATTCGTTTCATACCGCCGTCGCCCAGCGCGTTTGCCTTCCCCCCCGAGGGGGTGAAGGTGTCTGGCATAACGGTGGAAAGGGACTTCACGTCCATGGCGGTTCCCATTCGCCTGATCACGCTTTGGATTTCAAAATATTTTCCACCCTCGCCTTCACCGCCTCATCCATCTTGATGAGCGGCGGCCAGGCGCGCTTGAACCCTTCGCCGGGGATTTTCTTCGTCGCGTCAAAACCCATTTTGCTGCCGACGGCGATTTCGCTGGTCGCGTGGTCGAGCACGTCGGACGGACCCTTGGTGAACAGGCTGTCGCGCTGCGGATCCGTGTTGGCGGTCAGATGGAACAGCACTTCGCTGGTGTTATGAATATTCACATCGGCGTCCACCACCACGATGTATTTCGTGAACATCATCTGCCCCATGCCCCAGAGGCCGTGCATGATCTTGTAGGCCTGCATCGGGTAGGTCTTCTTGATGCTGACGAACACCAGGTTGTGGAACACGCCCTCCGCCGGCAGCGCGATGTCCACAATCTCCGGGAAGTTCATCTTGAAAATCGGCAGGAACAATTTCACCGATGCGCCGCCGATGTAGAAATCCTCCATCGGCGGAATGCCCACAATGGTGCACGGATAAACTGCGTCTTTGCGATGCGTGACGGCGGTGACGTGGAACACCGGATACGGCTCGGGCAACGTGTAATAGCCCGTGTGGTCGCCGAACGGCCCCTCCTCGCGCAGCGGCTCGGTGGGGTCGATGTAGCCCTCGATGACGAAGTCGGCGTTGGCGGGGACCTCAAGGTCGTTCGTCTCGCACTTGACCAGCTCAACGGATTTTTTGCGGAGATAACCGGCGAGCAGGAATTCATCCAGCCCATCGGGCATCGGCGCGGTCGCGGCAAAGGGAAACATCGGGTCGCCGCCGATGAAAATGGCGACGGGCATGCGCTCGCCCTTTTCGTAATAGCGGCGGCCATGGCGCGCGGCCACCTTCTGCAGCTGCCAGTGCATGCCAGTGGTTTTGTCGTCGTAAATCTGGATGCGATACATCCCGAGATTGCGTTCGCCCGTGTCCGGGTCGCGGGTGACGACGCACGGCAGCGTGATGAAACGGCCCCCGTCGAGCGGCCAGCATTTAAGGATGGGAAGATTGAGCAACGTTGGTGATTGTAGCGGCGCTCTGTGAGCGCCGTCTCCTGGGCGGTCGTCCGCAGATCGGCGGTCACAGACCGCCGCTACAGAAGTTATGTCTGGCGCGGGTGGCCATGGTTCTTTGCGCGATGGCGGCGAATCAAATCTTTGGATCACATCCTTGCAGCTTCCCGTTTTTACCGATTTCGGTTTTGCGTGGCGCAGATCCAAAGCGAGCGAGAGCAGCTGGATGGCTTCCTTGAAACTGGTCGGGGGCTTGGCTTTCATGAGCGCGCCGAGCTCGTTCGCCACCGCATCCACCGACTCCGCGCCCATGCTCATGGCCATGCGCTTATGCGAGCCGAGCGTGTTGACGGCCACGGGAAACGGCGACACGACGCCGTTGACGGTGGGCTGTTCGAACAGGAGCGCTTTGCCGCCGCCGGGGGATTTCATCTCGCGCTCGGCGATCTCGGTGATTTCGAGCTCGGTGGCGACCGGCTGGGAAATGCGCTTGAGTTCGCCCGCCCGATCGAGGACGTTTACAAAATCGCGGAAGGAATCAAAGGCCATAAGCGCCCTGAGGCTATCGAAAAAAACGGCCGCAGGCAATGCATTGAAATTTCGACCCGTCCCGAGGACACGCAGTTGCAATTTTTTGACACCATGGGGAAGCAGCCTTTAACTTTCTGCCATAAAATTTTTGCTTACGCCGCATCAGGAAAATTTGTTGGCTAGAAAATGAAGGGCGTCGGCTACTTATCGCAAGACGAGCTCATTCGCGAGGCGTTGCGAGTATACGAACTCGTCGAACAGGAGGATAGCGACCCGCAATTGGAGGCGGCCTTGCGCCATGCGCTCCGAAGTCCGTTAAAAAATTTTAAGCCCGGCTACTTCGCCTCCCTTGCCGCTTGAAGCCGGTTGAAATTTTTGTCCGCCACGCCGCCGAACGGGATGCGTTTGGTTACTTCTAGTATATCAGTGAAAACAATCCTCACGCCGCGCTGCGATTTCTCAAGGCGATTGATGCGACAGTGAAAGAGCTGGCGTTGCAACCATAGAAAGGCCGGCTCCGGAAATTTCGCGGCCGGGATTTGAAGCTCATCCGTTCGTGGCGCATGGATAATTTTGAAAACCATTTGATTTTCTACCGCTTTGGAGGAATGCGCTTGGAAATCCTCCGCATCAAGCATGGGGCGATGAATTTTCCGAGGGCGTTGCGCGAAGATCAGCGCTACAACTAACCGTGCGGATGACGGCGCGATTGTGCCGGTCGCTCAAATACACTGAATTCGTCACTTCGCCCTTCGTTCAAAGGCTTCGCACCCATGCGCATGTGGGACCCGAGCGTGTTGACGGCCACAGGAAATAGCAACATGCCTGACCTCCCGACTCCTTCTCGCGATCGGCAATCCCGGTCATTTCGAGCTCGGTGGGGCCCGGGCTGGGGACCTGAAACGGCCATTGATTTCAGGCGCTCCAGCGGTGATGATGGGGGTCGCCATCCAGGCGATACCTATTTATGAGTTCTGAATTAAAGATTTTGACCCGCGACGTCGAGGCGTCCGTGGTTCCCGTCGGCACCAAAGTCACCCTCCAAAAAGGCGAGCAGGCGCACATCACCCAGTCGCTGGGCGGCACCTTCACGGTCATCGTCAACGGCAACATGTTCCGCATCGAATCGCGCGACGCCGACGCGCTGGGGATTGAGATTTCAGTGGCGCCGCCCACCCCCACTCTGAGCGGTCCGCTGACCCAGGAAGAGCTCGAAAAGAAGGTCTGGGAATCGCTTAAGACCTGTTACGACCCTGAAATCCCGGTCAACATCGTGGATCTGGGTCTGATTTATGACTGCCATCTCACCTCGATCGGCCCGGACAATTACAAGGCTGAAGTAAAAATGACCCTGACCGCGCCCGGATGCGGCATGGGGCCGGTGCTCGCGCAGGACGTGCAAAACAAGCTCATCTCCCTGGAGCCGATTGATGAGGCCAATGTCGAGCTCGTGTGGGATCCGCCGTGGAACCAGAGCATGATGACGGAGGCGGCCAAGTTGCAGCTGGGCCTGCTCTAAAACGAGGCGTGCGTTTCACGGATATTTGGAACCCGTTCCGGGCGTGTCATCGGTCTTTAAATTATGAGCTCCTCTCCCGATTGGTTGGCATTGCGAAAGGATTTTCCGATCCTGGATCAAAAGGTCCATGGCCGGCCGCTGGTGTATCTGGACAATGCCGCCACCTCGCAGAAGCCCCGCGCGGTGATCGAAGCGCTGGTGCGCTACTACGAGCGGGACAATGCCAATGTCCACCGCGGGCTTCATGAGCTGAGCAACCGGGCGACGAATCATTTTGAGGCGGCCCGCGCGCGCGCCGCGAAATTCATCAACGCCCCCAGCGCGGATGAAATCATCTTCACCCGCGGCACCACCGAGGGCATTAATCTGGTCGCCCAAACCTGGGGAATGAAGCATCTCAAGCCCGGCGACGTGATTTTGCTCACGGAAATGGAGCATCACAGCAACATGGTCCCGTGGCAGATGATTGCCGAACGCACCGGGGCCAGGGTCGCCTACCTGCCGGTCACTGGCGACGACGGCCTGCTCGATTTATCCCAGCTCGATTCCCTGCTGACCCCGCAGGTGAAGATGCTCGCCCTGGTGCATATTTCGAACTCGATGGGGACGGTGAATCCGGTGGAGGCCCTGTGCGCCCGGGCCCGGAAGAAGGGCATCACCACGCTGGTGGATGGCGCGCAAAGCGCCGGACATCTGCCCGTGGATGTGCAGGCTATCGGCTGCGATTTCTTCGTATTCTCGGGCCACAAAATCTGCGGACCCACCGGCATCGGCATTCTGTGGGGGCGGCAGGAGATCCTGAATTCGCTGCCGCCGTATCAGGGCGGCGGCGAAATGATCCTGACCGTCGGCTACGACCGGGCGGAATTCAAGCAGTCGCCGCAACGGTTTGAGGCCGGAACGCCGGACATTTCCGGCCCCATCGGCCTGCACGCCGCAATGGATTATCTGGACGCCATTGGCCGCGACAAGATCTGGAAACACGATCAGGAACTGGCAGGGTACGCCTACGAAAAGCTGTCTGCCTTCAAGGGAATCCGGCTGTTCGGCCCGAAACAGGACCGCGCCGGGCTGGTGAGCTTTTTGCTGCAGGACGTCCACGCGCATGACGTGGTGACGCTGGCGGACCGGGCGGGCGTGGCGCTGCGCGGCGGCCACCACTGCACCCAGCCGCTGATGCACAAGCTGGGGGTGGAATCCACCGCCCGGGCGAGTTTTTATTTCTATAACACCCGGGCCGAGGTGGACGTCTTCATCGAGGTCATCGGCGAGATCCGTAAATTTTTTGGGCAATGACCGCGCCGGAAAAAATCAGCCCGCAATCCCCCATGAGCGCCGTGCTGGGACAGTTCCCCGGCGCGCAGCGGGCCCTGTTCCGCCGCTATCACATCGGCGGGTGCAGCAGCTGCGGATTTCAACCCGCGGAGACGCTGGCGGAGGTCTGCGCGCGCAACGGCTCGCTGAACGTGGACGACGTGCTGGCGCACATCCAGTCCAGCCATGAGCTGGACGAGCGGATTTTAATTTCGGCCCAGGAGCTTGAGGCGCTGCGGCGGGACGAGCCAACCCTGAAGCTGGTGGACGTGCGCTCGCGCGAGGAGTTTGAGGCCGTGTCAATCGCCGGCTCCGTGCTGTTGTCGCAGGAGGTGATGCGGGAGATTCTGGGCAGCGGGTCGGATAAACATCCGATTGTCGTGATCGATCATCAGGGCAAAAATGGCCTCGATGCCACTGCTTATTTCCTTGGACACGGTCTTAAAAATGTCCGCTGCCTGCGCGGCGGCATTGACGCCTGGGCGCGGGAAGTGGACCCCGCCCTGCGGAGATACACCGTCGGGTAAAGCCGCCCGGTCCGGCGGGTTCACGTGGATTGAATTCCTGGTCCTAATCGCCACCATCCCCATTTTGGCGCCGATGCTGTTCCCGAGCTCTCTCAGCACCTCCATTCTGCCGATGGGTTATAACAGCAGCCAACTTGCCGGCAACGGCCCCCAGGGGATCAACATCCTCTTCTAGGATACCCATGCCGAAGGGCGTGAGTTTATCAACGGCGACTGGATCGCCTATGACAGCCAGGGCCGCTCCAAATGGTTTTGAGGGCCTTTCGCTCCGGCTCACACGTTAAACTTGAACAGCAGCACGTCGCCGTCTTTCACCACGTATTCCTTGCCTTCCATCCGGTAGAGCCCCTTCTCCCGCGCGACCGCCACGGAACCGCAGCGCACCAGGTCGTCGTAGGCCACGGTCTCGGCTTTGATGAAGCCGCGCTCGAAATCGGAGTGGATGACGCCAGCCGCCTTGGGCGCGGTGTCGCCCACGTGGATAGTCCACGCGCGAACCTCTTTTTCCCCGGCGGTGAAATACGTTCGCAAACCGAGCAGATGATAGGTCGCGCGGATGAGCGTGCCGACGCCCGATTCGGTGACGCCGAGTTCCTTGAGGAATTCCTGGGTCTCCTCCGCGGACAAATCAATCAAGTCGCTCTCAATCTGCGCGCTGATGACCACGGCTTCGCAGGCGAGATGCGTCTTCACATAGTCGCGGACCTTGAGGACATAGGGGTTTTGGTCGGCGGTGGCGAGATCGGACTCCTTGACGTTGCAGGCAAAGATGGTCGGCTTGTCCGTGAGCAGGAAAAATGGTTTGGCAATGACGCGCTCCTCCGGCGTCAGCTGGCAGGTGAGCGCGGGCTTGCCGGCGTCCAGCACCGGTTCGAGTTTTTTCAGGACCGCCTCGTCGGCCAGTGCCACCTTGTCACCCCGCTTGGCATCCTTGGCGACCTTCTCCAGCCGCTTCTTGACGGCATCGAGATCGCATAGGACCAATTCCGTGTTGATGACTTCAATGTCGCGCACGGGATCCACGCTGCCGGTGACGTGATGGATGTCCGCATCATCAAAGCAGCGCACCACCTGCACGATGGCGTCCACCTCGCGGATGTGGGTGAGAAACTTATTGCCGAGGCCCTCGCCCTGCGACGCCCCCTTGACTAGGCCGGCGATATCCACAAATTCGATGGCGGCGGGGATGACGACGCTGGTCTTGGCGATGCCTTGCAGCACGGCCATGCGGTCGTCGGGCACCGTGACGATGCCGACGTTGGGGTCGATGGTGCAGAAGGGGTAGTTGGCCGCCTCGGCCTTGCGCGTGCGGGTGACGGCGTTGAAGAGGGTTGATTTTCCCACATTGGGAAGTCCGACGATTCCAGCTTTTAGCATAAATTAATTTTGGGTTTGAACAGGCGCGGGAGGAGCAGTCTGCGGTGAATGCGGCTGAGCGCGCTGGGTCAGGTGCCACACGATGTTGCCGCCGGCAAAAAGCCCGGCGAGAATCAGGCAGATGCCGGAGAGATGTTGGAGACGCAGCAGGGTTTTCACACTGAATTTCCCGTGCCCGCGCGAGATGCCGTAGCTCAAGATGGTGAACCAGAGGATTGCCCCCAGAAAGACCCCGCCGACGCATGCCGCCCGGGCGGCCACGGACTCATCCACCCAGTCATGCGCCAGCAGGAGCGCCGACCACACCACCCAGGCCAGCAGCACGCCCAGATTGCCCAGCACCCGGACGAAGCCGGTCATGAAAGCGGAGTGCGGATGAAATTTCTGTTCGATGCGCGCCTCCAGTTTTTCGGAGGCGACCTCGAGTTTCGTATGCGGGCTCACGGTTTTGGTCAGCAGGAATTTGAACCCGAGAAAGAGCAGGAAGACGACGCTCAAGACCTGCATGGAGGCCCTCACGACGCCGCGGTCTAAAAATGACGCCAGGCCCGTGAAAGAAATGGCGCAGTAAATCGTATCCATCACCGAAGCCCCCAGGCCAATGCAGAACGCCCAGAAAAAACCGCGCCGCGCCCCCTCGTTGAGGAGGGTCAGGTTGATCGGCCCGGGAATCGCGGCGAACGCGATTGCGCAGACAAAACCGACAAGTGCGGCAAGCAGGACTGGATGGGCCTCGGCCATTTAGGGGGTGGCCTCCGGCTCGTCTTCCTCCTCGATGCCGCGCCGCCAGGCGCGAGAGAGATACGGGCGGACGAAGCCATACAGCAGGTAGGCCGTGAAAAGGGCGGGGGCCAGCACGGGCAAGACGTTTTCCCAAAGTATCAGGAAAAAGCCCACGCACAGGACAATGACAAGCATTTTGACGAAGCTGCGCCGGGCACGGAAATCCAGCGACTTGAAGCTGGGATACTTGACCTGGCTCACCATCATGGCCGACAGGAAAACCATAATGACCGGCAGCAGGAAGCGCCATTTGCTTTCGGCAAAGCCTTTTTCCTCAGTCCACAGCAGCAGCAGCGTCAGTGAGGCGACCAGCCCGGCGGCGGCGGGGATGGGGAATCCAAGGAATTCCTTGCTGCTGCCATGGCTGTTCATGGCCGCCAGGCAGTTGAAGCGCGCCAGACGGAAGGCGCCGCAGATCAGGTAAATCGAGGCGATGAACCAGCCGATCTGCGGGCGCCCCTCAAACACGCCCGCGAGCACGATGCGGTGAACCAGAAAAGCCGGCGCCGCGCCGAAGGAAACAATGTCGGCGAGCGAATCAAACTCCCTCCCGAACGGGCTCTCGCTGCCGCCCATTCGCGCCACGCGCCCGTCCAGCAAATCAAAAATGCACGCGAGCAGGATAAGGAAAAGCGCGTGATGGATGACGTGGTCGAAATTGGGGGAGCCCGGAACCGCCTCGACAATTTTCGTCAGCGCGAGAAAGCCGCAGAACAGATTCCCCGCCGTCATCAGGTTCGGCAGGAAATAAATCTTCAGCCTCTCGCTTTCGTCCGGCACGGACGGGGTGGTTTCCGGGTTCGTGGCCATAACCGTCATTCAAACTGGGCAATCACCGTTTCACCGCCAACCACCCGGTCTCCCAGCTGAACCTTGATTTTGGCGCGGGACGACAGGTAGACATCCACGCGCGAACCGAATTGGATGAGGCTGATGCGTTCGCCCCGCTGCACGGTCTCGCCCTCCCGGACCCAGGGCACAATGCGCCGCGCAATCAGACCGGTAATCAGCCGGACCCCGACTTTCTCCCCCGGCATTTCGGCGTCCTCGAGGCCTAGGAGCACATTCTCGTTGAACTTCGCCGAATCGGCGTTCAACGCGTTCAGATACTGGCCGGGCGTGTGTTTAAAATAGGCCACCCGGGCGGTCACCGGCGAGTTCTGAACATGGACGTCCAGCACTGAAAGAAAAATGGAGACGCGCTGGCAGGTGCCCCCCATGAAGTCGGACTCGGTGGTCATGCCGATCGCATCCACCTTGCCGTGGCCGGGGGCGAGAACAAGATGTTTGCCCGCCGGAACGCGCGCGTTGGGATCGCGGAAAAAATAAAAGGTGAACGCGGCAAACAGGGCCCACAATCCAATTAAAATCCAAGCCGCCTGACCCAGGATCCCGGCGCTGACGATTTTGCCATAATGGGCTGCCAGCAGCAGCCCCATCACCACGGCGCCCGACCTGCCCGTCATCCGCAGCGCGACCCGCAAAGCTTTTCCGCAGTGTTTCACGCGTGCAGGATAAAATGTATCTGAGCCACTTGCAATTCGGCATTTTGAACACTGCGAGCGCAGCCCAACGCCTGAGGCGCGACAAGGCAAACCCAGTTAAACCCGAATTCAAAAGGCCTGGGTGGAAGTGGGGACACTCCCTCCCAAAGGGTGTCAATCGGTTCTGGCCGACCGTCAGCTGGGAACGCCGGCTCCTCGCCCGCGGGCACCGTCCGCGCGCGACCCGGAACATCGAAAGACGCCTGGAAATCGGATTAAACCTTAATCTTTAGGCGGCGGGAGTCGCCCGGGCAACGGGGGCAACCTCGATGCCTTCGATGCGGTGCCGGTGCTTGGCGCCGTGCAGCTCAAACTCCACCTCGTCGCCGACCTTGCGGTTGAGCAGGGCCTGTCCGATGGGGGTGAGATAGCTGATGATCCCCTGGTCGGGATCGGAATCCCAGGCGCCGAGAATGGTGAAGCGCTCGCGCTGCTGGCTGCCGAGGTCGGTGGCGATCACCACCGTGCCGAGGTTGACGGCGTCGGTTTTCGCGTTGGAGAAATCCGTTCCGCGCGCGCGCATCATCTGCGCTTCCAGCTCCTCCTTCTGCCGCATGATGATTTTCTGCATCTCCTTGGCGGCCTTGTATTCGTGATTTTCGCGGAGGTCCCCGTAGCTTCTGGCGATGGCGATCTCCTTGGAGTTGGCGGGAATCTTTTTCTGCACCAGCTCCTGGTATTCGAGGCGGCGGCGCTCGAGGCTTTCCCATGAAACCAGGATGGTCGCATCCTGCTTGGTCGTCTCGCCGCTAACAAGCGACTGGACGGCCGGATGTTTTTTAACGAGGCGCGCCAGAAGCGAGCGCTTGCTCATGTCGTCGAATACGGGCGAGAGCTGCAGCGCGCGGGTCAGGTCCTTGACCACCTCGATGTCGGCGGTGGCGGTCAGTTCATTAATCAGCTCCTGGTCCTCCAGGATAAAGTCGCGCAGCCGGTTGGAGCGTTTCTCATTGAACTGGTCCCGCTCCATGGCGGTGAGCATGGCGCGGAAAACTTCCGGCCCGAGGATATCGGCGAAGGCATCACTGCGTTCGCGCCCGAACCAGAGCAGCAGCTCGCTGCCGGCGGTGTGCTGCCGGATCAGCTTGGCCAGCGTCTCCTTGAGCAAGTCCATCCGACCCTCGGCAATGAGCAGGCTGGCAAACTCCTTGCACAGCTTGGAGGAGACGAAATTCAGAGAGCCGCGCACAATCTCCTGCCAGCGGTCGGGATTGGCCTGCTTGAACGAGGCCAGGGCGCGATGATGCTTAGCGGCGGGAATCAGCTCCAGCATCGGACCGAACTTGATGTCCTGTCCCCAGATTTGGGCGGAGGTGATTTCCATGGTGGCCGACGGTATTCGGGTGACCTCGGCGAGTTCGTCCCGGGCAAAAACTGCTTCGAGCGCGACGGCCGGCTGCGTGCGCAGATACGAGGTAATATCGGCGTTGAGAGCTGCGATGATTTCCGTGACGGCAGCTTTAGGATCCGTCAGGTCCGAGGCCAGCTTGATGACTTCGGCGACGACCGGGATGCGGGCCTTCAAGCCCTTGGCCGCCCGGAAATCCGTCAGCAGCCGGTCTTGCAGGGAGGTTTCCTGGGTTTGAAGCACGACCGGCTCGGTTTTTTTCGTCGGCACGATGAAGTGCCCATCCTTCTTCATCTCGCGCTTGGC
Source organism: uncultured Verrucomicrobia subdivision 3 bacterium (assembly GCA_903835255.1). Classification (GTDB taxonomy): domain Bacteria; phylum Verrucomicrobiota; class Verrucomicrobiia; order Limisphaerales; family UBA11358; genus UBA11358. Next base: position 17,482 of record CAILMI010000005.1, read on the forward strand.
CGTTTCCCACCACTTTTTCCAATCGTCGCGGATGACGTCGGGAACGAGCACGGCCTGGATCTGGTCCGTCGTGGCCTTGCCGCCGAAGCTGTTCAACACCAGCCGGATCAAATCCAGATGATGGGCCGCGAGGTGGCGGACCGCATCGAGGTCGGCGGCCTTGCGCGCAAGAATATGATCCTTGGGGATGGGCTTAAGGTTTTCAGCAGCGAAAGACAGGTCCATCAAATGTCCGGCCTTGCCGGGAAAATCAATCGTGAACCGGGCGAATACTGTGTCCACCGTTTTGATGCGGCCAAACCCCCAGCTCCGGTGCGTGCAGCAGCCGCCCGCGGCCAGTTGCGCCAGCGGCTCCACATGGCGACCTTCAATTTTTCCGGCCGAGGCGAGTTTTTCGAATTCTTCTCTCATAGTCATTATAAAATCGTATTCCTGAAGTCACGGATTCACTATGATTCCATTAAACATGGTAAATGAACAAAAACCAAGACAAATTGCGGCGCGCGTCCTCGGCCAGCGGCGCACGAACGGCCTCTTTGTTGAAGATCTGCTGGAAATTGCCCTGACCCGGGCGGCACTGTCATCCGCCGACCGCGGCCTCTGCCAGGAAATCGTCTATGGCGTCGTCCGCTGGCAGGCCACGCTGGACTGGCTCATCGCGCTCAAAACGGGGGGGCGCGAACAAAAGCCCGCACTCCAAACCCTGCTGCGCCTCGGCCTCTACCAGATTTTCTGGCTCGACCGCATTCCCGACCACGCCGCCGTCCATGAGACCGTGGAGCTCGCCAAGCAGGGCGGCTTCGGCCCGCAGGCCGGCTTCGTCAATGCCCTTCTTCGGGGCTATCTCCGCGAGGCCGGGGAAACGCGAAAGCGGCTGACCGACCTGAGGGTTTCGCAACCGGCGCTGGGCTGGTCGCAGCCGGAATGGCTGGTGACCCGCTGGCAAAAGCGCTGGGGCGCGGAAAAAACCGCCCGGCTACTCGAATGGAACAACACGCCGCCGAAAACCTTCGCGCGCGTCAACACCTTGAAAACGGACGCGGGCCAGCTGGTGGAACAGTGGCGGAAAGAAAACGTCGAATACGATTTTAAGACCTGCGACTGGACCGGCGAAAACCTGGTCTTCGAACTTAAATCGCATCCGCCGCTGGGATCGCTGGCGAGTTTTCGCAGCGGCGCATTTTACATTCAGGACCCCAGCACTCTGCTCGCCGTGCGGGAACTCAACCCCCAGCCGGGCGAGACGGTTCTGGACCTGTGCGCCGCGCCCGGGGGCAAGACCACCTTTCTCGCGCAGCTCTTGGGCAATCAAGGGAGAATTGTCGCGCAGGATGTTTCCGAGGATCGCTTGAAATTAATCCAGGAAAACTGCGACCGCCTCGGCGTGGCGTGCGTGGAACTGGTTCTGCCCTCCATCCTCCACTCCCAACCGGCAGCCCATTTCGATCGCATCCTGGTGGACGCCCCCTGTTCCAACAGCGGGGTGATGCGCCGCCGCCTGGATTTGCGCTGGCGGATCCAGCTGGAGGAAATCGGGCGCCTGCGCGCAACCCAGCTGGACCTGCTCCACCAGGCCGCGGCCCGACTGAAACCGGGCGGCACCTTGGTTTACAGCACCTGCAGCCTGGAGCCGGAGGAAAACGAAGAAGTCGTCCAAGAGTTTTTACGCGAGCAGACAGGATACCGACTGGAGAAGCAGCGGGAACTGCTGCCGTTCGCGGACAGTGTGGATGGCGCTTACGTTGCGCGCCTCGTGAAATCCTGACCGGATTCATTTCCACGGCGCCCAGAAGTTTTCAAAGCTCTGACGCTCGCGCACCACCCTCAGGCCCTGATCGTCATGCCAGCAAACGGCGGCGTGGCCATGTGAAAAGCGGGTTTCCCACGGCAGATGATATGCGCCCGCGTCCAGCCAGATCAAGTGGTCGCCGGCTTGCAGCGACCGCGGCAACGGCATCCGCGCCAGCTGGTCGAAGGCCATGCACGTCGGGCCGCAAACGGAGGTGAGGGTCTCCTCGCCGCCGCGCTCGGGCACCGCCAGCAGCGCGTGCTGTTCCCACAGGGAGGTAAGGGCGTTCAGCGTGCGGCCGCCGTCGCAGATCAGTTGCCTCAGCCCGCGCCGCTCCTTCACATCCAAAACCTTCACCACCAGCACGCCGCTGCCGGCGCTCACGAAGCGCCCGTTCTCCAGCCAGAGTTCGCGCAGGCCGGGAAATCGTTTCACCGACTGCCGCAGCATCTGCGCGAAGGAGCGGAGTCCGAATTCGCCGTCCAAGACTTTGCCGGACCGCGTTAAAACTCGGCGCGCCGGCAGGCCGCCGCCAATGTCCAGATGCAACGGGCGGAACGAGGCCGCGCGGCAGATTTCCGCGACCTCGGCGAGGGCGCGTTCATAAATCTGCACCGAGGACACATTCGCGCGCAGGTGGAAATGAATGGTCTCCACCCGTGCCTGGGCGCGCGTTAGTTTTTCCAACGCGGCAGCGACCTCATCCGGCGCAAATCCGAACTGCGTGGGAAACCCTCGATTTTCGGGGTCAAATTCCTCGCCGGTCAAAATGCGGATGCCCAGCCGCCAGTCCCATTTTTTTGCCTGCGGCAACAGGGCGTCCAGTTCGGCGGGCGAATCCAGGTTCACCGCCAGCTGGCGCTGGTTGAAGTGCGGCAGCCAGTGGTGTTTGGCCGGGCCGTTGACGAGGATGTTTTCTGGAGCGAACCCTTCGGCGAGCGCGGCCCGCAATTCCAGTTCGCTGACAACTTCAACGGGGCGCCCTTGGGCCTGCCACCATCGGAGCAGCGGCCGGACGGGCTGGGTCTTGAACGAGAGCCAGTGGCGGAAAAGAATGGCCGGCTTACGTTCGGACGGCTCCTGAGAAAAACCGGCGGCGATCAAAGCCCCGTCCACTTCGGCAATCCGTTCTGCAATGGGTTCGCCGGAGAAAACGTAGAGCGGCGTGGGGGAAAGGGAAAGCGCCTCGCGAACGAGGCGCTTCCAGAATTGGAGGGTTTCGGGCGGATGTCCGAAATCGAGTCGGGCGGGTTTTTCCGGGGTGGCGCTCACATACCCATGATCTGATAGCCCGCATCCACATAGAGCACCTGGCCGGTGATCGCCGCGGCGCCATCGCTGGCAAGAAACGCCCCGGTCGAGCCGAGCTCCTCGGGGGTGACGTTGCGCTTGAGCGGCGCGTGGGCCTCATAATGCTTGAGCATGTCGCTGAAGCCGGCAATGCCGCGCGCCGCGAGCGTGTTCACGGGGCCGGCGCTGATGCAGTTCACACGGATTTTCTTCGGGCCCAAATCATACGCGAGGTAGCGGGTGCTGGCTTCGAGGGCGGCCTTGGCCACGCCCATCACGTTGTAATGCGGCACGACTTTTTCCGCGCCGTAGTAGCTCATCGCCACGATGCTGCCGCCCTCCGTCATCAGCGGCGCGGCGGCGCGAGAGAGGGCCACAAGCGAATAGGCGCTGACATCGTGGGCCACGCGGAAGGCCTCCCGGCTGGTATTCACGAATTCCCCTTCCAGCGCGTCCTTCGGGGCATAGGCCACGGAGTGCAGCAGCAGATTCAAGGCGCCAAATTTTTGGCCCACGGTCTTGAAAACGTTGGCGATGTCTTCGTCCTTGGTGACGTCGCAGGGCAGGATCAGGGTGTCTGCGCCGAACGTGCCGGCCAGTTCCTCGACATTGTCCTTGAGGCGCTCCCCCTGATAGGTGAACGCGAGGGTCGCGCCCTCGCGCGCCCATGCCTGCGCGATGGCCCAGGCGATGGAACGTTTGTTGGCGACCCCGAAGACGACTCCAGTTTTTCCGGCGAGCATTGGCATAATCGTAATAATTTTTTGATTTAAGCTGCCGTCAGATTAGAAGATTTTTCCGGCGCGTCCAGTCTCGACTCGCGGTCCCCGTCGCCGTAGTCTGCCACACATGGATGCATCGACGGGCAATATCATCGTGGAAGGCCTTATCACTTATCTGGGGCTGATCATACTGTTGACGTTTCACGAGTTCGGTCATGCCTGGATGGGGATGCGGTGCGGCGACCACACTGCCCACTCTCAGGGGCGGGTTTCGCTCAATCCGCTCGTGCACATCGATCCGGTCGGCACGGTGCTGCTGCCGCTGATCATGATTTTTGCATCCCCGGGGATCGGCCGGTTTCTGGTCGGCTGGGCCAAGCCGGTCCCGTTCAATCCGGCCAACCTCAACAACCGCCGTCGCGATGAAATGCTGATCGCCATGGCGGGTCCGGCCATGAACGTGCTGCTGGCGATCGTCCTCGTCGGGCTTGCCCGCGCCGCCGTGATGCTGGGGTCCGAGGCCGCCACCGAGCTCCTGTTGCGCATGGCGGCCCTGAGCCTGGTGCTATGCTTCTTCAATCTGATTCCCATTCCGCCCCTCGACGGCTCCCATGTGATGCGGAATCTGACCGGCATGACCGAGCAAACCTATTTCAACCTGTCCCGGTTCGGCTTCATCGCCATCATCCTGATCCTGCAAATCCCCCTGGTGCGGGAAGGCCTGGGCGTGGCGGTGGGCTTGACGCTGGGCCTGATGGGGTGGTGCTTCGCTTTCCCCGCGGGCTGGGGATTTTAACCTGATATTCAATCCCACCGCACCTCCTCTTCCCGCCCTCTATTTCATGGAAGTGAGGGAGGAGGCAGTCGAACCACGCTGCTTCATGCCAAGCTCAACTCCAGAATTGAGTTTGAAGCGAACCCCTTCACCCACCGAACCAGGCAGGCCACGATCCCGCGCAAGCCCTCCCCCTCGCCCTGCGAAGCATGAGCGGGACGAGGGCCGGGGGGCATTCGGTCCGTTGCCTCACGGCCTTGCGGATGGCCCCTCAGGCGGTCGCCCTGCCCATTTCGGAAATCGGGTTTGTTCTGATCTCTGAAGCGGGGTTTCGCCTCTGATGGCGGAGGCTAAAGCCCGAGCTTGCGAAAACGGTTCTTCACTTCCTTGAAGTGAAAGTCCAGCGAACACAGTTTTTCGAGCTCGCCCGGTTTGAAATGCCGAGCCACAGCGGGATCGGCTTTCAGGACCTCGAGGAAATCCGCGTCGTCGCGCCCGGCATGTTTGACATCCCAAGTCTTCATCGCGCCGCGCTGGACGAGGGCGTAGGCGTCCTCGCGGGTGAGGCCCTTCTTGATGAGCGCGAGCAGTACGGTCTGGCTGTTCCACATGCCCAGCGAGAGGCCGAGATTCTTCTTCATGTTGGCCGGATAAACCACCAGTCCGTCCATCAGGCGCGTGAGCAGGCCGAACATGTAATCGAGCAGCGTGCAGGAATCCGGGAAGATGACGCGCTCGACGCTGCTGTGGCTGATGTCGCGTTCGTGCCAGAGGGCCACATTTTCCAGCGCGGCCACGGCGTTGCCGCGCAGCACGCGGGACAGCCCGGTGAGCCGCTCCCAGGTGATGGGGTTGCGCTTGTGGGGCATGGCGCTGGAGCCCTTCTGTCCGACGGTGAAGGCCTCCTCGGCTTCGAGCACCTCGGTGCGCTGCAGGTGGCGGAATTCCACCGCCCAGCGTTCCATGCTCGCCCCGATGAGCGCTAGGGTGTTCATGAACTCGGCGTGAATATCGCGCTGGACGACCTGAGTGGCGATGGGCGCGGGGACGAGGCCAAGCCGCTGGCAGACGAAATTCTCCACGGCCGGCGACAGGTGGGCGTTGGTGCCGACGGCGCCCGAGAGCTTGCCGATGGCGACCACTTTCCGAGCGCGCTGGAGACGCTCCAGCGCGCGTCCGAATTCGTCGTGCATGAGCGCCATTTTCAGGCCGAAGGTCGTCGGCTCTCCGTGGATGCCGTGGCTGCGGCCGATGCAGGGGGTGTATTGATGTTCCTTGGCGCGACGGGCGATGATGGGCAGGAGTTTTTTGACGTCGGCGATCAGGAGGTCCGCACTCTGGACCATCTGCACAGCAAAGCAGGTGTCCACGATGTCGCTGCTAGTAAGGCCGAAGTGCAGCCAGCGGCTCGCTCGGCCATCGATCTGTTCCGCCACGGCCGTGGTAAAGCCGATGACGTCGTGGTTAAGGGTCCGCTCCAATTCCTTGGCGCGCTCGGTCATCGCTTTCGTGTCGGCGAAGCATTTGGCCGCCCCGCGCTTCATCTTGGCGAAGTCCGCCTTGGGGACAATGCCTTGTTTGACCAAGGCCTCGCTCGCCAGCAGCTCGATCTGAAGCCAGATTTTGAGTTTATTTTCGTCCGTCCAGATGGCGCGCATGTCCGGGCGCGAATAGCGTAAAATCATGCGGCAGTTTAAAAGGTCGCCTCGCCGGAGTCGAGCGCGCGTTGGGGTTCCAATGAGGTTCCCTTGGAAGCCGGCGAGGGAGCGGCGGCTTGCCTACCGCTGAATCATTTTTGCCCGGGCGCGCTCGAGGGTCTCGCGTTCGCGCGCAGTCAGGCTTTGGATGCCCTGGGCGGAGATTTTGTCGAGAATGGGGTCCACCTCCCGCTTTAGGAATTCTTCAGCGGACAGGTCGTCGTCGGGCGGGAGTGTCCGGAGCCGGGGCGGGCGGTTTTCGCCGGGAATTTTCCACTGGGGCAGGCGCCCCTGAGCCCACAGGCGGACATAGAAATACCCCGTTAAAATGCCGCCGAGATGCGCCGCATTGGCGATGGAGCTGTGGGGCGTTAGGATGCCAGCCACGGCGAGGCCAGCGCTGAGCCAGAGGAGGGTGCGGCCCTGGAGGGTGACGGGGATGAAATAGATCAGCAAAGTGAAGCGCTCCCGCCAGTGGAGGGTCGCAAAGGCCGCCACGAGGCCGGACGCGCCAGCCGAAGCGCCCACCACTGCGCCGCCAAAATAAACTGGCATAGCGAGTGCAAAGAGCATTTGCAGGAAGCCGCCGAGAATGCCGCTGGCCAGGTAGAGGGCGAGGAAGCGGCGGGGACCGAGGGCCTGCTCTACCGGCCGCCCAAAAAAATAGATAGCCAGGCAGTTGAACGCCAGATGCCACAGCCCGGTGTGCAGGAACTGGTAGGTGAAAAACTGCCAGAGCTGGCCGTGCCGCAACCCCTCCAGGCTCAGCGCCAGATAATCCTGAATGAACTGATCGCTGTGCGGATTCCGCAGAGCGATCCACTGGAGGACGAAAATTGCCGTGTTGAGGAGCAGCAACGCCACCGTCCAGGACCCGCGGAACCCCGGGAATCCCGGCTCGCGGTATTTCGGCTGGCGCATGTAATCCCGGTCTTCAAGCATAGCAAAACAGTAGCCTTCCCGCCCCTATTTTCAAACGGCTTTCTGGCGCCACCACAGCATCCGCTCCCATCCGGTCCGGTTGGGGTAGGAGCGCGGCACCCATTCCTCCAGCAGCTCAAAGTGCGGGGTGAAGCGGTCCATCAATTCCTCCCGCGTTGTACCGAACGGCGGGCCTTCCCGGTCGGGAATCAAATAATTTACCGCCAGATACTGCCCGCCCGGCTTGAGCCAGCGCCGCACCGCCGAGACGTACAGCTCCCGCTCGCCCGGATCGATCGCGCAAAAAAGCGTGTGCTCAAAAACCCAATCGAACCGGAAAGGCGGCTCGTCCCTCAGGAAATCACCCCGATGAAATTCGGCGCTCAAGCCGGCTGCCTGAGTCCGCGCTGCGCTCAGCCGGATGGCGCTGGGCGCCAAGTCCCAGCCCCGGACGTGGAAGCCGGCCCGGGCCCATTCGCGCACATCGTGGCCGGTCCCGCAGCCGGGCACACAAACCGAGGGAGGCAGCGGCAATGCCCCCGTCGACCCCGCCTGGATTTCCGAGGTTCCCGCTCCGTTCAAAAGGGGATGCGCCGCCAGAAAGTCCACCAGGCCTGGGGACGGCTCTCCCTTTTCCCACGGCATGTCTTCCGCGAGGTAGCGCGCTTCCCAGTAATCCCGGCTCATAGTGAATCTCCGTCCCACGGACCCGGTATCCGGCGGCGAACCGGACGGACGGTGTTTAAGTTTGAATCCGTCCGTCCGCCAGCTCGATCACCCGTCCGGCATGGGCGGCGACCTTGGCGTCGTGGGTGGCAATGACCAGGGTAGTTTGTTTTTCGGCGCGCAGGCTTTTGAGCAGTTCGATGATCTCGCCTCCTGTCCGGGAATCCAAATTGCCGGTGGGTTCGTCGGCCAAAATCAATTCCGGCTGATTGATCAGGGCGCGGGCGATGGCGACGCGCTGCTGTTCGCCGCCGGAGAGTTCGGACGGCTTATGATCCAGCCGGTCCTGGAGACCGACGCGCGCGAGCAAGTCGCGGCCGCGCGCCTCGACCGTGGAGCGGTTCAGCCGGGCCATCCGGCCAGGCAGGCAGACATTTTCAAGCGCGTCGAGTTCGGGCAGGAGGTGGTAGGCCTGAAAAATGAAGCCGACGCGGCGGTTGCGGAACTGCGTGAGCTGGCGTTCGGAAAACCCGGCCAGATCGCGCCCGTCAAACAGGATCTCCCCGGCATTGGGCGAATCCAGTCCGCCGATCAAGTGGAGCAGCGTGCTTTTGCCGGCGCCGGAAGCGCCGCGCAGCGCCAGCAGTTCGCCGCGCGCCACATCCAGATCCACCCCGCGCAGGACGTCGAGCGAGCGTTTCCCCAGAATGTAGGTTTTGGTGAGTGCGCGCGCCGAGAGCAGAAGGTTATTCATAGCGCAGCGCCTCCACGGGTTTGAGGCGTCCGGCCCGGAGCGCCGGCAGGAGGCCGCCGAGGAGGCAGATCACAAACGACAGCCCGCAGATAAGGGTGATGTCGTGGGGATCAATGATGGCAGGCAGTTCGCTGAATTGATAGATGGACGCAGGGAACAGCTCAAAGCCCGTCAGGCGGTTCATGAAGTGGAGGAATTCGTTGCGGTAGATCAGCGCCAGCATCCCCAGTCCATAGCCGGAAATCACACCCAGCACGCCGATGATGGCGCTTTGGCTGAGAAAGACGCCCGAGATTTGGAGGTGAGTCGCGCCCAGCGCCTTGAGCATCCCGATCTCGCGGGTTTTCTGCACGACGAAGGTGATCTGCGCGCTCAGGATACAGAGCGCGGCAACCAGAACGATGAAGAACAGCAGGTAAAACATGACATTTTTCTCGACCATCAGCGCGTTGAGAATGGCCGAGTTTTCCTCCGTCCAGAGCGGCATCATGTATTCCGGGCCGAGCGCAGCGGTCAATTCGCGCCGCACCTGCGCCGCCTGATAGGGATCATGCAGCATCACCATCAGCCCGTGTACGGTGTCTTCCAGGCCGTACAGCGCCTGGGCATTTTCGAGCGAGGTGACGACAATGTTTGCGTCGAACTCATTGTATCCCACGTTGAAGATGCCCCGGATGGTATAATCGTCGGGCAGCACGGCTTCCTCCTCCTTCTTGCCGCGCTGCTTTTCCATCTTGGCTAAGTCCGCCGGCGAATAGAGGGAGACCTGGTCGCCCACCGCCAGGTTCAGGTTCCCGGCGAACTGGCTGCCAACCACCAATCCGCGCCCGCTCAAATCAAAGGTGCCGGCGATCAGGCTTTGGGGCAGGACACTGACGGAGCCTTCGCGAGTCACATCCACGCCGCGTACCCAGGGGGCACCGGTCAGCTTGGACTGCCCCTCCGCCGGCTGCGACACCATCAGAACCTGGCCCATCACGAAGGGCGCGACGCCCCGGACGTTTTTATTGGAGGCGACGAGGTTCATCATCGCCGGATAGTTTTCCAGCGGTTTGTTCTGGGCGAAAATTTTCAGGTGGGCGTTGAAGCCGAGGATTTTCTCGCGCAGATCATGATCAAACCCGCTCATGACGCTGATGACGATCATGAGCACGGCCACGCCGAGGGCGACGCCCACGATGGAGATGAGTGTGATGATGGAGACGAACGTCCGTTTGGGGCGCAGGTAGCGCAGGGCCAGCAACAGTTCAAACGGGAGCTTCGACATGGGCGGCAAGCCTAGAGGCGCGGCGCGGTTGTGTCAATTTTCTGCTCACGGCACAACGCGGGGTCCGGACGGCACCACCGGACCCGGCACCAGTTTTGAAACTGCACTCCGGTCACGCGCCTGGGACTTCCGCAATGGAAACGTCGACGAGCAGGTCGGCGGCGATTGTTTCCAGATCGCGTTTCAAACCGGCGACGTCGCAGGCTTCGGGCAGCTGCAGGCGCGCGGCGGCCTTGAACAATTCCTCGCCGGACATGGGGGCGCTGATCCGCTCGCTGGAGAATTCCTCGACGTTTACGTTTGCCCGCGTGAGCGCACGGGTGATTTCCCTAACAATGCCGGGCCGGTCGCTGCCGACAATTTCCAACCGCAGCTGCCGAGCGGGAGCGGCCGGTTCCGCGGCCCGGGCCGGCTGGACCACAAAATTCAGGCCGGGGAGGGTTTGCAGCGCGGCGAGCAGCTCGGTTTTTCTCTCCGCCGGAATCTCGATGCGCAGGATGCCGGCGAATTCGCCGCCGAGCCGGCACATCCGGCTTTCAAGCCAGTTGCCGCCGTGACTGGCGACCGCTTGAGCGACCGATTCCACCAGCCCGGTTCGGTCCGGTGCAACAAGGGTGATGACCAGAGGTAATTTCATCCCGGTGTGTTAAGAGTTTGCAGCGGGTCTGGCAAGTAAATCTGCAGTTTCAGAATCCCGGCGGGAGGGGGGTCTGACCGGAGGCGTTGTCCGAGAGTTTTTGATTGACCCATTCCAGGTAGGAACGGGCGATGACATTATCCTGCCATTGTAGCTCGAGCGAGCGTTTTAGCCAGACGCGCGCGGCGGCGTAATCGCCGGTCTGGACATAATGCCAGCCGATGTTGGCAACGATGAAATAATTATTCGGGTCACAGGCCTCGGCGCGGTTGAAGAACGGCGCCGCTTCGTCAGGACGATCCATCCAGTCGAGGCACATGCCGTAGCGCAGATAATTATGGGCGTCATAGGGATTCAGCCGCCAGCCGCGTTCATACCATTGCAGCGCGGTCGTTGCCAGCGTCTGGGAATCATCGCCGCCGGTGAAACTCTGGGTGCGATAACATTCGCCGAGCCTGTAGGGGGTCATGGGGTTGTGGGGGTCGGCGGCGATAGCCTTGAGCAGGGCGGAGGCGTGTTCGGCTGAAAAATCGGGGACCCGGGCCGCCCGGGCCAGCCAGAAGGTTTCCCGCCCGGTCCGAAATCCCTGGGCCCCCAGATACACGAACCCTGCTGCCAGCAGAAGGGTGACAGACAGTTTCAGCGGCCAGCGCAGGCTGTACCAGTATTGGCCCGTGGCGAACCGCAGGGTGCTGCTCAATAGCGCGAACAGAGTGACGCCGAGCAGCGCGTTGGCCGGGACGTGCAGGTTGAAATCCGCGAGGGAATGGAGCGCCAGCGCGAACAGGCCCGCCATCGCCCCCAGAAAAAAAGCGAGCCGGTTGCTATTGCCACTTTTAAACTCCTTTTCCACCCGCCGGACATGCTTGCGGGTCTTCCAGAGACCGACCGCAAACAGAGTCATACCTCCCAATACCAGGATTCCGCCTGCCGTCCCCCAATCGGCGAGCAGGTTCAGGTAATCATTGTGGACGCGGTCGGGCTGTCTTTGCACGCGCTCGGAGCGGTAGGCGGGAAACCGAAAGTTGTAATGCCCTGGCCCAGCGCCCCACCAGAAATGATCCCGCCACATCTGCTCGGCGGCAATCCACATATCTTTGCGCAAATCCAGATAGTTCGCCTTGGGCGACGGGGTCTCCAGCACCCGGCCCACGCGCTGGACATAAGAGGGGGAGAACGCCAGATATTTTGAAACCACCACGGTGCCGCCGCCGGCCAGCAGCAACAGCAGCAGGAAGGCAGGAAGCTGGTGTTGCCGCGAGGACATCAAAATCCCCAGCAGCGCCAGCAGCGCCAATCCGGCCGCCGCCCACCCGGCGCGGGAAAAAGTGACCACTAGCCCGGCTATGACCACGAGAGCCGAATAACCCAACAGAACTCGCATCAGGGGCGTCATCCGGCCCGCCAGGATATAAGCCGTAGCGAGGGGCAGGATCATTTCCAGGAAGCCGGCCAGATTATTCGGGGAAATATAGGTGCCCGTCCCGCGCCCGGGATACAGCGCCACCTCATTCCAGACATGGGTGGACTGCGTGGCGTATTGAAAAATCGCGTACCCGGAGATGCCCATCGCCAGAAAAATCAGGGTGAAGCTGATGATCTGGGCGGATTCCTGCCGGTAAAGATTGTTGACGATGGCGAAAAACAGGAACGCGTACACCAACACCTGGATCATTTCCTGCCGCGCGACGTATTCGATGTCCGCCGTCAGATAGCGCGCGATGGAATAGAGAGCGAACGCCAGCACCGCCCAGCAGACCGGCGTCCAGAGCAATCGCGATTGAGAGCCCCTCCAGAGTCGCACCCCCCACAGGAGCATCACGCCAAGGACGAGTCCTTGGACAACCAGAAATGCCCACGCGTGCACCGCGCCAAAGGCGAGCGGTGCAAAAACCAGGATGCCAAGCACCAGCCCGAGGATGCCCTGCTCACACTGTTTGTCTAAATCTTCGCGGTGCATGGAAAAGCCGCGCGCAAAATGAACGGCGGGCCGGAACGAGTAAAGCAGCAAAAAACATCCTAGGTGAAACTGCTAAACGCAACCAGCGGCTGGGGTCGCGCGAAATACGGGAAGTCTATTTTATGTTGCATATGCAACATAAAATGGACTTGAGTTTTTGAGGGGGAATGTTCGCAGCTGCCTGGCGGCGGCGCGCAGCACTTCCACCCGCCGTCGCCAGGCGTGCTGCCCCAGGTAATCCGACGGCAGAAC
>CAILMI010000006.1 GCA_903835255.1 uncultured Verrucomicrobia subdivision 3 bacterium
TGAAAAACCGCTGGTTGGCGGTGAAACACCCTCTGGGAGTCGTCGCAGAATTGAAATCGAAAAATAACCGGACAGCGGTTTTATCCAGTTTTTACAATAGTAAAATCGCTGTCGTCAAAAGCTAAACGGGACAGTAGTGATCATAAATAAGAAAAAATAAAGGGATTGCCTTTGTTTGGACAGGGGCCAATACCAACAGCCCCACGGATAGGACCAAACCCATGATGATTTTTTTTGATTTCATTGAAGTTTTAATGTTTTTCAGCACCAGCGACCTCTATTTACAATCCTAACACACTCACTATCAGTTCAAAAAAATTCATGGATTCAGTCAAACTTAATGTGAAACAAAGACGGTTTTAATTACAAGAGGCCATCTTTTTACCCCCCGTGTTTCTAACAATCACCACAGCCAAAGGAACTTCGCAGCGGAGGTTTTAAAGAAGCACTCCGGCGATGGACGCGGTCATGTAGCTGGCCAGCAGGCCGCCGATCATGGCGCGGACGCCCAGTTCGGCCATTTCGCGCCGGCGCTCCGGCGCCAGCGAGCCGATGCCACCGACCTGAATAGCGATGCTGGCGAAATTAGCGAAGCCGCATAGCGCATAGGTCGCCAGAATGAAGCTGCGCGAATCCACATGGGTCGCCGGGCTGGTGAGCGAGAGGTAGCCGATGAATTCATTGAGCACAATGCGCTCGCCCAGGATGCTGCCGATGGCCAGGCAATCGTGCGCCGGCACGCCCATCAGCCAGGCGAACGGCGCGTTGACCCAGCCGAACACCATTTGCAGCGTCACCGGCACCGCCACCCCGGCATGCGCCTGCGGAAACACGATCAGATAATTTGCCATCGCCACTAGAGCGATGAAGGCGATGAGCATGGCCATGACATTGATGGAAAGCATCATGCCGTCGGAGGCGCCGCGGCAGAGCGCGTCCAGGCTATTGGCGGTGGTGCGCGGGACGCGCGCCGGCGCGGAGGCGGCCGTCTCGCTCAGCTCTGTCTCTGGCAGCATCACCTTGGAGATGAGCAGCGCGGCGGGCGCGCTGAGCACAGAGGCGGTGAGCAGATGGCCGGGCATCTCCGGATGGCCGGAGTCGAGCCCGAGCTTGGAGTAGACCGCCGCCACCCCGCCGGCGATGGTGGCCATGCCGCCGGTCATCATGCAGAGCAGCTCGCTGCGCGTCATCCGGAGGACATAGGGCTTGATCACCAGCGGCGCCTCGGTCTGGCCCATGAAAATATTTGATGCCACCGCGAGGGTTTCACTGCCGCTGGTCCGCATCGCCTTGCGCATCACCCAGGCAACGGCTTGGACCACCCGCTGCAGGATGCCCCAGTGAAAGAGGAGCGACGACAGGGACGCGACCAGGATAATGGTGCCCGTGATCAGCACGGCGAAAACCATCCCATGCGCCGGGCCGAACTTGGCCGCAAGCAGCTCGCTGTTGGCCAGCGGGCCGAAAACAAACTGGCAGCCCTCGTTCGAAAACAGGATGAGCCGGTTGATGGCGCGGCCGGTGAGGTCAAATACCTTGGCGCCCCACGGCGTTTTTAGGATCAGGAGCGCGAAGAGGAACTGCAGCGCGAGACCCCAGATCACCGTGCGCCAGGGAAACAGGCGGCGATGGCTGGACAGGGTCCAGGCCACAAACACAAACACACAGAGCCCCAGCAAACTGATGATTTTAAGTTCCATTTAAAGTTGAATCCATTTTAAGACGCCGTGGAATCGAGCGGAGAACGCAGGATACCGACGAACGGGAGATTGCGGTATCGCTCATCAAAATCAAGCCCGTAGCCGACGACGAAATGGTCGGGAATCTGGAAGCCGACATAATCGGCCTGGATTTTCCGGACGCGGCGGGCGGGCTTGTCGAGCAGCACACAGGTTTTGAGCCGGCGCGGCTTGAGCCTGAGCAGCTTGGCGCGCACCCGGCTCAGGGTCTTGCCCGTATCGAGGATGTCGTCCACCAGCAACACATCCCGGCCCCGCACATCCAGGCGCAGTTCCTTGGTGAACACCAGCTTGCCGGATTTCGTGCCGGCGCCGTAGCTGGAGACGCCCACGAAATCGAGGCGCAGAGGGAGGTTCAAATGCCGGACCAAGTCGGCAAGAAAGAGAACGGTGCCGTTGAGGACCGCGACCACCACCAGCTCGCGCCCGCGAAAATCCCGCCCGATTTCGCGCGCCACGCTTTTCACGCGGCGGGCAATCTGCGGCTCGGGGATGAGGATGCTGTGGATCTCCTGGCGCCAGCGGGCTGGGACGGGATTTTTTTTAAATTTGGCTTTCACTTTTTGAGGGTCACCGGCCGAGCGCCCGGGTCATTTCACGGGCCAGCCAGTCCGCCTCCGGCTGACTGGCAATATTGGAGGCAAGCGTCACGCCCCGCCGATCCCCGATCTTGAATTTCAAGGCGGGGCGTTCGCCGGTGGAGGCGTAGCGGTTTTTGCCCGCGGCAAAATCAGACCCGCTCGGCCGGAGGACCAGCTTCAGGTTGTAATACGCGCGGTTGCCGCTGGTCATACCAATCATCGTATCAAACCGGTCAATGTCTTCGGCATTAAAAGAGCGGGTTCTCGCAAACAGCAGCCAGCGGTTCACCCGGGTCAATCGGGAGGCATTGATCGTGACGCGGCTGGATTTAAGCCACAGGTTGAAACAGCCGATAAAGACCACCAGCGTCACCAGCCCGAACACGATCTCGAAAAAAAGATCAGCAAACACCCGGCGCGCCGCCACCGTAAACCCGCCGAACACCAGCAGGGGAACCAGCAGCGAAAGCGCTACCCCGATATTCCGCGCGGCGGGGAAATAAAATTCGCGGCCACCCGGGCCGTCGGTGACGGCAATCCGGGAATTCTCCTCGCGCCGGAGCTCATCCACCGGCATCTGCAGCGCCGCGGTCGGGTCGGGCTCCTCCGCCGCCACGGGGGCACCGGCGACCTGAAAGACAGGCACCTCGAAGACGGCGTGAAAATCCGGGCCCGCCATTTTCGCCTTTGCCTCCAGCCGCCAGACGATGGTGGATTTGCCGCGCAAGGTTGCTTCCGGTTGGCCGGCGGGGATATCGAAATGGACTGGGATGCCCGTGCCGGCCGGACCTGCCGGGGCCAGGGGGGCGTCCGGACGCAAAACCTTTTCATTTTGCCAGAGCACCGTTTCGGAGACGTTGTCCCCATCGCCGGAACGCTGGACATTGCGACGGAGGCAGGAAAGCTTCAGGTGCAAGCCCTGTTCCAAATGCAATGGCCGCGCCGTCTGGATCAGACCGCCGAGCGCCCCTCCCAGAGGCGCGGGAACCTGGGCTAGCTCCAACCAGCACTCCCCAAAACGGCGGCGCGACAAAACGCTGCGAAGGACCGCGATGCCGCAAGCAAGGCCAATGGCAGGAAATAAAAAAATTGCCAACGCCTTGTAATTCCCTCCGTGCACTTCCTGGGGCAGCACGAAAAACGACATTGCCGTTCCGAAGCCACCGAATGCCAGCGCAAAGATAAACAGGATTCTTGTCTGCGCGGCCGCGGATGATTTTATTTTGCCGGCGGCCCAGTCGTCCCGCGCGAGCCAGTTCTTTGTGCCGCCCTCTGTTTTGGCATTCCACTGGGCTTCCGCCCGTCGCTGACGCCGACCGGCCGTAATGGCGGCATACAGGATTCCCAAGCCGATGGCTGCGAATACCGACCCAAACAAAAGGATGCCGACGCCCTGCCCCGAGTCGCCGCGGGATATTTTTTTTATACCCTGCCAGATGACAAACAAACCTGCGGCGGCGAAGGGAGTGCCGAACAAGAAGGCAGCGATCCCGCCCACCCACGTTGCCGCCCGGGTGTTTTTCCCGCTGTTGCCGAGCTGGTAATTAAAGTCGGCCACGAGCGCTAAAGCTATTAGATATGCTTGGAATCGTTCTCATCCTTCTTCACATAGCCGCTCTCCTGCCGCTTAAAATTCACCTCGTTTTTCTTGAGGTAGGCGGCATAGACGTCGTCGGCGCTCATGCCGAGCACCTGCGCCATGCTGATGAGAAAATGAAACAGGTCCACGACCTCCACGCGCGCGTTTTGCTCGTCGAATTTCTGGTACTTCGCCCACCACTTCCAGGGGACGCTGTCGGTGAGCTCGGCCATCTCCTGCTGCATGGCGCGCGTGTAGTTGAGCAGCCACTTGGTTTTGTCCTCCTCGCTCATGCCGTCGGTTTTCACGCCGATGCGTTCGTTGAGGGCTTTTTGCATCCGGAACAGTTCGCGTAATTGGTCGGGGTTTTGCATGCGCAAGAGTAACCGCCAAGGCACCTAGGACGCCAAGACAAATTTTAAGGTTCTAAACATTTGTGGCCGGTCCGGGCGGGCGGCGGATGATTTTGCGCTTTGAACTTCCCGCGGCGAACCGTATAACAGTCCCATGTTGCCTACGTTTTTAGCCCAGGGCGGCGCGATGATCTGGCTGATCCTGCTCGCCGGCGCCGTCGCCCTCGCCGTGTTCATCGAGCGCGTGCTGCATTGTCACCGCGCCCAGATCAATGCCGCCGAGTTCTTGAACGGCGTGCGCACCGTGCTCAAGCGGGATAATATTGTCGAAGCTATTTCCATCTGCGACGCCACCCCCGGCCCGGTGCCGCGGCTGGTAAAGATTGCAATCCTGAACCGGGAAAAGGGGCGCGACCGCGTGCGGGAAGCGGTGGAAGAAGCCGGACGCGCCGAAGTGCCGCTCCTGGAGGAGAAAATGAACCTGCTGGCCACCCTCGCGCAGATGGCACCGCTGCTGGGCCTGCTCGGAACTCTGATTGGCTTCCTCGAGGTCTTCCATCAAATCCAGGCCTCGGGCCTCTACGCCCACTTTGGACTGCTGGCCGGCGGCATCCAGCGCGCCCTGATCTGCGCCGCAACAGGCATCGCCGTGGCTATCCCGGCCCATGCCGGTTACAATTACCTCCTCAGCCGCATCAATAAAATCGTCCTCGACATGGAGCGCGCCGCCAGCGACATCGTCAACATCATCACCGAAAACGGCCACGCCAGACCCTGATGAAGTTTCCACGCCACCTCCGACTGCAACGCAGCCCGCTGGACGCTGCTCCTTTTGCCGCGGTTTTTTTCATCCTCGTTGTTTTCGTGCTGCTGTCGCTGTTCCTGCCCGTGCCGGGATTGCCGCTGCAACTTCCGGTCGCCGAGGACCTGCCCGGCACCGATCGCCCCAGCGTGACCGTCGCCGTCGGCGCCGGGGGCCGTCTTTATTTTGAAAATCAAATCCTGACGGAAAAGCAGCTCCAAGCCAGCCTGGCTGATGCCGCAACCCGCTCGCCAGAGCCCCTCACCCTCGTCATTATGGCGGACAAGGGAACGACCTACGACCAACTGGTCCACCTCGCCCAGCTGGCCCGGCAGGCGGGCCTCCACCACGCGCTGCTGGCCACGCTTCCGCGTCTGCTGGACTCGCCGGCTCACCGATGAAAACCAGTCCGGCAGCCAACCCACTTTCCGGAAACGACCCAAAAACTGACCTGTCCCCTGCGGAAGTCGGCTGGCCGCTCCGGCGCTGGATTGCCGTCATCGCCCTCATCTACGCGGCCCATCTTGCTCTGGTCTTTTTATTCGGGGAAGAAAAAATGCCCGCGCCGCGCGCTGTTGCCAACGTCCCCACCCTGTCACTTGCCCCGATGGCTGATGAACGGATCGCGCTGGAGGATCCCACGCTGTTCGCCCTGCCACACCGACGGGATTTCAGCTCCCCCGTGTGGCTGAAAACGCCCGAGGTCCAACCGCCCTCCTTTCGCTGGACGGAACCGCAGCGCCCGCTGGCGCTACCGGAGGAGGGGCTGGGGGCGACCTTCCTGCAGATGATGAAGTCTCATTCCCCGGCGATATCCCCTCTGGAATTCACACCGGCGACGGTTTTGAGCCTTTCCCCGCAGTTGACAGAATCGGGCCCGCCAAAAAACTCTACCCTGCGCATCGAAGGCGGGCTAGCACAGCGCCTGATTTCTGCCCCCCTGAATCTGACCAACTGGCCCTATTCAGAACTCATTGCGCCCAGTGTGGTGCAAGTGCTGGTGGACCCCTCGGGAACTGTGGTTTCAACCGTTTTACTGCCACCCGGCAGCGGTTACGCGCCCACCGATCAATACGATGCCGCCGACCAGCTCGCCCTCGCCCTCGCCCGCACACTGCATTTCACGCCCGCCAGCGAGCTGACTCTGGGCCGGATTCTTTTCAACTGGCAAACCGAGCCGACGCCCGATGCCCCCCATGAACCCTGACCTGGAATTCTTTTCATACGGACGCCCTCCGCGGAACGGGAGACGGCGGTCTGCGGCAAACCACTTTTACAGCGGCGGGTTCCGGAGCATTTCGAAAACACCCCTGCCCCGGCGCCCCTAATATTTATGTCCGCCTCCTGGCTCATTCTGATTTATGTGGCGCTGCTGCTGGGCGCGCTGGGCGCGCTGGGGATCTATTCGGAGCTGCGCCGACGCCGGTTCGGCCCGACCCACACGGAAGACCGCGTGTTTCGCTGTAAAAAATGCGGCTCGGTCTACACCGACGACGCCGACGTGGACCGCTCCCGCTGCTCGCAATGCGGCAAGCTGAACGAGCCAATTATTTTTTAAAGCCGAATCCCGAAGGGTAGCGGCTATCCGGACAGGGTAGTATTAAGCAACTTTGGGACAGTAGGGCTCTATAGCAGTTCAACTTAACTTTGGAACATCGGCAGGTAGGGCGGGCAGTCCCCTGCCCGCCGCGATTGCCAACCCACGCGTCCTAGTTTACCACGCCGGCGCGCACGGAGTGACGCGCCCTACCTGTTCCAAAGTTGACATGAACTGCCATAGAATCACTCCCGATACACCGCCCTGGATCTGACGCGCAATGGCTTGAATCCCCAGCGTTGCACCCTTTTTTATCATGACTTGAGATCCAGTATGGAAAAGTTAGCGCCGGCCATCTGACTCACGGAGATGGGCTCGGCGTCAGAATACGGAAGAATCCCGACCCGCTTCCGTCCTAAAATCAATACCCGGTCTTAGAATGCTTTGATTTTTTTTGGGTAGGAAAAATAATGAAAGCGACAGGATTCCCATAGAAAACGATCCCGTTTTTATTTTCGCAACAAAAGCATCATCGCCCTATATATTTTTTGGCTTTTCTCTACTTTTCCCGAGGCGACTTGCGAACGCTTTACTGTTGGGACGTGTCAGCGGTTTTCGCCCGCAAACGGGTTCATTCCGACCCACTGAGCTGGAGCGCCCAAACTGGCCGCGACTGCCAACTCATAATCAAACACTCGAAATCCAACGCACACCGGCGCAAGATAAGTTTGAATCTTCGTCGGTCTGCCGCTATCAATAGCGCGTGCGGCGATTCCAAAACATCGTGTTTGCCCTGGCAGCCTTCCTCTGGCTGCCCGTCTCGGCGCATTGTCAGATAGAACTCGTTACCGGATTTGAATTTCTCGATTGTCCAAGTGAGGGCGACTGCCACGAAAACCAGAGTCCGGACCGCAGCGATACCCGATGCTGTTCGGTTGAGAAATCTGAATATAAGAGCAACCGATCCAGCCTGACGCAGCTATCGCCCCACTGTGTTGGGATATATTCGCCAATCGAGTTGGCGCCGGCGGACACTTTGCACACAGAGGTTGGCGTTGGGATTTTGACAGCCGCACCGCCAGAGTTTTCCAAAATCTGGCATTTCGTTTCCCGCAGGGCACTTCCTGCCCGTGCCCCTTCCATTGCTTCCTGACCAATCCTCGCCTTCGCTGAGGACGTTTTCCATTGATTCGGCGTGATGTCACATCGCGCCCTCATGTTCCCAATTTTGGTTTAGGCCGATTTGATATGAAGCATTCAATTATCCGCAGCATTTTAGTTTTGGCAGGCGTTGGACTCGTGGCCGGGTTCTGTGGTTGCGCTACCAATCCCACAACCCAGTCCGAGGCATGGACCGAACCGCGCCCGCTGGGCAAGGAACTCGCGACGTTCTGCCCCCCGCGCGAGATGAAGAACGCGCTCGCGCCACCGCGAGCCATCGAAGAACCCACCGGCGCACTGACCATGCGGCAGGCGCTTGCCCTGGCATTGGGGCGCAATCCCGGACTCGCCGCCTTCTCCTGGGACGTGCGAATCGGTGAAGCACGCATTCTGCAAGCAGGGCTGATACCCAATCCCGAAGCGGGCGTAGAAGTCGAGGACGTGCTTGGCAGTGGCGATTTCCAAGGAGTGCGCGAAGCACAGACCACGTTCGCCTTGAGTCAGCTCATTGAACTTGGCGGCAAGAGGACCGCGCGCGTGAACTCGGCGAAACTTTCGCGCGACCTCGCGGGTTGGGATTACGAAACGCGCCGCATTGAAGTATTCACGCAGACCGCGGAAGCGTTTGTCGAAGTGCTGAACCAGCAACAACGCCTCGCCCTCACGGAAGAAACCGTGGGCCTGGCGGAAAAGGCGGTCGAAGCGGTGAACAAGCGGGTCGAAGCCGCGCGCACGTTCGCGGTGGAAGGCACGAAAGCGCAAGTGGCGCTGGCATCGGTGCAAATTGAGCGCGATCAGACCCAGCGGGCGCTCGATGCGGCGCGGCAACGGCTGGCATCCAATTGGGGCAGCTCGCAGCCGCGCTTCGAGCGGGTGGAGGGCAATCTTGAAGGAACGACGTCTGTTCCCGAGCTGGAGCGCTTGATGGAGCGGCTGCGACAAAATCCCGACATCGCTCGTTGGGCCACGGAAATTTTGCAACGCGAAGCGAACGTGAAGCTGGAGAAGACCAGGCGAGTGACCGATGTCACCGTCGGCGGCGGCTATCGGCGTCTGAGTGGGCCAGAGGACAACGCTTTTGTCGCGGGCATTTCAATCCCTTTGCCGTTCTTCAACAAGAATCAGGGCAACATCGAGGAGGCCGAGTATCAGCTTGCCAAGGCGAGTGACGAACAGCGGGCGGCAGAATTGCGGGTAAAGACCTCGCTCAGCCAGACGTGGCAGCGGCTCGCAGCAGCGGCGGCGGAAGTCGCCGCGCTCAAGGAGAAGGTGCTGCCCGGCGCGCAGCTGTCGTTCGACACGGTGAGCGTGTATTACGCCGAAGGGCGGCTCAGTTATCTCGAAGTCCTCGATGCGCAACGCACCTTGTTTGCTTCGCGCAGCCAGTATTTTCGCGCCCTCAGCGATTATCATCAGGCGGTGATTGCCATTGAACGACTCATTGGCGAGCCACTGGTTTCCCCAGCCGACCCGCCAAGAAATACGACTCTACAATCTTTACCCGTTAGAAACTGAAATCATTTCCTTATGAAAAATAATCAAATCATTGCCATCCTGGCCGTGCTCGCGCTGGGCGCGGGATTCACCACCCTGGCGCTCAAGAAAACCAAACCCGCCGCTGCCGACGGAAAATACGGCGACGGCGCCGCACACCGCGAGGAAGCCGGCGAACAAATGGAGCGCGGCCCACATCGCGGGCGCATGTTACGCGAAGGAAATTTTGCCACCGAGATCACCATCTTTGAGACGGGCCTGCCACCGCAGTTCCGTGTTTATTTCTATGAGCAGGACAAACCCGTTGATGCGGCGCAGGTGAAGCTGACCGTCAAGTTGAAACGGCTCGGCGGGCGCTCGGATGTAATCCAGTTCAAGAAGGAGGGCGATTATCTCGTCGGCGACCAGACCATTTACGAACCGCACTCGTTTGAAGTGAAGGTGACGGCGGAACGCGGCGGGCAGACGCATCGCTGGCAATACGAGTCGCCGGAAGCGCGCGTTGAGTTGTCGCCCGAGGCGGAGAAAGCTTCCGGCGTGGTGGTTGAAACTGTCGGGCCGGCCAAGATCAAAGCCACGCTCAAGGCGAACGGGCGCGTCGTTCCAAACGAGGATCAGATGAAGCATGTGGTGCCGCGTTATCCGGGCGTGCTCAAGGTTGTCCTCAAGCGGCTCGGGGACAAAGTGAGCAAAGATGAAGTGCTGGCCGCCGTCGAGAGCAACGAGAGTTTGCAACGCTACGAAATCAAATCTGATCTGGCGGGCACGATCATCGAGAAACATGCTGTGCCCGGCGAATTTGTCAGCGAGGGCGAAGCGATCTTCATCGTGGCCGATCTCAGCAGCGTATGGGTGGACTTGAACATCTACCGGCAGGACGCGGCCCGGGTAAAAACGGGTCAGAGCGTAATGATTGACGGTGGCGACGGTTTTCATAAAGACAAAGGAACAATTGCCTACATCTCGCCCTACGGTTCAGAGAGCACGCAGACGTTGCTGGTGCGCGTGGCGTTGCCAAACCCCGACGGCGAATGGCGACCCGGCTTGTTCGTAACCGGCGAAATCCTGCTCGAAGAAGTCGAAGTGCCGCTGGCCGTGAAGGCGAGCGCGGTGCAAACCTTCCGCGATTGGACGGTGCTGTTTGTCAACGAAGGCAACTTCTTTGAACCGCTCGTCATCAAACCGGGCCGCAGCGACGGCGAGTGGGTGGAAATTGTTTCCGGGTTGAAACCGGGCATGCGTTACGTCGCCGAAAACAGCTTCCTCATAAAAGCCGACATCCTGAAATCCGGGGCGACTCACGACCATTAAGGAGATCACCATGCTCGAACGAATTCTGTCCTTTTCCATTAAGCAACGCTGGATGGTTCTGCTGGCATCGCTGGGCATCGCCCTGCTTGGCGTTTTAAATTACAACCGGCTTCCCATTGACGCTGTGCCGGATATCACCAACGTCCAGGTGCAGATCAACACGGAAGCACCGGGCTATTCGCCGCTCGAAGCGGAGCAGCGCATCACCTTTCCCGTCGAAACTGCGATGGCCGGTTTGCCCAACCTTGATTACACCCGCTCGCTGTCGCGCTACGGTCTCTCGCAAGTGACGGTTGTTTTCAAGGATGGCACGGACATCTTTTGGGCGCGCAACCTCATCAACGAGCGCATCCAGGAAGCGAAAAGCAAGCTGCCGCCCGGTGTGGAAGTTGCAATGGGGCCGATTGCCACGGGGCTCGGCGAAATCTACATGTTCACCGTCGAAGCGAAGGAAGGAGCTAAGACGGCGGACGGGAACGCCTACACGCCCATGGACCTTCGCACCGTTGAAGATTGGATCATCAAACCCCAACTTCGCAATCTGCCCGGGGTCGTTGAGGTCAACACCATCGGCGGCTTCGTGAAGCAATATCACGTCACGCCGCATCCCGACAAGCTGCTCGCCTACGGTTTGAGCTTGCATGACGTGATGGAAGCGCTCGCCCGCAACAATGCCAACGTTGGCGCGGGCTACATTGAGCGTAACGGAGAGCAATATCTCATCCGCGCGCCCGGTCAGGTCGCCGGGCTCGACGACATTCGCCAAATCGTCGTTAGCAACCGCGAAGGCCAGCCCCTCTATGTCCGCGACGTGGCGGACGTCCTGCTCGGCTCGGAACTCCGCACCGGCGCAGCCACCGAAAACGGCGAAGAAGTTGTGCTCGGCACGGTCTTCATGCTTATGGGTGAAAATAGCCGCACCGTCTCCGAGCGCGTGCACAGCCGAATGGCGGAGATCAACCGCACCCTGCCCGCAGGCGTCGTGGCAAAAACCGTCTATAACCGCACCGACCTCGTCAACGCGGCCATCAACACCGTGAAGAAAAACCTGCTGGAAGGTGCGATTCTTGTCATCGTCATTTTATTCGTATTGCTTGGAAACTTTCGCGCGGCGCTCATCACGGCATTGGTTATTCCGCTTTCCATGCTTTTCACTATCACCGGCATGGTGGGAAGCCAAATCAGCGGCAACCTGATGAGCCTGGGAGCGCTCGACTTCGGCATTATTGTGGACGGCGCAGTCATCACGGTGGAAAACTGCATACGCCGTCTGGCAGAGGAGCAAAAGCATCGCGGACGATTGCTCATGCGCGCTGAGCGATTCGACCTCGTGTTCGACGCGACCAAGGAAGTCGTGCGCCCGGCATTCTTCGGCGTGTTCATCATCATGGTAGTCTATCTGCCAATTCTCACGCTCACCGGCGTTGAGGGCAAAATGTTCCACCCGATGGCGTGGACGGTCATCATCGCGCTGCTCGGCGCGCTCATTTTCGCCGTCACGTTCATTCCGGCGGCCGTGGCGTTGTTCATGACCGGCAAAGTTTCGGAGAAGGAAAACTTCGTCATGCGCGCGGCCAAGGCGATGTATCGTCCCGCGCTGAACTTGTGCCTGAACTTCCGAGGGGCCGTAGCGCTTGGCGCCATGGTGCTCGTTGTGTTGAGCGGCGTTGCGGTATCCCGCATGGGCAGCGAATTCATGCCGAGCCTGGATGAAGGCGACATTGCGCTGCACGCATTGCGCATTCCCGGCACAAGTCTTTCCCAAGCCGTCGAGATGCAGCACTTGCTAGAAAAGCGACTCAAGGAATTCCCGGAGGTGAAACATGTTTTTGCCAAGATCGGCACCGCGGAAGTTGCCACCGATCCCATGCCGCCCAGCGTGGCGGACGGGTTTGTGATTTTGAAACCCCGCTCGGAATGGCCGAATCCCAAGAAGCCCAAGGTCGAACTCGTCAGCGAGATGGAAACCGCCGTTAAAAAACTGCCCGGCAACAACTATGAATTTACCCAGCCGATTCAGATGCGCTTCAATGAACTCATCTCCGGCGTGCGCAGCGATGTGGCCGTGAAAGTTTTTGGCGACGATATGTCCGTGCTGCAGGAAGTCGGCGAGGAAGTCGAGAAAGCCCTTGGGAGCGTCAGCGGCGCGGCAGACGTTAAAATGGAGCAAACCACTGGGCTGCCGTTGATGACCATCGCACTCAAACGCGACGTGATGGCGCGGCACGGCCTGAACGTCTCCGATGTGCAGGAAGTCATCGAGATCGCACTCGGCAGCAAAAGCGCGGGCGAAGTCTTCGAGGGAGACCGCCGTTTCGATCTCGTCGTTCGCCTGCCGGAAAATCTGCGCACCGACATCGAAGCGATTAAACGCATTCCCATTCCGCTGCCACCGCACGAAGAATCAGGAGCCACAGTGACTCGCTCGGTCTTCGCGAGCAAAGCGACCGCTCGGAACGCGCCGTCCTACCTTCCGCTCAACGCCGTGGCGACCATCCACATCGCACCCGGCCCGAATCAGGTGAACCGCGAGAACGGCAAACGCCGCGTCGTCGTTACCGCTAACGTGCGAGGATGCGACCTCGGCTCGTTCGTGCAGGAAGCCCAACAGAAGATTCAGGAACAGGTGAAAATCCCCGCTGGCTATTGGACGGCGTGGGGGGGCACGTTCGAGCAACTTATCTCGGCGGCGAAGCGTTTGCAGATTGTCGTGCCCATCGCCTTGCTGCTGATTTTCCTGCTCCTGTTCATGACGTTGGGGACGATCAAAGACGCCATCCTCGTATTCACCGGCGTTCCACTGGCTTTGACTGGCGGCGTCGCCGCGCTGTGGTTGCGCGACATCCCATTGTCCATTTCGGCGGGCGTCGGGTTCATTGCCTTGAGCGGCGTGGCCGTGCTCAACGGTTTGGTGATGATTTCCTTCATCAACAAACTCCGCTCGGAAGGGAAACCGCTGGACGAAGCCATCTCCGAGGGCTCGCTCACACGCTTGCGCCCCGTGCTGATGACAGCGCTGGTCGCCTCGCTCGGTTTCGTTCCCATGGCGCTCGCGACCGGCACAGGCGCGGAAGTCCAACGCCCGCTTGCCACCGTCGTCATTGGCGGCATCCTGTCTTCAACCGCGTTGACGCTGCTAGTCTTGCCCGTCCTATATCGCATGTTTCATAGCAGGGATGACGGATCAGAAGCCACCCGCTCAACATCGGTGATTGCATCCGCCCCTTCATCCGCGGCCTAGAACAAACTCAAAATGAAACGCCAAGAGACTTCAACAGGAGAGGGTGAAGTAAGATTTTTTGCCGGGGGGAGTGGTACAGGTTTCCAACGCTGCCGAACCGGGTTCAGCCGGCGACTTCGACTGCTTCCCGACGGATACGGCTGAATTCACGTTTTGCCAATGACCGCACTAACGCCCCGATACTGTCAGGGAATCGAGCAAAATCATTTAAATCACAATAGAAAAATGGTCGGAGCGACAGGATTCGAACCTGCGACTTCGTGGACCCAAACCACGCGCTCTAGCCAGGCTGAGCTACGCTCCGGTGCAGGGCCAATCATCCCATGATTTTTTCGCCGCGCAATCAAATTCATGGCGTCCGCTCCGGCGGCGCTACCCACAGAAACGCCGGACAGGGGCGCCCGCAAGCTGGGAAGTTATGCTCGACGCTCCGCCAGTTCAGGTCTATTTTCAGGCCATGCAAACCGGTGCCCCCGCCAATCCTCAGAAAATTAATCTTCGCCGTCCCGACATCATGGAAGCGGTTCAGGCGCAAGTCCTCACCCATTACCGCAGCGAACTGGTCGAGCGCATCCGCGCGGGCGGCGGCGTGCTTTCCTCCGGGGAACTGACCGTCAAACTCGCGAAAGAGTTCGGCTTCTGCTACGGGGTCGAGCGGGCCATCGATTTGGCCTACGCTGCCAAAAAATATTTTTCAGAGGTCTCCCCCCAGACGCCCATCTATCTGCTGGGCGAGATCATCCACAACCCGGAGGTGAACGACCAGATCAGCAATCTGGGCATCCAGATCATCTCCCCCAAACCTACCGACGAGGAATTGTCCCACTTGAAGGCGGGCGACGCCGTGATCATTCCGGCTTTCGGCACCGAGGTGGGCACCCGCAAAAAGCTGGAGGCCAAAGGCTGCCGACTGGTGGACACCACCTGCGGGGATGTGATGAGCGTCTGGAAACGCGTGCGCCAGTACTCCAAGGAAAGCGTCACCAGCATTATCCACGGAAAGGCCAAGCACGAGGAAACCAAGGCGACCACGTCGCAGGCGCGCGCCTACGGCAGCGGGCATTATCTGGTGGTTTTCACCCTGGCCGATACTGATTATGTCTGCAACTACATTTTGAACGGCGGCGACAAGGCGGAGTTTCTGGACAAGTTCAAGGGGGCTTATTCCGCGGGCTTTGATCCCGACCTGCATTTGCAGGCGGTGGGGGTGGCGAACCAGACTACCATGTTGCGCGGCGAGACCGAGGAGGTCCAGCGCCGCTTCAAAGCGGCCATGGCCAAAAAACATGGAGAGGTGGGGCTCGACCAACATTTCCGCTTCTTTGACACCATTTGCGGGGCCACCCAGGACCGCCAAGACGCCCTCCAGAAACTTCTGCTGGAGCCGATGAACCTGCTCATCGTCATTGGCGGCTATAATTCTTCCAACACCTCGCACCTGGCGGAGATGGGCGAGGCCAAGCTGCCGACTTATTTCATCAAAAACGCCGGCAAGATGGCGTCGGAAAAGCAAATCGTTCATTATAACCAGCATTTGCACAAGGAAGTGGAGACCCGCGACTGGCTGCCCAACGGCAAAATAACCGTCGGCATCACTGCCGGCGCCAGCTGCCCGAACAACCTGATCGAAGACACCATCCGGCGACTGTTTGAGCTGCGCGGCATTTCCGTCCAGGAACTGCTCAAGAACCACGAGCCGCCCGCGGTTTAAAAGAAGCAACAGAGGGTATCCGTCTGCCGGGACACACCGTCCGGTTTAAATCATGGCCCGCACACGTCAGGAACTCGAACAGATCGAACGCCAGATCCTGGCCCCCTACGCGCAGTTCAGCGGAGACTCGCGGGGCCGCGACCATTCGGAAG
The DNA here is from genome assembly GCA_903835255.1 of uncultured Verrucomicrobia subdivision 3 bacterium. GTDB lineage: Bacteria > Verrucomicrobiota > Verrucomicrobiia > Limisphaerales > UBA11358 > UBA11358. The sequence continues at coordinate 15,662 of CAILMI010000006.1, forward strand.
AACCCCCGGAATGGCGCACGCAATACCAGCGCGACCGCGACCGCGTCATTCATTCGCGGGCTTTCCGCCGCCTGGAATACAAGACCCAGGTTTTCCTCAACGGCACCGGTGACCACTTACGAACGCGCCTCACGCACACGATTGAAGTCGCTGCGATCTCCCGGAACATCGCCAGCGCGCTCAGCCTGAACACCGATCTGGCCGAGACCATCGCCCTCGCCCACGACCTGGGCCATTCGCCCTTCGGCCACAAAGGCGAAACCGTCCTCGCCCGCCTGATGAAAAGCCATGGCGGCTTTGAGCACAACCAGCACAGCCTCCGCATCGTCGAGCAGCTCGAGCAAAAATACCCCGATTTTTCCGGACTGAACCTTTCCTGGGAGGTCCGCGAGGGGCTGGCCAAACATCACACCGCCTGCGACCACCCTGCCCGTCGCAAGGGCTTTGACGCCAAAAACTCCTCGCTGGAGGCCCAGATTGCCAACCAGGCCGACGAGATCACCTATTACAGCCACGATCTGGACGACGGTCTGGATTCGGGGCTGCTTTCCGAAAAAGAACTCACGCGCAACGTCCGCATCTGGGCCGACGCGGCCCAGCAGGTGAAGAAAAAACACGGCGCGCTCCCGGACGAATCGCGCCGTTACTTCATTATCCGCACCATTCTGGACATGCAGATCCGGGACATCGTGGAGACCAGCGAGAGGCTGATTAAAAAGGCCGGGGTAAAATCGGCCGACGATGTCCGCCTCTGTCCGAAGCCCCTCGTGCAGCACAGCGCTGCGCGCCGCCGGCAGAATCTGGAACTGCGCCACTACCTCTACAAAAACTTGTACTACAACCCGGTGGTGCACGAGCCCAACCAGCGCGCAGTGAAACTGCTGGGGCAGCTTTTCAAGCATTACCTGGCGCATTCGGAAGACATCGGCAAAAGCTCCCAGCGGCGCATCCAAAAAAATGGCCTCCACCGCGCAGTCTGCGATCATATCGCCGGCATGACCGACCGTTATGTCCTTCTAGAATGCAATCGGCTCTTCGGAAATAAATTTAAAATCGAGTAAAGCCGGCAACGCGGAAAACGCGAAAGCGGTTGACGGCTGATTTTAGCTCCGTATTTCTATCCCCCGGACCGCCGAGCATCTCCACCTGCTGCACCATCCGGCCCCGCTTCCGGCGGAATCAGCCTCATGGCAGCCGGATCTGATCAAAGCGCAGGGCCCAGTGGTTCTTCATTTCCACATCGGGTCATCGGTGCGGAAGGGCGCCGCGGGCAGGCCGGCGGCGTTAAAGAAATTGGGCTGCGCCGTCTCATCCCAGGCAAACCGCACCGCCATCGGATGCTCGATCCCGGCGGCGGAAACCTCCACGGTATCACCGACAACGGTCGCCACCGCCGGAACATATTTGCCATCCGCTCCCGCCAGGGTGAACCACGTCAGCGGTTTCCCATCCTGACTGATGAGTCCTCCGGCAACATGCGCGAATTTCAAAATGGCCTTGCCGCCGGCAAAGGTCGCCTTGCGAAAAACAGGCCCGGAGCTCTCCACATCCCTATCATAGGTTTCATCCAGCGCCAGCAGGGCAAGCCGATGTCCCACCCCCTGCTTGTTCCGCGGATGAATGTCATCCAAGTTATCCACCAGATCAGTGGTCACAACCAGGCCGCTGTTTTTGAGGTGGCGGGCCGCGCGGGATTGGATCGACCAGAATTCCGGCAGGGTCTCAGGCGATTTCACCCGGACCATTTTTCCAGTGTAATACCGGAAGGGCGCAATCTGCACGAAATAGAAGGGGAAATCCCCGGCGCCCCAGCTCCGGCGCCAGCCCCCCACCAGCGCCTCCATTTTGGCCTCGTACGTCAGATAGTCGCTGTCATTCGTGCCCATGCAGTTGGATTCGCCCTGATACCAGAGAGCGCCGCGCAAGGCAAAGCCGGCCAGCGGCGCAATCATCGCATTGTAGATCACCATCGGACGGGTGTTGGTGATTTTTCCCGAGGCGGGAGCCGGCGGCTGCGCGAGCGCAGCGAGCGATGGGACCGCCGCGAATCCGTCCGGCGGAGTCCACGGCTCAATGCGGGTGCCGCCCCAGGCCGATTCAATCAGCCCCACCGGGACGTTCAGGTTGGTGTGAATCTCGCGGCCGAAGAAATAGGCGGCGGCCGAAAAACTGGCGCCATTGAGCGTGTTAGAGGAGCATTCCTGCCAGGCATAAAACTTTTCCAGATCCGGACGCGGCGTGGGCGAGAGGGCTTTCTCCACCTTGAAAATGCGGATTTGGGGATAATTCGCCGACGCCAGCTCCTCTTCCGCATTGAACACCGGCTTCTGACCGCGCTGAACGCCAATGGGTTTCTCCATGTTCGACTGGCCGGATGCCAGCCACACCTCGCCGACCAGGATGTTCGTGAATGTCTTGGTGTCACCGGACTCAACCACCATCGATTGCGGCCGCGCCGAGGCCTTGAGCGACCCCAGCTTCACCAGCCAACGGCCGTCGGCATCCGTCCGGACGGTTTTGCTCTGGCCCGCAAACCGGACGGTGACTTCCGTGCCCGGACGGCTCCATCCCCAGACCGGCACGGCCTGCCGCTGCTGCAGCACCATGTTATCGCCAAAAACAGCGGCCACCCGCAATGCCGGCGAAGCGGCGGGATCCACCGGATCCGCAACACCCGCAAAGGGCAGAAGCAACAGAAAGGCTGCTAGGAGTGCGTTTATCGGACGGGGGGATGGGAGTGAAGTCACGACTCCATTCTCCAATCCGGCTCCGGTTTGGCAAGCCCATTCACAGCCCGTCTAAAAAAAGTTAGCGGGCCTTTTTATCTGACGAAGAGCCGTGGCTGCCAGCCCGACGGATTGGCGCGTATCTTTCCCCATGTTTGTAGCTGCGGACGTCCTTACCTGCCGCCATATTTTCAGACAGGCTCTCAGCCCTAGCCGCGCATTTCACAGCCGTCCCGCAAAAATCATGCAGGGGCCATTGACCCGCCCTCAGGCTTTTGCTAGCGTCCTATCCCGTCGATAGGCCATGAATACAGCACTCAACCAACATGTGCTCGTGTTGAACCGGTTATGGCAGGCGGTGAACGTCTGCACCGTGCGACGCGCCCTCACGCTCCTATTTCAAGGTCAGGCCCAGGCCGTGGTCAACGACGAGGACGGATCCTTCCGCACTTTTAATTTTGACGAGTGGCGCAACCTGTCCGAATCCGCGCCGCCAGAGGAATCCGTCCACTCTATCTCCCTCCGCATCCGCGTGCCGCGCGTCATCCTCCTGCTGATGTACGACCGGATGCCCAAAAAAGAGGTCAAGTTCACCCGGCACAATATTTTCGAGCGCGACAAAAATACCTGCCAGTACTGCAACGAGGTGTTTGACCGGAAGGATTTGAATCTGGATCACGTCGTTCCGCGCGACCGGGGCGGCCCGACGACTTGGGAAAACATCGTGTGCTCCTGCATTGACTGCAACACGCGCAAAGCCAACCGCACGCCCCAGGAAGCGGGCATGCATCTCATCCGGAAACCCAAGCGGCCCAAATGGCGCCCCTTTGTGCAGATCCATTTCGCCCTGCACCGCCACGACAGCTGGAAACATTTCATCGACCTCGCCTACTGGAATGTGGAACTGGGCGAGGACCTGCACTGAAACTGCCGTTGCGCCCGAGTCAGATCGCGGTGCCAGCCGAAGCCGCTGCTGAAAGTTTTTAAACCAAGCCGCCGTCCTCTGGGTTTATTCCGACGGGAAATGGCAATCGGCTAGACCTTCGCCGTGGTTTTTGCGGACTCAATCAATTCCCAGAACTTGGGATTTTCCTGGAGGGCTTCATCCTCATCGGATTTCAGGCCCGAACGGAACAGGAAATCCTTGAGCGTGTGGCGGCTGAGGATGCGGTGCACCAGCACGCCCAAATCATGCCGCTCAAAATAAATTCGATAATCGCCCACCCGGAACCGGTGCAGCGTGCGGTCGCCCTGCTCCAGCTTACCGAACTCGCCCAGCTCCGTGCCGCGCACCTGCTGGGGCAGTCCGCGAAATCCGCCCAGGATCTGCAGCTGGAGCTCTTTGGGCATCCGCGCGAGTTCCGCCGCGCTGGCGGGCGTGAAAATGATTTGAAATGCGTTGGTCATGACTGCTTTTAGAGTCTTGCCTTGCGAGCAAGGAGTCAAGCGCGATGGTGCAGGCTAGAAAAAATCTCACGCTCTGCGGCGCGCGGGCCGGTGACGAGCCATGCAAACTCACCTGAGATGGCTGCGGGACACGAGGAAGCCAGCAGCGGCCCGCGGGTGATTGCATCCATCACAGAACTGAAAATGGCGGAGAGAGGGGGATTCGAACCCCCGATAGGGCTTTTGGCCCTATAACGGTTTAGCAAACCATCGCCTTCAGCCACTCGGCCATCTCTCCAACCTGCTGATTCTATTGGCTTTAAATGCTGCTTTGAGGGTTCAAAGCAGCCCTGCACTTGACTTTTGCTGACACGTTGCCGACTAAAAAGCTTCAAAACCGGTTAAGGCTTTGAAAGCCAACGTCGTAATTTGACATGATCCGCTAGGTGCCAACCGGGACATTTTTTGCACGATTGCGCGTTGGAGGCAAGCTCATTCGCCACAGTCTCAAGACGGATGCGCTCTCGATTGCCGGGCGGCGGCGCGCCGATCCGGATAAAAACGAGCGTGAATCCGTGGAAACCCGCGACACTGTGCCAGCAAGGGTCGGATGATGTGGGGCGATTATTTTGAAATCTTCAAAAACCCAACCGAGCTGCCCGTTTTTATGCTCCGGCGTTTGCATCCAAGCCCACCGGCACGGGTTTGGAAAGTTTTGGCAACACAGCCTTTCCAACTTGTCATTTCAAGCTCTTTTACTGCCGAATCATTGAACGGTTGATTTGCTGCGGCGAAACTTACACGCCTAAAGAAGGGACGGAGACGTGGGCCGGACTGCCTGCACCGCTTTGCAAAATAAACACTGTCTGACAGTTTCTTCCACGAGGCTCACGGCACGATGGCCCTCAAATACTGTCTAGCGGACTTTTCAGGCCCAGCCCAGGCTTTTGCATCACATGGGTGTAAATCTGGGTCGTCGCCACGTTCTTATGACCGAGCAAATCCTGCACGCTGCGGATATCCACCCCTGATTCGAGCAAGTGCGTCGCAAAGGAATGCCGGAGCGTGTGACATGAAGCGGATTTAGTTAGGGTGGTTCGGCGCAGCGCCTCTTTGATCGATCGTTGCAATCCGGTTTCTGCCATGTGATGCCTGCCGGTCAAACCGGTTTCGGAATCCGTCGAACGGTTGGACGATGGAAAAACAAATTGCCAACCCCACTCCCGGCACGCGTTGGGATATTTTCGGGCCAGACCCGGCGGCAAGTGAACACTGCCGTAACCGTCCACCAAATCGCGCTCATGCCATTGCCGCACTCCGACCAAATACTGCTGCAAGGGTTCACGCAACGAATCGGGCAACATCGTCACACGATCTTTAGCCCCCTTGCCACCACGCACCACGATTTGACCTCGGGCAAAATCCACGTCCTTAACCCGCAAGCGCAGCAATTCAAGCAAGCGAATTCCCGTGCCATATAATAACCGGGCCATCAACTGATAGATTCCTGTCATAGCCCCCAACAATTCCCGCACCTCGTTCTGCATCAATACCGTTGGGACACCCGGCGAACGCCGAACGCGAATAAAATCCCCGGCAATAAAAGGCATCCCCAACACTTCACGGTAAAGAAACAGCATTGCGTTCAAAGCCTGATTCTGAGTGGAAACCGACACGTCCCGCGCGGTGGCCAGCCAAGAGAGGAACGGCTTCACTTCTTTGCTGCCCAGATCGCGTGGGTGCCGCCAGTCCCCTGCCCGTTCCTTGTGAAATTTAAGATAACGCACAACCCATTCCCAGTAAGCCCTTTCCGTCCTTGGCGACAAGTGCTTGAAGCGTACCACCTCGTGGAACTGATCCTTGAGCCGCACCTTGGGATTAGGTAACAACTTTTCCAGCGGATCGCGCGCAGTATTTGCTATGACGGTTTGCGGGGTCATAACCAGTCTAATATTATACTGTCTAATATTATACTAGACAGCGACTTTAGTCTAATTTACGGTTCAAAAATGCTAATAGATAGGCTGTTCTTAGCGCAGGATAGGCTGCAAAACCAGCTGCCCATTATCTGTTAGGCCACTATGTTCGCCGGACAACCATTGTCGTTTTATTTGATTGTTTTCGTTTGTCCCATGCTGGCGACGATTCCGGTGACAGCCTTGATTTGTTGGTATCGGACGGCTCACAAGAAGCGGGTTTCGTATGGCACGATGTTGGCGGGAGCTTGCTTGATACCGCTGTCGCTCTTTTTGTTTTTCACAATTGCGATTTGGTTGAGTGGGATTGATGCCAAAGCACCGTCTCCACTTCTCTTTTTGCAGTTGTTTGGATTCGTTGCGTGTATGTGCGTATTGCCAGCATTCGCAGTTGTTGGTTATTATCAAAAACGGAGTCAGAAATGAGAGACGAGTGGCCTAACAAGTCGCCGGAGCCAACCGCCGTTGGCGCTTGCAGTTCCGCTATCGCGGTTCACGTCGCGAGTCGGCGGTGGCTCAGCTTTTTTCGTTAGACCACTACGCGTGAAGAACCTTCCCATAGATTTTGTTGCAGACTACGACGACGCCACCATTTTGGCGGAGTTGAAGCGATTGGCAGGGCTTCGCGGTTCTGACACTGTCACGAAGGCTGATATAGACGCGCACGGTCGGATTAGTTATCCGCTCGTCGTTAAGCGATTCGGCTCATTGCGGCAGGCATTGCAGATGGCTGATTTGACGCCGACGCGATTTATGAAGGCTACGGATGATGAGTTGTTAGCCGTCATTGTTGAGCTTTGGGAGCGGACGTTAGCGAGCGAAGGTCGCACGCCTCAAAGGAGAGATTTGAAGACTTACCAGATGCCAGTGTCCGGCGATACGATCATTCGCAGATTTGGGACTTGGCGCAAGGCACTGCTGTTGGCACACGCATCCGTCACGCAGGATTCCTTGCCAGAGGAGCCGGTTGCACTTCCCAAGTCGCAGGCTCACCAGACCCGGAAGCCTATGTCGTTGCGGAAGCGATTTTTCGTTATGAAGCGTGATGGCTTTGCGTGTGTGCGGTGCGGTGCTTCTGGGCATGGAGTTCGCCTTGAGGTTCACCATCGCACACCTTTTGCACAGGGAGGTTCTGATGGTCTTGATAATCTTGAGACACTTTGCTTTGATTGTAACCGAGGACAGCGTGATGACGTGGCCTAACAAGTTGCCGGAGCCAACCGCCGTTGGCGCGGTCAGTTCCGCTGTCGCGGTTCAGGTCACAAGTCGGCGGTGGCTCAGCTTTCTACGTTAGGCGGCATCGTGCGTCTCGTGTATTCCATAGCTCTTTGCCTGCTGTTGGCCGGATGCGCCTCCGAGTGCGACATCATCAACGTCCGAGATCACGCCTCGCCTGACGGCCAGCGCCTTGCCACGGTTTATGGCTACACCTGCTACGACACGACCGGCTACGCCAAGTATGTTGACTTGCATCGAGCGGGGAAGAAGATGCGGCATCCCGGCAATGTCACGGTGGTCGGGCCAGGCGATGCAGTGTCGGTTGCGTGGTTGACGCCGACACAGTTGGTTGTCAGTTATTGTTACGAGACATCACGGCCCGGCCCAGCGACCACGAACATTGACGGTGTTACGATTACATTCAAAGACACACCGGAATTGAGGGGGACACAGCAATGAAGATGCAGGCTAACCATGCGCTGCAGCGAACCCGGCATGGCGTCGCGGTTTGCAATCGTTGCGTCCCGTGGGCCGGGTCGCTGAGCTTTTGTCGTTAGGCCACATTACGCCACGATGAAAAAGCGCACACTTTTGATTGGGTTTGGCGGCAACCTGTTGATTGCGCTTTTCGGCATTGTTCAGGCTTTTAATGGTTTCAATCGTGTGTTTGGCGCTATTTTGTATTTCGGCAAGCACGATAATCACTTTCCAGACGGGATTGAGTCGTGGGTTTTTCCAGCTTTGTTGGACTGTCGAGACTCATTGGAGCGACTGTTCGTTGTTTTTGGGGCTTTGTTACTTTTCAACGGAATTTTTGTAGTTTGGATTTGGCGATCAAAACAGAAGGATGACTATGTGGCCTAACCAGTTGCCGGAGCCAATGCGGTTGGCGCTCTCAGTTGTGCGAGTGAGCGTTTTTATTCGCCGTGCCGTAGTTCCCACGTGGCTCAGCTTTTTTCGTTAGGCATCGTTCACATCAGACCAAATATGAAAATCATACTTCTGTCAGTCTTGTGTTTTTGCAGCCTGTTTTTTGCTGGATGCACATCGTCATCTTGCAAGACTTGCAAGTCCGCATCAGCGGCAGCGGCGACCAAGAGTTCAGTTTACGATCCCGCCACAGATACCACGACCATCAAGAATGGCGGATACACTTGGTATCTCAAAGGCAACCAGACCAATTTGATGTTGGAGGCGAGACCGTGACGCCTAACCCGTCTCCGGAGCCAACCGCCGTTGCGCTTGCAGTTCCGCTGTCGCGGTTCCCGTCATAAGTCGAGTTAGGGCTTGGGGTGGGCCCTCAGGTCCCTCGAGGTCGCCAGGGCGATCACCCTGCCCCGCTCGCCCACGGCGCAATAAAAGTGGTAAACCACCCCGTTCCATTTCAACACCCACGGCTTATGCGCGTAGGTTTTGTCGAACGGCTCAGATGGCTGCACCAGGTGCGCGCCATCCCACTTCGTCCAATGCACCAGATCATAGGAGCAGGCGAAGGTGTCGAAGGCCTTGGGCTTCCACCCGGCGCCGAAGTAAAACATCGTCCACACGTCGCCGATCTTCACAATCTGGGGATCCCCGCTCATGCCATTCTGACGCGCCTGACCGTTGACGAGCACGGCGTTGGTCCCGTAACGGGTCCAGTTCACCAAGTCGCGCGACACCGCCATGCCGATCTGCTCGAAGCCGTTCTTGTATTTTCCGTTGTAAAACATCACGAACGGCCAGCCGAGCGACTCCGCCTCGTCGTGGATGACCTGGCTTTTGTAAAGCGTCTTGGCCTCGAAACGCCTCACGTCCGCCTGACGCGGCCCCAGCACCGGGTTTTGAGGCACGCGATGCCATTCCCGCGGCCACGCCGGCTGGCGCGTCCATGCCACGCCAATAGAAAGAGGATCCGTCTCGTAGCCCTGCCGCGCCCCGCCGATATAGGTCATCCAGTATTTGCCATCGAACATTTCCAACGCATGCGCGCCTTCCCAGCGATAGTCCGCCAAGGCGATCCCGCCATCGGCCTGCCATGCGTCCCACGCGTTGGTTTTTCCGAACGACAGGATTCTCCCCAGCTTTTCCCAATGCAGCAGATCCTCGCTGCGCGCGAGAAAGGTCTGATAGCCGACCTTGTTGGTGATGGCGACATAGGTCATGTACCAATGATCGCCACTTCTAAAAAGGCTGGGGCAGTCCACCAGCTCGTTGGTGTCCGCCCCGGCAAGAACCACCCCATATTTGAAAGGGGTCTTCACCTCGTCATATATCTGCTGCAGCGTATTGGTATCGACCGACCGACCCTCGGCAAGGGCGGGAAGAACAGCGCGCTCCGCCCAAGCCGGGATGGCTAGCAGCCAAGCAGCGCAAAAAAACAGCAGCCCGCACCAAGGCAACGACGGTCGCTCAGAGCAAAAAAGTGAAATTTTTTCCATATTTCAGGTCACCCGAGCCACTTCCACACCCAACAGCTTGCCGAGCTTGGCGATCCTGTCCGCGAGGCGGCCCACGCCCACGGCGCAGTGGTGGGCCGGGCCGTGCGCGTTCCAATCGTTCACAAACTGGCGCGCCCCGATTGCAAACCGGTACCGGCTGTTCGTATTTCCAATCTCCAGTATCGGCCCGGGCACGCTCTCGCCCTCCGCCACCAGCAGCTTGATCTTCCCGGCCGCGGTCTCCACCACCGACAGCAGCGTCACCGGACCA
>CAILMI010000007.1 GCA_903835255.1 uncultured Verrucomicrobia subdivision 3 bacterium
ACACCGCCGCAAACTGACCACGCGGTGTGTCCAGCACACGGGTAAGAAATAAAATCTTCTGTTCCATCGGTCGAATATCAAGCCATGGCATAGGCAAAAGCCTAACCTTAACCTGTTACCGATGTCTTGATACTGTACAGCGCTGCGCCGTCCGGTCGCCGAGCGCAGCGCCAGGCGACAAAGCGAGAGTAATGGCGCGTGAAACCCGGCACAATTTGTTCCGCCCGCTCCGCGCGGTCGGGGACAGCGCAGCGCGCTTTCCCTACCAGGATTGGCGAGACCCAGTTTCAGAATCCGAGTTCATTCGAACGACATGCTTCCAGCTAAGCGCGCTGGAAAGCGGGGACGATCAAAAGCGGGCGGTCAATGTCCGGGCTGATGTTCCTGAATATATTCCTGCTTCAAGCCCAGCTGTTCCGGGGCGTGCAGCACGAGCATCTTCATCCGCACATCCGACGGCACATCCTTGCGCGTGAGCCGGCTCACTACAATCATCAGGGTGATGGCCAGCGGCACGGTCCAGATGGCGGGCTGCTCGCAGAGGATGCGGAGCAACGGATGATGCGACCAGAAGCCGTTCATGGGGGCGCACCCGGCAAAAATCTTGCCCATCGGCCCCTTATCAAGCGCAAGATTGCTCACGTTAGTCAGGGTCGCCGCCACCAGCGCACACAAACCGCCGACCAGCATGCCCGTGGCCGCGCCGCGCATCGTCATGCCGCGCCACCAGACCGACATGAACAGGAGCGGGAAATAGCTGGCGGCGGCGATGGCGAAGGCCTGCCCGACCATGAAATTGATTTCCAAGGGCTCAACAAAACTGCCCAGGATAATGGCAATGCCACCGATGAGCACGGCGGCGAATTTGAACATGCGCATCCGCTGTTCCGACGTGGATTGAGGCCGCAACATCCGGCCATAGACATCATGGGCCAGGGCGCCGGTCATGGACACCAGCAGGCCGCTGAACGTGCTCATGAACGCCGCAAAGGCTCCCGCGCAGGTGATGCCGGAAAGGATCGAGCCCAGCGGCGCATACCGCTCATTCAATAGCCGCGGCAGCTCCAGAACAATCTTGTCGGTGCCCTTGGCGCCAATGCCGGAGTAGAGGTCGGGGAACAGATTCCGGCCCATCACGCCGAACACCGGCGGGACGACATAAAAGACGCCGATGAGAATCATCACCCACATGGTGGTGCGCTTGGCGGCGACGCCATTGGGGTTGGTGTAGAACCGCACCAGGATGTGCGGCAGGCCGGCGGTGCCGCAGACGAGGGCGATGATGAGCGAATACGTGTAGAGAAGGGAATAAGGCCTCGACTCCTCAGGGGTGAGATGCGCGGCTTTCGCCGCCTTGGTCGTCAGAGGGCCGAACGGGGACACCCAAGCGGCATCGGCCGGCGCCTTTTCAGGCAGCACCGCCCGATGAATCCCGACCCGGGGTGCAACGGCGTCAGCGGCCGAGGGGATGCCAGGGGCGGCGGGCGCCTGCATGGCGGCGGGCGTCAAGGAAACCGCATTGGCCCCGAGTTGATTGCCGTAAAAGCCGTACACCGACATCAGGACAAAAATCGGCACGCAGATGGCAAACAGCTTGATCCAGTATTGCACCGCCTGCACGAGGGTGATGCCTTTCATGCCGCCCAGCGCGACGTTGAGGGTGATCACGGAAGCCACCAGCGCCACCCCCACCCAATACGGCAGCCCCGGGAAAATGTAGGCCAGAGTCGTCCCCGCGCCCTTCATCTGCGGCATGGTGTAAAAAAAGCCGATGAACAGGACGAACACCACGGCGATTTTCCGGAACAGCGGCGAATCGTAGCGGCCCTCGGCGAAATCGGGGATGGTGTAGGCTCCAAAACGGCGCAGCGGCCCGGCAATGAACAGCAGCAGGAACAAATAGCCGCACGCATAGCAGACCGGATACCAGAGCGCATCATAGCCTGAACTCATCACCATGCCCGCCACGCCCATGAACGAGGCGGCGCTCAAGTATTCCCCGGAGATGGCGCTGGAATTCCACCCCACGCTCACACTGCGGCCCGCCACAAAAAAGTCGCCCGCGGTCTTGGAGGTTTTAGCCGAGCGAAACCCCATCCAGATCGTCACGATCACCGTGATCAAACTAAACGACAGAATCCACGGATCCACCGAAAGGGCAAGCAAGGGGGTCATGATTTGAGTTTGTCCCCGCCCTGAACTTCAGCGACCTCCTGATTCTCCAGCGCAATCGAGCGCCGGATGAAGAAGAAGGAGATGCACCACACGGCGGGAAAAAAACCGATGCCCAGCAGGAACCAGGTCAGCGTGAAACCGCCGATCCGCGTGGCCATCAGTTCCGGGAGGAAATAATTCGCCAGGGGCAGACCGAGCAGCACCAGCAGAAAACAAAGCGCGCAGGCAATGGACAGCTTGAGCTGCCGGCGCATCAACAAATGAAGGAATTGCTCGCTGTGAATGTCCGGCTTCACCGGGGCAGAATGGGGCGTATTCAAGATTGCAGTTTTCAAAAAAACGCCCCGCCCGTCAAGCGCCCGTTTGAAATCCGTTTGAAATCCCCAATCCCGGCAGGCGAGCGGGCGCGCCGCATCCAACACCTCCGGCACCTCCCGCAGCGGCATACCCACTGCTTCACGGCCCTCCCCTGCCCCGCCTCCAAGCCTCTCGCGTTGCACCGCCGCTAGAGGGACGCCCCCATTGCCTCGGTTTCGCCATACACTCCGGCGGCGTCCATGGCGGCGGTCGACAGATTGACGGCCGCAAGCCATTATGATACTAGTTTGATACTGAAATGCCGCGCAAGGTGCGACAACTGATAGCCGACTTGGAAAAGGCTGGGTTTATGAACCGGGGCGGCAAGGGCAGCCATTGGAACTTCACGCATCCGGCAGTGCTGGGCAAAGAATCCGCCGATGACGCGGATGAAGCGTGGCTACCGAGATTCAAAGAAAAACCCGCATCCGATGAAGGAGGCGGGTCTCTGTGAAAAGATCCAGAACTGTTTTAAGCCGTCTTCTTCCGGCGCATCGCCATCCCCATCCCGAGAGCTCCCATGCCCAAGAGCGCGTAGGTGGAAGGTTCGGGGACAGCGGCCACCGTGTAATCGTAAGTCAGTGACAATCCATAGGTGGTGACCCAGTTGTCAAAATTGAAGGAAACGTATTGGCCTCCGGGACCGCCAACACTATACTGATTGGGTATTACCGCTGCATCGAAGGAGACGAGGCCAGAACCTATGTATGAGTCTAAGTTAGCGGAGAGATTTGTCACACGACTAGCCGTATTGTTGAAGAGTTCATATTCAGAGAGTGTGAATGTCTGGCTCGAGTTTGTGATTTGAACACCACTCATCCCCGGGGTGGTGGACGCAGAAACATAATTATTTTTCAGTTGAGCAGCACCGTTTTGGATGTCTTTAATGACATAGTTAGCTTTAATGCCCTGAGCATTAGATTTTACACCGTTTGTTGCGGCTTCGTTGAAAGAGCCTGAATTCACACAGCTGACAATCGAGAAGGTGACGCCCGTCAAGGTTCCGAGGGAAGAATCGAACTGATTAAAAGAGAATCTATCGTACGTGTTCGCACTTATAGCATGAGAGTCTGATTGAAACACAGTATCTGCCTGTGATGAACTGACGGCTATCAATGTGACTGCGAGTAATTGAAGAATTTTTTTCATGGTATGTATGGATGTTATGTATGGATTTTTAAGACTTACGTTTTCTGTTGGTACCTACATATAATAAGTTTTTTTAATTTTAAGTATATGTTTATATTTTGTACTATCGGAAGTTTAAATGGATAAGAGATCAATTCTTGATATTGCCCCCCCTTCCCGACGCCGCCATTCGCGTTAATTCGTGAAATTCGCGTCTCACCCGGGCCTGAACCCCTTCCCGCTTCGTGCGCTCCGGATAAAGCCAATGAGTGTGGGTTGACGTGTCGGCGCTTTGCGCCTCGGAGTGATTCAATATGAGATCGCTTCGCTCACACACTGAAATGAAATGTGAGTTCGCTGGTGCTCACACACACGAACGCGCGCTGTGCAAGGCGTGAGTCGTCCCGTTTGACGCAATGGATGCGTCTGTCGCGCGCATAGGCATATCGCTCATGCCCGCCCGGCCCTGCGGGCCGGGGAGCGGGCACCGGCCAGCTCTCTTAGGCTTCAGTATGGTACCCTGACGGCTGGCCTTTTCGCTCACGCGCGCGAAGGGCGGTACCTACGCCTTATGGGATACGTTCAGTTCATACGGACACCGTAGGTTCGCCGTGCAAAGTCGCGCGTGTATGCCAAAGACAATGTTAGGGGGAACATGTAAGCTCGGCGCTTCGCGCACTCGCTGGATAAACCGTCACCAAGCCTCACAAGTCTGCGACATGTTTCGGCACGGTTCCGGTCGGGCGGCGGCAGACTCATCCCTTTTGTTCCTGCTCATTGCATTCTGCTCCGGCTCATTCCGCCACCGCTGCGCTTTCGGCTCCATTTCATCGCCTCCGCTCCATTCCATTCCGCAGTCCAAAACTAAGACTGCCGGAAAACCCGCCCGCAAGAAAGCAGCCCGCGAGCCTGCGGCACGGGTCAGACCAGGCAATAACACCGCGCGCCTGCGGCACGGTGCAAAACCAGCAATAGCCCGCGAGCCTTCAGCACGGGCCGGACAAGGCATTAGCTGCCAGACCGGACGGCTTTCGCTTGTTCCACGCCCTGGCCCTGCGGGACCAGGCACGCTCCACGGCGCAGAAACCGCCCGGACAGGCGGACTCAGCTAAATTATCTGAGACCCTGACACAGCAGCTCCACGGCCTGCGGGCACGACCCCGAGCCGGCCCTCCAGCCTCTTCGCTCTGCATCAGGGACTCCGATAGACAGGGCTCACGCTGGCGCGCTGATCCCAAGCAACGCGGTCCAGACCTCCCCGACCCAAGACAACGCGTTCAGGCGGGCGTTGGCATGGCGGAACGGCTCCACCTACAGTGCTCGGCTGCGCCTGTGCGCCTGAGGTTCGCCTTGCTACCCGGAAGAGGCACAACCCACGTTATATTCAAAGCCGCCCCTAAAACCGGTTTCCGCAAGCGGACCCTCCGATTTGGGGGACCCCGCCGTCTCCCCGCGAGTGCCCGCGCCCGACGGCCCGGTTCATTGAAATATAACATGCTGTTGTGCCACCTCCGGCGGCTTCACTGTCATGGAAACTGCTAATCCGGACCTCGCGCTCGTCCGGGCAGTTTCTACGCCAGCTCGCCGGCATCCGGCACGCCAACGCCCGCCTTCACTCCAGCCATGACACGTCGGGGAGGTCTAACCCCAAAGCCCCCCACCCATCCCCCGGAGCGCCGGCCACGCTGTGGCCTCGCCCCCCTTCCAATCCCCAAGGGGGGCTGCGCCAAGGGAATGAGGCTGCCTCTTTAAAGGCTGGACAAGAATTTGGGTGAGATTTAAGGTTTTATAATTACTATCAGATAGGGCGCAAAACCGGAGGCCTGTTATCTGTTAGGCGGCATTCGCGCATCGCAATCTCGGATGCACACCAGACAGAAAGAAACAAATATGAAACACATCGCAACATTGATGGCGAGTCTCGCTTTGATAGGATTCGGGTTCCCACCGGGCGTCCTTGCCGCCGGGCATCAAAATACCGGAGTGGTAGGGCAGGTGTTCATCGACGCCTGCGCTGCGGTTCATCCAGGAGACGTTTGCCTCTTTCCCTACAAAACCAGCATTACGGTCCTGGCCGATGACGGCCGAGTCGTTGCAGATGTTGACACGGACGACCACGGACGATTCAAGGTCCGGCTTAAGCCCGGCGCCTACATGCTGGTTCCTTTCATCCCCAATGCTGGCCAGTTTTTCTATCCCTATCCGTATGCGGCACCACTTGAAGTGGCTGTAACGAAGAAAGACATTAGGCATGTCAGGCCAGTGACTATCATTTATGATAGCGGGATTCGGTAACGTGACGCCGCCTAACCATTCGCCGGAGCCAACCGCCGTTGGCGCTGGCCGTTCCGCGATCGCGGTTCACGCCGCGAGTTGGAGATGTCACAGCTTTGTTCGTTAGCCTTCAGTCGCAGACTATTAATAAATGAAACCTAAATTCATTGCAGCGCTTGTGATTCTCACGCTCGCTTGCATTGCAGCTTACATCTACACGCGACCGCCAAGCGACGCGAAGCGTTACTTAGATTTGAAGCAAGCAGGTAGCCGTTACCAACAGACGCACTCTGAATCCGACCGTAAGAGGCTTGAAGCCGACAAGCAGGCGCTGATGGCATCCGGCTACTTTGTAGAAGTTGCGATACCCGTTTCAAACTTGCGCACGAGGCTGGAAGTAGTGAGGACCAGGCTGGCAGACAATTTTAGACAGAGCGAAGCTTACTACGAGGCTAAGCTGGACTGGTTGAAAAACGAGGTTCGCTTGATTTGCCGCCGGGACGATGTTTTGATGTGGCAGAATTTATTGCGCGACTACAAATGACCATGTTGCCTCAACAGTCGCCGGAGCCAACCGCTGATGGTATGCGCCGTTCCGCGATCGTAGTTGCTCTCCGAGTTGGCGGTGGCTCAGTTTTTTTTGTTAGGCATCTTTGAGATTTATGAGCAAGATACCGCCAGTCATGGAACCTGAGCCAAAAAAAGCTAGCAAGAAGTCCAAGGGTTTTTTCTCGCCAACGATTGTCCGCACGATTTCATTCGCCATCATTTCTGTTTGCATCGTTTTTAGTGTGGTGATGTGCATTTTGGCGATTTGGGATTTTGCCAATAAGGATACGCTTTGGCGCATGGTAGCATCCTGCGTTGTGGTTGCTGGCGGGACAGCACTTTTTGCTATTGCGAATATTTTATTTGGAGGAGAGAAAGATGCCTAACCAGTCGCCGGAGCCCTCCGCCGTTGGCGCTATCCGTTCCGCTGTCGCGGTTCACGCCGCCTAAACCCCCCTTAGCTTCCGCACCGTGATCGTCCGGGTCTTGGTCGCCACCAAATAACGCAGGCAGTCCGCCGCATCGTCGCCGCCCACGCCCTCCTCATCGGCGTCCACTTTCAACACGTCCTCAGGCCGGTTCGGATCGTAAAAGGGTCTTGATATTGATTATTTTACCCCTTTCGCCTGCAAAGCCGTCCCCATTCGCGTCCATTCGTGAAATTCGTGTCTGGATTTCTACCACCCTGGCGCAAACTCTTATTTCGGAGTTCGGGCTAAATACGGCTAGCGGCCGGCTGGGGGGGGAGAGCGTCAGGACTTGATGTCGCGCACTTGAAACGCCATCGCGCCAATGACAAACGCGGTGGCGCTGACGGCGAACAGGACGATTTCGGACTGGCAGATTTGCATCCAGGGGGCCGGGTCGCTGAAGATCAGCAGCCAGCATTTGAAGTGGTGGGTAATGAACCAGTCATCGTAGCGGTCGAAGAACGGGATGTTTTCCATGACCATGCTGAGGAATAGAAGCGAGAGGGCCAGGATGGTGGCTGCCGAGGGCTTCATGTTGAAGCAGGAGAACATGAAGGCGACCGACACCATGACGCTCGCATTGACGGCCATGAACGAGAGGGAGAAAATAAACCGCACCAGCCCGTCCTGCGCTGATAAAACCGCGAACGCCTGGCCGGGCGCAAAGACAAACATTCCTTTCCAGGGAAACAGCAGGCTCGCAAAGCCCATCGCGGTCAGGCCGAGCATCAGCACCAGCACGATGGCGAAGATGATTCCCGCCATCCATTTCACGAACAGCAATCGGAGGCGGGAGACGGGCCGCAAGAGAATCATCCGCAGCGTGCCGTCCTCGGCTTCCTTCGCCACCAGATCGCCGCCGATGAGCGTGGCGTAGAGCGGCATGAGCAGCATGATTTGCGGGATCAGCATCACGACGGAGACGGTCAGCACGGAGATGAATTCCGCGGCGAGGTAGCCGTTCCCATTGAGCAGCTTTTCAAAATCGCCTTGCCAGCGCGTGTATTTGAACGCGAGCAGCATCAGCGACTGCGCCAGCAAAAACGCGCCAAAGCCGATGTAGGTGCGCTTCTTGCCGAAGAGCTTCCAGAGTTCGTTTTTTAATTGGGCGAGGAACATGGGATCATTGGGGAAACTTCAAACAACGAAGGCTCCCGTTTGAGAGGGAAAAGGAATTGCGCGCGCATCGCCGATGTCCGGCGCGGGATGCTGGAGATTCGGGGCTCATTGTTTTTCCTCGCGAGGCCGGCGAATCAGGCCCAGATAAAAATCCTCCACCGTCTGTTCGTGCTGCCAGATGCCCTGGACGTCCATGCCGGCGGCGACCAGGGCTTGAGCCACCTCCGCCGTCGAACGCCCTGCAGCCAGCGTGATGAAGCGGTCTTCTGCCGCGGCTGTG
The DNA here is from genome assembly GCA_903835255.1 of uncultured Verrucomicrobia subdivision 3 bacterium. Classification (GTDB taxonomy): domain Bacteria; phylum Verrucomicrobiota; class Verrucomicrobiia; order Limisphaerales; family UBA11358; genus UBA11358. The sequence continues at coordinate 8,353 of CAILMI010000007.1, forward strand.
ATCAAGCCGCGCGCGAGCAGCAACCGGCTCGCCGCCGCAAAATCCGGCGTCTTCAACGCCACCTTGCCAAGGGCGCTTTTCACCTCGGCGACGCTGCCTTCAAAAACTTTCACACCCTGCCGCAACACGGCGAAGCGCGTGCAGAGCTGCTCCACTTCATTCAGCAGGTGGGATGAAAGCAGGAGGGTCAGACCCAGCTCGCGCTGCAGGCGGAGAATCGTCTGGCGCATTTCGTGAATGCCCTCGGGGTCAAGGCCGTCGCTCGGCTCGTCGAGGATCAGCAATTCCGGCCGGGGCAACAACGCCTGTGCGAGGGCCAATCGGGAACGCATCCCGTGCGAATACGTCCCCACCTTGGACTGCTCGCGGCCGGTGAGGCCGACCCACTCGATCACCTCGCGGATCCGTGCCTTGGAAGTCGGCGCGGTGTAGGCGCTGAAAATTTCCAGGTTGCGCCATCCGCTCAGGTAATCGTAGAAGGCCGGCGCTTCAAAAATGGCGCCGACCGGCATCAGCGCGGCGCGGCGACTGGATTGGACATTGTGGCCGCAGACCATCACCTCGCCGCGGGTCGGCCAGACCTGGCCGAGCATCATGCCGATGGCGGTGCTTTTGCCGGCGCCGTTGTGGCCGAGCAGCCCGAAAACTTCCCCGCGCTGCACGGTGAGCGACAGATCGTCCACCGCGATGCGGCGGGCGAATTTCTTGGTGACGTTGCGCAGCGCGATCATTTGGAGCCCTCGATTGCCAGCAGATTTTTGATGTGGCCGTCGGCGTAGAGATAATTCACGGCTTTGCCTGCCCCGCGCGCCTTATGAAAATCCTCCTTATCGTAAACCACGGGGATTTCATGGGGATCAAAGCGGAGGTTGAAAACCTTCAAATGATCCGCATCCTCGCCGTTGAGCAGGCTGTTCCAGGCATAACTCGAGCCGGTGCGCTCAAAAAAATGCGCCCCATCCGATGGGCAGCCCAGCACGCGGGCGTTGCCGAGGTGTGACGCGAGCACAGTGTGGATGGCGGGGAACGTGTTGGTGACCGCCATGGCGGCGTCGGTGGAAACATCGCGCATCACCGGGAGCTTGTTATTATTTTCCGAAACATAAATCTGCAATCCGATGCCGATCTGATGCAGATGGCCCAGACAAACCGTGGCGCGCGCCGATTCCTTAGAGCGGCCCAACGCGGGCAGCAGCAGCGCAGCGAGAATCGCGATGAGGGCCATCACCACCAGCAGTTCGACCAGCGTGAACGCCCCGGCCGCTTTTTTTCGCGAAGGAAAATTCATGGCTATTGCCCGCGCATCATCCGGCCGCTTTCCATGGCGCGCTGCATCTCTTCCAGCAACGGCGCCACTTCCGCCTTGGTCTGCGCGGAGCTTTGGCTGTAAAAACTTTTAAGGCCTATTTTTGTGACTTTTTCCTGGAGTTCTGGACTGAACGCCACGCCCCCGGGGCCGGATGGCGGGCGCCCGCCGGCGGTCAGCTTTTGCTGCGCGTCTTTCATTTGCTTGACGGCTTGCTCCACCACCCGCTGCCGCTTGTCGGCGGGCATTCCCTCGAAAGCCGCGAGCATCTGCTTGAAGCCGGTGGGCAAGGTCGCTTCAAGAAATGCACCTTTCTCCTCCGGGGACATTTTTTCAAACCACGCCAGGCGCTCCAGCCGCAACCGCTGCCGGTCTTCGAGCGAGAGCGCATTGAGCAGGGCCGCAAGCTTCTGGATGGACGCCGCGCGTTCTGCGGCGGACAAATGGCTGAAATCCACCGAATCCCCATAAGCACGGACTTTTTCGGGTGTGACCTTGGCGTTCTGGGCGATTTTGTAGGCGGCGATTGCGACCCCCCAAATGACCAGAAGGACGACCCCCGCCAAAAGAATCGGGCGCTGTCGCTGATTCAACATGGGGAAATTCTATGACATTGTCCGGGATTCACCACGCAAAAAGTGGGCAATCGGGCGACGGGCGAGCTCCACATGGGAAATCATATCTGAAATGCGCTTGATTTACTGGCGGTCAAACTTATTTTCTTCGGATGTTGTTTCCTGAAAATGCCGCCGCCGACCCTCTCGCCCACCCCGACCAGTTTATCCGCCGCCATATCGGGCCGGATGCGGTTGAAACCAGCGCGATGCTGGCGCTCCTCGGCCACCCCACGTTGGACGGGCTGATCGATGCGGCGGTGCCGCCCACCATCCGTCTCGGGCGGAAGCTGAATCTGCCGGCGGCGCGGAGCGAATACGAGGCGCTTGCGGAACTCCGGCGCATTGCCCAGGAGAACCAGATTTTCCGCTCCTTCATCGGCCAGGGCTATTACGACACCATCACCCCGCCAGTGATTCAGCGCAACGTGCTGGAAAACCCCGGCTGGTACACGCCCTACACGCCCTATCAGGCCGAGATTTCCCAAGGCCGGCTCGAGACGCTCCTGAATTTCCAGACCATGATCTGCGACCTCACTGCCCTGGACATCGCCAATGCGTCCATGCTGGATGAGGCCACCGCTGCGGCCGAGGCGATGACCCTGTCGCTCCGGCTCAAGGACGGCCGCACTCTTTTCTTCATCTCCGAAACCTGCCATCCCCAGACCATCGAGGTCGTCCGCGCCCGGGCCCTGGCGCTCAAACTGGAAATTGTGGTGGGCAACCCTGAGACGTTTTCATTCAGCGACAAGGTCTTCGGGGCGCTCGTGCAATATCCGGACACCTTCGGCACGATCCACGATTTTTCCAGCTTTGCGGAAAAGGCCCATGCTGCCGGCGCCCTGCTGACCGTCGCCACGGACCTGCTCGCGCTGACCCTCCTCCCGCCGCCCGGCGAATTCGGCGCGGACATCGCCGTTGGCAGCGCCCAGCGTTTCGGCGTGCCGTTCGGGTACGGCGGACCGCACGCGGCTTTTTTTGCCACGCGCGAGGAGTTCAAGCGACAGATGCCCGGCCGCATCATCGGCGTGTCCAAGGATTCTCGCGGCAAACCCGCGCTGCGCCTTGCGCTCGGCACCCGCGAACAGCACATCCGCCGCGAGAAGGCCACCAGCAACATCTGCACCGCCCAGGCGCTGCTGGCGAACATGGCTTCGCTTTACGCCTGCTATCACGGCCCCGAGGGCTTGAAGAACATCGCCCGCCGCGTGCAGACGTTGACCCAGATCCTGGCAGAGGGCTTAACCCAGCTCGGCCACAAAATCTCGGCTAAAAGTTATTTCGACACCCTCCGGGTGGAACTGACCGGAACCACCGCAGCCGCCATCATCCAAATCGCGGAATCCCACCGGATTAATTTGCGGGGAATCGACGGCCAGAACCTCGGGATTTCGCTCGACGAAGCCGCCGGCGCGGCCGACGTGGCCCTGCTCTGGCGAATCTTCAACGGCGACCGCCCTGCCGACTTCACGGTCGGACAACTCGCCGCCGCCCTGCGTCCCGCGCCGCTGCCCGCGCGCCGCTCCCCCTTCCTGCAGCACGGGGTCTTCAACCGCTACCACAGCGAGACAGAAATGCTGCGCTACATCCGGCGGCTCGAATCGCGCGACCTCTCCCTCACTCACAGCATGATTCCGCTGGGCTCCTGCACCATGAAGCTGAATGCGACGAGCGAGATGTTTCCCGTCTCCTGGCCGGAATTCGCCCGGATCCATCCGTTCGTTCCCCTCAAACAGGCGCGCGGCTATCAAATCCTGTTTCAGAACCTAGAGGATTGGCTCGCCGAAATCACCGGATTCGCCGCCATTTCATTGCAGCCCAATGCCGGATCCCAAGGCGAATACGCCGGGCTGCTGGTCATCCGCGCCTATCATGAGTCGCGCGGCGACGCGCACCGCAACGTTTGCCTCATCCCCACGTCCGCCCATGGCACCAACCCTGCCAGCGCGGTCATGGTGGGGATGAAAGTCGTCCCCGTCGCCTGCGACGCCAAGGGCAACATCGATGTGACCGATCTCCGCACCAAGGCCGAAGCGCACCGGGCCGATCTCTCCTGCCTGATGATCACCTATCCGAGCACCCACGGCGTGTTTGAGGAGACCATCCGCGACATTTCCGGGATCATCCACGCAAACGGCGGCCAAGTCTATATGGACGGCGCCAATATGAACGCCCAAGTCGGCCTGACTTCGCCTGGATCCATCGGAGCGGATGTGTGCCACCTGAATCTGCACAAGACCTTCTGCATTCCGCACGGCGGCGGCGGACCTGGTGTGGGGCCGATTGGCGTGGCCCGTCATCTCGCGCCCTTTCTGCCGAGCCATCCGCAGTTCACCGGGCGGCTGGAGGGCGCGGACCATTCCAAACAGCATATCGGACCGGTCAGCGCCGCGCCCTGGGGCAGCGCGAGCATACTCACGGTTTCATGGATGTATATCGCCATGCTGGGCGAACAGGGCCTCACCGAATCCACCAAGATCGCCATCCTGAATGCCAATTATATCGCCGCCCGATTGGAGGCGTTTTTCCCAACCCTCTACCGCAGCAAGGGCCTGGTCGCCCACGAATGCATCCTGGACCTGCGCGCGTTCCACAGCGTCACTGCCGAGGACGTGGCCAAGCGCCTGGTGGATTACGGATTCCATCCGCCGACGCTTTCCTGGCCCGTCGCCGGCACGCTCATGGTGGAACCCACGGAGAGCGAGTCCAAACGGGAACTGGACCGCTTCTGCGATGCGATGATTGCCATCCACGCGGAGATGGCCGCGGTGGAATCGGGCGCAGCGGACGCGAAAAACAATCTGCTTAAGAACGCCCCGCACACCGCCGACCAGATCGCCAGCGACTCCTGGGACCGGCCGTACACGCGCGAACAGGCGGGGTTTCCCGCCCCGGGGCTGCACGACCAGAAATTCTGGCCGCACGTCAGCCGGGTGGACAATGTTTTCGGCGACCGCAATCCAGTTTGCTCTTGCGTCGGGATGGAGGCTTACTCAAGCTGAGTAAGCCATGAGGATCACCGATATTTTGCGCGCGGAACACACGGTGTTCCACCATCTCTTCAATCACATTGAGGCGAATGCGCCCGCGTTCAAAACCTTGTCGGAAGTAAAATCGCTGGCGCGGCTCCTGGAAAAAGTCATGGCGCCGCATTCTCACACCGAGGATGAACTCTTCATTGAACCGCTGGAGCACTGCTTCGACCAGATCGGGCACAAGGAGACATTCCATCACGAGCACGAACTCATCGAAGAGATGTTCGTCCAGATTCAAAAGGCTGGCGCGCTCAAGGGCGCCCGCAAAGGGCTGCTCGAGGTGATTGCCGCCGCCCGCAAACACTTTGAAAAAGAGGAACGCGTGGTCTTCCCCATGGCGGAGCGGATCTTGAAAGCGAAGACCTTGTCCAATCTGGGTCATGAGTGGATGGAACGCCGCGCCGCGAGCTTGAAATAAAACCGAATCCCGAAGCGGGCTAAACTCTCGCAGCCCTTCGGCCGTCCCCAAGCGCCTCCTCCCCCCTCTCCTCCATTTCATAGAAGAGAGGGGCAGCCGAACCACGCCGCTCCACGCCAAGATCAACTCCAGATCGAGTTTGAAATGACCCCTTTCACCCGCCGAATCAGACAGGCCACGCTCGCGCGCAGGCCCTCCCCCTCGCCCCGCGAAGTATGAGCAGGAAAAAGAGCCGCTAGGATTGGCGAGCCTCTGTTTCGGAATTCGGGATAAAACCGACCGCCTAACCCGGACCCGGAAGTAGCCGCGACGGCTTTGGATGGTCCCAAGGCGGAACAGGAAACGGGGCGATTTTCAGACGGGTTTCCCAGCGGAGGCAGCGGTGACCGCCTGGACCAGCGCGCGGACGCGCAGGGACAGGGGGAAATCCGAAGGCGCTTCCAGCGTGCACCCCAGCCGCGACCCGTGGTGGATCAGGTACAATCCTTCCGGCCAGTCCGGCCGTTCCGGCAGGGAAGGATCCAGGCGGATGATCCCGTGGCGCGCCGCCCGACCCTCAATAATTTCCGACGGATCCACCGGGCAGATCCGCCCTGCGGCGGCGATGATCGTCTCCGCGAGCGACACCTGCCCGTCCGGATTTTGCTCGTAGAGATAGAAGCCGTGCGACTCCCAGTCCTCGTGCAGACAGAGATACAAATCGAAGCCCTGCTGACGCTCGAGCCAGGCGATATGGGCGCGGGTTTCGGCGGCGGCCGCGCTCCGATAATCCCGATTCAGGTCGAGGCCGCCGGCGTTCGCGCGCCGGTTCAGGGTGAAGCCGACCGGATTCAAACACGGCAGGAGAAAAACCTCCGCCTCCGCCGGCCAAGAGTTTTCCCGGATCAGCTGGAGCGCTGCCAGAGGTCCGGCGGGTTCGTCGCCGTGGATGCCGGCGCTGACATAGATTCGGGGCGCGGGCGCGCCCGTTCTGACGACCGGCGGGCGATGCAGTGCGAGCCATTCATGATCCCCCTCCTGATGGAAGGGCTGGCAACTCCAGCCGTGGGCGCGGGCGGCGTCTTGGACATCGCCCAGCACGGCGCGGATGTCGATGGTCTCGCCGTGATAGCCGCCGTGATTGAGTCCGAGCTTTTGCATGCGGGGAGATTTCACGCTGCGACGACTGGATTCAAAGCCCTGACCGCCAGGGACGGCCCGGTGCGGAATTAGACCGCTGCCGGCACCGATTCGCAGGACTCCTTCCCGCAACCGCAGCCGGATTCGTCCTGATCGCTGAAGTCGTGGCTGTCCCAGTTCGGATCGAGGCCGAGGTCCTTGAGCATCTGGAGATCTTTTTCAACCGTCTGGTTCAGCGTGGTGAGATAATTCCCGACCATGAGCGCGCTGGCGCCGGCCATGAAGATCATGCTCTGGGCATCGCGGAGATTCACCGTGCGTCCGCCCGCAATCATGATTTCCTGGCGCGGCAGGATGAAGCGGAAGCAGGCGATGGTCTTGAGGATTTCCATCACCGGCAGCGGCTCATTTTTAGCGAAGGGCGTGCCGGGGATCGGGTTGAGGATATTAACAGGCACAACGTTTGCGCCGATGGCTTTCAATTCAAAGGCGAGGTCGCAGCGGTCCTCACGGGTCTCCCCCATGCCGATGATGCCCCCGGAACAGATCTTGATGCCGGCCTTCTTGAGATAGCCGATGGTTTCCAGCCGGTCGTCGAACGTGTGAGTGGTGCAGGTCTGAGGGAAAAAGCGGCGCGAGCTTTCAAGATTGTGTCCGTAACATTCCAGGCCGGCCTCCTTCAGCCGGTTCGCCACTTCCTGTTTCTTGATGATGCCGAGCGAAGCATCAGGGCGCGTCTTGCCTCCCGCCTTCAGTTCCTTGATGCGGTCGCACACCTCATCCAGCATCGGGCCCTCGTTCAGCCCCTTCCACGCGGCAACCAGGCCGACGGCGGTGACTTGATTCCGGTTCGCTTCCTCTGCGGCTTCGTTCACGGGCTCCGGTTCGATGAACCCGTATTTGGGAGAGCCGGTCTGGTAATGGGAGGACTGGGAGCAGAAACTGCAGTTCTCCGAGCAGGCGCCAGCCTTGGCATTGACGATGGAACACAGATGGATTTTGTTCCCCTTGAATTTTTCACGGATGCGATTGGCCCACGACAGCAGATCCAGAATGTCGGCGGATGTTTCGAGATGGAAGAGCCACGCCGCCTCCTCCCGTGAAATATGCCCGCCGCCCAAAACCTTCTGCCCGAGCGTGGACAACCTCTGGTGATTTCCTGCGTCAACTGATGTCGCCGTCATGGTTGACAGCATAATCAGAAGGGGCGAATTCGCAAGCGCGGTCTACGGCCCCGGACGCGTCCTCCCCGCTAGGCTGTCGGGGCGGGGTCCGCTCACCTCAGGGGAGGGTTACTGCGGCGGGGCGGGAACTTTGGAGGGGATGAACGTGTTCAGGTAGGCGGCGAGCGAGGCGATCTGCACGTCGTTCAGCGGGCCGCCCTCGGCGCTGGAAAACGCGGGCATGAGTGATCCGGGCTTGCCGTGCTGGATCCAAGTGCGCCAGAAGTCCTCGTTGGTAGGGGTTTTGAGGGCATGCAAATCCGTGACCATCGAAGCGCGATGGGGCGATTCATGGCAGATCCCGCAGGCGACCTCGTACAGCTCCTTGCCATATTTGCCCACGCCGGGTTTTACATGGCAGCTGGCGCAGTCGCCCTTGAAAACCGCCTGCCGGTCCACCTTGGCCGCCTCCATCGCCCGAGCGCGGTCGGCGTCCGTCATGGTGCGGACCACCGGCGGCAGCAGATTGATCCGCACTGAGAGGTTCATATTCCCCTGGTCGGTGCCGATATTGATGGTTTTGAACAAGGTGCCGCTTTTGCCGGCGAGGTTGACGCTGATTTTCAACGAGTGGCTCGACCCCGGAGGGATCGTCCAGGGCACCGGCGGGAGTTCGGCGGTCGTGCAGCCGCACGAGGGACGCACGGAAAGAATCGTCACGGGAATCGGCGCGCTATTGGTGAACACGACCCGGTTGGTGCTTCCCCCGCCGCTATCGCCCCGCCCCTTTTTTTTACCCCAAAACCCGGCGCCGCTCCCGGGCGTCACATTGGTGATCCAGCCGGTCTCAATCTTCTTTGCGATATTGGTGAAGCTAAAGATGAACCGCGCAAAATCTTGGCCATTGGTGGCGTCCACCGTTTTGAGAATCCCATCCCACGCCAGAACGCCCTCCGGCAATGGCTGGCCCGCCCGCGACACGTCCGGCACATAAACTGCCGGGGTGGGGGCCGCGGTGGGGGCAGACGGCGGGGCTGCGGGAACGATCGCCTGGGAGGTGTCAGAGGGGGTGGCGCAGCCGCCACCCCAGAAGAGCAAAGCGCCGCACAAAACCACAGCCGCAATCCAATGACGAATGAACTTCATAAAAGACAGGCGGAGCATAATGAGCGCTCTTGGGCTTGACCAGAGACAAATCAGGCAACCCATCGTGCCTTTCTAGACGATCTCCGTAGCAACAGTAAGGGTGGCGTGCAGCGTCGCCCCGAGCCACCGTCCGCTGTATTGATCGGGTTTTAAAAAACGATCCGGCGGCAGAGACAAGCGACTCTGATTTCCAAAGACGGGATCAGTCGCTATCGCCCGAGCTGAAGGTGATGGTGACTCCGAGCGCGCTGGCCAGATCCACTTTGAGAAGGATTTCCAAGGCGTGCACCTGATCCACGGCTTTCTGCAGGGCCTCGCGTTTGTCCACGACGGCTTGTTCGAGCGGTTCACCAATGGCGCGGGTTGCAGCGAGCGCGGCGGCGAACTGATCCGCGATGCGCTGGCCCAAGGCGGGATTCAGGGGCTGGACCAGGGCGGCCAGGCCCGGTCCATGGACGCCTCGGTAAAATTTTTCAACGCCCTCGAGGGAGGCGATCACGCCGGAGAGCGAACTGCCGCTGGGGCTCCGCTCCACGCGATATTGTTGCCGGGAAATTGGGGAAGGGAGCACGAGCACAAAATTCAAATGCTTTTGATCCAGGTCTTCCAGCGCCTGGGCAAGTTGGTTGACCACCTGATTGAGGCTGGCCTCACCGGCAGCGGCGAATTGTGCGGCGGCTCCGGAATCGCCGGGCGTATTCCAATCCGCAGCCACTTGCCCGGCCTTGACGGCCACCTCCTCCGCCAGAGCCCCTAGATAAGATCGGCGGCGCGCCGAGTCCGGGCCGCTGAGCATTCCCAGCACAGCCGAAGCCGGGACCGGCGTCATGCTGGGATATCCCGTGTGCCCGAACAGCAGGTATTGAATGCCAAACAGGCCTTTGACGTTGGGGCTGAGTTCATCGAGCAATGACGGGCTCAGGGCGTTGGTGGCGCGCAGCGCGCCTTCCAGGAAAGGAGGCGACACGCGGCCATAATAAAACGTGGCGGCGGATTCCCGGCTGGCGAGCGGCCCGGTCTGGAAGCAGCGCATTGCGGCGGCGGCATCGGCGGCCGCAATCCACGCCGCGCGGGCTTGGGCGAGCGTTGCGGAAGTGGGAGTTTGATTTAATTCCCCCACGGCCTGGGTCAGCGCCCGGCATTTTGCGTCGAGAGAGTCATACCCGGCGGCAATCACGTTCCGAGCGAGATCGCGGAGGACCGTCTCGCGGGAAACCTTTGGGTCGGCCGCAAAGAGAGGGGTCGCCAGTGCCGCCAGTGCCGCCAGTGCCGCCAGCACCAGCAGCGCCAGTGTGGCGCGGCGCCATCCGCGATGGGTCTGTGTCTGAAGGGCGAGATAAGAGTTCATTGCCGGGTTTGGAAGTTGATTCCGTTTGGGTATGTGGCCGTTCGTATGGAGGAAATCAATTCCTGCCGCATCCCTGCATTCGAACAACACCGAGAGACCAGTTCAAGCCCAAACACGCTTTGAAGACGCCCCTCATGGCTGTAAAGCAGGTCAGCGGTATCCCGCCTTTCCGTGACATGCTGTTTCCTCTCACTCACGATAGTCTCGGAAATGGATTTAACCCGGATTCTGAAATGGGTAAGGATGGCGCGCTGGGCCGTCTCGGTCGCCGGATACGGCGCGCACGGATCAACGCGCCCTGCCGGCCCCAAAGTTACCAAAAACTGCTATATGATTCTCTTCGTGCGTTCGGCGGGAAAATCCGTGTGACGGCCCAACGCTTCCCATGCATTGAGAGCGCCCTGAAATCATGCGCACCCAAGGCGCCTACTGACCCACGAGGTGGTAGGGATCGACGGTGTCGTCGCCCACCCGGCGACTGGGCGAAGCCTTGAGCGAGAAGGTGAAGGCGATGGTGTAGTCGGTCGGACCGGTGCTATTGTCCTGCACGCGGAAAGTCAGCGCGCCCGTCCAGCTCCGCATGTCGCGGTAGACCGTGTAAAACTGCTGCTGCAAGCGGCCGTCCTCGATGTTGAAATTCTCCGTCGCGCGCAATCCCCAGTTATTATCCAGCCGGTAGAACGCCGTGGTGGTGAGGTAATCGCTGCCGGTGGTGAAGCCGTCGAAGCCCTGGCGCAAATACCAGTAGCCGAGGCCCCAGCTCCAGCGGTCCCCGGGCATGAAGGTGACTTGGTCATACGCAAAATTCAGATCGGAGGTGTTCACGTCCAAGCGCGTCTGGGAATCCAGGGTGACCCAGGAGCGCGGCTTGAACCGGAACTCAGAGTAAAGATCGCTGAAGGTCTGCTGCGGGCTGAAGGGCTCATCCAGATTGCTCGGGGTCCCGCTGGGGTTGATCCGCCAGTCCATCGTCAGGTTCCAGTCCACCAGGGTGTCAATCTGGCCGTCGCGTTTGGTTTGCAGCCCGTTGTGAACTCCGAGGCGGACGACGTTCTGGCTGTCGATGGAATCCAAGTTGTTGTAGTCGGGGAATCCCACCGGCAACAGGCCGAGGCTGGGCAATGCGGAATCGAACTGCGGCAATTGCGAGGGGGCCTGGCTGGGCTTGGGCACGAACACATAGTTCACCGACGGCTCAAAAATGTGGCGCAGCCCGTCCACATCCCAGAAGGAATTCCTGGCGCCTGCCCAGAGCTGCGAGGCCTTGAAGGACGCCCCCACGCCGGTGTTCAGCACCGCCCGCCAGGCCTCGGTGTTGGTGCCGCCCAGGCCGGCTTCAGCGGTGTAGTACGTCATCCGGCCGCCGACATTCGGGGTGATGTTCAGCCAGTTAAAAAACGTCCACGGCAGGAGCAGCTGATGAAAGGTGTCCACCCGCCCTGCCGAATAGGCGGGCAGCGGGGTGGCGCCATTGGTTTCGGCAAAATACATTTTATAATAGCCGGCCGAGCTCTGGCTGTCGTAATAGACCGGCGTGTCCCCGACCGGCTGCCGCAAACCGGTGAGGCGCACATCGGGCAGGCGCTCGACCTGATTAAAAAAATTGTTGAGCTGCGGGGTGGTCAGCGCATCGAGGCTCCAGTTGTCCCCATACTGGTTCTGCTCGAAGAACGTGTTCGGCTGGGGGTTTTGAAGATAGTCGCCCTCAAAAAAATCATGTTCCAGATAGGCGTCGCTCTGGTAATTCACCAGCGCCTTGAGGTTCAGATTCGTGGCCGGGGTCGCCTGCCAGCCGAGATAGACCCGCTGCCGCTCCTGGGGAACCGCGCCGTAGTCCGGCAGGCCGTTCGTGCCCGCTGAGGGATCCAGATCATGCGTGTAATAATATTTGAAGTTCGCCTCCCCCCACCGGCCCAGGTGCAGGTCCGCATCCGGCCCCAGCCCGAGGCCGCGCTTCTCGCGGTAATCCAGATGCAGCCGGCCATCCACCGCATCATTCAGCCACCAGCTGTAGGTGTTCAGGACGAACGGGCCGTAGGTGGTGCGGTCGCCGACGGTGAACGTCCAGTTGCCCGCATGCGGCCCGAGGGAGCGCCGGTAATACGGAAAATAAAACACCGGCACCCGCTCCACGAACAGCACGGCATTCCACATCTCCATGTATTTGCCGGGGACGATCCGGATGCGGCTGGCCCGGACATGGGTGGCCGTCTGACGGGCGTCATCGGTGGTCACAATCGCATGGCGGGCGATATACGTCTGATTGGTCAAGTCGCCCTGGAGCCGTTCCCCGGCGGCGAACACCGGCGGCTTGCCCGTGCGAAACTGGTCGCTCTGCATCTGGTGCGTCTTGAAATTGTAGCGGATATGATCGCCCACCCAGAGCTGGTCGCCCTGCTCGATGCGCACCCGACCGTCGGCCACGGCCTCGCCCGTATCCCGGTTCACCGTTGCGGTGTCCGCCGTCAGCACCGCCGTGCCATAGCGGATGCAGATGCCATTGGTGCCTTGGGCCGTGTTGGCGGCCAGGTCGAACTCGATCTTCCCCTCGGGGGATTCGGGGAGGATCTGGTGCAGCGCCCAGACTTCCCAGACTGGCTCCTCCTGCGCCCGGGCGGCCGGCTGAAAAAACGCGCAAAATAACGCGGCGGCGGCGGCCATGGCGGGGAATCGTCTCATCAAGTTCACCCTATTAAATCCTTTCAGCGTGGGGTTGAAAAGCAAAAGTATTTCAGGAGTCCCACAGAGGACCATTGCACCCCCCTCCCCACACCAGAAACCCGAATCCCTGAAGTCGCAATAAACCGCCAAGGCGCTAAGGTCGCCAAGGGCAAGAGACCTGAGCTGAATTCATAACGTCACGGAAGGAAGCCCGCTCACAAAACGCAACCGTCATTGCAACTCAACTGCAGTGTTCCAGCTAAAGAAGCCCCCAACTCTGTCTGCCGCCCCTGATATCTGGCGTCGCCCGCAGGGGCAACGGGTCAGACCTGAACCCGGGTGTCTTGTCCGGGATTCAACCCAAGACGCCACGCTGTTTAAAACAAAAAATCCGCGCCGCGGATGAGGCGGCGCGGATGGATGACGGCTGAATTCAGATTATTGAACCTGAACGATTGAGAGCGTAGCGCTATAAAGCGACACGTCTTGTGAATAAGGGCTTTGATTTTGCACTGAAATTGAATCACCTTGATTCAATTGGATGAGGACGTAGGACGCGTGCTGTCCAGATGTTCTCCAATAGTCATCGGAAATGGAGAAAGCGGGGCCAGCGACAGGCGTATTGTAGATGCTAAGCTGATAATAATCGGCTCCCCAGGAATAACTTTCGTAGACATCAGCGACAAGATTGATCTGATAGATTCCCGTGACAGGAGCTTCAAAGGAGGCACCGTTGTTCGTCGTCCAAGTGCTGTACGCATCGACAGTGGCCAGATTGGAAAACACCAAAGAACTTGCGAAGGCCACCGTGGAAGTGTCTCCAATCGTCGTCTTATAAGACATGAAAGCCTTGAAATTCAAATTGGAAGAGAGATTAGCAAGGCTGTTGGACGTCGAATTGATATTGTTGGTAAAGTAAGTATCCGCAACGAACGTACGGTTCGAAACTTCATTAATGCTGTTGGTCAAACCCGCTTCAGCGATAAACGTACGGTTCGAAACTTGATTAATGCTGTTGGTCAAACCCGCTTCAGCGATAAACGTACGGTTCGAAATTACATTAATGCTGTTGGTCAAACCCGTTTCAGCGATAAACGGTCCAATGGCAATCTCGCGCTTCTGACCAGCCATCTTCAGCACATACGTGCCTGCAGAAATTCCTTCGGGCAAATCTACAAACACATCAGCTCCCTTTCCTGATTGCGACCAGGTAAGAGGGGACGAAAAATTTCCAAGATAAATTTTGGCATTTTGATCCAATTTTCCAGTGTACGGAATATCCAATTGATAAAGAGTACCCGTCACAATGATCCTGACCGGCTTAGCAGCAAAACTCACCGATGCAAAAAGCGCCAGAATAAGCATTGTTGATATTATTGTTTTTATGTTTTTCATTTTTTATTTGTGTTGTTTGTTTAATTTAACGGTTAGAACACCACCACGTTATAGATTTTTGTCTCCCCACATGACGATTCGCTACCAACCATTCCATGAAGGCAGAATAGTATACATGTCATAAATTGAGTCAAATCTTTTTTTGGTGAAATTTTGCCCATAGGGGGGCGGGCCCTGCCCCGCTCCCCACGGAGGAAGAAAACGGGGGGCAGCGGCACGCTGCGCAGCCGAGCGGGTCTTTGCGGAATGAAAAAGGCGGCTGGTTTCCCAGCCGCCTTTATTGAATACCAATTTTGATTTACGCGAGCAACGGATTCTCGTACTCAACGGCTTCCGCCGTTTCTTCGGGCTCCGGTTCATCCGGGATTTCGACCAGCGCCTTGATCTGCACCTTGCGATGATAATCAAAACCGCTGCCGGCCGGGATGATGTGGCCCATGATGACGTTTTCCTTGAAGCCGCGCAGATTGTCGATCTTGGAGCGGGTGGCCGCCTCGGTCAGAACGCGGGTGGTGTCCTGGAAGGACGCCGCACTCAGGAAGCTGTCGGTTTCGAGCGATGCCTTGGTGATGCCGAGCAGCACGGGGGACGCCTCAGCCGGCTTGCCGCCCATCTTGTCGACGCGCTGGTTTTCAGCCTCGAATTCGAGCTTGTCCACCTGTTCGCCCCAGAGGAACTGGGTGTCGCCCGCCTCGGTGATGCGCACCTTGCGCAGCATCTGGCGAACAATGATTTCAATGTGCTTGTCGTTGATGGTCACGCCCTGCAGACGATAGACCTCCTGGACTTCGCCGACCAGATGCTCCTGAAGCTCCTGCGGTCCGCAGACGTCGAGAATTTCGTGCGGGTCCATGGGCCCTTCGGTGAGCTGCTGACCTTTCTTGACCATGTCGCCCTTGAAGACGATGACGTGGCGGCCGATGGGGATGAGGTGTTCCTCCTCCATGTTGGTCTGAAGGTCCTTGATGAGAATGCAGCGCTTGCCGCGGACGCTCGCCCCGAAGTCCACCAGGCCGTCTATCTTGGAGATTTCCGCGGCGTCTTTGGGACGGCGCGCCTCGAACAATTCCGCCACCCGCGGCAGACCGCCGGTGATGTCCTTGGTCTTGGCGCTCTTGCGCGGGGTCTTGGCCATCAGGGTGCCGGCCACAATCTTGTCCCCTTCATGGAGCACGATGTGCGCCCCGGACGGGATGGGATAGTTGGCAACGACTTCGCCCTTGTCGTCGCTGATGATGATCTGGGGATGCAGGTCTTCCTTGTGATCGATGATGACCATCGCCTCCTGGCTGGTCGTCTCATCCATTTCCTGCTTCATCGTCACGCCTTCGATGATGTCATGGAATTTGATCCGGCCGGCTTTCTCGGAAAGAATCGGGACGTTGTACGGATCCCACTGCACGAACGTGTCCCCCTTCTTGACGGTGGAGCCGTCCTTGAAGGAGATGACCGCGCCGATGACGATGGTGTGGTTTTCCAGTTCGCGCCCGGTGTCGTCGTGGATGGAGATCGTGCCGTTTTTGTTCAGGACGATGTTGTTGCCGTCTTCCAGCTGAACGACGCGGAGTTCGTTGAAACGGATGGTGCCGTCGTGCTTGGACTTGATCTGCGGGATCTTGAACACCTGCGCCGCCGTGCCGCCGATGTGGAACGTACGCATGGTGAGCTGGGTGCCGGGTTCGCCGATGGATTGGGCGGCCACGATGCCGGTCGCCTCACCGAGCTTGACCAGCGCGCCGGTTGCCAGGCTGCGGCCGTAGCAATGGATACAGATGCCGTGCTTGCTTTCGCAAGTGAGCACGGACCGGATGCGCATCCGGTCAATGGCCGTGGCTTCCAAGCGCTTGGCCTTGTCCTCGTCGATCTCTTCATTCGCACGAATCAGGAATTCCTTGGGGTTGGTCGGGTTGACCATGTCCTCGCAGGAGAACCGTCCGACAATCCGGTCGGCCAGCTTGACCACTTCGTCCTCGCCTTCATAGACGGCGGAGACCCAGATGCCATTGGTGGTGCCGCAATCCTCCTCTTGGATGATGACATCCTGCGACACGTCCACCAGCTTGCGGGTCATGTAACCCGAGTCGGCGGTTTTGAGCGCGGTGTCGGCCAGACCCTTGCGGGCGCCGTGCGTGGAGATGAAGTATTCCAGAACCGAGAGGCCCTCGCGGAAGTTCGCGAGAATCGGCTTCTCGATGATGTCGCCGCTGGGCTTGGCCATGAGGCCGCGCAACCCGGCGAGCTGACGGACCTGCTGCTTGTTGCCGCGGGCGCCGGAATCCACCATCAAATAGACGGGGTTGTATTCCTTCTTGCCCTGGTTCTGCTCCAGGGTGCGGAACATGACGCTGGAAATCTGGTCGGTGCAATGCGTCCAGACGTCGACAATCTTGTTATAACGCTCGCCCGGAGTGATCACGCCTTTGCGGTACTGCTTTTCCACCTCGCGGATCTGCTTGTGGGCGGCCTCAATCTCCTGGTCGCGCTCCTTCGGGATGATCATGTCATCGATGCCGATGGAGACGCCGGACTTGGTGGCCTCGCGGAAGCCG
Source organism: uncultured Verrucomicrobia subdivision 3 bacterium (assembly GCA_903835255.1). Taxonomy (GTDB): domain Bacteria; phylum Verrucomicrobiota; class Verrucomicrobiia; order Limisphaerales; family UBA11358; genus UBA11358. The sequence continues at coordinate 25,107 of CAILMI010000007.1, forward strand.
AGCTCCTTGAGCTTGTCGAGCATGATCACGGTTTTCTCGTGACCGGCGAACTTGTAGCATTTCCAGATCAGATCGCCCAACTGGGTTTTCCCGGCGGAGCGGTTGTAAAAGCCCAGCTCCTCCGGCCAGATTTCGCTGAACAGAACGCGGCCGACGGTGGTCTCGATAATTTTCTTGGTGGCATCGCCGAAAACGGTCTTGCGGCCCAGATCCGGATTGGCCAGGCGAATCCGGTCGTGCGTCTTGTACGCGCCGTCGTCGTAGGCAAACTGGACCTCCAGTTTGGATCCAAACAGCGGGAGATCCCGGGAATCGGCCGGTGCGGCCTTGCGCGGCTCCGCCGTGACATAATAGCAGCCGAGCGTGATGTCCTGCGTGGGGGTGATGATCGGCTTGCCCGAGGAGGGCGAGAAGATGTTGTTGGTGGCCATCATCAGCAGGCGCGCTTCCATCTGCGCCTCGACCGACAACGGGACGTGAACGGCCATCTGGTCGCCGTCAAAGTCGGCGTTGTAGGCGGTACAGACCAGAGGATGAATGCGGATCGCCTCGCCCTCGATGAGCATCGGCTCGAACGCCTGCACGGACAAGCGGTGCAGGGTCGGTGCGCGGTTGAGCAGCACGGGGTGGCCCTTGATGACCTCTTCCAAAACATCCCAGACTTCGCGGGTCTGGCGTTCGATCATCTTCTTGGCGCTGCGCACGGTGTGCACGTAGCCGAGCTCCTTGAGGCGGCGGATGATGAACGGTTCGAACAGCACCAGGGCCATCTTCTTGGGCAGACCGCACTGGTTCAATTTGAGCTCCGGCCCGATCACGATGACCGAGCGGCCGGAATAATCGACGCGCTTGCCGAGCAGGTTCTGACGGAAACGCCCGCCCTTGCCCTTGAGCATATCGCTCAGGGATTTGAGCGACCGGTTGCCGGCGCCGGTGACCGGGCGCCCGTGGCGGCCGTTGTCAAACAGCGCGTCCACGGCTTCCTGCAACATGCGCTTCTCGTTGCGGATGATGACCTCGGGGGTCTTGAGCTGGAGCAGTGTCTTGAGCCGGTTATTCCGGTTGATGACACGGCGGTAAAGATCATTCAAGTCCGAGGTCGCAAAACGCCCGCCCTCGAGCGGCACCAGCGGACGGAGGTCCGGCGGGATGACCGGCAGCACCGTGAGGATCATCCATTCCGGGCGGCTTTTGGACGAGTGCAGCCCCTGCAACAGCTTGATGCGCTTGGCGAGCTTCTTGCGGATCTGCTTGCTCTTGGTCTCGGTCATGGCGCGCTCCAACTCCTCGGCGCCCTTGACCAGGTCCACCCGCTCCATCGCTTCCCGCACGGCTTCCGCGCCCATCTTGGCCACAAAGGCCTCGGCGCCGTAGGTCTCGCGCGCCTCGCGGCACTCGAGCTCGCTCAGCAGCTGATGCGGCTTGAGCGGCGTGTTGCCGGGATCGATGACCAGATAATCCTCGTAATAAATCACCCGCTCCAAATGGCGCGCGGTCATGTCCAGCGCCAGGCCGATGCGCGAGGGCATGCACTTGAAGAACCAGATGTGACAGGTCGGCACGGCCAGTTCGATGTGGCCCATGCGTTCGCGACGCACCCGGGCCATCGTCACTTCCACGCCGCAGCGGTCGCAGACGATGCCGCGGTGCTTGATGCGCTTGTACTTGCCGCAGGAGCATTCCCAGTCCTTGACAGGGCCGAAGATGCGCTCGCAGAAAAGGCCGCCCTTTTCCGGCTTGAAGGTCCGGTAGTTGATAGTTTCGGGGTTCTTGACCTCCCCCTTGCTCCACGAGCGGATGGCATCGGGCGAGGCGAGAGTGATCCCGATGTAATCCACCTGGTTGACTTTTTCGAGGCCGAGCAATTCGCGGGCGTTTTCTTTACTGTTGGTCATACGCAAAGTTCCTTCCATTAACTAAGGGCCGTCAGTTCAGTGACGGTTTCGGCGGGTTCATCCACCGGATTGGTGTAACCGACCTTCACATCGAGGCCGAGCGACTGCATTTCCTTCACCAGCACGTTGAACGATTCGGGGATGCCCGCCTCGAGCGAATTGTCGCCCTTGACGATGCTCTCGTAGATGCGCGTGCGGCCCTGGACGTCGTCGGATTTCACGGTCAACAGCTCCTGGAGCGTGTACGCCGCGCCGTAGGCCTCCATCGCCCACACTTCCATTTCGCCGAAGCGCTGACCGCCGTATTGCGCCTTGCCGCCCAGCGGCTGCTGGGTGACGAGCGAATAGGGGCCCACTGCCCGGGCGTGAATCTTGTCCGCCACCAAATGGCCGAGCTTCATCATGTAGATGTAGCCGACGACGATTTCTTGGTCGAACTGGTCGCCCGTGCGGCCATCGAATAGATGCGTCTTGGCATGCTCCGGCAATCCGGCCTGCTTGAGGTAGCCGCGAATGTCCTTCTCCTTGATGCCGTCAAAGACCGGCGTCGCAAACTTCAGGCCCAGGATTTTCGCCGCCCAGCCCAGATGCGTTTCCAACACCTGGCCGACGTTCATACGGCTGGGCACGCCTAGCGGATTGAGCACGATTTCCACCGGCGTTCCGTCCGCCAGATGGGGCATGTCTTCCTCCTTGACGATCTTGGCGACGACGCCCTTGTTGCCGTGGCGGCCGGCCATCTTGTCCCCGACGGACAGCTTGCGCTTGGAGGCGATGTAGACTTTGACCGATTTGACGATGCCGGCTTCCACGCCTTCTCCCGCCTCGGCGCGCTCCATTTCTTCGTCGTATTGCATCTGCAAGTCGTCGAAGCGTTTTTTGAACTGGCCGATGATTTCGCTGATCTTGTTGCGGATGGGCGAGGGATCGATCTCGATGCGGTCGTACACCATCGCCAGCTTGCGCAACAGGGTCTTGGTAATCTTGCGATTTGCCGGGATGATGATTTCCCCGGTCTCGGAGTTGACCACGTCGAGCGGGATTTTTTCGCCGAGCAGAATATTGCTCAGCGCTTCCGTCAACTGGTCGCTCAATTCGTCCACTTTTTTCTTGTGGTCGTCCTCAATCTGCTTGGCGTGGCGTTTCTCCTCGCTGGAAGCGGATTTGGTTGTGCGTTCGCCATCCTTCTTGGAGGAGACCTTCACATCCATGACGATGCCGTAGGTGCCCGAGGGAACCTTCAGGGAGGTGTCCTTCACGTCGGCGGCCTTCTCGCCGAAAATCGCCCGGAGCAGACGCTCTTCCGGCGCCAGTTCCGTCTCGGATTTCGGGGTGATTTTGCCGACCAGGATGTCGCCGGGCTTCACTTCCGCACCGATGCGGATGACGCCGTCCGGGGCGAGATTTTTGAGCGCTTCATCGCCGAGATTCGGGATGTCGCGGGTGATTTCCTCAGGCCCGAGCTTGGTGTCGCGGGCGGCCACCTCGAACTCGTCGATGTGGATGCTGGTGAAGATGTCCTCTTTGACAATCTTTTCGCTGATGAGGATAGCGTCCTCGAAGTTGTAGCCATTCCACGGCATGAACGCGACCAGCACGTTGCGGCCGAGCGCGAGCTCGCCGTTCTCCGTGCAGGGGCCGTCGGCAATGACCTGTCCTTTTTTGACGTGATCGCCTTTCTTGACCAGGATTTTCTGGTTGATGCAGGTCGCCGCATTGGACCGCATGAATTTCCGGATCGGGTAGATCCACACGCCGTTCTCCGGATCGTGTTTGATTTTCTTTTTCGATTCAGGGAGCTTGCCGTCCGCGGTGATGATGACCTGATTGCCGGTAACAGACGCGACTTTGCCGCTTTCATCAGCGACAGCGACAGCGCGGGAATCCCGGGCCACACGGTCTTCGAGGCCGGTGGACACCAGCGGCGCGTCCGTGACGAGCAGCGGCACCGCCTGGCGTTGCATGTTCGAACCCATCAGGGCGCGGTTCGCATCGTCATGTTCCAGGAAGGGAATCAGCGACGCCGCGATTGAGACGAGCTGCTTGGGCGAAACATCCATGTAGTCCACCTTGGCCGGCTCCACGTCTACGAAGTCCGTGCGCGCACGGCAGACCACGCGCTCGGTCAGGAACTGACCCTTGTCATCGATCAGGGAATTGGCCTGAGCGACGATGAACTGCTCCTCCCGGTCGGCGGTAAGGTAGTCAATATGATTGGTCACGCGGCCGTTCTCGACCTTGCGATAAGGCGTCTCGAGAAAGCCGAAATCATTGATGCGGGCAAAGGTCGCCAGCGAGGCGATCAAGCCGATGTTCGGGCCTTCCGGCGTTTCAATCGGACAAATGCGGCCGTAATGCGAGGGATGCACGTCGCGGACTTCAAAGCCAGCCCGGTCGCGCGAGAGACCGCCCGGTCCAAGCGCCGACAAGCGGCGTTTGTGGGTGAGCTCTGCCAGCGGATTGATTTGGTCCATGAACTGCGACAGCTGGCTGCGGCCAAAGAAATCGCGGATGACAGCGGACAGCGCCTTCGGGTTGATGAGCTTCTGCGGCATCATCTGCTCGATGCTCTGATCGAACAATGTCATGCGTTCCTTGACAAGGCGCTCGGTGCGCGCCAGACCCACGCGGCACTGGTTGGCGAGCAATTCGCCCACCGTGCGGATGCGGCGGCTGCCCAGATGGTCGATGTCGTCCACGCTGCCCTCGCCTTTTTTGAGGCGGAGCAGGTACTTGGTCGCGGCGACCAGGTCCTCCTTCATCAGAATGCGCGATTCCTGCTTGTCCTTCAGGCCGAGCTTCTGGTTGATTTTATAACGACCGACACGGCCCAAATCATAGCGCTTCGGATCGAAGAACAAACGCTTGAGCAACGCGCGGGCGTTGGCAGCCGTGGGCGGATCTCCAGGGCGCAGGCGACGATAAATATCCTTCAGCGCCTCCTCTTCGTTCTTGGCCGGATCCTTCTTGAGGCATTTGATCATGATGCCCTCGTCCACCGAGGTGTCCACGACCTTGATTTTGGTCATGCCCAGTTCGGCGATCTGCTTGATGACGGCCTTGGACAGCGGCTCAAACGCGCGCGCCACCACCAGCCCCTTTTCCTCGTCGGTCGCATCATGGATGAGAACCCGGTTGGGGAGGTCCTCGAGCTTCTCCGCTTCCTTGAGCGTGAGTTCCTCGATGTCGTAAAACAGCTTGAGAATTTCCTCATCCGAACCCCGGGTCTTCTCGCCGTTGTCCTTGCTCTTGAGGTTGACGCTGCCCTCGACATCCAGAAAGGAGAGGGCGCGGAACAGGGTGGAGGTCAGAAATTTCCGGCGGCGTTTTTTGCGGTCCAGATAGACGTAGAGCAGATCGCTGGTGTCGAACTGCGCCTCATACCAGGAGCCGCGGTCCGGAATGACGCGGAAGCTGTGCAGCAACTTTCCGTTGGGATGCTGCGTGGCTTCGAAGGCGATGCCGGGCGAGCGGTGGAGCTGGCTGACCACCACGCGTTCGGCGCCATTGATGACAAAGGTGCCCTGGGGGGTCATCAGGGGCAATTCGCCCATGAACACCTTTTCCTGCTTGGCGGTCTTGGCCTCCTCCTTAAGCAGGAAGGTGACATAGAGCGGCGCTCCGTAGGTCAGGCCTTCGCGCAGGCATTCCAACCAGTCGAGCTTGGGCGCGCCAATCTCATACGAATCATAGTCCAGCACGCACTTGCCATCGTAGCTCTCGATGGGAAACACTTCGCGGAAGACGGATTCCAGGCCGGCATGTTTGAGGCGTTTTTTGGGCGACGCATCGGCTTGCAGGAACTCCCGGTAGGAGTTGGTCTGCAACTCGATCATGTTCGGCGGCACGACAATCTCTTTAATTTTGCCGAAGTTGATACGTTCTGTGGCTCTCAATGGCATTTGGGCTTTCTGGTTGGGCACGGCAACAGCGCCGGGCCGGTAAATTCTACTTAACGACACAAGGCAAGCCCGCCGCGTCCCGCGACGAACCTGCCACAACTAAAATTGATTTTACGAACCCGATTGAATGACTCAAAATTCAAAAAACTGCGCCCGCGATAACGCGGGAGAAGGACGGCGGCCCCACTGGGTGGGAACCGCCGCCCCGATCCACCGGCAATTACTTGACGTCGACTTTCGCGCCCGCTTCTTCCAGCTTCTTCTTGGCGGCGTCGGAGTCCGCCTTGTTCGCGCCTTCCAGCACGGGCTTGGGAGCGCCTTCGACCAGCGCCTTGGCTTCCGCCAGACCGAGGCCGGCCTTGATTTCACGGACCGCTTTAATAGCGGCAATCTTCTTGTCGGCCGGAACGGAAACGAGGATCACGTCAAACGCGTCCTTGGCTTCGGCCGGGGCCGCAGCAGCAGCGCCGCCGCCAGCAGCAGCCACCGCAACCGGCGCGGCGGCAGAAACGCCCCATTTGGTTTCAAGTTGTTTAACCAAGTCAGCGGCTTCAATCACCGTCAGCTTGCTCAATTCTTCTACAATGTTTGCGAGGTCAGCCATATGTTTTTCTTTCAGTCGTCTCGTCGTCCGCCCCGGCCGGGGCGCATTTCAGTTCACGGCCCGTGAACCGACGATTTACGTTGTTGTTGTTGGTTGGTTCCCCGGTTTGAAATCTCAAACCGGAAATTGTTATTCGGTCTTTTCCGATTTGGCCTTGATGACCTGAGCCAGCTGCAACGCCGGCGTGTTGATCAGCGTCACCAGCTTGGTGGCCGGCGCATTGAACAGACCCAGCAGCTTGGCGCGCAGCACGTCGATGCTGGGCAGGTCCGCCAGAGCGATGAGGCTCGCGGATTCCAGACGCTGATTGTTCAAGTAACCGAACTTGAGCTTCAGCTTGTCGAACTCGGCCGCGAAGTTTTTCAGCGCCTTGGCGGCGGCGGAAATGTCCTTTTGCCCGGTGACCACGGCCATCTGCCCGGCCAGGGAGCCGTTGAGCTCCGCCACGCCGGCTTCCTTGGCCGCGATGAGGAAAACTGAGTTCTTCACCACATGAACCTCCGCCCCCGCCGTCTTCAGACGCTTCCGCAACTCGGTCAGATGGGAGACCTTGAGGCCCTGATAACCGACCACAATGAAGAACGGCGATCCGTTCAACCGGGCGGCATATTCCTTCGTCAATATTTGTTTTTCAGCACGCATGGGAAAATGAGGGTTAATTGTTCAGGAATTCGCGGATGTCCACACGCACGGGCGGACTCATCGTCGCCGACAGCGTGCAGGAGCTGATGTAATCGCCCTTGACGCTGGTCGGGCGGGCCTTGGCCACGGCCTCGATCACGGCGCGCGCGTTTTCCTCCAGCTGTTCCGGCTTAAACGATGCCTTGCCCACGATCACGTGCACATTGCCCGCCTTGTCTGTCTTGAATTCCACCCGGCCGGCCTTGACTTCCTTCACCGCCTTGGCGGTGTCTTCGGTCACCGTGCCGGTTTTCGGATTGGGCATCAAGCCGCGGGGTCCCAGCACCTTGCCCAGCTTGCGGACCTCAATCATCGCATCCGGGGTGGCGATCGCCACGTCAAAATCCGTCCAGCCGCCCACGCACTTGGCGATCATGTCCTCGAAGCCCACGTTTTCCGCGCCTGCCGCCTTGGCGGCATCCGCCGCGGCGCCGCTGCGCGCGAACACCAGCACGCGGACCGTCTTGCCGCTGCCGTGGGGCAACGGCACCGTGCCGCGCACCATCTGATCGGACTGCTTCGGGTCCACGCCGAGGCGGAACGCGAGATCAATCGTCTCGTTAAATTTGGCTTTGGGGAATTTGATGAGAACGCCGACGGCGTCCTTCAGAGCATACGCCTTCTTGGCGTCCACCACTTCGAGGGCTTTCTTGAATCGTTTACTGGGCATTTTGTTTTGTGCGGTGCAATCGAGCCCGGAGGCTCTCCCGCGGTTTTGTTGGATTAACCGACCACTTCAATTCCCATGCTGCGCGCGGTGCCGGAAATAATCCGGACGGCCGCTTCTTCAGTGGAATAATTCATGTCCTTGGACTTCATCTTGATGATGTCCAGGATCTGCTTGCGCGTCACCTTGCCGACCTTGTCCTTGTTGGGGACTTTGGATCCGGCGGTGATGCCGGCGGCTTTTTTGAGCAGGATGGACGCGGGCGGCGACTTGGTGATGAACGTGAACGACTTGTCCTGGTAAACGGTGATGACGACAGGGATTACAAGCCCCGCATCATTCTTTGTCACCGCGTTGAATTCTTTGCAGAACGCCATGATGTTGACGCCGTGCTGACCGAGCGACGGGCCGACGGGGGGCGCGGGATTTGCCTGACCAGCGGCAATCTGCAGTTTAATTTGTCCTGTAACTTTCTTTGCCATAAAAATAATTAAGCTTTTTCTATCTGCCAGTATTCAAGTTCCACCGGCGTGTTGCGTCCGAAAATATTAACGGTCACCTTCAGCTTGCCGCGGTCCGGGTCGATCTCCTCAATCACCCCGCTGAAATTCAGGAACGGCCCGTTGTTGATCTTGATCGTCTCGCCGACGTCGAAATTAACCTTGGGTTTTTCCGTCTCTTCCGAGGCGGAAATCTGCGCCTTGATGGCGTCCACTTCTGCGGCCGGCGTCGGCACCGGCGGTTCGCCGCCCACAAACCCGATCACCCCCTGGGTTTCCTTGATGAAATACCACGGCGCCTCGATGATGCGATGGTTCTCATCGAGCAGCACCATGTCCACAAAAACGTATCCGGGCCACAGCTTGCGGTTGGACACGGTCTTCTTCTGATTGCGCACCTCCACCACCTTTTCAATCGGAACCAGGACCTCCTTCACGTAGTCCTGCATCTCCTCCGACTTGATGCGTTTCTCAATGCTGTCCTTGACCTTGTTTTCCTGGCCGGACAGCGTCTGGATGATGAACCATTGATTGCGCATGATCAGAGCTTGATAAAGACCAGGTTCATGAGGAAATCCACCGCCACGGTGAATCCGCCCAGCAGGGCGATGGAAACAATGACCAGCGTGGTGGAACCCTTGAGCTCGTCCCAGGTGGGCCAGGAACATTTCCTGAGCTCCTCGCGGGTTTCTTGAACATACAGCGACAGGCGGCGGATCTGACCCTTCCACCAGAGCAGGCCGAACAGCGCCCCGATGACCACCACCCAGATTAAAATTTTCATTGATTCGTTCACAATTTTTAAAACTTGCCGAACCGCTATCCCGCGTTTCACTCATCTCGCCGCCTGACTTGGCGGAGAGGGAGGGATTCGAACCCCCGTTGAGCTTTCGCCCAAAGCGGTTTTCAAGACCGCCGCAATAGACCACTCTGCCACCTCTCCGTCTGCAGATTGGCACGGCAGGAGGGACTTGAACCCACAACCAACGGTTTTGGAGACCGCTACTCTACCAATTGAGCTACTGCCGTATCCGCCCAATCCTTGGGACAAAAAGGGAGACGGAGAAATTGAATCTCCGCCCCCCAAAGTTAAACATCCACTTACGCGATGATTTCCACGACAATGCCCGAACCAATAGTGCGGCCACCTTCGCGAATAGCAAACTTCAAGCCCTTGTCCATGGCGACAGACTTCTGCAATTCAATTTCTGCAGAGACGTTGTCGCCCGGCATGACCATTTCGACACCCGCCGGCAACGTCAGCGTGCCAGTCACGTCGGACGTGCGGAAATAAAACTGCGGGCGGTAGTTGGTGAAGAACGGCGTGTGACGGCCACCCTCATCCTTGGTCAAAACGTAAACTTCCGCCTTGAATTTGGTGTGCGGCTTGATGGATCCCGGCTTGGCCAGAACCATGCCGCGTTCGACATCTTCCTTCTTGGTGCCGCGCAGCAGCACGCCGACGTTATCGCCCGCGCTTGCCGAATCCAGCAGCTTGCGGAACATTTCGATGTCCGTGGCCGTGGTCTTTGCCGTGTCTTTCAAGCCGACGATTTCAACTTCCTCCATCTTCTTGAGGATGCCGCGCTCGACGCGCCCGGTCACCACCGTGCCGCGACCTTCGATGTTGAACACGTCTTCGACGCACATCAAAAACGGCTTGTCAATTTCGCGGGCCGGGAGCGGGATGAAAGCGTCAACCGCGTCCAGCAACTCCTGAATGGCTTTTTCGCCCTCAGGCTTATCCGCCATCGCCGCCGCGGAACTGCCGCGCACGACCGGCGTCTTGTCACCGGGAAAACCATACTTGGTGAGCAGGTCGCGAATTTCCATTTCCACGAGGTCCAACAATTCCGTGTCGTCCACGAGGTCCACCTTGTTCAGGAACACCACGATGGCCGGCACGCCGACTTGGCGGGCGAGCAGGATGTGTTCGCGCGTCTGGGGCATGGGGCCGTCCGCGGCGCTGACGACGAGAATCGCGCCATCCATCTGCGCGGCGCCAGTGATCATGTTTTTGACATAATCCGCATGGCCAGGGCAGTCCACGTGAGCATAATGGCGGGTGGTGCTTTCGTATTCGACGTGCGAAACCGCGATCGTCACGGTCTTGTTTTCGTCACGCACCGTGCCGCCTTTGGTGATGTCCGCGTAAGAAATCGGAGTCGCGAGACCCTTTTTGCTTTGGGTGTGGACAATTGCCGCGGTCAAGGTGGACTTGCCATGGTCAACGTGACCAATCGTGCCGACGTTGACATGCGGTTTCGTTCTCTGAAATTGCTCTTTAGCCATTGTATTCTCCTGCGTTTTTGTTTCGTTCGTTGCTCGTTTCGTTTAATGGAGCCCATGATCAGGATTGAACTGATGACCTCGTCCTTACCAAGGACGTGCTCTACCAACTGAGCTACATGGGCGCTCCCAAATCATTAGTCAAATCCGAAGCAATGTTGAAAACGACAAAAAACCATCCCCCTCACGTCTTTTCACTTGAAAATCCGAGGGGCAATAGGCCATTTGACTTTTTACTAACTTGCTACGGCGAACAAAATAGGGAACACACCCCACCCTGTCAACACGGATTTTAATTATTTTCAGGAGTCAGGAGTCCTATAGCAGTTCAACTTAACTTTGGAACATCAGCAGGTAGGGCGGGCAGTCCCCTGCCCGCCCCGATTGCCAACCCACGCGTCCTAGTTTACCACGCCGGCGCGCACGGAGTGACGCGCCCTACCTGTTCCAAAGTTGACATGAACTGCTATAAATGGTGTGTCGTCAAAAGGAATTAGGAAGTGAATACGCGACCTATTTGATTCCGCGCTTTCCATGGGCCGCCGGAACATGGTTTCATCTGGGCATGATCCCCTGCGTCATCCATGAGGACGAGCATCTGCTGGTGGTTTCCAAACCCGCTGGATGGAACACGCATGCCCCCGGCCCGTTTGCGGGCGAGGGGATTTACGACTGGCTCAAACACCGCGACTCGCGCTGGTCCTCCCTTTCTATTCTGCACCGGCTCGACAAGGAAACCAGCGGCGTGCTGGTCTTTGGCAAAACGCCCGCCGCTAATCGCTCGCTCACACAGCAATTCACCGACCGCCGCATCCGCAAAAAATACTTTCTGCTCACCGACCGCACCCCACCGCCTCTGCCGTTCGCAGTGAAGACTCCCCTGGTTCGCATCGGGGAACGATACGCAGGCGGGGCCGGCGGGGAATCGGCGGAAACGCTTTTCACTCCGATTCCAGACGGCTCTCCAGATGGCCCTCCAGACCGCTCGATCGCCGCCAGCTGCCCTGGATCCCAGGGGCTGATAGTAGAGCCGCTGACCGGCCGCACGCATCAGATCCGCGTCCACGCGGCGGAAAGCGGCTTTCCCATCCTGGGCGACACGCTTTATGGCGGCACCGCGGCCGCGCGCGTTTTCCTGCACGCTGCCGAGATTTCTTTCACCCATCCGGGCACCGGCGCCGCCGTCACCTTTTCCGCCCCGGCCGGATTTGAGGCCGACCCGCGCCAGGCCCTGCGCACCGCCCTCATCGATCCGGACGCCACGAACGCCTTCCGCCTGATTCACGGCGCTAGCGACGGCTGGCCTGGCTGGTTCGTCGAAAAGCTCGGCGACTTTCTCCTCTCTCAATCTGACGCGCCTCTGAATGCCCGACAATCCGTGGAACTGTGCCGTCTCGCGAAGGGTTTCGCCTCGTACGGCGCCTATCATAAAATTCTATCGCGTCAGGTCCGCCGCTCCACGCCCACCCTTGTCTCGCCGACGCGGGTGTTCGGCACCGAGGCCCCGGACCGGTTTGAAATCCTTGAAAACGGCCTCCGCTTCGAGCTGAGTTTTCAGGAGGGCTACTCCGTCGGCCTGTTCCTCGACCAGCGCGACAACCGCCGCCGCCTGCTCACCGGCCAGATCGCTGCGGAATTCCCCCTCGCAGCCCCCGGGACACTGGAGGCAAGGCCTGAAATCCTCAACACTTTCGCCTACACCTGCGGGTTCTCCGTTTGCGCCGCCGCCGCAGGGGCTCGGACGACCAGCCTGGACCTCTCTAAAAAATATCTCGAGTGGGGCCAGCGCAACTTCGCCCGGAACGGCCTGGATCCGGCGGCGCACGATTTCATCTACGGCGATACCTTCGACTGGCTGCGGCGGCTGGCGAAAAAAGGGCGCGCGTTTGACGCCATCGTCCTCGACCCTCCGACGTTCTCGCAATCGAAGGAGCACGGGGCGTTCCGCGCCGAAAAGGATTACGGCCGGCTCGTGACCGCCGCCCTGCCCGTCCTCAAGCCCGGGGGCGTGCTGCTGGCATCCACCAATGCGGCGGACTGGCCGCCAGAGGATTTTCTCGCGGCCGTCGAAGGGGCAATCCATGGTGCGCAACGGAAAATCCGGCAACGGCATTACGTCCCGCAGCCACCGGATTTTCCCATCCACCGGGACGCCCCGGCGTATTTAAAGACCGTGTGGTTAAAAACCGACTGAGTCCGACGCCGGCGCGCTAATCCGGTAAAATAGCTGTGCCCGTCTAAGAATTATGCCGTTTGTCAAAATGGCATTGCTGACCCGGGGCGACTTGTATGGAGGCAATCCGAACCCACTGAGAGGGGGAGCGAAAGCCAGACTCAAAAACGCCCAAATCCGGCGTCATTCAAATCGCGAGCAGCAGTCGCTGGATCTCCTTGATCCGGGCCTTGGAATCTTTCTTGGTCAGCCGCGGGAATTTGCCACCCAGCATGATGAAATCCCCGCGCCGCGTGATTTTCAATTTGTCGTCCTCCACCTCGATGGCGGTCACGCCCTTTTCAGCAGCGAGCATCCTCAATCCGCCCAGCGCCAGCAGCTGCTCCACCGGCGGCGGCAGCGGGCCGAAGCGGTCGCGCAGCTCCCCCCGCAGGGCTTCCAGCCCGGGCTTGTCCGAGCACTGCGCCAGCTTACGGTAAATCTCAATGCGATGAGGCGGCTCTGCGACGTAATCTTCCGGCACGGCAACGGCTTCGCCCAAAAAATCCAGCGTCAGCCGGACTTCCGCGCGCGGTTTGACTTTCTCCCCTTTCAAGGCGCCGACGCTTTGCTTGAGCAGCTGGCAGTAGAGGTCAAACCCCACGGCGGTGATGTGGCCGCTCTGTTCGGCGCCAAGCAGGTTGCCGGCCCCGCGGATTTCAAGGTCGCGCATGGCGATCTTGAACCCGCTGCCGAGCGAGGCGTACTGCTTCATCGCGCTGATGCGCTTGCGCACGTCGGTGAGCAAACGCGCATGGCGCGGCAGCAGCAGATACGCATAGGCCTGATGCTTGTAGCGGCCGACCCGGCCGCGCAACTGGTACAGTTCGCTCAGGCCGAAACGGTCCGCCCGGTCGATGATGATGGTGTTCGCGTTCGGGATATCGAGGCCGCTCTCGATGATGGTGGTGGAGAGCAGCACGTCCGCTTCGCCCGCCACAAACCGGGTCATGACCTCCTCCAGATCGTCCGCCGGCATCTGGCCGTGGCCGACGAGGATGCGCGCCGAGGGCACCAGCGATTGCAATTTCTCCCGCATGGACTCAATCGTCGTCACCCGGTTGTGCAGGAAAAACACCTGGCCGCCGCGGGCGAGCTCCCGCTGAATGGCGTCGCGGATAGTGCGTTCGTCGTAGGGGGTGGCCACCGTCTCCACCGGCAGCCGGTCGTGCGGCGGCGTCTGGATAGTGCTCATGTCGCGCGCGCCGGTGAGCGCCAGGTACAGCGTGCGGGGAATTGGCGTGGCACTCAGCGTCAGCACGTCCACCATGGTCCGCAGCCGCTTAAACTTCTCCTTGTGCATCACCCCAAAACGCTGCTCCTCATCGATGACGACCAAGCCAAGGTCCTTGAACGCGACGTCGTCCTGCACCAAGCGGTGGGTGCCGATGACAATGTCCACGGTGCCGGCCGCCAGGCTTTTCACCACCTGCTCCTGTTCGCGGCGGGTGCGAAAGCGGGAGAGCAGTTCCACGCGGACGGGGTAGTCCGCCATGCGCTCGCGGAATTGGTTGAAATGCTGCTGAGCGAGAACGGTTGTCGGCACCAGCAGGGCCACTTGCTTCCCATCCATGACGGCCTTGAAGGCGGCGCGGATGGCCACTTCTGTTTTACCGAACCCGACATCGCCGCAGATGAGGCGGTCCATCGGCTTGGGCCGCTCCTGATCCGCCTTGGTGTCGGCGATGGCCGTGATCTGGTCCCGGGTTTCCTCATGGAGAAACGCCCTCTCAAATTCCCCCTGCCATTGGGTGTCCGGCTTGCAGGCATGGCCCGGCTGCGTTTCGCGCACTGCCTGAAGGCGGAGCATTTCCGCAGCGATGTCCTGCACTGCCTGCTCCGTCTGTTCCTTGGCCTTGTGCCAGCGGGTTCCGCCCAGGGTGTTGAGCGGCGGATGAGCCTTGCCGGCCCCGACATATTTACTGACCAGATGTGCCTCGCTGATCGGGACGTAGAGCTTGGGCGGTTCCGTGGCCTCGCCGGACGGGGCGTATTCGATCACCAGGCATTCAGCGCCAGGGACCGGCGCGGCGCGGACGAGGGAGAGTTCGGTTCCGCGGGCGCCGCTGCCGGACGGCATGCTCTTCAGCCCCAGAAACCGCCCGATGCCGTGCTGCAGATGCACGACCAACTCCCCCTCCTCCAAATCAGCAAAATCAATCTCCAACGCCGAACGCACCGCCAGCGCGTGCGGCGACCGGGACCGCCGCGGGCGCTGCGCCTTATAACGCCCGAAAATCTCGGCATCGGTGACGATGACGAGCCTGGCCTCAGCGCAGAGAAAGCCTCGGGCAATGGCACCCAGATGCAGGATGGGGTCCTTGCGCGGCGAGGCTGCCTCAACCGGACCGGATTCCCTCCAGATCTCCTCGAACCGCTGGCGTTCGCCCTCGTTGTTGCAAAAGACGTGGACGGCATAATCCTGACGCAGCCACCGGTGCAGTTGCGCGAAAAATTCCCGGCGCTGCGCCTCAGCGATCAAGGGTTCGGGCGGGCGCGGGCCCAGCGGACGGAATTCATCGAGCGAACGAAAGAGGGGACCCGCATCCCCATCGAAATCCTCGACCCCGCCCGCGGCGGGCTGCATCCCCGCCTCAATCAGTCCGACCGAGGCAAAACCGCGCCGATCCAACTCCGCCAAGAAATCCGGCCACGCCATCAAGAACGGATCGTCCCGGGGCATCGGCGCCGCATATTCCGCGGCACGCAGGGCCAGCATCTCCGGATCGCATAGCAGGAACAGGGTCTCGCGGGGCAGATGATCGAGCAGCGTGGCGGCCGCTTCCGACGCCCCAGTCTGGGATTGGAGCCCCCGCCACTCGCTGGCCGGCGGCAGGATGAGGCGGGGAATTTCCCCGCGCGAGATTTGTGTGACCGGGTCAAATTCGCGCAGGGATTCCAGCTCGTCGCCAAAAAAATCCAGCCGCACCGGCCACGGGCTGGTGGGCGGAAAGACATCCACGATGCCGCCGCGCAGGGCGATCTCGCCTTTCTGTGTGACTTGCGCCTCAGGTTCGTAGCCCTGCGACTCCAGCCAGTCGATCAGGTCGAGCGGCGCCGTCCGGTCGCCGCGCTGTAAAATACGGGTGCGCGCTTTCAATTCCCCCGGCGGAAAAGTTTTCTGCAGCAGCGCCGCGACGCTCGCCACAACCACGGACGGGGTTTGGGAGAGTGCGTTAAGGGCGAGCAGACGGTCGCCGACGACCTCGGCAGAGGGCGGCTTGACTTCGTGCGCAGAAACTTCCCAAGCCGGATAGAACAGGGGCTGCGGGCCGCTGAGCGACCCCGATTCTCCGGCGGGCACCTCACGGAGCCAG
Organism: uncultured Verrucomicrobia subdivision 3 bacterium; assembly: GCA_903835255.1. Lineage (GTDB taxonomy): Bacteria > Verrucomicrobiota > Verrucomicrobiia > Limisphaerales > UBA11358 > UBA11358. The sequence continues at coordinate 41,174 of CAILMI010000007.1, forward strand.
CTCTCTAGGTCCTGCTGAAAACCTTCCTGGGTCTTGAGGCTGTCGGCGACGATGACCAGTGTGCGTTGCGGAAAAAGTTGCCCGAGGAGGGCGGCGAGCAACGGCCGGGCCGACGTGCAGATTTCCAGGCCTGACAGCGCTCCGCCCTTCTCCAGCCGCCGGGCAAGGGATTGCAGGGCGGGAATTCGCGCGAGGTCAGCGCACCAGTGGCCGGCTGCTGACGGAGTTTTATTGGGACGCAAGCGCGTTGAAATTCGCAGCGGAAGACCGTTTCGTCAAGCCGGGCCGCACATCAGGCGAGTCCGGATTTTCTGCGTTTCTATTTGACCCGGTTCGCGGCGGCGGCGCACCCTTGGAAATGGTGTCGCCCAACCCATGGATGATTCTGCCGTTCGCGCTGCTGCTGGGGGCCATCGCCGCCGGGCCGGTGCTTGCCCCCCGCGGATGGTTGCAGCACTACGCCAAGATCGCGCTGGGCCTTGGCGCCGTGACCCCCTGCTATTATCTGTTGGTTTTGCACGACGCGCACAGCCTGGTGCGCACGGCCCACGAATACCTCAGTTTTGTCGCCCTGGTGGGCTCGCTCTACGTGGTTTCCGGCGGCATCCACATCGGCGTCAAGGGCGAGGCCACGCCGTTCAAGAACGTGGTTTTCCTTTTCTCCGGCGCGGTCATCGCCAACCTGCTGGGCACCACCGGCGCGGCCATGCTGCTCATCCGACCGTGGATCCGGATGAACCAATACCGGGTGACGGCACACCACATCGTTTTTTTTATCTTTATTGTGGCCAATGTCGGCGGCGGCCTCACGCCCATAGGCGATCCGCCGTTGTTTCTGGGATACCTGCAGGGGGTGCCCTTCTGGTGGGTGGCAGAGCACGGCTGGCCCGTCTGGGCAACCGGCCTCGGACTTCTGCTGGCCCTGTTTTATGGCGTGGATCGGCGCAATTTCCTCCGCGCGCCGCGCTCCGTTCGTGACAAGGAAACTGGGGCTAAGACCTGGCAGTTCGAGGGCCTGCCCAACCTGTTTTTTCTGGCCGTGATCCTGGGCGCGGTGTTTGTGGACACGGTCTTAGTGCGGGAGACGCTGATGGTCGCCGCGGCGGCGGGGTCCTATTTTACCACCAAAAAATCCGTCCACGCGGCGAACCATTTCAATTTCCATCCGATCCTGGAAGTGGCGATTTTGTTTGCCGGAATTTTTGCGACCATGATGCCCGCACTCGACTGGCTGAACCAGAACGCCCCGCGGCTGCTGGGCGCCCAACCCTCTCCCGGCGTTTTCTTCTGGGGCACGGGGGCGCTGTCCAGCGCCCTCGACAATGCGCCGACCTATCTCGGATTCCTCAGCGCGCTGGCCGGGGTGGCGGGCACTAGCGACATCCCGGCGCTCCTGGGCCAACACCCCGGGCAAATTCTGGCCATCAGCATGGGCGCGGTTTTTTTTGGCGCATTCACCTACATCGGCAACGGTCCAAATTTCATGATCAAGGCCATCGCCGAGCAGCAAAAGGTGGCCACACCGTCCTTCTCCGGCTTCATCCTCAGGTTCGCCCTGCCCTATCTGCTTCCGGTGCTGGTCTTGGTCTGGCTGATCTTCTTCCGCAGCTGAAGCGTTTTGAAATCACCTCCAACGAACCGGGGCGGTCATCCCTCCCGGCGCCAGGAAGGAAAGTCGCCGCTCTCTCCCCACACTCTAAATGCGAAATATTATCTTTGCAGGAAGCGCTACTTTTCGAGAGATTAAGGGGAGCCGATTTATTAAAACCAAGTGCGCAGTCTTTACAACATCCTGTTCATCCTGTTTTTCATCCTGTCCGCGCCCTATTATTTTACGAGGATGCGGCGGCGCGGCAACTGGCGCGGGGGATTCGCCGAGCGCTTCGCGAAATATGATGCGAGCCTCAAACAGGCGCTGACCAACCGCCACGTTCTCTGGCTGCACGCGGTCAGCGTCGGGGAGGTGAACCTTTGCACGCAGATCATCCGCGCCTTGGAACCGCGCGTGCCGAACCTCAAATTTCTTGTATCCACCACCACCACCACCGGCATGGGCGAACTGCGGCGCCGCCTGCCCAACTATGTCAGCAAGATTTATTACCCGGTCGACCACCGTAAATTCGTCCACCGCGCGCTGGGCACCATCAGCCCTAGGGCCATCGTGCTGGTCGAGGCGGAGATCTGGCCGAACTTCCTCTGGCGCGCCCAACGGCTGAACATCCCCGTCCTGCTGGCCAACGCGCGATTGTCCGACCGCTCCTACCCGCGCTATCGGAAATTGGGGTTCTTGTTCCGCCCGCTGTTCGGGTCCCTAGCCGGGGTCGGCGCCCAAAACGAGGCGGATGCCGCGCGGTTGCGGGCCGTCGGCTGCCGGCCCGAGGCCGTCCGCGTGGTCGGCAACCTCAAATTTGACACGGCCCGGCCCGAAGAGAAACGCTCTCTGGATGTTGCCGGTCTGCTGCGCCAACTGGGCGTGCCGCCGGAGGCGCCGGTCCTCGTCGCCGGCAGCACCCATGACGGGGAGGAGCTGCTCTTGGCGGAAATGGCCCGCCGCTTGCGCGCGCAGTTTCCGAATCTGGTGCTGATCTTGGTGCCGAGGCATTTTGAGCGCTGCCCGGAAATCGCCAAAAAACTCAAGGCGCATGGCCTCCCATTTTTCGGGCGCAGCGAAATTACCGCCACCACCCAGCTTCGCCCGGGAGAACTCGAATGCCTGCTGGTGAACACCACGGGCGAACTGCGGTTCTTCTATGAACAGGCCACCGTGGTGTTCGTCGGTAAAAGCCTGACGGCCTCCGGAGGGCAAAATCCGATCGAGCCGGCTGCGCTGGGCAAAGCGACGGTGCTGGGGCCTCACATGGAAAATTTTCGAGACGTGACTCGGGCCCTTCTCGCGCACGACGCCGCCCTCCAGGTGGACGATGCGGAAGGATTGGAGATGGCGGTTGCCGGATTGCTTTCGGACAAACCGCGCCGCGCGGAGCTGGGCCGCAATGCGCTCCAGGTGGTGGCGGAGAACAGGGGGGCGCTGGACCGGACCACCGACATGATTCTAGAGCATCTCCGAGCGCGGGGGGTTTATGAGACGCCGGAAAACGGCCCCTCCTAAAGCGGTTCATCCCCGGCAGCGGGCGCTGGAAAAATTCCCCGCTTGACGGAGCGCGAGCGGATTCGCCCGATTGAATCCAAGGCCCTGCGCAAGATGTGCCACCCCACACGCCTGCGCCATCGGCAAGGATTTCTGGAAATCGAAGGGCTCGCACCGGAGCCGAAGGAAAGATGGCGAGCCCGTTAACGGCACACACTCAGCGCCGCAAATGAAAAACCGAGGGCTTGCACCCCGGGCTTTTTGGAAGAGAACCCCTGGATTACTGGAGCGCGTGGGCCGGCGTCACAGTCGAAGCGAGGGAGCAGGTCGGAGTCGCACCCACCGTGGCATCCGCATACGTGCCGCCTGCCGGGCAGCCCGGGATGGAACTCGCAGCATTCAACTTAATATAGGGTGCCAGATCGTCGGGGTAGGTGATGGCCGCTCCTGTGGTTTTACGCTGTTCGAGGGCCCACTGGTTGGCCGCCGCATCAATCTGGCGGAGGTTGTTGATGCAGGCATTGGCCTGGGCGGTGGCACGGGCCTTCACAAAGTTTGGAATCGCAATCGCAGCCAGCAGGCCGATGATGGCGACGACGATCATGATTTCCACCAGCGTAAAGCCGGCCTGACGGATGTTTTTCGGGGTCTTCATTTTTTTCCTTGTTGTTGCGGCATAAACCCCGCCCTGGGAGGCTTCAAAACCACGGCATTTTTTCAGGGCTATCATTCACCAATACAATCGAAATAATAGCATGAGAGATGCCATAAGTAAAAAGACACCTAAGACGTCTCCTTCGTAAAAAACCGCCAGGGAACAACACGTCCTTGCGTTTACGTCCACACCGACACTCTGGCAGTTCAACTGAACTTTGGCACATCAGCAGGCAGGGCGGACAGTCCCCTGCCCGCGGCCGTTTCCAATCCACGCGTGCGGGCTGACCACGACGACGCGCACGGAGCAACGCGCCCCACCTGTCCCACAGCTGCCAAGAACGGCGAGAGGTTGATGGGAAGAATCTGGAAAAACATCCTTAGTAAGAATCCTTTTTTCGCCTTTATCCAGCGGGTCGGCACCGAAAGCTCGTTTCGTCGATTGTAAAAAAACTCTGCACCGGACGAGCAAACCCACTCTAAAACGCGCGGCGCTTTCCCTGGCCGCACGACGCGGGCGGAACAAAACCGGCACCGTGGCCCCTACAATCACCTCCCGCAGCCTGACGGTCCTTGCGGAGAGGGCAGTTCAACTGAACTTTGGCACATCGGCGGGCAGGGCGGGCAGTCCCCGGCCTGCCGCCGTTTCCAATCCACGCGTGCGGGTTGACCACGACGGCGCGCACGGAGCGCCCCCGCTGTCCCACAAGTTGCCAAGATCGGCGATAGCTACCGGGGGCGGGCAACGCTCGATACCCGCACCCTCCAGCGTTGTAGATCGAACGGGAGGGGGTGCAATTCAAGACGTCGTCACCGATGAAGACTCAGGCCATGGGGAAGTTTTTCAGGACGGAAGCAAGCCCCCATCAACGACGACACGTCACCCGAAAAAAACTGTTTAAAAAAATGAAAAAGAGGTGCCGCCCCAACTTTCCTCAATGACGGCACCCTGAAAATTTTAATTAGCAGCCGGCTCCATGGCGGTCTCCTGTGGAAACTGGGCTGAGATTCCAGACCTTGGGGGGAACTAATGTTCCGTGCGCGGCGGCTAGGGCAGCGTGTGAGAGGGCTGCACCGTGCTGCCTAATGAGCACAGCACCGACGGGGTTGTTCCCACCGGATTCAAACTGTAATTCCCGCTGGCGGGACACCTGGGAATCGCGCCGCCAACCGGCTTGATATAGGCCGAAATATCCGCCGGATAATTCAGCACGTCCCCGGACTTCTTCCCAGATTCCATGCAATACTGCTGAACAGCGGCGTCCAGCTGACGCAAATTATTGATACAGGCAGTGGCTTGCGCCTTGGAGCGAGCCTTCAAAAAATTAGGGATAGCGATGGCAGCGAGCAATCCAATGATGGCAACCACAATCATGATTTCAACCAGGGTAAAGCCCGCCCGGGAAACAGAGGAATTACATTTCATAGTTTTAATCCTACACCATGGAAATCTTTTAACGATTTAAAACAATCACACTCAAGTCAGACTGCAATGATAAAAAAACAGGAGTTGATCATTGCCAAAAAGCCCAGGGCTTGCACCCCGGGCTTTTTGGAAGAGAACCCCTGGATTACTGGAGCGCGTGGGCCGGCGTCACAGTCGAAGCGAGGGAGCAGGTCGGAGTCGCACCCACCGTAGCACAGGCATATGTGCCATTTGCCGGGCAGCCCGGGATGGAACTCGCAGCATTCAACTTGATGTAGGGCGTCAAGTCGCCGGGAAAGCTGATGGCTGCTCCCGTGGTTTTACGCTGTTCGAGGGCGAACTGGTTGGCCGCCGCGTCAATCTGGCGGAGGTTATTAATGCAGGCATTGGCTTGGGCGGTGGCACGGGCCTTCACAAAGTTCGGAATCGCAATCGCGGCCAGCAAGCCGATGATGGCGACAACGATCATGATTTCTACCAGCGTAAAGCCGGCCTGACGGATGTTTTTCGTGGTCTTCATTTGTTTTTAGTTGTTGTTGCGGTGTGAACCTCACCAGGGGCGGTTAGGATAATTACTTTGTTGTTCACTTTGATTGCCCCTAGCAACCGCACTGAGTCAGAAGAGCAGCACGGATGCCACAATTCAAGGATTTTTTAAAGGTCGTAGGAACCACCGCCCCCAAAAAAAACAAGGTCGCAGGCGTATGAAAATCATAATTCGTTAATAATTAGGATTTTAACACTGTTCCAAGCGATGCGAACCACAACCCGAACGAACTGAATGCGGCTTTATCCGATCCCACTTTCCATTTATTATTTTAAATCGCAAGCGTTAGGAGTGCAATACCAACGAGTTTTTACCCAGTTTTTTGATGAATCCCGCCTCGGTTGGACTAGGACAAAGCGGGGCCCGCGCACCCGTGCGGCAACCGGTGTCCCATCTGCAGATGGACGTGTCGCTGATTAGGACAGACACGGGCGGAGTGCGGCGCGGCCTCACTGGACTGAATCCTCACCGCATCCCCCGATTCCCGGACACTCTCTGAAATCCGGCGGTGATCCCAGGAATCTCCCGCGCAAACCGGGAGGAGGCGGGCCTCAATTCATTCCGTCACTTTCCATTTACGCCCAGCGGTTAAAGATTTACGATTCCGCCGCATGCTAAATCTGGAACATCTTTCGAAACTGCTTGAGAATCATCGCCCGGCCGCCGCGGCGCGCGTGAGGGAATTCTCCGTGGGCGGAACTCCTCTGGCTTTCAACTCGCTCCCCTCCATCATGGGGGTTATCAATCTTTCCCCCGATTCGTGGTATCGCGAAAGCGTCTGCCTGACGGCGGAAAAAGCCATCCAACGGGGAAAGGTTTTAGCGGCGCAGGGGGCGGACATCATCGACGTGGGCGCAGAATCCACCCTGGCCCAGGCCGCCCGGGTGGGGGATTCAGCCCAGAACTCCCAGCTGATCCCTGTCATCCGCGGGCTGCGCGCGGCGAACATCCCGGTATCGATTGAGACCTATTCCCCCGCCGTGACCCGCGCGAGCCTTGAGGCGGGAGCGAGCCTGCTGAACCTCACCGGCACCGACCACAGCGACGAACTGTTCCGGATGGTTGCGGCCCACGATGCCGCCGTCATCATCTGCTTTGTGCAGGGCAAGAATGTCCGCGAGGTGGGGGATTACGATCTGACGGCCGATCCGATACCGGCGTTGCACGACTTTTTTTCACGGCGGATTGAATGCGCGCAGCGCAACGGGGTGGAGAAAATCTTCATAGATCCCGGTCTGGGTTTTTATTACCGGAATCTCCAGGACAGCGCCTTGCGGGTGCGGCATCAGATGCAGGTTTTCCTGAACACATTCCGGTTGCGAGACCTTGGGTTTCCGGTCTGCCAGGCGCTGCCACACGCCTTTGAGCAGTTCGGGGAGGAAGTGCGCTGCGCCGAGCCGTTTTTTGCGGTGCTGGCCGCACTGGGGAAAACCGACCTGTTCCGAACGCACGAAGTCCCCCGCGTCAGGGCCGTGCTGGACACGCTGAAAGTCTTTTCGCCTTAGTCGCGGGAAGCCGAGCGATCCGCGCAATTTCATTCGCTGATGGCTCTGGAAAGAGACGCCCTTCAAAACGGCCAGTGGATGCCGGCGGAAATATAGAGTTGCCCGCCAAGATTCAGTTGCCCTGACCGGCCACCGCTGCTGAAGCTGGCATTGCCCATGGGCATGTACTGCGCGCCGAGGTAAAGATCGGCGTCGTTGATGATGTGATACAGCAGGGTGCCATTCACATAGCCGCCATAGGTCAGGTCGGTAAAACCGAATGAACCGGAATTTTGAGTGCTGCCCGAAGGGGTGGTGATGGTCTCGTTGTATTTATAGGTGCCGGAAACGATCCCGAACGCGGGCCCGGCGCCCAATTGCATCCCGAAATATTCATTCAAATCCCAATAGAACGTCGGCCCCAGCCGGAAGGTGTAGAGCGTCACATCCAACGTGCGCGACCCGGTGACCGTCCCGGCCGTATTAGTGGCGGTCGTTGAAAACTGGTCGGAAATCACCGGGCCCTGTCCGCTGGAGCCGCCCTGATACGGCGCGCCCGGCATGACAATTCCGCCGGTGTCGAAGGTGAAGGTGGACTGGCTGACCGTTGCCGCCATGGGGCTCGCGTCCGTGATGTGAAGGGGCAACAATCCAAAACCAAATTCCCAGCCCACGCGGGCATGTTTCCAATACCAGAGGTTGTCGCCGTAAGCCATGTCGAACCCCACAAAAGCCGACCCGCTTTGATTGGCGGAACCCGTCGCAGAATAGGAGGACGCCCCGTGTAAACTCAGGGTTTGAGCCGCGGAATCGTATTGCGAGGCATTGTTATAGCCCCAATAACTGGTCAGACCGCCCGCGTTGCCCGTCTCATCCTCGCGAACATAGCCGTCGTCGTAAACTCCGTTGGCCGGATTGTTCCCGGAGACATCAAAGGTTCCGCTGGTTTTGAAATGGGCGCTGATATTCATGCCCAGCATTGCCCCAAGCCGAAAATGGCGGGTCCAATCGGGCGCGTCTGGATCAATCCGTAGAAACTTGGAGGAATCCGGATTGCCGCCAAAAGTGTCCATGGAATCCGACTGACCCGAGGCAGCCAGCGCCACGCCCGCAAAACAATAAAATAACCCCCGCACACATCCGCCGCGAAAACGTTCCAGAAAATTAAGGGAGAGCACCATAGTGTCAGGGATTCAAAAACACACGGTAGAAACGCGCGCCGCGGCCGGCCGGCACCGACACTGTCGCCGGCGGTCCGTAGTCGATCCATTGCACCCCATTCGCCGGGGCCACGATGGACGGCGGCGCAATCAGGGCGTTGGAAAATAAAAGTGTGTCCGCATAAACCACGGTGTAAGTGCGGTTGGTCATCGCGGCAAATTCCAACAGCATGCTGCCATCCGACAAGGGGACGATGCGCGAAATGTTGACATTGGTTCCTGCGGAGCCGGCGGGCGGCGTCAAATCCGGCGGGGGCACGGCAAACGCCTGCAACTGGGAGTTGGTGAATGGAAAGTTTTTCCGCGGGGCATACTGCAGCCGCAGCAACACGCTTTGACCTATTTCCAGCGGCGCTTCCTGCGGGGCCGTATAAACCACGAATGGGCTGCCGCTATTGGTGCCAACGGCATTGGCCAGCCGGTTGGTCAGGCCGCTTACCACCACGCGCACGGCGGCGACTTCATTTGTCCCGATGTTCGATACTCGGATGGACTGCTCAATCAGGCCGTTCTGAAGATTGACAATCTGCGCGGAATTGGTGACCGCCGCCAAGGTGCCGAGATCATTGCTGACGGTGAGGCTGTTGGTGGCCCGGTTGTTGGCGGTGTTGGTGTCCGTCACTCCCGACGCGCCCACGGACGCGAAAAAAGACAGCGCCCCCGCATTGGTGGGCTGGAGGGTGAACTGGAAATTCGTGACCGCGCCCCGGCTCAACGTGCCAAGGCCGAGGTACACCGTATTGCTGACGACGATGTAATCCGATTTTAAGATCACGCCCGACGGCAGGAGATTGGTCAGGACCCCGCCGGGCGCGGCATCCGGACCCCGGTTCGTCACGCTCACGGTGTAAGTCATCCAATCATTGACGAGGACGGCCGTCGTCGGGACCGCAATCGCCACGCCGAGATCGGCTTGAGGCGGAACCGCATTGGTCACCTGCGTCACGACTCTAGCCGAGGGGGCATTGGTGACATAGGGGCTATAAAACCTGACCCAATTCGTGAGGCTTCCCGCTGCGGTCGGCTGGACGGTCAGGGTCATTTGGACGAACGTGCCCACATTGAATCCGCTAATGCTGAACGCCCCGCCCTCGGCATTGGTGGCGAAGGTGACCCCCGTGCCAGGGTTGGCGCTGACAAATCGGACGGTGGACGGAAACGAATTACTCACCACCGCGCTGGATAAAAACACCAGATTATTGGTCACAGTGACGGTGTAGGTGAGGCTGTTGCTCACCTGAAGCGAAGTGGGCGAACCGGTGGCGGAAAGGAAGATCCCCTGCCCCTCGGCGCGCGCGGACAGAACCATCAGCGCAGCCACAAGAACAGCAAACCTCCGCAGCTTGAAAAAAAACCTCATCGGGTTGTGTGCCCCACGGACACCTTGCCGAACGGGGACGCCCGTGAGGCTGCAATAGTTTCAGCGCTTTGACAATCTTCCTGTTTCTTTTTCCTGTTTTCCCTGTGGCTGAATTGACGCCGCCGTTTTAGACCGGTAGCATTTCAGCATGACTGGCACGGCCGCCCTCCAACCGATTGATCTGAAGCAGCTGCAACCCCGAGAGCCGATGTCGCGGGAATGCTTCGAGCCGCTCGCCCGGGAGATTTCTGCGCTCAAACAACAGCTCAACGCCGTCATCCTCGCCCACAACTATCAGGTGCCGGAAATCCAGGACGTCGCGGATTATGTCGGCGATTCGCTCGGCCTCGCCCAGCAGGCAGCTAAAACGGACGCGGATGTCATCGTGTTCTGCGGCGTGCATTTCATGGCGGAGACGGCGAAGATTCTGAACCCGTCTAAAATCGTGGTGCTGCCCGATCGGGACGCAGGCTGTTCGCTGGAGGAAAGTTGCCCGGCGGAAAAGCTGGCGGCGCTCCAGAAGACAAATCCGAATTTTTGGACAGTCGCCTACATCAATTGCAGCGCGGCGGTGAAGGCGCTGTGCGATGTCATCGTGACCAGCGGCAACGCGGTGAAGATTGTCGAGGCCGCGCCCAAGGACAAAGACATTCTGTTTGTGCCGGATGAGAACCTGGGCGCGTGGGTGCAAGAGCAGACCGGGCGCCCGATGACCCTGTGGCGGGGGAACTGCTACGCCCACGTGGAGTTCCGGCGCGAGGAGATGCTGAGGATGCGGATCCAATTCCCCGAGGCAAAAATCGTGGTGCATCCCGAGAGCCTGCGCGAGGTGCGCGACCTAGCGGACGCGGTCTGCTCGACGGAGAAGATGATCACCTTCTGCCGGCAGGATCCCGCCAGACAATTCGTCATCGTCACCGAGTCGGGCATCCTCCACCGGCTCCAAAAAGAATGCCCGGGCAAGGAGTTCCTCTGCGCGCCGACCTTCAATGTGATGCAGATGCCCACGGACAGCTGCCGCTGCAGCGAGTGCAAATACATGAAGCGGAACACGCTCGAAAAAGTCCGCGACTGCATGAAGAACCTCGCGCCGCGGATCGAACTGCCGGAAGCCATCCTAAAGCGCGCGCGACTGCCCATGGAGCGGATGCTTGAAATCTCAGGCCGGCCGGCCGGCAACGCGGACTGAGGGCCCCGGGGAAGGTGCTGGCAGCGGAGGCTCCCGCTCAAATTGTCTGGGAATGCTTCCGCTCGCTCGGCGCCCCCAGCGTGTTGTCAAAACACATGGCAATGTTGCGGAGGAACAGGCGTCCGACCGCCGTGATTTCAAATCCGGCGGGGGTGATCTTCACCAGACCGTCGTCGGCAAACGGGGCAAGCAGCGCGAGCTCCTTTTCAAAATGCTGCTCGAAGCGGATCCCCAGCTTGGCGCTCATCGCGGAGTAATCCAGCGCCCGGTCGCACATCGTGCGCAGGATGGTCTCGCGGCGGATTTTGTCCTCCGCCGTCAGCCAATACGCCTTGTGCAACGGCACCCGACCGGCGTCCACGGCGGCCTGGTATTTCGGCAGCTCCTTCTCATTCTGCCAGTAGGCATCCGGAATCTGCGAGACGCCGGACATCCCGAAGGCGTAAATATCCGAGCCGGCGCGCGTGCTGTAGCCCTGAAAATTCCGCTGCAGCTGACCGCGGCGCTGCGCCACTGCCAGCTCGTCGTCCGGCTTGGCAAAATGATCCATGCCGATGTAGGCGTATTGGTCATCGGCCGTGAGGCGCTCAATCACCAGCTTCAACACCGCCAGCTTGCTTTCCGGCGTGGGCAGAATCTGTTCCTCAAGAATTTTTTGCGCCGGTTTGATCCATGGCACGTGCGCATAGCTGAACACCGCCAGACGATCGGGCTTCATCTCCAGCACGGTGTCGAGGGTCTCGTGAAAGGTCGCAGGCGTCTGATGCGGCAGACCGTAAATCAAATCCAGATTCAGCGAGCCGAATCCCAGCTCCCGCATCCAGTCCATCGCCTGCTGCGTCATCGCTCGCGGCTGGATGCGGTGGATGGCCTCCTGCACCCGGGGATTGAAATCTTGCACCCCCATGGAGGCGCGATTGAATCCGATCTCCCGCAGCGCCACCAGATGCTCCCGGGTGAGCCGGCGGGGATCCACCTCCACGCTCGCCTCGATGTCCGGAGCAAAGGTGAAGTGCGCATGAATGATTTCACCGAGCCGGCGGATTTCGTCCGGACGCAGAAAAGTGGGCGAGCCGCCGCCGAAATGAAGCTGGACGACTTTCCGCTCCCGGTTCAGGTGCGGCGCGAGCCGGGCGACTTCGCGGCCCAGCGTTTCGATGTAATCCCGGCCCCGGTCATGTTGGGTGGTGATGACGGTGGTGCAGCCGCAAAACCAGCAGAGCGTTTCGCAGAACGGGATGTGGAAATAAACCGAGAGATCGCGCGGCGCGCGATTGTTATCCTCGATTTTCCTGGAGAGTTCCTCCCACGTCACCGCATCCGTGAACCGGGTGGCGGGGGGATAACTCGTGTACCGCGGCCCGGCCACGTTGTATTTCCTCACCAGCTCCAGATCCACGTTCAATGTGCTCACAAAAGACAGAGGGATTAACCTAAAAGTGACCCGGACGCAAAGAAACAAATCCGCCCCAGGCCGGCGGCAGGCGCTTCATCGATGGTTTTTGACGGTGTCCACCAGGGCCGCAATGTTTTCCAGCTTCGCCCCCGGCGTCAAACCGTGCCCGAGATTGAAGATGTGCCCGGCACGACCCCGCATCGATTCCAAAATAGAATGCGCCTCGCGGGCCACCCCCTCGGGCGTCGATTCGCAAATCAATGCCGGCGCCAGATTGCCCTGCAACCCAACGCGCTCCGGAATCTGCCGCCGCGCCTCAGCCAGAGAGGTCTGCCAGTCAATGCCGAGAACGCTCGCACCCGTGCCAACCAAATCGCTCCAATTGCCGTGCGTGCCGAGCGAAAAAACAATGACGGGCGGAATGCCGGGAACCAGCGCGGCGCCGCCCGCACACAGCAGATCCCCGGAAGAGGCGGGGGCCGGCGTGCGGATCCGGGCAATAATTTCCTTCATCCAGCGCCCGCTGGCTTCCGGAAATTCACCCGGGTCAAGGTGGCCGCCATGACTGTCGAAGAGCTGAACGGCATCGACGCCGGCGGCGATTTGCATCTGCAAATAAACCGTGACGGCGTCCGTCAGTTTTTCCGCGAGGGCATAATAGGTTTTCGGGTCCTCCCGGAAGAGCTGCAGGGCGCGGCTGTATTTTGGCACGCTCGCCCCCTCCATCATGAAGGTCGCCAGCGTCCAGGGCGACCCGCTGAATCCGATGAGCGCGGTTCGGTCACCAAGCTCCCGTCGCAGCAGGCGCAATGCCCGGTCCACATAATTCAAACGCTCCACCACCCGCTCGACGGAAAGCGCGGCGATATCCGCCGGGCTCCGCACGGTGAAGTCCATCTGAACCCCGCCGGTCTCCTTGAAATGATACTTCTGCCCCAAGGCTTCGGGAATCACCAGGATGTCGCTAAACAGAATCGCGGCATCAAACCCGAACCGGCGCACCGGCTGGAGCGTCACTTCCACGGCCAGCTCAGGATTCTGCACGAGCTGAACAAAGGTGTACTTCTCCTTGAGCTGACGGTATTCCGGGAGCGCCCGACCAGCCTGGCGCATCAGCCACACCGGGGGCCGGTCCACGACCTCACACCGGCAGGCGGCGAGAAAACGCTGGCGATCCGTCCATGGCGGCGGAGCGGATTTTAAGGGGATGGCAGTCATGAGTTTGACGGATGCAGATTTAACACGGCACGGAGGCCTTTGAACAGACCAAGATTCACCCTTTTTTACCGAAACTTTGTTGTGCGCACGGTTTTTAAACAGGACAACTATGAATGATCTGCCAGACCCCTCCCGCGAATCGCTTTGGCGCCAGCGGCCGGCCGACGTGGAAAGGGCTGGATGGGACGCCCGACCGGAGATTCGGGCGGAGTGGGAGCGGGAGGCGCGCCTGAGTGAAATACTCGGGAAAACGCCCGATTTTCCCGTCTCTTCCAACTTCACCGCCCGAGTCATGCAGGAGATCGAACGGGAAGACGGGCGGACGGCGCGCCGCCGGTTTTTTTCCTGGAACTGGCGCGCCCTGCTGCCGCGTCTGGCCATCACGGCGGCGGTGCTTCTCTGCGCCGGAGCGACCTTCCGCCAGTACGAACTGAACCGCCAGCGCACCCAACTCGCAAAAAATGTGGTGCGGATCGCTGAATCCCAGCCTCTACCCAGCGTGGAAGCGCTAGATAATTTTGACGCCATCCAGCGCATGGGCCAGCCGGCGCAGGCCGATGAAGAGCTGCTGGCGCTGCTGCCGTGATACCCCTCCGCCAAAAAGTCTGGTGGCTGACCAGCTGTGTCGCCGCGCAATTAGCTGTTTTGTCTTTGTGGGGCGAATCGTTGCCGTCCCCAAAAACGATTCCGGCGCAGGCCCTGCTCACCCCACCGGCGCCCACACCCGCCTCGCCAGTGGATTTTTTCCGGCAGCTGCTGACCCTGCCCGCAGGCGAGCGCGACACTTTCCTGACCAACAGACCTCCGGCCATCCGCAAGCGGCTCCTCGCCAAAGTTGCCGACTACGAGGCGCTCGACCCGAATGAACGCGAGCTGCGACTGCGCGCCACGGAGCTGCACTGGTATTTGATGCCACTATTGCGCGAGCCAGCAGACACCCGCGCTACGCGTCTGGAACTCGTCCCAGAGGACCTCCAGGGACTCGTCCAATCCCGACTTAAAGAATGGAGCGTATTGCCGCCGCCGCTGCAGCAGGAGTTCCTGGCGAACGAGCGCGTTCTCCATTATTTCACCCACGTTGATGCAACCAACGCGCCCCCGCTGCCACCCGGGTCCGCTGCGCACCCCCTCGCCTCTGAAAACGACCAGGCCCGCTGGAAGGCCCTCCCGGAGGAGGAACACCAGAGAATGACCGCACAGTTCAACCGTTTTTTCGAGCTCACCCCGGCTGAAAAACAAAAAACACTCAACACCCTGTCCGCCTCCGAACGGCGGCAGATGGAGAAAACCCTGCAGGCTTTCGACCAACTGCCCTCTGCTCAACGCCGCCAATGCGTCCGCGCCTTTTCCCGGCTTGCCAGCCTGACTCCATCGGCCCGCACGGAATTTCTTAAGAATGCCGAACATTGGTCGCAGCTGCCCCCCAACGACCGGCAGGCCTGGCGAGACCTCGTCATGCACGTCCCCCAATGGCCGCCCATGCCCCCGCCCCCCATCCCGCCCCCGGCGCCGACGCCCAGAACACCCCGGACTCACCCGCCCGACGTCACCCCACCCCACTGAATCCGCACTCCATTTCTGCATTTCTCATTGGCCATTTCCATCGTCGCCCCTTAATTTCCCGCCGTGCATCCGATTCTGTTCCATGTCGGTTCCTTTCCGATTCATGCCTTTGGCGTGATGACCGCGCTGGCGTTTGCGCTCGGCCTATGGACCGCCACCCGCCGGGCCCGGCGGGTCGGCCTCTCCGGCGACGTCATCGCCGATGTCACGCTCTGGATCATGATCGGCACCCTTATCGGAGCCCGCGCGGTCTATGTGATCACCTATTGGCAGGAGGAGTTTTCCGGACAGCCGCTGAGGGAGATCTTCGCCATCTGGCACGGCGGCCTGGTCTATTACGGCGGGCTCATCGGCGCCACCGTTGCCGGCGCGATTTATCTGCGCTGGAAAAAACTGCCGCTCCTGAAGATCGCCGACGTGCTGGCGCCCAGCATCGCCTTGGGGAGCGTCTTTGGCCGGATCGGCTGCCTGCTGAACGGCTGCTGCTACGGGCGCGCCAGCGATCTGCCCTGGGCCGTCTGTTTTCCTGAGGATAACCCGCTTCACCCCCCGACCACCCCGGTGCACCCCACGGAAATTTATGACTCTCTGCTGAATCTCGGCCTCTACGCGCTCCTGGCCTGGGGGTTCCGGCGCAAGAAATTCGATGGCCAGATTTTTGCGGCCTACCTCGTCTGCTACGCATTCACCCGCTCGTTCGTGGAATATTTCCGGGGCGATTACAGCGACGCCCACCATCACTTCGGCCTGACCCCCGCCCAACTGGTCAGCGTGCCCATCCTCATCGCCGGCCTCACGCTCACCGTCGTTTTGTCCCGGCGCTCGCCCGTAAAATGACGCCGGCCCTCTTCATCGCCGGCCCCACGGCCGTCGGCAAATCCGAAATCGCCCTGCGCCTGGCCGAACGGGTGGGCGGCGAACTCATCTCCACCGACTCCATGCAGGTGTATCGCGGGCTCGACATCGGCACGGCCAAGCCAACCCCCGCCGAACGCGCCCGCATCCCCCATCACCTCCTGGACGTGTGCGACCTGAGCGCCCCCTTCGACGCCGCCCAATTCGTCCGGCGCGCGCGGCAGGCGGTCGCGGAAATCCAGGCGCGCGGGCGGGTGCCGATTTTCTGCGGCGGCACCGGCCTTTATTTCAAGGCCTTTGTGAGCGGCCTCGGCGAGGCGCCCGCCACCGATTCCGCCCTGCGCGCCGCATTGGAGGCCGCCCCGTTTGAATCCCTGCTCCACGAACTGCGCGAACGGGACCCGGCGGCGTACGAAAAAATCGACAAACAAAATCCGCGCCGCGTCATCCGCGCGGTCGAAGTCATCCGCCTCACGGGCCGGAAATTCTCCGAACAACGCGCCGAGTGGAAGACGCCCGCCGCTCTCCCCATCGAAAAAAACTCCTATTGTTTCACGCGCCCGCCGGCGGATCTGCACGCGCGGATCAACGCCCGGGTGGATGCGATGTTCTCCCGCGGGCTGGTGGAAGAAACACGCGCCCTGCTGGAGCGCGGCCTCGCCTTGAACCCGACCGCGCTGCAGGCCATCGGCTACCGGCAGGTCGCGGAATATCTGCGCGGCGAACATTCCCTGGAAGAGACGGTGGAGCTAGTAAAAATCCGCACCCGGCAGTTTGCCAAGCGGCAGCTGACCTGGTTCCGTCGGCACGGCAACATGAAGTGGATTGAATTAAAAACGGGCGAGCCGCTGGAGGACATCGTGAAGCGCCTGATACCCGCTTAAACTGATCACGGATTCCATCATTCCGTCTCACCCCGAAAGGGTCCCCGTCGTGAATGCGAAGGATTATTCCCGCGGCCGTTTCTCCACCACCTCGATCTCCGCCTTATTTTTGGCAATCATGTTTGCCGGCAGGATGCCGCGCCAGAAGACGTTCGGGTAAACCACCGCGCCACGGCCGAGAATGCTGCCGGGATTGAGCACGGCGTTGCAGCCGGCTTCCGCGCCGTCGCCCAGCAACGCCCCGAACTTGCGCAGCCCCGTGTCAAACGGCTGTCCGTCCTTCTCCACAAATACAGTGCCGGGTATCAGCTTGACGTTGGAGATCTTCACCCCCGCGCCGAGATGCGCCTTATGGCCGAGGATGGAATCGCCGATGTAATTGAAGTGGGGCACCTGCGCGCCGTTGAAGAGCAGCGCGTTTTTCAGCTCGCTGGCATTGCCCACCACGCAGCCGTCGCCGACGATTACGTTCTCGCGGAGATAGGCGCCGTGCCGGATCTGGCAATGCTTGCCAATGATGGCCGGGCCCTGGATCAAGACGCCGGGCTCGACCGTCGTGCCTTCGCCGATAAAAACCCTGTCGCCGATGCTGGCCCCGGGAAAGCGCCGGGCCGGATTTTGCCGCGGCTGTGCGGCGAGATAGGCCTCGATTTTTTTAAGCGCGTCCCAGGCAAACTCGCAGCCGTCGAAAATCGCGGCGTGCTCGGTTTGGGCGAGATCAAATAAATCAGCGGGCTTAAACATGGCGTCAGGCTAGGCGAAAGCGCGGCGCCGGCAAAGCGAAATGGAACACGGCAGCCCGCGGCGCGGGCTTGCCATTCACAGCCGCATCCACCAGAGCGCCCCTCGGGATCACGAATAGGCAAGCGCCCTGTTCCATTACAACCGATATTACGGACGACTCCCGAATGGCGGATGGATTTTTCGGGCCGGCTTGTGTGAAAAACAACCAATAGAAATATAATTGCCCCAAGTAGCACCGCGGATGCGGAATAACGGCTTAATGCCAGACCGCCCTGACGGATCGGCTTGTCCAGCAAATCGCCAACGACGGCTCCCAGTGGTCGCGTGAGGATAAATGCCGTCCAAAATAGGACCGTGCGCGCTATTTTAGTCCGATAAATACCCACGACAGTCATGGCCATCAATGCGCCAATGACAACCACGCCACCGCCATATCCAATACCCGCGGTATCGGACGTCCAATCACCAAGCGCCGTCCCCAGAGTTTGAGAAAACATAATGGTGACCCAGTAGAACCATTCGGACGTGGGTGAGCTAACGGTGCCGACATCAACCGAAACCAGCGTGCGATACCAAACGAACAAAGACGCTATCAATAGCGTGAATAAAACCACGGCGCCGCCGGCATATCCCATACCGAGCGAACGGTCCGCATCATTCGCCAGCGTTGTTCCAACCGATGTCGCGGAGATGATAGTGCCCCAATAGAGGAACGGATGAAATGCCTTTGCTACAATCTGAATCACCACCACGGTGATGAATAGGACAGCAAAAATGCCGGTGCCGGCGATGCATCCTAGATTCATTAACATGGACACAGCCATCCCACAGGATTTTTGAAAAAAGTGCTGGAACAATTTGTTTAGCCCTGCCACACGGCAGGGATGAATAAAAAACCAACCGTTCCAGCGCCGTCGAAACTGAATCTTTTGCGGCAGATTTGCAACTTCATTCCTGAGTTTCTCGTGGCCAAGATTGCGCGGGAGACTAAAGCGGCTGAAAAAGCCCGCACGTTCAGTCCGTGGAGTCATGTGGTGGCGCTGGTCTACGCACAACTCACCCACAGCATCGGTCTTAACGACGTGTGCGATGCCCTGCGCCTGCAATCCGGGCCGCTCTCCAGCATCCGAGGCGCTACCCCGCCCACCCGCAACACACTTTCGCATGCGGACAAAGTGCGCCCGGCAGAGATGGCGGAGAAACTCTTCTGGGCGGTCTTTGAGCACTTGAGTTTGTTGTCCCCGAATTTCGTCAGCGGCACTGGCCGGAAGCGATTGGCCAGCAAGTTTAAGCGCGCGATTCATCTGGTGGATTCGACCACCATCCCGCTGATTGCCTCCTGCATGGACTGGGCAAAACATCGGCGGCGCAAGGCGGCGGCCAAGTGTCATCTGCGGCTGGATTTGCAAAGTTTCCTGCCCCGCTTTGCCATTGTGGACACTGCCCGGCACAACGATGCCAAGCGGGCTCGGGAAATGTGTGCCGGGATCAAGGCCGGCGAAATCGTCATATTTGACAAGGCTTACGTGGACTTCAGCCATCTGGCCGATCTCTCCACGCGCGAGGTGTTCTGGGTCACCCGCGCCAAGGACAATATGCAGTTCAAGGTGATCAAGCGTTACCAGCGTGAAACCCTTGGAAAAATTCTGCGGAATGATTTGATCCGCTTGCAAAACCCGACTTCACGCCAGGATTATCCCGAACTGCTCCGCAGGGTCGTGGCGCTGGTCGAGGTGGACGGCCAAGAAGTGGAGATGGTGTTTTTGACCAACAATCTGGAATGGAGCGCCGCCAGCATCGTCGATTTGTATCGCTGTCGCTGGCAAATTGAAGTGTTCTTCAAGCAGATCAAACAAACCCTTCAGTTGGCGGACTTTCTCGGCACCAGCGCCAACGCCGTGCGGTGGCAGGTGTGGACAGCCTTGCTGGTTTATCTCTTGTTACGGTATCTGGCATTTTTGTCGGATTGGAGTCACAGCTTCAGCCGCCTCTTCACTCTGGTGCGGGCGGCGTTGTGGAAAAAGTGGGATGCGCTGCATTTGCTGCGCCGCTATGGGACAGCCGATAGTCACTTCCGTTATCTGGCACGACCAGAACAGTCCTATTTGCCCGGTTTTGCATGACTCCCTGTGGGACAGCCTCTGAACTCCCCATGAAAATCAAATCTACCAATATGTAAAACACCCGAAAACTCCCAACGCCCTTTTCCAGATCAACCTCCAGTTTTCAAGAAAACGGACTGGTTTAAACCGCTTCTACCGGCTTATGGGATGGTTGTG
>CAILMI010000008.1 GCA_903835255.1 uncultured Verrucomicrobia subdivision 3 bacterium
ATCTCATGTTGAAGCCCGTTCCCGAATAAAGATATTCTACCGCGCCGCACTTCAACAGTCTTAGCCCTCCCAACGCCCCAGGTAGGGATCGCCGCGCTGCGGCGTCCCCCGACGCCGAGCGCAGCGTCAGGCGCCGTAAAACGCGTCGCAAGGCACGTGTCTTATCCCGTTCGTTCCGCCCTCCCGGGCGGGGGCATCGCAGCGCGATGCCCTCTACCTGTTTGGATGGCGGAATCTCATGTTGAAGCCCGTTCCCGCATAAAGATTTTCCACGGTACCGCACTTCAACCGTCTTAGCCGTCCCAACGCCCCAGGTAGGGATCGCCGCGCTGCGGCGTCCTCGGCGCCGAGCGCAGCGTCAGGCGACGGAAAACGAATCGCACAGCGAGTGTTTTATTCCCGTTCGTTCCGCCCTGTCGGGCGGGGGCATCGCAGCGCGATGCCCTCTACCGGCTTCGGCATTCGGGTTTAACCCCGCCTTTATCCCCCAGCCTATGCCTGGCGTCGGGCGTGGGCTGAATCTGTTTTTTCGTGTGTTGCGCGGGATTCGCGGTTAGAAATCTTCTATGTCCAAACACAAGATCGGCATCATCGGCGGCAGCGGGCTCTACCATCTGGAAGGCTTTACCAGCCAGAAATGGGTGAAGGTCAAGACGCCGTTTGGGGACCCCTCCGATGCCTTCCTCACCGGTCAGCTGGCCGGCCGCTCCGTGGTGTTTCTGCCGCGTCATGCGCGAGGCCATCGCATCCTGCCGGCGGAGCTGAATCACCGCGCTAATATCTGGGCGATGAAAAAAATGGGCGTCGCATGGATTGTCAGCGTGAGCGCTGTCGGCTCCCTCCAGGCCCGATACAAGCCGTGCGATATTGTGGTGCCCGACCAATTCCTCGACCGCACCAAGCGCGGTTTTGAGCACACCTTCTTCGGGCGCGGCCTGGTGGGACATGTCGCCTTCGCCGATCCGGTCTGCGAGCCGTTGCGCCAGATCCTCCTCAAAAACGCCCGCGCCGCCGCTGCCCGCGTCCATGACGGCGGCACCTATGTCAACATGGAGGGCCCCGCCTTCAGCACGCGCGCGGAGTCCATCACGCACCACCGGCTCGGCTATGACGTCATTGGCATGACCAATCTGGGTGAGGCCAAATGCGCGCGCGAGGCCGAGATCGCCTACGCGACCCTGGCGATGGTCACCGATTACGACTGCTGGAAAGTGGATGAGGCGCACGTCACCGTGGAGATGGTCGTCGCCAATCTCATGAAAAACGCCGCCGCCGCCAAAGCCATCCTCGCCCGGGTTATTCCTCAAATCCCGATCGAACCCGGCTGCTCTTGTCATACCGCGCTGAAGAACGCCATCATGACCGACCGGAAATACTGGCCGAAGAAAACTCTGGCGGCATTGAAGCCGATTCTAGCTCCCTACCTTTGAGGGGTGGGTCGCCAGCGGCGGAAGCGGCATGGGCTGGCATCAGAGCCAGCAGGCCAGTGCGCCGAGGAGGGCGGCGAGCAGCCAGAGGAGGAGCACGGCGCGGGTGGGGCTCATGCCCGCGCGTACGAGGCGATGGGAGAGGTGGTTGGTGTCGCCGATCCAGAACGGTTTTTTGTGGAGCGTGCGGTACAGGCTGACTTGGGCGAGGTCGATCAGGGGGACGGCGAGCACCAGCAGCGGCGCCAGCACGGCGAGCGGCCGCGGATGTTGCTTCGTGTAAAAATGGGGCAGGATGGCCATGACCGCCAGCAGGTAGCCGACCAGATGGCTGCCAGCATCCCCCAGAAACGCCCGGGCGTGGGGAAAATTCCACGGCAGAAATCCGGCCAGCGCGCCGCACATCAGGAAGCCCGTCAGCGCGACGAGGTATTCGCCCTGGGAAGCGGCGAGGAGGGCGAAGAGGAACGCGCCGATGGCCCCGACGCCGGCGCAGAGGCCATTCATGTTGTCCATGAAATTGAAGGCATTGATGACGGTGAGCAGCCAAAGGATCGTGATCGCGTAGCTGAACCCCTCGCTAGAAACAAACAGAGTGATTCGTTTGCAGGCGGCGGCGACAGCGATGGCGATGAGCAATTGGCCGAGGAATTTTGGGAGCGGCTTGAGCTCATGTTTATCATCCAGCCATCCGAGCAGCGTGATGGCCACGGCGCCGAGCGCGAGCACGGCCAGCTCCAGGGCGCGGCGGTCGATGCCGTGGACGATCGCCCCTGCGGAGGAAAGGTGGACGGCGCCGAACTTGAGCAGCATCGCTCCGCCAACCAGCGGCAGCAGGATCCCCGTCAGCACGGCAAACCCGCCTGCGAGTGCCACCGGGGAGCGATGGATTTTGCGGTGGCCGGGATCGTCCACCAGGCCGCAGCGCAGGCATCCGGCCCGCCAGAGCGGCAGCGCCAGCAGCGTCGTCACAAAGGCGCCCGCAAAGGCAGCCAGAAAAAAGTTGAAGGGAAAGGTCATGAGTCAGTCATTCAAACGCTCTTAGCTTGATACCGCCGGGTGGGGCATGGAAAAAGGGAGGCCGCGTTCGGCGGCGACTTTCAAGTAAACCTGATATTGATCGTCGACCATTTTTTCGACGGAGAAATTTTCTTTCACAAAGGCCGCGCCCGCTTGGCCCAGCCGCCTGCGGAGCGCCGGATCGCCGGCGAGCTGCAGCAATCTCCGGGCGGCGGCATCCGTGTCCCCGGTGCGGACCACAAAGCCGGTGACGTTTTCGAGGCAGACCTCCTCCGCCCCGTCGAAATCGTAGGCGACCACGGGTTTGCCTGCGGCGAGCGCCTGGGGCAGGGCGCGGGACAGCGCCTCGCGATGGGAAAGGTGCGCCAGACAATCCATTATGCCCACGTAGCGGGCAACTTCGTCTGGGGGCACGAGGCCGGTAAAAACCACCTTACCGGTCAGCCCGAGAGTGCGGATTTGATTTTCAATCTCGCCGCGCAGCACGCCGTCGCCCACCAGGAGCAGTCGGGCGTGGGGCGCCTGTGGCAGGAGCGCGGCGAAGGCGGTCACCAAATCGGCGTGGCCCTTGAGTTTGAACAGGCGCCCGATCTTGCCGATGACGAAGTGGCTTTCGTCGAGGCCGAGTTGGCGGCGGAGCGGCAGGGAGTGGGATGCATTCAGATTAAGATAAGGATCCATGTTGAAACCGCTGAAAATGCGGGTGAACTTTCCCGGTTTGCCGATGCCCGCGGCGAGGTAGCGCCGGGTCATCGCGCTGGCGGAGCAGAAGAAATGGTCGGTGACGGTGGCGGCGCGTTTTTCGGCGGCGGTGAAAGCGAGGTTGGCCAGCGCGCCTTGAAAGGGTCCGAAGGACGGCCCGTGAATATGGTGGAAGATGAGGGGCACGCCCGCGCGCTTCGCGGCGAGGCGTCCTAGAAACCCCGCCTTGCCGCTGTGGGTGTGAACAATGTCCGGCTTTTGTCGCCGGAAGATTTTTTCCAGCGCGCGGAGCGCGAGATAATCTTTCAGCGGATGGATGGGGCGGATGAGTTCAGGGACGAGCGTGAAGGACGAGCAATCATTCTGTTCCTGTTCCGGTGGGGCGGGGGAACAGATTTCCCGGGCCCGCTGTTCCAGGGATCCTTCCGGGCCCCGGGTCGGGCCGGAGATCAAATGCACCTGGACGCCGGGCTTCTGCTGGAGACCGCGGAGAGTGGCGAGGGTATTTTCCTGGGCGCCGCCGACGACGAGCCGGGTGATGACGTGGGTGACGCGCATGGCGCCTTCAGTGTGCCGGCTTTGAAATTTCCTGCAATCGCTGGAGGATGCCCCTGGCCTCGGCGGTGTTGGTGTCGGCGGTGGTCAGGTACAGCCGGTAATGTTTCACGGCCTCGTTAGTCTCGTGCTTGCGCCAGGCGATTTCGCCCAGGCCGTAGGCGATTTGGAACGAGTTGGTGAACGTGTTCTGGAGGGCCTGGTAATCCGCGCGGGCGGCATCAAGCTGGTCGCTCTTCAGGCGGGCAATAGCGCGGTTGAACAGGGCATCGGTGTTGTTGGTTTGGAGAGCCAGCAGCCGGGTCAGGGCGGTGATCGCCTCGTCGTAGGCCCCCGCCTGGATACTGGCATAGCCCTTGCCAAAGAGCCAGGTGGGGTCGTCCGGGGTCAGCCGGAGTTTGCGATCGATGACGGCCAGCGCGTTGGTGAACAGGCCCCGGGAGGCATAAGCCTGGGCGGCGGCGATCAGCAGGTCATTGTTGTCCGGGTGGCGGGCGATTTCCGTTTCCAGCAGGGCGGTGCCGCGGAGCAGGTTGGTTTTTTGAAAATAGGCGGCGGCGGCGCAGATGTTCAGCTGGATGGAGTTGGTGGGGTTGAGCAAAAACCGTTTGGGTTGCGCCAGCGGGTCGCCCAGCGCGTCCAGGGCGCGGTCGGGCAGGCGGGAGGCGAGATAGATCTGGGCCAGCCAGAGCCGGGCGGCCAGGTTGTCCGGCACCAGTTGGCGGACCCGCTCGAGAGGATCGACCGCCTGCCGGAAAAAACCGTTTTGCTCGACCAGCGCCACCCCGATCTCGAAGCAGAAACTGGGGACGTCCAACGGGCCGTTGACAGACAGGGCCGCCTGCAGGGTGCGGTATTTTCCGAAGGGATCCGTGAGGGATGCCGCCAGGTTTTCAGAGGCGCCCTGGCCGGACTGGAGCGCCTGATTAAACTGAAGGTTAATCTGGGCGAAGGTATTATCGGGATTGAGTTTTTGGGCCAGATCGAAATGGGCGGCGGCGCGGGTCAGTTCGCCGGCGCGCTGACATTGAACGCCCCAGAAATTGAGGTTCCGCGAATAATAAGCTCCCGCAATGGCGGCATTGGGATTGGGCTCGCGCGGCACATGGAACTTCTGCAGCAGGCGTTCTCCCCGACCGGTTTGGCCTGCTTCGTCTTCGGCGGTGATGATTTTGAGAATGGGGGGAAAGGTGGTTTTCTCCGCCTGCGCCCAAAAGTCTTCATTGGCGGCGATCCTGTTTTTATCGGGGAGCGGCGGGAGGAGCGTGTCATTCGGCAGGGTCTTCAGCTTGTAGACGAGTCCGTGCGGCTCCGCATAAAACTGCTCAAAATAATAGCCAAAACTGGGGTGCAGATAATAGAGATCATTGGTCTGGGCAAGGGTGGCCAGCAGGCTGATCAGGTGCAGCAGGGGGATGCCATTGGTTTTCTCCGAGGCGCTGATGGTGTCCGGCCACTGTTTGGGATGTTTTTGGTGCAGGTACGCGTGGTAGGGCGGTGCCGGCAGAAATTGTGAATCCACCAGAACGAAATCCTTGGCCCGACCGCTTTGGGTGAGGGCGGACTGGAGAAAAATCAGACGTCGCGAATCATCGCTCAGCACCACGGCCCCCGCCGGCGGAAGGCTTTCGGCCGCCAGCGCAAAATAGCGGCGGAAGGTGTCATCGTTGGTCGCCCGGATTTGAGGGATATTTTTATAGAGGAGGCCAGTGGCGGCGAGTACGGCGAAAAGCCAGATGCCGGCGATAACCAGACGGTTTAAAGACCGGAGGGATTCCTCCCTCATCTGCTCGGAGCGGCTTTTCTCCCGGCGCGAATCCCGTTGAGCCGGCTTTCCGAATAGCAGCAGGAAATAACCGGTGAAATACCCCACGCTCAGCGCTCCGAGATAATAAAATGTCAGGAACGGCAGGCCCAAACCCAGGTGCCGCGGGCTGTACGATGGATCAAACGCAATCCAGACACAGAGGGCGAGCAGGATGGCGTGGATGGTGTGGAACAAGATGCTGGTGAGTGCCATGCCGATTTTGCTATTGTCGCCAAAGGAGGATCCCCAGCGCACCGCTAGCAACAGGGCTGGCAGCAGGGATCCGGGCGCCAGCAGCAACACGGTCCGGCGCACCTCGGGGTTGGTGAAAAATATTTTAACGATCAGCCACTGGGACGACAGGTTGGATTTCAATGCCTGCCAGAAGGAGACGTCAGACGTGTGCGACGCCGCCGCCATCACGGGCAGCACCAGATACAGGGTCATCCCGGCCAGTGCGCTCAGCATCATCCCCCGTAAAAACCGGGCATTGAAGAAGCTCAAGCCGCGGATCCAGAGCACGGCCCCGACGAAGACCGGCAGGAATCCGGTCATCGCCCAGTTTTCGGTCAGGCCCGCCCCGTACACGGCCGCGGCCAGATACAGCCGGCCAAGGCGTTCATCCAGCCGGTATTCCAACAGCGACCAGATGACGAAGGCGAACAGGAGCAGCTCGAACATTTCCGGAGTGCTGTTTGTCGCCTGTTCCCAGAAAGTCATTTGCAGGCCCCCGACGAGCACGGCGAACACCGGCGGCAGCCAGGCGGTGCCGAGGGTCAGAAAGGAGAACGCGCTGGATTCGCGCACCCGCTGCGCATCCGTCCGGTCATGCGGCAGGATCGCCACCGACCGCGCGAGCAGGCCCAGAGTCAATGCCGCGCAGAGGGCGGAGAACAGGTTGAGTGCGACGGGGATGAGGGCTTGCGGCAGCCAGCGCAGCGGGGCGGTGACGATAAAAAACAGGGGGTTGAGCACCTCGGGCTGCCAGGTCCAGCCCGACAGCTTGGCGACGGCGAGATAGTTAAACATCGAGACCCCGGGGTGCAGGGTCAGCGCATAGAGGCCGAGGCCCGCCGCCGCCAGAATCCAGGGCAGGAGGCGCGGGACAAAGTTTCTGCGCGGGTCGGATTGGTTCCTAGGTTGCATGAGTTTCGACAGTTTCAATGGCGCTCGGGTGGTTTGGCAAGGGTTGTTTTGCCCGCAAATCCGCCACGCATTCGACATGCTGCGTCTGCGGAAACATGTCCAAGGGCTGGACCCGAGCCAGTTCAAAGACACCGTCTGCGCATAAGATGTTCAAATCCCGCGCCATGGTGGCGGGATGGCAGGAGACGTAGATCACCTGCGCCGGACGCGTGGCCCGGAGCAGCTGCAGGGTTTCCGGCCAGCAGCCCTTGCGCGGCGGATCGAGGATGACGGTGGTGGATTCCGGTGAGAATTTCCGCAGCAGCTCCGGCAGGATGTCTTCCACGGCTGCCGGGATGAACTCGCCGTTGGTGATTTTCCGCGACTCCGCATTTTTCCGGGCCGACCGGATGGCGAGTTGGTCCAGCTCCACGCCCACGAACGATTCGACCGCCGCGGCCATTTCAATGCCGAAAAACCCCACGCCGCAATACAGGTCGACCAGGTGCCGGGTGCCGCTGCTGGTGAGAAAACCCCGGACGGTCTCCACCAGTCGGGGCAGCAGGAAAAAGTTGTTCTGGAAAAAAGAGTCGGGCGGCACGTCCCAGTTTTCCGGCGGAATCCGGAGGACCACCTTGAGCCCCCCCTTCGGCGGCGGATTGGCGCGGACCTGCTGGATCTGCTGGCTGATGGCGGGTTCGGCAATCTGGCATTCCTCGATGTCCTCGACAAACGAGCTGTCGGCACGGATGAAGCCGATGACGAGTTTTTTGGCCGGGCCGTTCCACTGGCTGCGGATCATGATGCGGTTGCGGTAGCCATAGGGGGAGGGGCAGGGGATGACCGGCGCGACGATCTCGCGCGGGATTTTCCCGACCCGCTCAAAGAGGTCCGCGATCTGTTTTTGTTTGAAGCGCAACTGCGCCGGGTAGTCGATGTGCTGGTACTGGCAGCCGCCGCAGGCGCCAAAGTAGCGGCACGCCGGGGTGACGCGCTCGGGCGCCGGGGTGACCACGCGCAGCAATCTGGCCCGCCCGAAATTCTTTTTGACCTCCGTGATTTCGGCTTCGACTGTTTCGCCCACGATGACAAACGGCACGAACACGACGAAATCTTCCAAGCGACCGACGCCTTCGCCGCCGAAGGCCAGGTCGTGAATGGTCAGGGTTATTTTATCGGCGATTTTGAGTGGCACGCCCCCACGTTAGGAAAACCCCCGCGCCGGCAAAAGATTTTTCGACGGGAGGTTGCGGAAAGAGGGAGGGGCCCAAGACGTTGTCGGTTCGCGTTTCCGGCCGGGCTTTCCGGAGTCAGGTGCTTTTTTTGGGGGGGCGTGGCGACCGGCGCAGCCCGTTCTCCAGCCACAGTCGCCAGACCAGCCAGAAGGCTTCATTGATGATGCCGCCGGCCATCTTGGACTGGCCGCGCGTGCGGTCGGTGAAAATGATGGGCACTTCCGCCACCGTAAATCCCTGCCGCCAGAGCTTGTTAGTCAGTTCAATCTGAAAGCCGTAGCCGTTGGACTGGATGCCGTCGAGGTCGAGCCCCTGCAGCGCGCGGCGGCGGAAACATTTATAGCCGCCGGTCGGGTCGGTGAACGGCATGCCAGTGACCAGCATGACATATTTGCCAGCGAACCGGCTCAACATCAACCGGCGCAGCGGCCAGTTGATGACGCGGATGCCGCCCACGTACCGGGAGCCCAGCACCAGATCGACCTTCCGAGCCGCCTCCAGAAACGCCGGGATGTCCTGCGGGTTGTGGGAGAAATCACAATCCATCTCGAAGATGAACTCATAGGGGCGCTCCAGTGCCCACCGGAATCCAGCAAGGTAGGCCCGGCCCAATCCGTCCTTTTCAGTGCGATGCAGGACGTGAATCTGCGGGTGGGCCGCCGCGAGCTCGTCGGCAATGGCGCCAGTGCCGTCGGGTGAGTTGTCATCCACCACCAGCACATCCACCGGCACGGGCAGCGACAGGAGCGCCTGGACCATGTGCGGGAGGTTGTCCCGCTCGTTGTAGGTGGGGACGATGATCAGCGTCGGGTTCATATTACCGCCGCAGAATGTTAAAGACATCGGACCCGAAAACAAGCGGACAGTTTAATGGCGCGGGGCGGATCTCGGCCCGCTATTTCCCCAATGCGGCCGGACCCGCGGGTGTGTGTTTTTTTAGCAGGGGAGCTTCCCTCTTCTCCCGGGCGGTGGATTCCAGCCGATGCGGTGGCAATTTCACTTCCGCAAAGGCGAAGTTTTCGGCATCCTGTGCGAGTGTCAAACCTCATCGCCATCGTCGGCCGCCCGAATGTCGGGAAATCAGCGCTCTTCAACCGCATCGTCAAGCGCCGCATTGCCATCGTCCATGACCAGCCCGGCGTCACCCGCGACCGCGTGAGCGTGGAAGCCGAATGGCACGGGCGGATCTACACGCTCGTGGACACCGGCGGCATCGGCCTGCTGCGCCGCGAGAAGTCCGACGACATCATCACCAAGGCCGCGCTCGAGCAGGTGGAGATCGCCATCGAGGCCGCCAGCTCGATCATCTTTGTGGTCAATGTGCAGGAGGGGGTCGTTCCGCTCGACCGGGAAGTCGCCCAAAAGCTGCGGGCCAGCGGCAAGCCCATCCTGGTCGCAATCAACAAGGTGGACACGAGCCTCGCGGAAAAAAACATGGACGAATTTTCCCGGCTCGGCTTCGAGCGGATTTTCCCGGTCAGCGCGATCCATGGCGAGGGCATTCAGAATTTGATGGATGCGGCGACGTCCCATCTGCCGCCGCTGGAGGAGGTGCCGGCGCCGGCGGATGCGGAAATGGCCGCGCCGGTCGAAGGCGAGGAGGAGGCCCCGGTGCGCCGCAAAAAGGGCCCGCTGCGCCTGGCCATTGTCGGCCGCCCGAATGTCGGCAAATCCTCCATCATCAACGCGCTCACGAAATCCGAGCGCGTCATCGTCAGCCCGATTCCCGGGACGACGCGCGATTCGGTGGACGTGCCCTTTGAGGTTGAGACCGAGGGGGTGCGGGAGAAGTATGTGCTGGTGGACACGGCGGGCATCCGCAAGACGCGCAGCATCGATGATTCGGTGGAGTTTTTCAGCGTCCAGCGCTCGGAGGAATCCATCGCGCGCTGCGACATCGCCATCCTGGTTTTGGACGCCGAGTCCGGCATTCTGGAACAGGATAAAAAAATCGCCGATCGCATCGTGGAGAACCGCCGCGCCTGCATTCTGGTTGTGAACAAATGGGACAAGTTCGACCAGGACATCCGCGAGAAGCGGAAGGCGGAAATTGTCTCGCGCGAGAAAAAGGAAAACCGTTCCGCCCCGAAAATCATGACCACCCTGGGCGAATTCGGCGAGTGGGTGCAGGAGAAGTTATTCTTCCTCGATTATGCGCCCGTGATTTTCACGTCCGCAAAATCCGGATTTCATCTGGACCGGCTGCTGGAAGCCATCCGCTATGTCGCCGCGCAATTGCAGCAGAAGGTTCCCACGGCGATCCTCAACCGGACGCTGCAGGATGCCGTGGAAAAGCGCCAGCCCGTCAGTGCCGCGGGGCATCGTTTGAAGTTTTACTATGCGACCCAGGTGCGGCAGGCGCCCCCCGCCTTTCTGCTGTTCGTCAACCGCGACGAGCTGTTCTCCGATTCCTATAAAAAATATCTGGCGGGCGAAATGCGCCGCGCGTTCGGCTACGAGGGCTGCCCTATTACTTTCGTTCCCAAGCCACGGCCCAAAACCGTGGAATCGATGCGGAAACCCAAGCCGATGGACAGAAATCTGGCGGGACGCATGGATGCGTACCGTGCGGCGCGGCATGAACGTTATTCCCGCAAGCCCAAGGGGAAATCGCGCGGAAAATAGCGCAGTTCGCAACCTGAAACGGATTTTTTCCTGATCCGGCGCGGGCAAATTTAGCGAATTCCTTTAAATTATCGTTCAAGTAATTTTTTTTTAAAATTCTCTTGAAAGACACAAGGGGTGGTATCATGATGGCCGCCGTTCCCCAATTAGTAGTGGGGATTGAGTTTTAGGACAAGAACCTGTTTCTCTCAGAAATGAGTCAAATCAATGGATTGGGAAGTGTTTTCCCCCGCTTTTGAGTCTCCTGAAGAAACTTTAACCATTAAAGACTGGAGACGATCATGATAGATGCCCGCGAGGATGTTTTAACACCGGCTGCAAAAGCCGCCCACCGTACCGTTCACGTTTCAGCGACCCGATCCGCTAAGCCTATGAAATCCGCCAAGACCGGCCCCAAGAAATCCCTGCGCATTGAGCGTGTGTTCAGCGACGCCAAGGTCAAGCCGTTCGACCAGATCGAATGGGAAAAGCGCACCGCGGAAATCACCGATGACAGCGGCAAGGTGATTTTCAAGCAGGAAAATGTCGAGGTGCCGAAGTCGTGGTCGGTGCTCGCCACCAAGGTGGTGGTGTCCAAATATTTTTACGGGGAGCAGAACACTTCCGAGCGGGAAACCTCCGTGCGCCAGCTGATTCATCGCATTGCGCGGACCATGGCGGACTGGGGCATTGCGGATGGTTATTTCAGTGCGGCGGACGGGGAGATTTTTTTCGAGGAGCTCACCTGGTTGTGCGTCAACCAGTACGGCGCGTTCAATTCGCCGGTGTGGTTCAACGTGGGGCTGTACAGCCAGTACGGCATCGGCAAAAATTCCGGCAAGGGCAACTGGTTTTACAATCGCAAGACCAAGGTGGCCGAGCGCGCCAAGACCCAATACGAATATCCCCAGGGCAGCGCCTGCTTCATCCAGTCCGTTGAGGACAACATGGAGAACATCATGCACCTGGCCTACAGCGAGGCGATGCTGTTCAAGTACGGTTCGGGCACCGGCACTGATCTGACGCCGATCCGTTCCAGCCGGGAAAAGCTGAGCGGGGGCGGCCGGCCCAGCGGCCCGATGAGTTTCCTCAAGGTCTATGACCAGGTGGCCAATGTGGTGAAGTCCGGTGGCAAGACCCGCCGCGCGGCCAAGATGAACACCCTGCGCGATTGGCACGGCGACATCGAGGAGTTCATCGACGCCAAGCAGAAGGAGGAGAGGAAGGCCTGGGCCTTGATTGAGCAGGGCTACGACGGCTCCTACAACGGCGACGCCTATGGCAGCGTGATGTATCAGAACGAAAACCTTTCTGTCCGCGCCAGCGACGAGTTTATGCAGTCCGCCCTGGCCGGCCAGCCCTGGTGGACGCGTTCCATCACCAGCGGGAAGCCGCTGGAGAAGAAGGATGCGGCGCAGCTGCTCTACCGGATTGCCGAGGGCACCCACGTCTGCGGCGACCCGGGGATGCAATACGACGGGGCGATCCAGAAGTGGCACACCTGCAAGGGCACCGAGCCCATCCACTCCACCAATCCCTGCAGCGAATATGTTTTCCTCAATAACACCGCCTGCAATCTGGCCTCGCTGAACCTGATGAAGTTCAAGCGCGAGGACGGCAAGTTCGACATCGAACGCTTTAAGGCCGCCGTGCGCATCTACATCACCGCCCAGGAAATCCTGGTGGACAACGCGAGCTATCCCACCAAGGACATCGCGGAGAACTCCCACATCTTCCGCACGCTGGGGCTGGGCTTTGCCAACCTCGGGTCCCTGTGCATGAGCTACGGGCTGCCCTACGATTCCGACGAGGGGCGCGCCCTGGCCGGGGCGATCACGGCTATCATGACCGGCCACGCCTACGAACAAAGCGCGGACATTTCCGCAAACATCGGGGCGTTTCCGGGGTATCGGGACGCGCGCTGCGCCGGGGTTGCCAAGACGGTCGCCCGGGACAATGTGGAATCCATGCAGGGGGTCATCCAGCTGCACCGCGAGGCCGTGGAGCACATCCAGCCGAGCGCGGAATTCAATTATCTCAAGACCGAGGCCCGCAAAACTTGGGACAGCGCCATCGCCAAGGGGCGCCAGCATGGCTTCCGCAATGCCCAGGTCACCGTGCTCGCGCCGACCGGCACGATCGCGTTCCTGATGGACTGCGACACCACCGGCGTGGAGCCCGACATTGCGCTGGTCAAATACAAGCTGCTGGCGGGCGGCGGCATGTTGAAGATTGTCAATCGCGGCGTCCCGGATGCCCTGCGCCGCCTGGGATATGGCGAGGCCGCGATCCAAAGCATCATCGCCCATATCGAGGCGCACGACACCATTGAAGACGTGGAGGAAAACGGAAAGACGATCCCCAGCGGTCTCAAGCCGGAACATCTGCCGGTGTTCGACTGCGCCTTCAAGGCGCACAAAGGCCGGCGCAGCATCGGTTACATGGCCCACCTGAAAATGATGGGCGCGGCCCAGCCCTTCATCAGCGGCGCCATCTCCAAGACCGTCAACATGCCCAGCGCCTGCACGGTGGAGGATATCCGGAACACCTACATTGAAGCCTGGAAAATGGGTCTCAAGTGCGTGGCCATTTACCGCGACGGCTCCAAGCGTTCCCAGCCGCTGAATACCAAGAAAACCAACGAGGGGGGCGACAAAACCGCAGCGGCCGCAGCCGTTCTTGTAAATGCCGCCCCGCTCGAGCAGCGCATTCAGGAATTGGAGGGCGAGGTGACCCAGCTGCGCACGGACGCCGGCAAGCCCTTGCGCCGCCGCCTGTCTGATACCCGTAGCGCCTTGACTCATAAATTCGATATTGCCGGGCATGAGGGATATCTCACCGTCGGCCTGTTCGAGGACGGTCAGCCCGGGGAATTGTTCATCACCATGGCGAAGGAAGGTTCGACCATTGGCGGCCTCATGGACAGCATCGGTACACTCACGAGTATGGCCTTGCAGTATGGCGTGCCGTTGGATGCGCTGGTTCGCAAGTTCGCGCATCAGCGTTTTGAGCCGAGCGGCTTCACCAAAAATCCTGAGATCCGCAATGCCTCCTCCATCACGGACTACGTGTTCCGCTGGCTGGCGCTGCAGTTCATCCCCGGCTACCGCGAAAGCCTTAATCTCTCCCGCACTCAGCCGGAACTGGCCATGCCGGGACTCCTTGAGGAGATCAAAAAAAAAGTGAATCGTCCCGTGCCTGAGCTGCCCCTTGCCGGGGACACCGAGGTGCTGGAATTGAAACGCGAAAGCGGGCTGGGTCAGAAAGCGGGCTATTCCAAGCTCACCCTGACCAGCTCGTTTCAAAACCAGGGCGACGCCCCCACCTGTCCGATTTGCGGCCATGTGGCCGTGCGCAATGGCGCCTGCTACAAGTGCCTGAACTGCGGCGAAAGCCTCGGCTGCTCCTAAAAAATCAAGACCCCAAGCCGGCCGGAGAATCCCGATTCTCCGGCCGGCTTTTTTGTTCGCGCCGTGTTTCCCGCATCTCCTTGTGTTCGCGCCTGAATTTGGGTTAAACTGCCGTTTCGAATGTTGACACTCTCAGAAATCAGCAAGGCGTACGGCGGGCGGGTGCTTTTTGCCGACGTCACATTGCAGTTGAACCGCGAGGACCGGATCGGGCTGGTCGGCCCGAACGGCGCGGGGAAATCCACGCTGTTTTCGATTATCCTGGGCGAGGAGGAGGCGGATTCCGGCCAGGTCATGAAGGAGCGCAACGTCGTGTTCGGGTACCTCCCGCAGGAAAGCGCGCCGGTCGGCGAGGAGACGGTGCTGGAGCTGGCCACGGCCATCTCGCCGGAATTTGCCAAGCTCCGGCGGATCATTCTCGCCTGGGATTCCGACCATCAGGTGGCCCCGGATCACGTCGAGGAAATCCACGATGATGCGCACAACCGCTTTCACGAGCTGGGCGGGTATCAGCTGGACGCGAAGGCGAAGCAAATCCTATCCGGCCTGGGTTTCCGGGAAAAAGATTTCACCCGCAAGGCGCGGGAGCTGAGCGGCGGGTGGGTGATGCGCGCGCATCTGGCGCGGCTGCTCGTGCAGGAGCCGGATTTGCTGCTGCTGGACGAGCCGACCAACCATCTCGACCTTGAGGCGCTGATCTGGTTTCAGGAATATCTCACGACCTATCCGGGCGCAATCGTGGTCATTTCGCACGACCGCGAATTCCTCAACCACATCATCAGCGGCATTGTGGAAATCCGCTCGAGCAAGCTCAACCGGTATCGGGGGAACTACGATGAGTTTCTCATCCAGCGCGCCGCCGCCGAGGAGCAGCTGCTGGCCGCCTACAAAAACCAGCAGCGGGACATCGCGCGGCTGCAGGAGTTCGCCGACCGGTTCGGGGCGAAAGCCAGCAAGGCGTCGCAGGCGCAGAGCAAGCTCAAGCAGATCGAGCGCATGGAGAAGATTGAGGCGCCGGTGAATGACGAGAGCCGGATCGGCTTCAGTTTTCCGCAGCCCCTGCGCAGCGGGCAGCGGGTGATCAAGCTGGAAAATATCCATCAGGCGTACGGCGCGAACGTGGTGTATCGCGGCATGGATTTCACGGCGGAGCGCGACCAGCGCATCGTGCTGGTCGGCCCGAACGGCGCGGGCAAGTCCACCTTGCTGAAGATTCTCGCGGGCGTGCTGGAGCCGCAATCCGGCCTGCGCACGCTCGGGCACAACGTCAAGGCCGGCTACTATTCCCAGTACCGGGTCGAGATGCTGCAGGAGTCGCGCTCGGTGTTTGACGAGGCGTCCGACACGCCGGCGCGCGTTTCGGAGCAGTTCATCCGCACGCTGCTCGGCAGTTTTCTGTTCCGGGGCGATGACATCTACAAGAAGATCAGCGTCCTGAGCGGCGGCGAAAAAAGCCGGCTGGCGCTGGTGAAGCTGCTGCTCGATCCGCCCAACCTGCTGCTGATGGATGAGCCGACGACCCATCTGGACATGGCGAGCATCGATGCGCTGGTGGGGGCGCTCAAGCAATTCCAGGGCACGCTGGTCTTCATCAGCCACGACGTCTATTTCATCCGCGCCCTGTCCGGCCACGTCGTCCATGTCAACGCCGGCCAGCTCACGCACTATCCCGGCGGCTATCAATATTATCTGGATAAGACCCGGGCGACGTCCGCGCGCGCGGCGCTGACGTCCGGGGGCAAGGGGGGCGGCTTGGGTAATTTCACGCCTCAGCCGGAGCCGTCGCCGGCCGCGCCGAAGGTGAAAGTGGATCGGAAGGAGCAGAAGCGTCTGGAAGCGCTGCAGCGGCAATCCCGTTCCGGCGAAAAGAAGGCGCAGCAGCAGGTGGTTCACAAGCTGGAAAAAGAAATCCAGGAGCTGGAAGCCAAGCAGGCGGAACTGACGGCGGAATTGGAAAATTCGGAGACCTATGACAAGCCCGGCCGCGCTCAGGAAATCAACCGCGAGCTGGCGCACGTCCAGGAGCGGCTGGCCAAGGCCACGCCCGAGTGGGAGGCCGCCGAGAGCAAGCTGGCGACCATTGCCTGAGAGGGGAGGGGATCGCGGAAGGCGATTTCAGATCTCGTAGTTCGTTTTATCTTTTGCCGCCGGCTTGATCCGCCCGAACGTGAGTTTTTCCCAGACCCGCTCGTGGACGTAATAGAGGCCGATCTTGGTGCACAGCTCCACGCCGCTGATAGTCAGCGCGTATTTCATTTTTCCCGTGATCAGGTAGGAAATAATCAGAGTGTCGACGGTGCCGGTGACCCGCCAGGAGATTGCCTTCACCAAGCTGCGGTAATGTTTATCGGCCATGCGCTAAAACGATAGTCAAGCGCACGGCAGAGTCAAACAATGTTCCCGATGAACCCCTAGGGAAACAGCGCGCCCGGTGGGGGCGATGCAGCGGCGCAATTTGTCTGCTTTCCGGGGACGGCCGGTCTGGATAACATCCCGCTGACATGGTGCCATTCCAAGCTAACGAGCGCAGCGCGGTTTGGCTGCTCTGCCTGATCGCTGCCGGGCACGTTTTTATTTATGCCGCGGCCTTTCCGTTCTTCAACAACGTGGACGAGCCGGCCCATTTTGATCTGGCGGTGAGCTATTCCCACGGTGAAATCCCGCGTTCCCTGGGCTACTTATCCCAGGAATCCCTCCAGTACCTCGCGGTCTACAGCTCGCTGCAATTCCTAGCCTCGGAGACGGATTTTCCGGGCGGCCGGATGCCGCCTCCGCTCTGGCGGCTGCCGATGGAAAAAATCGCCCCGGTCCTCCAATTGCGGGAAGCCAGCTGGCGCAATATCAACCATGAGGCATCGCAGCCGCCGCTCTATTATCTGGTGGCAGGGGGCTGGTGGGGAATGGAAAAGTTCTGCGGCCTGGACGGCTTGGGCGCGTTGTATGGCCTGCGGTTTTTAAATCTATTTCTTGTCGGCAGCCTGGTCTGGCTGGGTTACGCCGCCGCGTGTCAGGTGGTTCCCGGAAGCCAGCTCGTCCGGCTGGGGGTTCCAGCCCTAATTGCTTTTCTGCCGCAGACAGCCTTTTACGGAATCTCCAACGACGTGCTTTCGCCGCTGACATTCGGGGCGGCGTTTCTCCTGCTCTTGAAATTTTTGCGGGCGGACATTCCCGGTGTGAAGGGGGGGGCTGCTGCCGGTCTGGCGCTGGCGGCGGTTTATTTGACCAAGCTCAGCAATCTGCCCTTGCTAGCGGTTTCCGCGCTGTTGGTTTTGGGGAAGGGGTGGCAGCTCGCGCGCGCCGGCAACGGCCGTGCCGCCTGGCCCGCGCTGGCCGCCCTCGCCCTTGCCGCCGCGATTCCCATGGCCGGATGGATGACCTGGTGCCGGTATCACTTCGGCGACGTCACCGGCTCGGCGGCAAAAATCGCCTTTCTCGGGTGGACGCACCGGCCTCTGGCGGAGTGGCTGGATCATCCCCTGTTCACGCTGTCGGGCTGCGGGGTGTTTCTCTCCGGCCTGCTGTCCACTTTTTGGCAGGGGGAATTCATGTGGCTCCGCCAGCCGCTGGCCCTGAAAGGCGTCAATGCGGTGTATGTGATTCTCTCGGTTACGCTGATTCCTCTGGCGCTCCTGGAGCGCCGCCGCTCCGGAGGCGCGGGCCCCGCCGGGCGCCCGGGGGAAGTGTGGGTTTGTTTCTGGATGGTCGCGGCGTCGGTCCTCTTTCTGGGCGGGCTGTCTCTTCTCTATGATTTTCATGATTGTTTTTATCCGTCGCGCGAGCACCCCTATTTCACTTCGGGCCGGCTGATGCTGGGCGCGCTGATCCCGTTCCTGCTGCTGGTGCTCTGCGGCTTGGAGCGGCTGCTGGAGCGGGTGGGCCTCCCGAGGGCAAAGGGATGGGCGCTGGCCGGTCTGATCCTCTTCCTGGTGATGGCTGAAATTGCCACCGACTGGCAGGTCTTCTTCAGCCAATACAACTGGTTCCATCTTTGAAACCGGGGGCGTCGCGCCGAACCTTTTGCGTGCGTTGAGGGCGGCCCTGTGATTTACTCTGCAACGCAAATGGAAGACACGAATTCATTGATCGAACAGCGCAAGGCCAAGCTCGCCGCCCTGCGCGCCCGGGGCATTGACCCGTTCCAGAACAAATTCACGCCGACGGAATCCTGCCAGCCCGCCCGCGACCATTACGTCGAGGGCCGCGAAGTGGCGCTGGCCGGCCGGATCACGGCGCATCGCGACATGGGCAAGTCCATGTTCATCGATCTCCGCGACCAGAGCGGGCGCCTCCAGGTGTATGCGCAGAAGAATGTTCTGGGCGACGAGGCATTTCAGATTTTCCAGCATCTGGACCTGGGCGATTTCATTGGCGTGAACGGCACGCTGTTCACCACCAAGACTGGGGAAATCTCGGTGAAGCTCACCCGCTTCGTCATCCTGGCCAAAGCCCTGCGTCCGCCGCCCGCCAAGTATTACGGGCTGGAGGACACTGAGATCCGTTACCGCCAGCGCTATCTGGACTTGATCGCCAATCCCGACGTGAAGGATGTGATGCTCAAGCGCAGCGCCATCCTCCATGAGATCCGTAGTTTTTTCCATGAACGCCAGTATGTCGAGGTGGAGACCCCCGCGATGCAGGCGATTCCCGGCGGGGCGGCGGCGCAGCCGTTCAAGACCTTTCACAATGCGCTCGGATGCGAGTTTTACCTGCGCATCGCCCTGGAGCTGTACCACAAGCGGCTGCTGGTGGGAGGCATCGACAAGCTGTTCGAGATCGGCAAAAACTTCCGCAACGAGGGGCTCTCGCGCCGGCACAACCCCGAATTCACCATGCTCGAGGCGTACTGCGCGTTCGGGGATTATGCGACGATGATGGAAACGGTCGAGTCGCTCATCAAACACGTCGCGCAGAAAGTTCTCGGCACGCTCATCATTGAATTCAAAGACGCCGAGGGCAAGGTCACGAAGACGATTGACCTGACCACCTGGCGGCGCGCGAAATACAATGATCTGGTCCGGGAAAAAGGCGGCGCGGATTGGTTCACTGTTTCCGCCGCGGAACGGCGTCAGCGCGCGCACGACCTGGGCGCGGAAATCGGCAAGGAGTTTGAAGATTTTGAAGTCACGAATGCCGTCTTCTCCAAATTGATCGAGCCGACGCTAATTCATCCCACCTTTGTCACGCATCTGCCCAAGGAGCTTGTGCCGCTGGCCAAGCTCTCGCCGGAAGACCCCTCCACCGTTGAGGTCTTTGAGTGCTGCATCAACGGACAGGAAATTTCGCCCGGCTATACCGAGCAAAATGATCCTATCGCCCAGCGCGCCACGCTGGAGCATCAGGCCGGAGGCGAGCAGCAGAAGCTGGATGAAGATTTTCTCGTCGCGCTCGAACACGGCATGCCGCCCGCCGGCGGCATTGGCATTGGCATTGACCGTCTGTGCATGCTGCTGCTCGGGCAGGACAGCATCCGCGACGTGATCCTGTTTCCCCAGTTAAAGCCAAAGTGAAGGGAACAGGTCGGCGCTCCTGCGGCAAGTAGGAGGATTAAAGCCTGACAGATTTTTTCCATCTTCTAAGCTGTCCGTGTGACCGTTCTAGAAGCGATTCAGAAGAGCACGGAATTCCTGGGTAAAAAAGGGGTGGAATCCCCGCGCCTCCAAACCGAGCTGCTGCTCGCCCATGTGCTCGCGATGCCGCGCATGAAGCTCTATCTGAACTTCGAGCGCTCGCTCGCCCCCGGGGAGGTGGACGCGCTGCGGGAATTCCTCCGGCGCCGGAGCCAGCGCGAGCCCCTCCAGCACATCACCGGCTCCACCTCTTTTTGCGGCCACGAAATCTCAGTAAACCGGAATGTGCTGGTGCCGCGTCCGGAAACGGAACTGCTCGCCGAATGCGGCTGGCAGTTTCTCGCCGCCGTCCCCGCGCCTCCCGCCACGGCTTTGGACTTCGGCACCGGCAGCGGGTGCATCGCCATCGCTCTGGCGGCGAAGTGTCCGACCGCCGCCCTCACCGCCCTAGATCTTTCGGCGCTGGCGCTCGGGGTGGCCCGGGAAAATGCCGCGCGCAGCGGTGTCGCGGAGCGGATTGAGTTTCTGCAGAGCGACGGCTTTGCGGAGTTGGCGCCCGGGCCGAAAGGCGTCCGCCGGCAGTTTGACCTCTTCATCAGCAATCCCCCTTATATTCCGTCCCAGGAGATCCCGACGCTGCAGCCGGAGGTCCGCGATTTCGACCCCACCGGGGCGCTGGACGGCGGGGAAGACGGGCTGGCGTTTTACCGATTGATTGCGTCTCAGGCCGGGGCGCACCTGAAGCCGGGTGGAAAACTCATGATGGAATTCGGCGATGGCCAGGCTGACGCCATCCGGGAAATACTCGAGAGAGAAAAGTGGGTTGTGGAAGCGGTGAAGGAGGATTACTCCCATCGCGCCCGGATAGTCATCGCCCGGCTTTAACCTAAACCCTGCAGTCCGAATGAACCGCTAAGGGGCAAGACCAGGGCCGAGTTCATAGCGTCATTGATGGGTATCCGCTCACAAAACGAACCCGACGCTATTATTATTCCCTTTCAATTGGATCAGCAAATGATCACCCACCATGAGAAAATCCTACTGCAATGCATTAGGATTGAGTTCTGCAAGAGGTGCACATATTGAAGGGTGTCTTATTGAATTCAGCCAGCTTTGCAACTCAACTGCAGGATTCTGGTTCAATGGTGGTCATACCACTCTAGGTAGGGATCGCCGCGCTGCGGCGTCCCCGGCGCCGAGCGCAGCGTCAGGCGACGGAAAACGATCAGGTCAGGCGGATATCTTATCTCCGTTCGTTCCGCCCTGCCGGGCGGGGATAGCGCAGCCCTGAATCGGCCGGCGGCATCCTGCCGCACGGTTCCACGGGTCCAGAGACCCGCTGGGCTGATCTTTGCGATCTCTGCGGTTCAATATCTCTTCCCCATAGGTGGGTCCAGCGTTCGGGTTTGAACAGGGTTTTTTGCTCGAAAAATGCGTTGTCGGATTCCGTTGGAATGCTAGTTTCAAAGCATGAGCGACAAAGCCTTAAAGATGGTGACGTGCGGTTCCTGCGAGACCAAGGTGTTCATCCCTGGGGATCTGGCGCCCCTGGCAACCGTGCCGTGCAGCAAGTGCGGGCGGCCGATCATGATGCCGATGATGCTGCGGCAGTTCGAGCTGCGCAGTTTTGTCGCCTCGGGCGGCAATGGCACGGTGTATCGGGGCTGGGACACGGTGCTGGAGCGGCTGGTGGCGGTGAAGCTGATGAAGAAGGAATTGATGGAAGACCCGGCGGCGCTCGAGGGTTTCTACCGCGAAGCCCGCGCCTGCGCCCGGCTCAACCACACGAACATCATTCACATCTACACGTTCGACGAGTGGGAGGGGCTGCGCTACCTCGTCATGGAACTCGCCGACCGCGGCAGCCTGGATACACGCATTGAAAAGCAGGTGCGCGTGGATGAGCTCGCGGTGCTGGACATTGGCATTAAGATTGCCTCCGCGCTCGACCTCGCGCTCAAGCACAATTTGATCCACCGCGACATCAAGCCCGGGAATATTCTATTCGATTACGACAACGAACCGAAGCTGGTGGACTTCGGTCTCGCGCGGAGCGCCGAAGCGGAACAGGAGCAGTCTTCTGTCACGGAAGGAACGCCTTATTATGTCGCCCCTGAAAAAATCAAGCGCGAGCCGGAAACATTCCTGTCCGACATGTACAGCCTCGGTGCCACGCTGTACCACTCCCTGACAGGCCATGTTCCGTTTGACGCGCCCACCGTCGAGGAGGTCATCACCGCCCAGGTGCAGACGCCCCTCACGCCGCCGCATCTGGTGGTTCCGGAAGTATCGCAGCCCACGAGTGACACGCTGGTCAAGTCCATGGCGAAAAACCCATCGGATCGGTTTTTGAGCTACGACGAATTCATCATGTCCCTGGAGGCGGCCCGCAGCCTGTTGCTCCGGGAACGGTCCAGTGCGCCGCAAATTCAAAGCGCGAACAAGGCCAAAGGCCTGACCAGTTGGTGGCGGCGGTAGTGGAATGCCGCCGGCGTCGCCGGCTTTTTTTGAGGGCGTGGAATGGCTTGGGTTTTTATGGGCCCTGCGCCCAGTCAAAAATCAGGAGATTGATTCACAATGGCCCGGGAAGCCCCCGGGCCTTTTACCACGCCTCGTTGGTGAGCCGCTCGGCAATGTTCCGGGCAAGATCCTCTGCCAGCAACGGGGACGCCTGCCGCTCGGAAGAGGCCAGGTCCGTGCCGACATTGACCAGCGTGTAGGCGGTCACATCCTTATCTAGAAGAGTTTTTCCGGTGGCGCGATTGCGGGCGATCACGTGGGCCACTATATCCACGCGGTAATTTTGCGTGGTGGTGGCGTCCTGGTTGAAATAGCTCAAGCCCTGGCGATGGTAGCGCGTGAGGACGCCGGAGACGACCACTTCGCCGTCGCCCGGCCGGGCGAGGCGATAGGTGACATCCGCCTGCAGCCGTTCGCGCAGCGCTTGGGTGACGGCATCGCCCAGGCGCGGCTGCAGCGTCTGGTTGTTAAATGGCAGGACCTCGATGGTTTTTTCGCGGGCGACTCCGCCTTGGGCTGGGCCGAGGTGGTAGCCGGCGCAACCGGTGAGCAGGGCCACCACACAGGCCGAGATGAGTGCCGGGAGACGCATCTTAACTGGCGGGCGGGGTTTGTATCCGCGGCTTCAGCATTTCTATGCGCTGGCGGGCCTCGGTGGCGTAGGGCGAGTTCGGATCCATCTGCAGCACTTCGTTGTAATACACGACGGCCCCGGACCACTGGCGGTTTTTCTCGTAATATTTTGCGATGCTGAAATTGCCCCGGACCTGCTCTGCCCTCAGCAGGAGGGTGGCCTTTTGCGCATTGGCCACGCGCGGATCCTCGGGATAAAAGGTGGTGAAATCAGCGTAGGCCGCGATGGCCTTGGCGGCCGTGCCCTGGTCGTATTCGGAAGTCGTCGCCTGCTTCTGATAGCTGAGGGCGGTCCGATACATGGCGTC
Source organism: uncultured Verrucomicrobia subdivision 3 bacterium (assembly GCA_903835255.1). Taxonomy (GTDB): domain Bacteria; phylum Verrucomicrobiota; class Verrucomicrobiia; order Limisphaerales; family UBA11358; genus UBA11358. The sequence goes on from CAILMI010000008.1 coordinate 22,914, forward strand.
GGCGGCGATGAGGGGACGGTTGTGGTAGCGGTCGGCGGCTGTTTCGTAGGCTTTGACCGCCTGCTCATAATCCTTTTGCTTCTCCCTTGCCTCGCCGATTTTCAATTGCGCATGCGGCGCCACGCTGCTGAACGGACCGCTTTCCACGATCTTGCCATACATCTTGGCGGTCTCATCCATCGACGGGTAGAGGGGCAGGTAGCCCCAGAGCACCCGAAAGAATTCGCCGGCGAGAAAACGGTTGGCGATGCCGTATTGGCGCCACAGGACGTCTTCGTAGTTCTGGCTGCGGGGATATTTCTTGGTGAGGTTTTGGTAGGCATTGAAAGCCGCCTCGTCGCGCCCGCGCTGCTCGAGGCAGCGGCCGATCAGGTATTCCGCCCGGGGAGCGTAATCGGAGAGCGGCCAGACCTTGATGACGCGCCGCGCCGCATGCTGGGTGATGGTGAAATCGCCGTTGGTGAAGGCCTGCTCGGCTACTTCGAGCTGGTCTTTGGCGCGGGTGCGGGTCCACTTGGAGGTGGTGCCGGCCGGCTCGTAATACCAGCCCTCACCGGGCGCATAAATCAGAGGCGCCGGCGCCCGGAATGCCAGAAATAAGAGGCAGGCGGACAGCAGCAGCAGGAAACTGGACCGGCGATTCATGTCGTGACGTTAGCGGCCGGAAATCGGCAAGTCAAGACGGGCTCCGCGGGATTTCACCCGCGATAAATCACCAGCAGGCCGTAATCGTTCAGCAGCTTCTGGGAGCTGATGTCCAGATGCGTGTAGGAAACCGAGTGGGTGGCGATGATGTTCGGTTCGCCCACCTCGTTCAAAAACTTTGAGACCACCTCGTCAAACTTGTCATGGCCGGATTCCACACAGGTCGCCCGCCGGATGGTGTGCGAAAGAATCTGCCTGCCTGCGCCCCGGGCCACCGCCTGCAGGGGCGGCTGGGGCTTGAGGATTAGGGGTTCGCCCGGCGTGCTGCGCACTGGCACCTTCAGGTGCTTCTCCACCCGGGCGGCGGCGGAAGAATTGATAGCGCTGGGGATGGGGCTAGGGGAATGCGTCTCAGCGGGCACGGCGGCCGCCTTTGTCTTCTTGGATTGAGGTGGAATCTGGATGGATTCCTGGCAGGACGGGCATTCAATTTCTGAGCCGGCGCCGGAGCTATCCACCGCAAGTTCCTGCTCGCAATGGGGGCAATCAAAAACAATATCCATAATCGTTCAAGGGTTTTCTATGAGTCAGCTCCGACACTAAACCTGCCCCGCGATGCAGGCCAGAAAAAAATGAGCTGTCTGGTGTGGCCGCTGCCGAGTGGGCGGCTCCCCGGATGAATCGGCTCCCGAGGCCCCTGCTGTACTTTTTTAGGAGGTGACATCCCTGCGGTTTTGAGGTGCGGCGACGCTCTTTTGCCAGAGAGCTGGCTCCACTAGGTGGTCTCTGCAGCGCTGTGACGGCGGCCAGGGCGGAAATGTTTCCGGCGGGAGCGGTGAGCCATCACCCGGGTGGTCGGGGTTGGAAAAGAGCCGGTGCCCTGAAACTCAGATTATTGGACGCCTCGGCTGGCTCTTTTTTTCTCCGCCATGACCTCGGTGTAGGTGGGCAGGGTCAGAAATTCCACGGCGTCCAGCAGTTCCTGTTTCTCCTCGGGATCGGTCGTGCGCGCCGCCAGATCGGACAGCACCGGGATGGCCGCGCGGTCGCGGAACTGGGTAGTGGCCTCGATAGCGGCATGGCGGATGACCCGGTTGGAATCGGTCAGCTCGTTCAGGATGGCGTGCAGGGATTCGGCGTCATCGTTGGATTGGAGATCTTCCAGCCGGTCAATTTTCGCCTGAATTTCAGCGGCTTCTTTTTCCGCCTCCGCGTCCGCTGCGACCGTCGGGACGGGATCTGGCGCCGCCGGGGAGGCTATCGGGCGAACCGGCACGGCGGTCGAGGCGGGGGCGGCGGGTGCGGTCAGGTCGGCGGTCTCCGCTGGCGCCGGTGGGGGGGCTGGCTTTAAAAAAAGAAGAGCGGGAATTAGGGCGGCAGCGAGTGCCAATGGGAGGATAATTTTTAATCGCATGGAACCAAAATGGATAAGGGAGCCTTTGGAAAAAAGAAAAAACAATCGGAATGATTCCGCCGCTGGATTTCGCCACGCTCCATTCGGATGCCAGGCCGGTTTCAAAGTGTATAGGAAACGACTTTTGGATTTTTTTTCGAAATCAGAAACAAAAACATCCGTGGCGACCGGAGGAAGATCGCCACGGATGGGGCTGATACTTTTAATGATTAGGGCAGATTGAGCTTGCCGCTGCCATTGGCAGAAATGCTGCCGCTGCCGGGTATGAAATCCACCAAACCCTCCCCGGTATCGGTGTAGCTCTCGGCGGCGAGGCTGTTGGCCTTTAACGAAGAGGAGACGTTGTCGGTGCTGTTGTTATTGTTATACGCGTCGGTCTGGGAATCGGAAAACACCCCATAGAGATTGACCACATTGCAAGGGGTGGTGGGGGAGTCGTAAAAATACGAATCGATGTACCCTTGGCCGGTGTGTTTGTCCGTGTGACCGTTTTTTGAGGTGGTGTCGACGGAGATATATTCGTCGAGGGTCGTTTCGGTGTAGCCCTCTTGCGTGAGGTTGTCCAGCACGGCGTCCTTGTCGATGACATAGACGTCGCCGTCATTCAAGGCTAGCTTGTGGCCCGCGCCGCTGGTGCCCGATGCGGACAGGATGTCCTTGTTGCTAAAGCTCATCTTTTTGAACTTGTCGTTGCTGTCTACAAAGGTAAGGGTCGCTTTTACTTTCAAAGCTGAGTAAAGGCTGTTGTCGATCACCGTGCCCGCTTGAACCTTGCCGGAGGCGAACGTCATCAGCCCGGCGGCCAATGCGCATCCGATTATAACAGTGGTTGATTTCATAGTTTTATTGCTTTCGTAGTTGTTTCTTGTTTCCCGTGTCTGTTCCTTGTCCGCTTCAGCCTCAACGGCTCATGTGAGCGCCGACCGGTTGCCCGTCACTCTGCTTATCCGAGAGGTGGAGGGCAATGGGTGGAATGGCTCTCATCGGGGTGGCGCCGGGTTTAGCCGGTCTGAGTCAATGCTTAGCCGGAAGCTTGCCTCGGGCGTGCCGCCGGGAGGGGTGCTTTGATTTCATATCTGGTTCTGGTAGGTGGGGAGGCGGTGACGGGTCCGCCGCTTGCATGAAGCGAGTGGGTCCGGATTTTTCCCGCTGCTTGCCAGGCGCTTTCTGGAAATGCTAGGCTGCCGCAGCAACTGGGGCTGGCCCGATTCGGGGGGGTGTTCCCTCGGACGGAATCGGAATGCGATCACTTAGCAACTTTTAAAATCATGAAGACTTCCACTGAACTCCGGGACCGTTTTGTGGTCATCCTGGCCGGGGGGCGCGGCGAGCGGTTCTGGCCGCTGAGCCGCGAGCGGATGCCCAAGCAGCTGCTGACCCTGCTGGGCAAGCGCTCGTTTCTCCAGCAGGCCGTGGACCGGGTGCTGCCGCTGGTCCCATTGAAAAATATTTTCATCATCACCAACGCGGCCCAGGCGGCAGCGGTGCGCCGGCAGCTGCCGAAATTGCCCGCTGGAAATGTTGTGGCCGAGCCCGTGGGCCGCGATACCTGCGCCGCCGTCACCCTGGGCGCGGCGCTGGTGGGAGCGCGTTCCGCCACCGGGGTCATGGCGGTGCTGCCGGCCGACCACGTCATTCCCGAGGAGAAGAAATTCCAGCAGGTGCTGTCGGATGCCTTCCATGTGGCGGCGCAGGGGCAGGCGATTGTCACCATCGGTATTCAGCCGACCGAGCCGGCGACCGGCTATGGCTACATCCGCATGGGCGCGGAATTGCCGACGCCGCCCGGCGCGCGCAAGACGAAGACCACTTTTTTCAAGGCGGAGCGGTTCGTGGAGAAGCCGGATTATGCGACGGCGCTGGACTATGTGAACAGCGGGGGATACCGCTGGAATGCCGGCATGTTTGTCTGGAGCTTCATCACGGTCACCAACGGGCTGGAGCAGCATCAGCCCGAAATGTTCGCCGCCTGCCAGCGCTGGTTCAAGGTGGCCGCCCAGCCGGCCCGGCTTGCCAAAGTGCTCGCGAAGGAATATCCGGCGCTCAAAAAAGTTTCGATTGATTACGCGCTGCTGGAAAAGGCCCGGAATGTCGTGGTGGCCGACGGGGCGTTTGACTGGGATGACTTGGGCGCCTGGAGCGCGCTGGCCCGCCATCTCAAGGCCGACGCGGAAGGCAATTGCGCCGTGGGGGATTTCATCCATGTGGACGCCGCGCGGAACCTCATCTATGACGCCCGTACGAAGCAGCGCACGCCCATTGCCGTGGTCGGGCTGAGCGATTCGATCCTCGTGCAGACGGATGACGCGGTGTTGCTGGCGCATAAAAGTCAGGCGCAGAAAATCAAGGAGCTGGTCAAGAAGCTGGCGGCGGATCCGCGCTTAAAAAAGCTGGTTTAACCCGACTTCCGAAGTGGGCCCGGCACTCGCGGCCCTTCGAACGAATAAAAGCCGCGCCTCCTCCCCAGCCCTCTCCCCGGCCGAGGCGAAGAAGGAGTTGAGATGAACCGCGAACCACGCGAACCACGCGAAAAAAGCGTGGCAGGGACGGCGCGCACGGAGTGTCGCGCCCTACCATCACGCCAAGCCAGCGGGTCGTTGGACCCCCACTACGAAGACCAAGACTGAGACACGAATTACACGAATTAACGCGAATTAGGGAAATGTGTCAAAAGCGAGGTCTAACCTTTTTACCCAGGTAGGGCGGGCAGTCCCCTGCACGCCACGATTGCCAACCCGCGCGTGCGGGTTTAACCCGACGGCGCGCACGGAGTGG
>CAILMI010000009.1 GCA_903835255.1 uncultured Verrucomicrobia subdivision 3 bacterium
CGACGACGACTACATCACGAACAATCCCCCGGTCAAGCAGGGGCTGACCTGGGCCGGCCTCCGCTGGGCGCTGACCACCTGGCACGCGAGCAACTGGCATCCTCTGACCTGGGTCTCCCACATGGCTGACTGCTCGCTCTTCGGGCTCAACGCCGGGGCGCACCACTTTGTCAGCGTCCTCCTCCACGCCGCCAATGCGGCATTGCTCTTCCTCCTGCTGTTCCGGCTGACCGCCGGGCTGTGGCCCTGCGCGTTCATCGCCGCGCTGTTCGCCTGGCACCCCCTCCACGTGGAATCCGTCGCCTGGGTCGCCGAACGCAAGGATGTCCTCAGCACCTTCTTCGCCCTGCTGTCGCTCTTGAGCTACACCCGGTACGCAAAAGAAAACTGCCGTCGCAGCTTCTGGTTCGCAGTCCTGTTTCTGGCGCTCGGACTCATGGCTAAACCCATGCTCGTGACCCTCCCTTTTATCCTCCTTCTCCTGGATCATTGGCCCCTTCGCAGAACCGGCTCAGAGTCGCCGGCCGCATTGCTCCGCGAAAAAACTCCGTTCTTCCTCCTTGCTGCCGCCGCCTGCGTCGTGACCTTCCTCGCCCAACACCAGGGGGCCGCCGTGGCGACACTGGAGAAAGTTTCTCTGGCCTACCGCCTGGAAAACCTGCCCGTGGCTTACGCGGGGTATCTGTCCAAGATTTTCTGGCCGGCCAACCTCGCTGTCTTTTATCCGCTGCCGGAATGCTATCCCGCCGCTACCGTGGCCGCTGCGATCGCCGTACTCATCCTGATCTCCGTCGGCGCCTGGCGCGCGCGCAAGGGCAGCCCATACGGAATCATCGGCTGGCTCTGGTTCCTCGGGATGCTGGTGCCGGTCATCGGCCTGGTGCAGGTCGGCGATCAGGCGTTAGCCGACCGCTACACTTATTTTTCCGCCACCGGCATCTTCCTCGCCGTCACCTTCGGGGCCGGCGCGCTGGCCCGACGATTTTATGTTCCCGGGGCGCTGCTGACCGTCGTCGCTGCGGGAATCCTCGCCGCCTGTCTGGCGCTGACGGTGCACCAGCTGCGCTACTGGCGTAATGCCGAAACCCTGTTCCGCCACGCCATCGCTGTCACCGGCGAGAACGAGACAGCGCAGCTGAACCTGGGCGCCGCCCTCGAATCGAAAGGGGATTGGAAGGGCGCGCTGATCCACTACCGCGAGGCTCTCCGACTGAATACCAAATCGTATGAGGCGTTCAGCAACATCGGCAAAATCCTCTACGAACAAGGTCAGCCCGCCGCCGCCCTAGAATACTGCGTCCAGGCCGTCCAAATCAACCCGGGTCGGGCCACCCTGCACAACAATCTCGCCCTCGTGCTCGCCGAATTGGGGCGCTTCGATGAGGCCATTCAGGAATGCTCCCTCGCCATCCAACTGGACCCCCGCTACGCATCCCCCCGTTTTCAAATGGGCAAACTATTGTTAAAAAAAGGCCTCGGAACCGAATCAATTGCCAATTTAAAAGAGGCGTTAACGATAGAGCCTGATAATTATCCGATGCTGGTTTATGTGGCTCGCGTGCTGGCTTCGGATGAGAATCCGCAGGTCCGGAACGGGGCGGAAGCCGTTGCCCTGGCTGTCCGGATCCAGCGTCTCAGTCCGCAGCCCCAGCCGGTGGCGCTGGATACGATGGCGATGGTCTATGCGGAGGTGGGGAACTTTAAGTTAGCGCGCCAGCTTCAGGAACAGGCGGTGAACCTGACCGAGGTCGCGGGCCAAAAAGAGGATGCGGCGGCTCTGCGCAACCGGCTGGAACACTACGCGCAGGGTCAGCCTTGGCGGGAATCCTTCCGGATCACCCCGGCGCCAGGAACAAAATAAATCGCATGAGCGGGGCGGAGAATTCGCCAGTCGCGGTTTTCACCGTGAACCTGTCGTCGCTGACTTTCACGACATAGAGTGCGTCCTGGCAGCATGGGTTGCTCAAAAGTTCTGCTTGTCTGGGATTTCCGGTTCGCTCCGCGCGCCGTGCCAGATACGGACAATGGCGACACACTGTTTTTCCGCCAGAACTTTGTAAATGATGCGGTAAGGGCGAAGAATGATCTCGCGAATCGTTTCATCACTTTCTTCCGGCACAACTCGGCCAATCTGGGGGGAACCGAGCGAGAAAATCCACTTTGGAGATGAGTCGATAGCCGAATGTTTCTGCCGCGGCGGAATTGTCTTCGGCGATGAAAAACACGATAGCCTGCAAATCGTCGAGCGCCTGTTCCGACCAGATTATTTTGAAAGCCATGAAGCAAGCTGCCGTTTGACTTCATCGTGCGGGATAGTCTGGCCATGCTCAATCTGGTTAAGTCCTTTGCGGACGGCAGCCAGGAATTCCACCCGCTCGGCGATGACGTTTAGACTGGCATCATCCGGCAGGCGCTCAATGCAATCCAAAACCAGTTGTTTGTCGCTCATGCCGAAAAATTAGCCTCTCCCGAAGGCTTTGCAAGCGGGATTCCGGCAATGGAGTTGCGGCGACAATTTTTCGCGGTGCGGCAAATAGTCGCGGTTCCAGCGAACCAAGGCGTCGTCGCTGGTGTCTTCAAAGAGAAATTTCAGCGTCGGCGATTCGGCGTGGCCGTCGCAAAAGACCACGTTGGCTTTGCCTTGGTGACGGGTATTACTTCTTTGGGTGCTTCCCATTTCATCTTGCACCCCATCCGTTCGCCAGAGCAGATACCAACTATCCTGAACACCGGCTTTGCCTCCCTTAAACCCATCGCCAATAGCTATCATTTTGCTTGGGCTAACAACCTCTGACCCGCTAATCGGTGGGGCGGGATTGCGTTCTGATGAACGCACCATCCATAAATGTTGTCCACCCAATCCAAGCGAGTTTGTCTCTGTTCCCGAACTCATGCCATAAGCGTTGTATCCATAGTCTGAATATCCCATATAGCCATTCGGCTGATACGCGGCAGGACAATGCCAGATGCCTGGCGGAGGATTATCCAGCGTCTTTTGAGCGCGCGCAGGAACATCTAATGCGCGCGATAGAATTTTATCCCAGAGTTTGTCGCCATTGTCAGGCTGCCGTAACGCAACCAGCGGATAGAAATGATTGTCCGAAACAAATCCCTGTAAAGTGATTCCTAGTTGCCGGACATTATTGACGCATTGAATTTGCCGCGCTCGTTGTAAACTGCGTGACAAAGCTGGCAGCAAGAGCGCGGCGAGAATCCCGATGATGGCGACAATGACCAAAAGTTCTATCAGCGTGAAACCAGTTTGTTCACAATTAATTCGCCTTTGCATGAAACTAAAACAACGCAACCGGAAATTGGTTGCGTTGTTTCTGAATGTGTTTTCAACAGAGGACTACGCCATCGCGCGGGCGATGCTGTTCCACCAGGCGTCGTGCAATTCGGTGAGCGGGGCGGAGAATTCGCCAGTCGCGGTTTTCACCGTCAACGTGGTGCCGCCGACGTGGCCGATCTGGACCGCGGGAACGCCCATGAGCTTGGCGCGCTCAACGACTTTCACAGCGTCCAGCGGTTTGCAGCTGATGACGATGCGCGATTGCGTTTCGCCGAAGAGCAAAGCATCGAGGCGAACCTGTAGCGGCGGTCTATGACCGCCGTTCGCATCTAAGCTGTTTTCTCGGCGGTCACAGACCGCCGCTACAGATGACAAATCAACCGTCGCGCCGATAAGGCGCGGTGTTTCACGGGCGATGAGCTGGCTGATGCAGCTTTCCGCCAGCGCGACGGCCAGGCCGCCCTCGCTGCAATCGTGCGCGCTTTTCACCAGGCCGGACTGGATCAGGCCGATGAGCGTGGTGTGGAGCGTCTTGGCGACTTCCAGATCGCACCGCGGCGGCGAGCCGTTCTTTTGGCCGTGGACAACTTGCAGATACGCGCTGCCGCCAAGGCCTTGCAGCGGCGTGGATTCCACCGCGTCGCCGAGCAGGAGGATGGCGTCGCCTTCGTCCTTGAACCATTGCGTGGTGACGTGCTCCCGCTTCTCGATCAGGCCGACGACGGAAATCGTGGGCGTCGGATCAATCGGGCCGGCGGGGCTTTGATTGTAGAGTGAGCAGTTGCCCCCGGTGACGGGCGCATTGAAGGCTTTGCAGCCTTCCGCCAGGCCGCGCACGGATTCCTTGATCTGCCAGAACAGCTCGGGCTTGAGCGGGCTGGGCATGTTGAGATTGTCCGTCGCTCCCAGCGGCAACGCTCCGGAGCAGGCCAGATTGCGGCACGCCTCGGCCACGGCAATTTTTGCGCCTTCGTAGGGATCGAGATAAACGTAGCCGCCGTTGCAATCCACGGTCATGGCGATGAGTTTTTCAGAAACGGTCGGGTCGCCCACTTTGGCGGCGAGTTCCGCGCTCATCACCGGCAGGGAATCCGTCTTGATGCGGATGACCGCCGCGTCGCTGCCCGGCAGCACCACCGAGCCGTCCCGGACTTGGTGATCGTATTGGCGGTAGACCCAGTTCTTCGAGGCAATGCTCGGCCACGCCAGCAGCTTCTTCAAATCTTCGGCGGGCGTTGTGGTGTCGGCGATGCCGTTGAGGCGAAACGCTTGCACGTCTTTCAGATACGCGGGCTCGACGGCGTCGCGCTGATACACCGGCGATTCGTCGGCGATCTTGCGCGCGGGAATGTCCACGACCAGTTTGCCGCCGTGGCGCACTTTCATGTGGCCGGTGTCGGTGATGATGCCGATCTCGGACCACGGCAGATCCCATTTATCGAAAATGCGCTTCACTTCCTCTTCGCGGCCCTTGTGGACGACGATGAGCATGCGCTCCTGCGATTCGGAGAGCATGATTTCATAGCTGCTCATGTTCGGTGCGCGCTGAGGAACTTTGTCGAGCTCGATCTCAATGCCCGTGCCGGCGCGCGCGGCCATTTCGCAGGTGGAACAGGTCAAGCCCGCCGCGCCCATGTCCTGCATGCCCGCGACGCACCCGGTGGCGAGCAATTCGAGGCACGCTTCGCAGACGAGCTTCTCCATGAAGGGATCGCCCACCTGCACCGCGCCGCGCTGCTGCTCAGCGGATTCCTCGGTCAAATCCTGCGACGCAAACGCTGCGCCCGCGAGACCGTCGCGGCCCGTCGCCGGGCCCACATAAAACACCGGGTTGCCCACGCCCTTGGCTGCGCCGCGCGTGATCTGGTCATGGCGCAGCACGCCGAGGCAGAACGCGTTCACCAGCGGATTGCCTTGATAGGTCTTGTCGAAATACACCTCGCCCGCCACGGTCGGGATGCCGAAGCAATTCCCGTAGTGCGCAATGCCGCTGACGACGCCGGCGAAGAGGCGCCGGTTGTTTTTCAACTGCGCTTCTTCTTCCGCTTCTGTAGCGGCGCTCTGTGAGCGCCGTTCTTCGCCATCCGTCGGCGGTCGCAGACCGCCGCTACAGATCGGCCCGAAGCGCAGCGAGTTCACCGCGCACACCGGCCGCGCGCCCATCGTGAAGATGTCGCGCACGATGCCGCCCACGCCGGTGGTCGCGCCCTGAAACGGCTCGACCGCGCTGGGGTGGTTATGCGACTCGATCTTGAACGCGATGGCGATGCCGTCGCCGATGTCGATGATGCCGGCGTTTTCCTCGCCCGCGCCGACGAGGATCTTGGGCGACTGGGTGGGAAAGGTCTTGAGCAGCGGCTTGGTGTTTTTGTAGCTGCAATGCTCGCTCCACATCACGGAAAAGATGCCGAGCTCGGTGTAGCTCGGCGTGCGGCCGAGGATTTCCACGGCGTGGGCGTATTCTTCCGGCGTGAGGTTATGCTTGGCAACCAACTCGGGGGTGATGGCGGGTTCGGTCATGACAAAAATAAAATAATAAATTTACGGCAAAAAATTCTTTAACCGCGAACGGCGCGAAATGCGCGAACAAGCATACAAAAATTCTTTTCGCGTCTTGGGCGTCTTTCGCGGTTATTAATTCCAATCTTTGTTATCAAGCTCTCGCCGCGACAGTCTTGTTCTTCAAAGCGGCAAAAATGCTTTCAAAAATCCATTTGCCGTCGTCGCTGCCGAGCAGGGATTCGCAGGCGCGTTCGGGATGCGGCATCAGGCCAGCCACATTCCGCTTCTCATTGCAGATGCCGGCGATGTTTTGCACGGCACCATTCGGATTCGCGGCGTCGGTCAGGTTGCCGCCCTGATCGCAGTATTGCCACAGGATCTGGTGGTTGGCCTTGAGCTTTGCGAGCGTTTCAGTGTCGGCAAAATAGCAGCCTTCGCCGTGGGCGATGGGAACGCGCAGAATTTTCTCCGCCGGAATCCGGCTCGTGAACGGCGAATCGTGCGTGGCGGTCTTGAGAAAGACGTTTTCGCAGTGGAATTGCAGGTCGCGGTTGCGGATGAGCGCGCCGGGCAGCAGGCCGGCCTCGGTGAGGACTTGAAAGCCGTTGCAGATGCCCAGCACCAGGCCGCCGTTGTCGGCGAATTGTTTCACGGCCTGCATCACCGGGCTGAACCGCGCGATCGCGCCGCAGCGCAGGTAATCGCCGTAGCTGAACCCGCCGGGCACGATGACGGCGTCGGTGTCGCCGAGCGAGGCATCCTTGTGCCAGACCAGCCGCGCGGAATGGCCGAGCAGGCGGACGGCGTGGACGGCGTCCTGATCGCAGTTGCTGGCGGGGAATTGGAGAACAGAAAAATTCATGATCGATCGACGGGCGAATGCCGTCATTCAATTTCCAGCTTGTAGTCTTCGATCACCGGGTTGCTGAGCAGCTTGTGCGCCGCCTCGTTCAAGGCTTTATGTGCGGCGGCCTTGTCGGTGCCGGGCGCGAGGTCGATCTCGATGTATTTGCCGATGTGGACGCCGGTGACGCCGGAGTAGCCCATGTGTTCAAGGGCGGTCTGGACGGTTTTGCCCTGGGGATCCAAGACGGCTTTTTTCGGGGTGATGATGATTTTTGCTTTCATGCGCGCGGCCGTGATTTTGCCGCAAGCCGGTGCGCCGGGCGAGGTTTTTTTGAAAACAAGAAACGTTGAAATGATATCGATTTTTGAATAAGGTCGGCACCGTGCACATTTTAAACTCTTTGGACAAGGCTCCCGGGGGCAATGGCGACCGGAAAAATCTGGACACCTGCTCCATCGTCATCTTCGGCGCCAGCGGCGATCTGACCGCCCGCAAGCTCATCCCCGCGCTCTACCATCTGTTTAAGGAAAACCAGATGCCGGCGACGTTCCGCGTCGTCGGCTTTGCGCGCCGCGAGAAGACGGATGCGGTGTGGCGCCAGGAGTTGCGCACCGCGCTCGAGCAGTTTTCCCGCACCCATCCGGTGGACAATGCGGTCTGGGCCGCCTTCGCGGACAATATTTTTTATTGCGTGGGCGACCTGACCGATGACGCCGCCTACTCGAAGCTCGAGGCCCGGCTGAGCGCCTTTGGCGACCCGGCCCTGCGCGAAAACCTCCTGTTTTATCTCGCGATTTCCCCGAGCCAGTTCGGCGAAGTGGTCGAGCAGGTCCATCGCTCGCAGCTATTGAAGCGGGAGGGCCCCGGCTGGCAGCGCATCGTGGTGGAAAAGCCCTTCGGCCACGACCTGGCCTCGGCGCACAAGCTCAACCACGAGCTGACCCGCTACGCCAATGAATCGCAGGTGTTCCGCATAGACCATTACTTGGGCAAGGAAACGGTGCAGAACATCCTGATGTTCCGCTTTTCCAACTCCATTTTCGAGCGGCTCTGGACCCGCGAATCCGTGGATCATATCCAGATCACCGTCAGCGAAAAAATCGGCGTGGGGGAGCGCGGCGGCTATTACGAGGAGGCCGGCGCCCTACGCGACATGGTCCAAAACCACATGCTGCAGGTCCTGTCCCTCATCGCCATGGAGCCGCCCGTGTCGCTGGAGGCCGAGTCCGTCCGCGATGAAAAGGTGAAGCTGCTCAAATCCATCCGCCCGCTCACCTCCGAGGACGTCGCCCGCCAGATCGTCCGGGGCCAGTATTTCGCCGGGGCGGTCGGTGGACAGCCGCGTCCCGGCTACCGGCAGGAGACTAAGGTGAAGCCGGACTCGAATGTGGAGACGTTTGCGGCGCTGAAATTGTTCATCGACAACTGGCGCTGGAGCGGCGTGCCGTTTTATCTGCGCACCGGCAAAAATCTCCCGATGAGCGCCAGCGAAGTGCGGATCCAGTTCCGCCCCACGCCCAATGTCCTGTTCGCAGCCCAATGCGGCACGCAGCTCGACGCCAATGCGCTCACCCTGCGGCTCCAGCCCAACGAGGGCATCTCCCTGCACTTCAATGGCAAGGTCCCCGGGATGAGCCTCGGCATGCGGCCCGTGCGCATGCACTTCAGCTACGATTCCGAGTTCGGAGCTTACACGCCCGAGGCCTACGAACGACTTCTGCTGGAGGCCATCGCCGGCGATGCCACGCTCTTTATCCGCCACGACGAAGTGGAGACGGCGTGGAAAATCGCTGATTCGATCCGCACCGGCTGGGAGGGCAAGCCGCTGACCAACCGGGAATTTTATGCGGCGGGCACCTGGGGCCCGATCGCAGCCGACGATCTGCTGGCGACACTCGGCCACACCTGGCACGAGCCGCAAGTCATCAAGTGACGGGGCTCCACCCGGATGCAAACGCTCGAACCGCCCGACTCGCACCACCTCAATGCCGCCCTCGGCTGGCTGGAGCTAGGAAGTGTTGGGGAGTCGCGCGCCGAGTTGGCTGAAATCTCACCCCTCCACCAGCGGCACCCCGCCGTGCTCGACGTCCGCTGGAGAGTGTGTGCGCAGCAGGAAGAATGGCGCGCGGCCCTGGAGATCGCCTGTTCGGAAATGGAAGTTGCGCCCGGGGACCCCTCGGGCTGGCTGCATCGCGCGTACGCGTTGCGGCGTGTGCAGGACGGAGGTCTGGCGAAGGCATGGGAGGCTCTGCTCCCGGCGGCTGAAATCTTTCCCGAAGAGCCGGTCATTGCCTACAACCTGTCCTGCTACGCCTGCCGGATGCAGCAGCTGGACCTGGCGCGGCACTGGTTTCATCGCTCCGTGGCAGCGGGCCATAAAGAGGCCCTCCAGCAAATGGCGCTGGCGGATGAGGATCTGCAGCCGCTGTGGGCCGAAATCCAGAATCTCTGAAGACCCTATGACTCAAAAAAAACCCCTGTCCGCCCGCCGCCTTCCATCCGCTTTCCAAAACAGGGACAGTATCGATCCGGTCGAAAGGGGTCGCGGACTCATTCTGGAAGTGTCCGGGCTCCGCATGGTGCGCGACGGGACGGTGATTTTGGATGGGGTGAACTGGCGGGTGCGGCCCGGGGAGCACTGGGTGATTCTTGGCGGGAATGGTTCGGGAAAGACATCCCTGCTGAGTGCGCTCACCGGCTATCGGATGCCCACATCGGGGGCGATTTCGCTGCTTGGAGAAACCTACGGTGAATCCGACTGGCGCGAATTGCGAAAGAGGGTCGGCCTAGTCAGCTCCTCGGTCCGGCAGAAGATGGCCGATCCCGAGCCCGCGCTTGAAACCGTTGCCAGCGGCAAGCACGCGATGATTGATCTCTGGGGCCGGGTGACGCGGGCAGAGAATGCCGAGGCGTCCCGGCTTCTCAAACAGGTTGAGTGCGGCCATCTCGCCGACCGTCCGTGGGGCGTGCTTTCGCAGGGCGAACGCCAGCGCGTGCTGGTGGCCCGGGCGCTCATGGCCCGTCCACGCGTGCTCATCTTGGACGAGCCCTGCGCCGGGCTGGATCCCGCCGCGCGCGAACATTTTCTGCAATTTCTCCAGCGGCTCGGCACCCAAGCGCATCCTCCCACGCTGGTGCTGGTGACACATCATGTGGAGGAAATCATGCCGGTGTTTTCACGCGTGCTGGTTTTGAAAAACGGCGGGGTGCTGGCGGCGGGGTCCAAGCCGGAGGTGTTGAATTCCAAAAACCTGTCCCAGGCATTTGGAACGCGGATGCGCCTGAACCGGTCCGGTCGCCGTTACGCATTGACCGTCACGGGCAAGACCCGGGGGATGATGTGAGCGGCGGGCGTTCTGGAGATTAGTGCGGCAGCAGGGTGTAGGAATGGGCGATGGAACCGCCGGGCGTTCCTTCCGTCCGCAGAAAATCGACCTGCGCCCGCTCGGGTGAAACGGTCAAGCGCAGGATGCCCGGGCTGGGGAGGAGAACCCCCTGCCGATATCCGTATTCCGCGGCGCTGCGGAGGTCGCCGCCGGCATGGCTGGGTTGCGGCACCTCCTGATAGACGATGCCGTCGAGGTCCTGCTTGGCGTATAAATGGTCATGGCCGTGAAACACGGCGCTGACTTTGTTCTGTACCAGCAGCGCATGGATCGGCATGGGCCAGCCCGGGCGCTGGTCGGCGAACGCGGCGATGCCATCCAGGTTGCGCCCGCCCCACTCGAAGAATTTCGCCGCCTCCGCGCCCCCGCGCCCTTCCCGGGTCTCGCCGCCAACGAGGTGGTGGATGAAGATGAATTTGTATTTTGCACGGCTGGTCTCCAGCGTTTGTTTGAGCCAGTCATATTGCGTCCGCCCGAGCGTTCGATACCAGTTGTCGCTGTCCCGCTGCGCGCGGGGCGTAAACCAGAACGGGTCCAGCACCACAAACAGGGCGTCGCCCCACTCCCACGCATAATAATTTTCCAAGAGGCCGGCGGTTTTATCCGGCGTGGCATTGCCGGTGTAGAACCCGTCTGGCCGTGGATTGGGGAAATATTTTTTCCGCAGCGCGTTCGCCCAGACGGTCATGTTCGTGGCCGTGCCGTCACTGTACCGGCCCATTTCGCCGTCGTGATTGCCCAGTGCAAGAAATACCGGCGCCGCCTGCCCGATCACGCCAAAATAGTAACGCTGAGCCAGGTATTGCGGGGCCGCTTGCCAAAACTCGGCGTACTTCTCGGTCATGAACGTGTCGCCGAGATCTATATGAAAATCCGGCTTCGCGGCGCGCGCGTTGGTGAGGCTTTGCAGATAAACCCCAGGCGCCGTGCCCCGGTCGAGATGCGAATCCGCCTGGAGCGTGAACGTAAAAGAGCTTCCCGGAGGGCGGGCGGTGTGAAACGTGGAGGCCATCCCCGGCGCCCGCCGGGGGCGGTACTCGTAAAAATATTGGGTGTCCGGCCGGAGCGAAGAGAGAGCGAATTCCACCGGAACCCCGGCCTGCAGTCGGCGCGGCGGCGTGTGGTCCGTGAGTTTGTCCGGCTGAATTCCGTAGGCAATGACGCCTTCGTCGTCCTGATAGCTCAACACGCTCAGGGTCATTCCAGTGGATGTCGGTCGCGCCAGGATCACATCGAAGGGATGTGCGGGGACCTCCGCACGAAACTCGCTGGCCGGCAGACCGCGCGCGCCGCCTTTCCGGTCGGCCGCAACCCCCAGCACTGCCAGCGCCGCTGAGAGGATGATCAGGGCGCACCTTGAACCTGAATTCCGAAATTGGGTCTGGCCAATTATGGTGGGGACAGCGCTGCGCTGTCCCCACCCGCGCCGGGCGGGCGGAACAAAAGGGGCATTGGAGCCCCTCTCCCCAGCCCTCTCCCCGCTCATGCTTCGCGGGCCGAGGGGGTGGCTGCACGAGATCGTTGCCCGCTTCGGAGATTGGGTTGAAATCTTTTTTCTCATGGCGTTTTTCGGGGCTGGACCGAATAGCTATGGGCTACTTCGCCGGTTTTGCGGAGAGCGGTTTCATCCTTGGCCAGATAGCTCCGCACGTATTCCACCGTCACTTTTTCCGGCGACACAGTGACGCGCAGGTGCCCCGAATTGGGGAGCTTCACGCCGGACAGGTAGCGGTCTTCGTTGTGGGTCTGATAGCCTGGATCGGCGGGCATGGGGACTTCCTGATAGATCAGGCCGTCGCGTTCCTGGCGGCAGAAAAGATGGTCGTGGCCCTGAAAGAAAATGGTGACGCCATGCTTGACCATCAGCGGATGGATTGGCAGCGCCCAGCCGGGTCGTTTTCGATCGAATTCCCACTCGCCGCGCTTGTTCCGGCCGCCCCACTCGTACAGGTCGCATTCCTCCACGCCGCCCCGCCCTGTACCGAGAACATGATGGGCAAAGACGAATTTATATTTCGCCCGGCTCTGCTCCAGCGTCCGCCGGAACCATTGATATTGCGCATCGCCGA
Organism: uncultured Verrucomicrobia subdivision 3 bacterium; assembly: GCA_903835255.1. Taxonomy (GTDB): domain Bacteria; phylum Verrucomicrobiota; class Verrucomicrobiia; order Limisphaerales; family UBA11358; genus UBA11358. The sequence goes on from CAILMI010000009.1 coordinate 12,097, forward strand.
GCGTCAGGCCCCACCCGTCGCGCTGTTTTCTGTCTGCAGGACCGTTTTTTCCGCCGCCCGCACCCTCTTCCTGAAAGCCGTTGTCCACCTGCGCGGGCGATTGCCAGTAGTTGTCCAGCACCACAAACAGCGCGTCGCCCCAGGTCCAGGCGCAATAATCCTTCAGCAGACCGATGCCTTTCAAGGGCGCGGTGTCGCCGGAGTAAAACGAATCCGGCGCCGGCGTGGGGTAGTAGCGGTTGCGGGCATTTTGAGCCAGGACGGCGACCTCATGACGGACCCCGGCCTGGTTGAAATTGAAGAGCGATGCCTGCTCGTGATTGCCATTGAGCAGGAAAAGGGGCGCGGACTGGGCGATCAGCCCCAGAAAGGGGCGCTGGAGGGTGTAGCGTTCACCCACGGTCGCGGCGTTGACCTCGCGCACTGGGGCGACGCTGAAATCATCCCCCATGCACAGGTAGAAGTCGGGTTGGGCGGAGGCTGCGGCGAGCAGGGTGCGCGCGTACAAAGCGGGGTCGCTCATCTGCGGGCGTTCCGGGTGCGAGTCGCCCTGAACTGCAAACTGGAATGTGCTGCCGGGAGCGCGCTGGGTGTGGAAGCCGCACTCCGGCCGCGACTGGAAGACCGGTTCGCCCGGACGGCGGAAATTCAGGCGGTAGTAATAGCGCGTGTCCGGCTTCAATCGATCGAAGGTCGTCTCCACGGGTTGTCCGGCTGCCACTTTCAGAGGACCTGTTTTGTGATCATATCCGGCTGACTGGGTTCCATATTCGAAAAAAACCTCCATCGGTTCCCGGGCCAGTGCGCTCACCGTCACCGACCGGTCGGTGACTCGTCCCAGGACCAGCGAGATCCGCTCGAACGCCGCCAGCTCGGGTGGCAGCTCATATCCATCCGCACCTCGGTTCCGGTTGCCGCCCTTCCCGCCTCGTTTACGGTCGGCCGGACGGGGGAGTTGCGCGAGGGCCGGGGTGAGGAGTCCGGCCAGAGTTGAGGCGATAAGGGCTAGAAATCGTCTGCGGCTGGTCAGCCATTTCATAGGTTCGGGGGAGGCGAAGGATTCGCGCCCTAGCGCCCGGGCGGCTCGGCCTTGTATCCTGCCGGCAGGTCTGTTTCGTTGGGCTGTAGCTCTCCATCGTGATTGGAGTCGGCTTTGTCAAACATCCGCAGGGCTTCCCGGGTTAAGGACGCCCGGGTGATGACGCCGGTTTCATCCAATAACTCCTTATAATGCTGCTTCGCGTAACCCCCCATGGGCGACCGCACCGGCGGGCCGTTATATTCATCCGCCGTGAGCCGGCCATCGTGGTTCTGATCGTATCCGTCAAAAACCCGGTTCACTTCGGTCAGCAGCTCCGCCCGCGTCAGAATGCCATCCCGATTCAAATCCATTTCCAGCGCGTGCACCTTCATCCAAGGCTGGCGGTTTGGATTGCGCGGAGGGCGGGGGCTGATTGCTTCCGTCGGCCGGTCAGGCGGATCGCCGGCGGGCGGCGAAGCATCGGAGCCTGAATAGGTGGCCGTGGTGGTTTTGCCGGACGTGTCCGTGAACTCAAAGCGGACCGAGCCGCCGGCCTCGGCATAACGCAGCTGCGCTTTCTGTCCCCCCAAGGTGTAGTCCAGCGTGTGCCCGGTTGCGTCCGGGGTGGACTTGAAATCCGTGATGACGGCGCCGGGCAACGGCTTTGTGGCGGGGCGCACCGGCCGGGCGCGCGGCTGCGGATCCACCTGCCCGCCGCGTTCGGTGACCACGCCGTGGAAGCCCCCGTTCAGGTAGGGATATTTGAGGGAGGCATGATAATGATAGCCCAGCGACGGTGTGGTGTGTCCGTCAAACCCGTCCAAATGGGCGGCGGGCGCGCCGTCGGGCTCCGTCAGGCCGTAAATCGGATAGCCATCCAGCGCGAACGCGATGGGCTGATTGGAGCCGGCGATCCGCTGCAGATGCAGCGGCGCGATGTGATAATGATAATCATCCGCGCGCCCGGCATGGCCGCCAAATTCATCCAGTTCCCCCGCCAGATACGTGTCGGTGCGGCCGTCGTTCTTGATGGGATTAAAGATGGGCACCCCGTTCACGGCGAGGGCGATGGCGCCCCGAAAGAAATGCGTTTTGGCCGAAACCGGATTCGTCGCCGCTTCCGGCTGCAGCGGGAACTGCCAGGCGTTTGCCCCCACATAGGCCTGAGGCAACGGCACCTGCTGCTGCCAGGCCGTGATGCCCACCATCATCCGATGCGCCGGCATCCCGTCGGATTCCACGAAGAAGAACGCCCCGTCGGCATGCGTCTTCACCCGGTCCGCGAACGGCAGGAAGGCGCCGGAAAGGAAAGCGGCTCGCGAAGTGCCCCCTCCGGAGCCGACGCCGGCAGGATTGGAAATCACAGGGGCCGGCGGCATGATGCTGGAATCATAATGGACGACGCCGGCCTGGGCGGGATTATCGATGAGATGGGCGGGGCAGTTGGGGCGGCCGACCACACCCAAGAGTGCGGCGGCGAGGAGCCAGCGCCGGATTATAAAATGACCAGCACAGCCCTGCGGGGAGATCTGTTTCATGGCGTCACTTTATATCGGAAAACCTTAAGGTGAGATGAAGCGGCGGCCCGCTATTCAATACCCCGCGGCTTTGGACGCTTCCGGCCCTTTCACTAGGGCGACGCTGGCCGAGGTGCCGAGGCGTGTCGCCCCGGCCGCAATCATCGCCAGCGCGGTTTTGAGATCGCGAATGCCCCCCGAGGCCTTGACCCCGAAGGTCGACCCCACCGTCTCCCTCAACAGTTTCACGTCGTCCATCGTCGCGCCCCCGGTGCTGAAGCCGGTGGAGGTCTTGACGAACTGGGCTCCGCTTTCAACCACCAGGCGGGCGGCGCGGATCTTCTCGGCCCGCGTCAGCAGGCACGTCTCCAGAATCACCTTCACCGTGCGTTGATCGGCAGCTTCCACGACGTCCTGCAATTCTCGCAGGACGAAGTCATCGTCGCCTTCCTTGAGCCGGCCCACATTCAGGACGATATCAATCTCATGAGCGCCCGCCTCGATGGCGACCCGGGTCTCAAAACACTTCACCGGATCCGACATCGCCCCGAGCGGAAATCCCACGACGCAGGCAATCTTGACGCCGGTGCCCTCCAGCAGGCGCCGGGCCTGATCGACCCGCGATCCATTGACGCAAACACTGAAAAAGCCGTGCTCGCGCGCCTCGGCGCAGAGCTGCTCGATGTCCCGGGCCGTGGCTTCAGGTTTCAGCAGGGTGTGATCGAGAAAGCGGGCGAGGTTGGCGGCCGCGGCCTCTCCAGGGATGGGGTCCTGATTATTAGGAGGATGATTCATTTTTAAATCAGGAAGGGGGCGTGTGCGGCATCCGCGGCGGCCCGGCAGCTCACAGGATGTTTGCGGCCAGTTCCGCTAGCTCCGAGCGTTCTCCCTTCTGCAATTCGATGTGCGCCGCGATGGCCTGATCGCGGAAACGGCTGACGATGTAATTAAAGCCGTTTGAGGAGGAGTCCACGTAGGGATTATCGATTTGGTAGGGATCGCCGGTGAAGATGATTTTCGTGCCGTGACCGACGCGGGTGATGATGGTCTTGGCTTCCAGAGGGGTGAGGTTCTGCGCTTCGTCGATGACCATGAACTGGTTGGCAATGCTGCGCCCGCGGATGTAGCTCAAGGCCTCCACCACAATGCTGCCGGAGCGCATCAGGTCGGCGCTGCGGCGGTGGTCGTGCCCCATGTTCAGGTCGCTCAGCATTTCGAGCGCGTCGTGGATGGGCTGCATCCAGGGCGCGAGCTTTTCCTCCAGGGACCCTGGCAGGAAGCCTAGTTCTTTCCCCATGGAAATGGTCGGGCGCGCGACGACCAGCCGTCGGAATTCCCGGTCGAGCACGGTGCGCTTCAGGCCGGCGGCCATCGCAATCAGGGTTTTGCCTGTGCCGGCCTTGCCCATGAGGGTGACGAGTTTGACGCGGTCATCGAGCAGGGCGTCGAAGGCAAAATGCTGTTCCCGGTTGCGCGGCTTGATGCCCCAGACCCCCTCCCGGCAATCGATGATGGGCACCAGCCGGGAGCCGGTCGCATCCACCTTGGCGAGCGCCGACTTTTTCGGGTTCGCCGCGTCCACCAAGGTGCAGAATTCGTTTGGATAATATTTTTTCCCGGGGTCCAGCACCAGCTCGCCCTGAGCGCGAAAGGCGGCGAGCTGGTCGGGGGTGACGTTCATATCCACCATGCCGGTGTAGAGATCGGTCAGGAACACGCGGTCGGTCTCATAATCCTCAGCCTGCAAGCCCAGGGCGTCGGCCTTGATCCGGAGGTTGATGTCTTTGCTGACGAGGATGGCCGGGTTCTGCGGCTGGCTTTTCTGGAGGCCGGCCGCCATCATGAGGATGCGGTTGTCCACGCTGTCGCTGTTCAGGATGTGGCGGACGTCGATGGCCAGATCGCCGCCGCTTTTCGGGAAAGCGATCTGGAGCCGGCCTCCGTTGGGCAGTTTCACCCCGGCGCTCAAGCTGCCCTCGCCGCGAAAGCCGTCCAGCATCCGGGAGACCTTCCGCGCATTCTGGCCGAGCTCGCTGGATTCGCGCTTGAACCGGTCAATCTCCTCAATGACTTCGATGGGAATCACCACCTGGTTCTCCTTGAAATTGAGGAGCGAGTGGGGATCGTGGAGCAGGACGTTGGTGTCGAGGATGTAGTTTTTTTTCATGATGCACACCGGGGATTTGATTTTTTTAAGGATGTCCTATGGGGATGCCATTGTTGGGGTGTTCCTGCGTGAGTTGTCAGAGCTACGAACGGTCCCAGGTAAGCGCCCGAGGTCTGCTTTTGAAGGGGGGCGCCGGGAAATTCCGGGGTCTGGCTTTGAACCAGACAGGCCGGACTCCATGGAAATTGAATCAATTCAATCATTTCAACTGTTCCTAGCGCCCGACCCGCGCACTTTAGGTTTCGACCTAGGTGCTGACAAGCGGAAAGGGCGTCAATTTCAAAAGTATTTTTATCTTGCCCGGATTTGTCTTGCGGGGCCACTCTCGCCTCATGAAAACCTCCCCGCTATCGGTCGCCCTCGCTGGTCTCTTCGCCTGCCTTTCTCTGCCGCCCAATGGCCAGTCGCGGGAAAGCGTGTCGCCCCTGCGCTACAAATTCCCCGGCGGCCAGACCAATGTCTATCGCGTGGAATATTCCGTGAGCGGGGAGAACGGCACGGAAACGAACTTCGGCACCCTGTTCCTCGTGCCGCTTCCGGCGGATCCTGGCGTCCTGCGCCTTTCCTGCCGGGCGACGCTGGAGACCAAGCGCAGTCCCGGACGCCCGCCCTTTGGCTATTATGGCGGATATGGCGGACCCTCCGGCCCCGGCGTCCGGCTGCCGGAAGGGTGCGAAATCCAGGTGGATGATCAGGGCCATGTGTTGCGCGTGTCGGGTGATTATCCCTTGCCGGCACCGCTGGGCGAATTGATGCAAAGCCTGATTCCGCCGCTGCCAGCCACCTTGAAATCCTCATGGGAAACCGAGGGCCCGGTTTCCGTGATGGACGACCCGCTGTGGCTGGGTCCGGGCAACGCCTTTTTCAGTGCGCAAAACTACGGCCCGCCGTTTTTCATGAACTACGGCCCGCGTTCGCCGCTGGCCGTCATCAACGCCACGCAACATCTTCAGTGGCGCCTTGCCGGCAACACCCCCGAAACTGTCACCCTGCACCAGCAGCTCTCCCTCGTCAGCCTTCTCCAGACGGGCGGCGAGCCCCGGCTTGCGGCCCGCGGCGGGGGCGATCTGGTTTTTGACCGGGCGGCGGGGCTTTTTCAAAAAATCGACCTCGAGTTTGATACCGCCACGCAGACGGAAAACAGCACCCGCAAAGCCAAGGTCCGCATTGCCTATCGGCAGTTGCAGGGGGCTGAACTGGAGGCGGTGCTCAATCCGCCGCCGGCGCCCGCGCCGCCTGCGCCGCATCCGCTGACCGGCGCGGAAGTGGCCCAGCTCATCAACGAGCTGGAGTCCGACAGCCCGGACACCCGGCGGACGGCGGCGGGTCGATTGCGCGACATCACATTAGAAGCGCCCTCGCCTAAATTATTAAATCTGGCGATGGGCTTCTTGACGAATCCGGATGCGTCCCTCCGCCAATCGGCGGCCCCTTTTGTCTGCCGATATGCTGCGGGCGAACAGGTCCCTGCGCTCTTGAAGCTGTTGAAGGATCCGGACTGGGGCTTGCGGCAAAACACCCTCAAAGCCATCGCCCGGCTCAAGGATGAGCGCGCCATCGCACCGCTGGTGGATTTGATTGCCCGGGGCGGACAAATGAACCAGCCGTCTCAGGAGATCAATGCCTGCCTGGCCGGTTTTGGTCCGGCGGCGGAAAGCGCGGTTTTGGAATTATTGAGGGAGCGAAACGCCGAGACCCGGCGGCAAGCCTGCGGCCTGCTCCAGCAGATCGGAACGGATAAAAGCCTGGAATCGCTTCAGAAACTGGTCGGCGATCCGGATCCCGCGCTCAGTCAGGCCGCTGTGGAGGCCCTCCGCGCCCTCCAGGCCCGCCAATGATTTTCCCGGCGCGCACCCTTTACAGCACCGGCCGACAAAGCTAAAATCGTCCCATGGCTGCCGAGTATGATTCAACCGAGTTTGTGGACACCGATTTTCAGGCGCACAAATCGCCTCTGGCCGCGTCTGGCGGCGACCCGCTCCGCGCCCCCACCCGCGACGAGGTGGATCGCAGGGTGGTCGAGGCCCAGCAAAAGCTGGCCGAACTGAAGCGCGCCCAGGATAGCCTGGAGCGGGAGCGCGCCTCGCTCGAGGAGCTGCGCCGCCGCCAAGCGGAATTCCAGACCGGCCGCCAGGAGATGGTCCACAACCTCACGCGCGGCCTGGGCCTGCTGGAGGAGTCCGAGTTCAATACCCGCCGCGAAGCCGAGCAGATGCTCAAGACCATCGCGGATTTTCGCAGCGCTTTGGCCAAGATCGAGTCCGTCCATGAGGAATCCTGGACCAAGGAAAATTTCAGCGTGGAACTGACCCGCGGGCTCACCGCCGTGGAAAACGCCCGCATGGAGTGGAACGCCGCCCGGTTGAAAACTGCCGCGCTCTCCCCGGAAGCGTTGAAAAAAACCGAGAGTGAGGACGCGCCGCCGGCTCCTGCCCTGGCGCTCACCCAGTTGAGTTTTGGCGACCTCTGCAAACTCGGGCTGGCCTTTACCTGGCCGCTCATGGTGGTCGCCCTGGTCGCCCTCGGCATTTTCGTGGCCGTGCTGCTTCGCCGTTGAAAGCCGCGTATGGCTTTCCTCAAGAAAAAACCGGATCCCATTACCGACCGGGCCCGCGACCTCAACCAGGAGCTGGCGGCGCTGGCCTCAGAGATTCAAAAGCTCGATGCCCAGATCCAGCGCGCGCCCACCCCCAAGCTGCGCTCCACCGCCCTGCCGCAGGGCGCCGCGGCGATGCCCCCCCCCGAGCCCCCGCAGGCTCCGGTCACACACGAGCCGGTCTTTGAAAAAATCAACCAGGAACCGCTTCAGTCCCGGCCCGACAGCGAATCCCCCGAGCACTTCAACGAACTGGGGGTGCGCAAATATGATCTGCCGGCCTTGTGGAGCCGCCTGCGAAACCATTTCCGCCGACCGACCTCCAGCAACCCGCGCCTCGTGAACTATCTCGCCGCTGGCGGTGTCCACGGCCTACGCCCCATGCGGTATGAGCGGCGCGTGGCCCGCAACCGATTCATCCTCCTGGTGATTGTGTTATTTCTAATCCTGCTCGGAGTCATCTCTCTCTTGGTGAAAAACCATTGAATGCAGACCAGAAGCGAGTTTGTCACTCTGAGAGCAGCCACTGCCAGGGGTGAGTTCATCGCCCACTATTCAGAAAGAGGGCTGGCTGCATTAAGTTTTCCCGGGAGAGGATCGGCGGGCGGCGCCGATCGGACGCCGCCCCGCGGCGTCCCTTCCAAAATTGACCGCTGGCACCGCATCACTTCCAAGGTATTAACGGAAATGTTCGCTGGCCGCGACCCGCTCGTGCTCCCCCCGCTGGACCTGAGGGGGACGGCATTCCAGAAAAGCGTCTGGAACGCGCTGAAGGAAATCCCGCGCGGGGAGACAAAAAGTTACCGGGACATCGCGGTGGCGATTGGCCGGCCTCAGGCGGTGCGGGCTGTGGGCGGCGCCTGCGCTGCCAACCCGGTGCCGATTCTAGTGCCCTGCCACCGGGTGCTGGCTGCGACTAAAAAACTCGGCGGCTTCTCCGCCGGCGTGGAGTGGAAACGCATCCTGTTGTCCCTGGAGCCGAGCTGAAAATCGCGTGGATTTTTATGGTCCAGGGATGCCCTCGGCCGGACATCATTCGGCCGTGCGCCGGATGATTTCGCGCAGCGTCGTCTGCGGCTTGAAGTGCACGAAGCGCTCCAGTTTTTCCACCCGTGGCTTGCGGCGGCGCATGTCGTCAAACCCCGGCGCATAAGCCTGATCATAGGGGATTTTTTCAATCCGGGATTTCGAGCCCAAGGTGGCCACGACGAGTTGCGCGAGTTCCTGGATCGAAACCTCCTCCGTGCCCCCGATGTTGAAAATTTCTCCGCGCGCCGGGGCGCACTGGCGCAATCGCACCAGCGCCTCCACCACGTCATCGACGAAGCCGAAGCAGCGCGATTGGGCGCCGTCCCCGAAAACCCGCAGCGGGTCGCCGCTCTTCGCCGCCGCAATGAACCGGGGCAGCACCATCCCATGTTGACCGGTCTGGCGGGGTCCAACGGTGTTGAAGAGCCGCGCGATGGTGACCGGCAGGTTTCTTTCGCGCGCGTAGGCGAGCGCGAGAAATTCATCGGTGAGCTTGGAGCAGGCGTAGCTCCAGCGGGATTGTCCCGGCGGTCCGATGAGCAGGTCGTCCTCCTCGCTGAATTCGGGCTTCAGGCTTTTGCCGTAAACTTCCGAGGTCGAGGTGAGCAGCAGCGGCGTGGCGTGTTGGGCGGCGGCGCGCAGCAAAATCTGGGTTTCATTGAAGCTCGCTTCCAGCACGTGCAGCGCGGACTTCACCACCAGGTCCACGCCCACCGTCGCCGCCAGGTGGAACACAAACCCGGCCGACGCCACCAGGTCTGGCAGTTCCGCGCAATCGCAGATCCTCGAGGGAAAGATCCGCAGACGCGGGTTGGATTTTACCGCGCTTAAATTGTCAGGGCTGCCGGTCGAAAAATCATCAATCACCACCACGGTTTCCCCGTCTTTCAACAGCCGCTCGACGAGGTGAGAGCCGATAAAGCCCGCGCCTCCGGTGACGAGGATGGGGGCGCTGCGAGGGCCTTCAGGGGGAGCGCTCATGGCGGGGTGGGACGGGATATTTCTATTGCCGACCCGCCGCTTTCCGGGCGGGGGCTTTGGGCGGCGGCGTTCAAGTTCAAGGCGGCGGCGAGGGCTTCCGCCAGCTTTTGCCGGAAGCCGGGGTCTTCGATCCGTTGCGCCTCGGCGGGATTCGAGAGGTAGCCGCCTTCCAGCAGGACGGCCGGACGTTTCTGCCCGCGCAGCACGCCCAGGAACCGGGCATGGCGCAGGCCGCGGTCCTCTTCGCCGGCCGCATGAAGCAAGGCGCCATGAAGCCGCGCCGCCAGCGCCTGGTTTTCGGCGTCAAAGGCGTTGTTGGGAAAGGACTGCGTCCAGGTGTCATCGTAGCCCCGCGTCAAGGTGGAGGGCATGCCCGCGGGCGTGAGGGAATAAGTTTCCAAGCCAGATTGCCGGGTGTCAGGCGCGGCGGAATTGAAATGCAGGCTGAGAAATACATCAGCATGATGCGCTTCCGCAAAGGCGACCCGGTTCGAGAGTGCAATGTCCGTGTCGTTCGTGCGGGTGAGGAACACCTGCCAGCCGCCGGCTTCCAGCAGCGGCGCGAGCCGCTTGGCCCAGTCGAGCGTGAATTCCTTTTCCCCCCGTCCGGTGCGGACGCTTTTGGTGCCGGCATTGATCCCGCCGTGACCCGGGTCAATGACGATGACGGGATGGGGCCCGAACATCAGCGGTGGGGGGGACAGCAGGGGTTCCAAATTCTTTTGCAGGTCAAGGCTGTGGAGGAAAACCTGGCCGTCAATGAGCTGAGGTTCAAATCCTAAAAGGATTTCCATTCCGTTCCAATTGGCCTCGCGGCTGCCCAGCGCCAGAATCATCGCCCCGCTGTCCGACCTGACTTGATACGAGACCAGCGGGGTTTTGGAAATCAGCCGGGGCGCAGGGAGATGGCGCTCCGCCGCCCAGCGGTTGAGGGAGGTCCAGGTTGTCACCGGAACGGGCGCCGGCTTCGAAAGGGCCGCGGGAGGGCGCTTGGATTGACCCGCGGCGGCGGGGCTGATTTTGGAGTGCGTCGGGCGGGTCAGGGGCACGGCTTCGGGATCCGACCAGTTCAAGGAGGAGGCGCCCGGGGACGGCGGCGGGGATGTGATGGGCTCCTCCGCCAGTGGCGACGTGGTGGCGCAGCCCGCCCCAAAGAGCAGCGCGCCTAGTAAAAGGATTCCCGCAGGCTTGAACACATCGCAATTGTGCGGAACCCCCAAGCGGACTCAAGTGGATTCGGGCCGCTGCGGATTTTTGAGACAGCGCCGGCGGGCGGATCCCGCACTCCGCTCGCCCGGATTCCTCCGTCCGGGTTTTAAAAATACGATGCAGGATTGGTTGCCCGTTTTGAGCGGCTTGGCCATAATTCGACCGTGAAAATTCTCGTTGCCATCACCGGCGCCACCGGCGCGCTTTACGCCCAGCGGCTGCTCGACAATCTGGATCCGCAGGAACACGAGATCCACGTGGTGCTCAGCAATTATGCCCATCAGGTCATCGCTGTGGAACTTCCGTCCGGCCTGCGCCTGCCGCCCGGCGTGCCGGTGCACAGCCTCAAAAGCATGAATGCCCCCTTCGCCAGCGGCTCCAACCCGCCGGACGCCATGGTGGTGATCCCCTGCACCATGGGCACCATGGGCCGCATCGCCAACGGCTTCAGCGAGGACGTCCTGCTGCGCGCGGCGGATGTGACGCTGAAGGAAAAGAAAAAACTGATCCTCGTTCCGCGCGAGACCCCGCTGAGTCTGATTCATGTCAAAAACATGGAGCTGCTCATCCTGGCCGGCGCCACCATCCTGCCGGCCAACCCAAGTTTTTATTCCGGAGCGGATTCCGTGGTGCAGGTCGTGGACACGGTCGTCGCCCGGGTGCTGGATCATCTCGGCGTGGCGAACAAGCTGGCGCCGCGCTGGGCGGAGGAAAATGAGTGAAGGAAGCATCGCCCCAACTCCAATCTGGAATGATCCGGCCTTGAATGTTTTCCATCATTAACAAGTGGGGTTCGTTTGTGCGCTTCTCGCACACGGTCTTCGCGCTGCCCTTTGCGCTGGCGGCGATGATGGTGGCCGCGCGGGAGCATCGCGGCTGGCCGGGCTGGCGCACCTTCGGTCTGATTCTGGCCGCCATGGTCTGTGCGCGAACCTGCGCGATGGCCTTCAACCGCATCGTGGACCGCAAGTGGGACGCGCTCAACCCCCGCACGGCAAACCGGCATCTGCCCAGCGGTCAGATTTCCCTGGCCAGCGCCGTGTCGCTGTGCGTGTTGGCGGCGGCGGGATTGATCGCGGCCAGCTGGGGTTTGAATCCGCTCTGCTTCCACCTTTCACCTGTGGCGCTGGTGCTGGTTTGTTTTTATTCGCTTACCAAACGGTTCACGGATTACACCCACGTCTTTCTCGGAATCGCGCTGGCGGTGGCGCCGATCGGCGCATGGCTGGCGGTGAAGGGGACGGAAGTCTCCCCGCTGGAAGTCCTGCAGATGGCCACGCTCGCGCTCGCCATCGTGCTCTGGCTGGTGGGCTTTGACATCATTTACGCGCTGCAGGATTACGAGTTCGACCAGTCGCACGGCCTGCGTTCGCTGGTGGTGGCGTGGGGTCCGCAGAACGCGCTGGCCGGAGCATTTCTCGCCCATATGATCATGTGCGGCCTCCTGCTCGCCTTCGGCCTGCTCTGCCATTTCCGCATCGCCTATCTCCTCGGCTGGCTGATCATCGTCGCCTGTCTGGGGATGGAGCACTGGATCGCGCGCCGCCGAAGCCTGAACTGGATTAATGTCGCCTTCTTCCGTCTGAATGCAGTTGTGGGCGCGGTGTTTCTGGTGGTGGTGGCCGCTGAAGTGATTTTCCAGGGCGGATTCAGGCTCCGATAACGCCCGGGAAAATCCGCCGCCGTCGCTTCCCGAAAGTTTTCGGGCACCCGCCCTCATCGCCCACGAAACCTGATTCAACCCCAATTCCGAAACGCAGGCGAACCAACCTAGCAGGCGTCGCTGCCTGCACTCCCTTTCTTCCATGAAAATGGAGGAGAGGGCGGGGAGAGGAGGGACGTTCCAAGGGCTGCAAGAGTCCGGCGTTCGGGTTCAAGCGCTGACGCGCTGGGCTGGTGTGGGTGAGCACCGGGTGGGTCGCCCCGGCTTCATGTCAGGTCGGGCGCCTGAATTTCCGGAACGCAAAGGCCGTCAGCTCCTGTGCCGCCGGCACCTTGAAGATCAGCGCCAGTGCGGTGTAAACCAGCCCGGCCGCCGTGGCGGGCACAAACACCGCGCCGAGTTTCCGCGCAAGGGTGGCGTGGCCCAGGGCGTTTTCCCAGAACTGTGCGCCTTGCCATGCCATTAATCCTGCCATCACGCCCGCGATTCCCAGGGGCAGAAAGGTGGCGCGCAGAGGGGCGAGATCCAGCCGCCCAATTTTTTTGCGCAGGGCAAAGAACAGCAGTCCGGCGTTGCAAACCGAGGTGAGGGTGTTGGCGATGCCGAGGCCGCCCTGTTTCAGGGGCAGGATGAGCGCGATGGCGATCAGTAGGTTTAATATGAGGCAGGCCAGGCTGATCTTCATCGGCGTCAGGGTGTCGCCCAAGGCGAAAAAAGCGCGGGATAGGATGTTGACCGTGGAGAAAGCGACCAAGCCGGGGGCGAGGCAGAGGAGCGCCAGCGCGGTGCGTTCGGTGGAGGCGGCGGTGAAGGCGCCCCGCTCAAAAATCAGCCGCACGATGGGCTCCGCCAGCACGACTAGCAAAATGGCGGCAATTAGATTAGCGAACAGCAGCGTGCTAATGCCCTCCCGGAGGGTGGAGCAAAATTCCGGGTAGTTTTTTTCCAGGGCCAGCACCGACAGGACCGGCAGCAGAAAGGTCGCCAGCGAAATGCCGAACATCCCCTGCGGCAATTCCATCAGCCGCACGGCATAGTCGAAGGAGGCGTTGATTTGCGGGTTGATGGCGAAGGCGAGCCCCTGCACGAGGAGCACGTTGAGCTGAAAGGCGGCCACCCCGATGATGCCCGGAATCATCCGCGTCGTGACCAGGCGCGTGGTTTCGTTTTTCCACGGCGAAACCCAGCGGTAGCGGAAGCCCTCGCTCCGGAGGGTTGGCAATTGAAAGGCCGCCTGCGCCACGCCTGCCACCAGCACCCCAAAGGCGAGGGCGAACACCTGCCGGGAGAGCCGCTGATCCTCCGGCAGCGCCAGGCCCATTCGCGGCGCCAGCCAGAGGACCGAGGCGATCATCACAACATTGAGCATCGTGGCACCCATCGCCGGAATAAAAAAATGGCCGCGCGCGTTGAGCATGCCCATGAACGCCGCCGCCACACAGACCAGCAGCATGTAGGGGAACATCACCCGCAATAGCCGCAGCATGAGGTCCGTGTTCTCGCTGAACTGGTGCGCGCTCAGCGCCAGGGAGAGGCCGATCATGGTCAGGCCAATCAATCCGGCCGCCACGATGACCAGGCCGGAAATCACCGCGTTGGCCGCCCGCCACATCTCAGCTTCCCCGTGCGTTTTTTCCTTGGCGGTGAAGATGGGGATGAAGGCCGCCGTCAGCGCGCCCTCGCCCAGCAGGCGGCGGAACAGATTGGGGATGGTGAAGGCGAGCTTGAAGGCGCCCGCCACTGGTGAGTCCCCCATGAAGCCGGCATAGACCATCTCGCGCACCATGCCGAGCAACCGGCTCAACAGGGTGGCCGCGGCCATCGCACCGGAGGCTTTCAGCATGTTCGACACCGCCCGCAGGTTAATCCGCCCGCCCCCAACTCCCAAGTCCAAAGTCCTGAGTTCAAAGTTAGAAAATTCAAACTTTTACAGACCCGTCTGCACCGGATTGCGGCAGCAACGGAATGTCTGCCCAGTCGGCCGACCTCCACGGCCGACCTCCAGTCTGGTCATCGGCGGGAATTTGCAGTACTGTTCCGCCTCAACGATTCAAAACCATGATGGCACCTGTTCCCGCGTCCGATGTTCCGCGCGCCGATTCCTTGCGCGCGCCCGTTCTTCTGCCGGAACTGCTCGCGCCGGCCGGCGATTGGGAATGTGCCAAGGCCGCCGTCGAAAACGGTGCGGATGCGATCTACTTCGGCCTGGACAAGTTCAACGCGCGGATGCGGGCCCATAATTTCACCGAGGCCGACCTGCCCCGGCTCATGGAATTTCTGCACCGGCGCGGCGTCAAGGGCTATGTGACGTTCAACACGCTAGTGTTTCAGAATGAGCTGCCCGACGCGGAAGCCTATCTGCGCGCCGTGATTGCCGCCGGCGTGGATGCGGCCATTGTCCAGGATGTGGGCATCTGCCGCCTGATCCGCCGGCTCTCGCCTGATTTTCCGATCCACGCTTCCACGCAGATGACCATCACCAGCGCGGCCGGCGTGGCCTTCGCCCGCGACCTCGGCTGCCATCTCGCCGTGCTCGCCCGTGAATGCAGCATTCCGGAGATTGAGAAGATCCGGGCCGGCGGCGGGGCGGAGGACGGACAGCTAAGAACAGGGGATTTAATGTTCTCTCCTCCTTCGCTCCCGCTGGAGGTTTTTGTGCATGGCGCCTTGTGCGTGGCTTATTCCGGCCAGTGTCTCACCAGCGAATCGCTCGGCGGCCGCTCGGCCAACCGCGGCGAATGCGCCCAGGCCTGCCGGATGCCCTATGAGTTGTTTTCCGACGGCCTCCCGGTGCCGCTGGGCGACCGGCGCTATCTGCTGAGCCCCCAGGATCTGGCCGGGCTGGACGTATTGCCGGAACTCGTGCGCGCTGGCGTGGCCTCGCTCAAAATTGAGGGCCGGCTCAAGTCGCCGGAATATGTCGCCAGCATCACCCGGGTCTATCGCCAGGCCCTGGATCGTCTCCGGGCGACGCCGGAGGATTCGTCCTCGGAGTCGGCTTCCGCTCCTGAACTCGGAACGCCGAGGTACGACATGGAGATGTCGTTCTCCCGGGGCCTGCACACCGGCTGGTTTGGCGGCATCAATAACCAGCGCCTGGTCCATGCGCGCTTCGGGAAAAAACGCGGCGTGTTCCTGGGCGCCGTCACCCGGGTCCAGGGCGGGAAAGTGACCCTGCATCTGGAGGCCCCTTTGAAACTGGGCGACGGCGTGGTGTTCGATGCCGGACGGCCGGACGAAAAGGAGGAGGGCGGGCGCATCTATGGAATCAAGCATTTCCAGAACCAGTCCACGCGCACCCAAGAATCCGTTCTGGAGTTCGGGTACGGCAACATTGATTTCAATCGCGTCCGCGTCGGGGACAAGCTGTGGAAGACGAACGATCCCGAACTGGACAAGCGCCTGCGCCAGAGTTTTGCCGGCGATGCCCCGCGCTTTCAGCAGCCCATCGACATTGAAGTCCACGGCCAGGTTGGCCAGCCGCTCACGGTCATCGCGCGGGATGAAGCCGGTCATGTGGTTCAGCTCGACTCCGCCCTGCCGCTGGTTCGGGCGGAAAAGCAGCCGCTCACCACGGAACGGTTGCGGGAACAGCTGGGCCGGCTCGGGGGCACCCCCTTCCGGATGGGCGCGCTGAAGAATGATTTGACCGGCGAGGGGATGTTGCCCATGAGCGAGCTGAACCGGCTGCGGCGGGAAATGGCTGCGGCGCTGGAAGCCCTCCGGGCCCAGCCCCAGCGGTGGCAGCTGAATGAGACCGGAAGCCAGGTGTCCGGTATGCAACCCGCGACGACCCTGGCCCCTCCCTCCTCCACCCTTCCTGAGGCGGAATTGATTGTCCTGGTCCGCAACGCAGCGCAGCTGGAGGCTGCCTTGAAATGCGGGGTGCGGACGGTGTATTGCGAATTTGAAGATCCCAAAAAATACCGCGAAGCCGTCACAACGTTCCACACGGCCTACGGCTGTTCTGTTGGTTCCCCGGGCGGGCCCCAGCCCAGCATCTGGGTGGCGCCCCCGCGCATCTTCAAGACGGGCGAGGAATGGATTTTGAATCTGGTCCGCTCCTGCAATGCCGACGGCTATCTGGTCCGCAATTATGATCACCTGAAGTTTTTCGCCGGCAGCCGGCTGCGCGGGGATTATTCGCTCAATGTGGCCAATGGGTTGGCGGCGGACTATTTCAAGAACCGCTTCGGGCTGGAGCGCATCACCCCGTCCTACGATTTGAATCACACGCAGCTGGAAGCGCTGCTGCGGGCGGCGCCGCCGGAGTGGTTTGAGGTCACCATCCATCAGCACATGCCGATGTTTCACATGGAGCACTGCGTGTTCTGCGCGTTTCTTTCCAGCGGCACGGATTACAAGAACTGCGGACGTCCGTGCGACACCCATGTCGTCACGCTGCGCGACCGCGTGGGGGCCCGCCACGCGCTCAAGGCGGATGCCGGCTGCCGCAACACGGTGTTTAACTCCCAGACCCAGTCTGGCGCGGAGTACATCGTCCCGATGATGGCGCTGGGCGTGCGCCATTTCCGCGTGGATTTTTTGGATGAGACGCCGGAAATAGTGGAGCGCACCTTGACCCGCTACCGGCAGCTGTTGCGCGGGGAAATAGACGGGACACAGCTCTGGCGGGAGCTGAAGCTGATGAACCAACTCGGAGTCACCCGGGGCCAGGTCGGAAAATAACCCCGGCGGCGCCCGTCCGCCCGCACGGATTACTTTTGCCAGGGGGCGGTTTTTTCGTCCGCCCAGATTTTAGCCACGGCCTGGCGCGTGCGCACGGCGGCAAACCGCCGTCCGTTGACTAGGACCTCGACCGGGAGCGCGCGCGCATTGTAGTTGGAGCCCATGACCGATCCGTAGGCGCCCGCGCTCAGCAGAGCGATGGCGTCGCCTTCGCCCAGCTTCGGGAGCGGGCGGTTTTTGCAGAAGTAATCCCCCGATTCGCAGATGGGTCCGACCACATCGGATGAAACTTGGGCGCCGCCCTTGCGGGTGAGGGGTACGATTTCGTGGTAGGCGTCGTAGAAGGCTGGGCGGATGAGGTCGTTCATCGCCGCGTCCACGATGAGGAAATTCTTTTTGCCGGTGCGTTTGACGTATTCCACGCGGGTGACGAGGATGCCGGCGTTGCCGGAGATGAAGCGGCCGGGCTCGATCAGGATTTTAAGGCCCAGCGGCTTGAGCAGCGGCACGAGGCGCGCGGCGTAGGTGGCAGGGGTCAGCACTTTTTTTGCCGCCGCCGACCGCCACCATTCCGGCGTGCCGCTGGCGAGCGCCGGGTCGTAGACGATGCCCAGTCCGCCGCCGATGCTGAAAAATTCCAGCCCGTGGGCCGCCTTCAGTTGGGCCACGAGCGGCAGCACCTTGCGCACCGCCAGTTCGAACGGCCGGGCCTCGGTGATCTGCGAGCCGATGTGCATCTGGACCCCGCGCAGCCAGAGGTTTTTCAGCTTGCGGGCGCGCGAATAGACGCCCTCGATGTTTTCAAAGGCGATGCCGAACTTGTTTTCGTAGGTGCCGGTGGTGATTTTGGAGTGCGTCTTGGCGGACACATTCGGGTTCACGCGCACAGCCACCGGCGCCCTTTTTTTAAGGCGGGCGGCGACCTGATTGATGCGGTGCAATTCCGGTTCGCTCTCGACGTTGAAGGAGTAAATTCCCCGGCGCAGGGCAAACTCAATCTCCTCCACAGTCTTGCCCACGCCGGCAAAGACGCAGCGGCTGGGGTCGCCGCCCGCGGCGATGACGCGCTGGAGTTCCCCGCCGCTCACGATGTCGAACCCGCCGCCGAGATCGGCCATGGTGCGCAGCACGGCGAGGTTCGAGTTGGACTTCATCGCAAAGCAGACCAGGTGGTCGAGCGGCGCCAGCGCCTGGTCAAGTTTCTGGAAATGGCGGGTCAGCGTCCGCTGGGAATAGACATAGAGCGGCGTGCCGAATTTTTCAGCCAGGGTCTGGACGGCGACGCCTTCGCAAAACAAGCGTTTACCAACATAACGGAAATCGTGCATGGGGAAGAGTTTAAGGTTCAGAGGAAAAAGTTCAAGTTCTGGAAAAGAAAAACCCGCCGGAGCGATGGCTCGGCGGGTTCGATAAAAAGCGGAGTTCAGGGCTCAGACAGCACTTTAGCGCGCAGCATGTGATACTGCTCCGGAGTGATCTGGTCGGCCTTGTATTTTGCCAGCAAGGCAGACAGCCGCTGCGCCTTGGTCAGGGTGAGGGCCGGAATCATGTCGACGCTCGCCTGGGGCGCCGGCTTAGTCGGGGTGAGGGTGGCTGCGGGTTTGGTCGCCGGTTTCACCGGGTCTGCTTGAAGCATGTGAACGGAGCCGTCGGAGCCGACCTCGAAATTAACGGGGGTCCCGGGCGTCACAGATATGGCGGAATCGACGGGGGCGGTGAGGGGCTGGTCGGCCTGTTCCATCAATAGCTTGCGCGCCGCGGCCTGGGCGGGATTGTCCTCCGCTTGGAGGGAGGCGAGGCTCGCGCCCAAGGCCATAAGGCAGGCGGCGGATGAGAATTTGGAAATTAGCATGTCACTTTTTTACGCCAAGTTCAGGCCTGATGCAACAGCTTTCCGGCGGAGGGGAACTGGCGGCGCCACAGGCACGGCAGGGGATAGCTGGCCAGCGAGCGCAATAAAACCCCATGCACCTCCTGGCGCGAGACTTTCACGCGCAGCTGCAATGCGGCCGGATCCGCCCCGCGCAGCTTTTGAATCGTCCGCGCGCCGAGCAGCACCGGCCACGCGCACGCGAGGCGGACCCGGCATTGCGAGAAGGGCAGGGTGTTGGTGTATCTCCAGCCGGCAGCGAGATGCGCCTCCGCCGCGTCCAGATACTCCCGGTAGAGGGGCAGGAACTTTCCTGCGTTATCGGCCGACAGCAGTGTTTCGGGGGTCAGCCCGGCGGCCGCCAATCGGTCGGCCGGCAGATAGCAGCGTCCATTTTTTAAATCCGCTGGCAAATCCCGCAAAATATTGACGAGCTGCAATCCCCGCCCGAAACGGATGCCGTCGGCGACCAGTCGCGCCTCGTCCAGCTCCGCGCGGGGAAATAAATGCGCCCGGCAGAGCTTTGTCCAGAATTCGCCCACGCACCCGGCCACGCGATAGGTGTAGTCTTCCAGTTCATCCGCCGTTTTCAGCGCCGCGATTTTTCCCGCGCCCGCCCCGGCAAACCGGCGCAGATCCAGCTCCTGCCCGCTGGTAATGGTGACCAGAACCTCCCGGACGAGTTGTAGATCGGCGGCCGAAAGCGTTGCCAGCAGGGCGAGGCTGGCCCCGGCCTTTTCCAGCAGGATTTTTTCGGCGGGCGACCCCTGGTGTTCTGCGAGATCGCGGAAATCCACCGGCCCAGCCGGGGAGCCCAGAAAGTGCTCGCGCAGAAGTTGCAGCGCCTGCAGCCGTTGCGTGAGCGGGACGATTTCGGTGTCGGCGATGGTGTCGGTGGTGCGCGCGAGCAGGTAGGCCAGGCCGATTTGTTGGCGCACGGCGCCCGGCAGCACGCGCAGCGTCAGGTAAAAGGAGCGCGCCGTGGTGCGGAGCAAATCGTTCACTGTATCGGCGGACAGGGGCGACATCGTTGGGCATTCAATAAACCATAAATGGGGGGACATTGTCAGCAAATCGTTTTGACGCAAATCGCATTGCCGCCCCGCTCGGGCGCCCGCGCTGCGGGCAACTTGTCGTTGCGTTCGGCGCTGGGCTGGATTAGGAGTGAATCCGTTCGGGAAGTTGTCGCTGGAAAGGAAGTCGGAAATCACATTGAAGGATGTCATCATGAAAAAAAGTCACGTCGCCCCCTGTTCTATCCCCGTCGGTTGCCCGGTTTGCACCATCATTCCCTCTCACATGCTGCGCCATTTATCCCGGCACGGACCGGCTGCGCTCCGTGAAAAGGCGTGGCAGACGCTGCAGCATTCCGAGCGGCTGCGCGGTCAGCGCGATGTGCTGGCCGGCTTGGGCGCCGGGAGGTGGGGTGTGTCCCCGGGGTCCAAGCGCCGCACCATTTATGATCTCAGCCATGACACCGTCCTGCCGGGCAAGCGGGTGCGCGGCGAAGGCGACGCCAAAAGCCGCGATGTCCACGTCAACGAGGCCTATGATCATTCCGGTGTGACCGCCGATTTCTTTCGGCAGGTGTTTGGTCGGAATTCCGTGGATGACCAGGGCATGCGGCTGGATTCCTCGGTCCATTATTACACGGATTTCGACAACGCTTTTTGGAATGGTGCGCAGATGGTGTACGGGGATGGCGATGGGGTCGTTTTCCAGCGCTTCACCAAATGCCTGGATATCATCGGGCATGAGCTCACGCACGGTGTCACCCAATATGAGGCCGGCCTTGCCTATCAGGGGCAGTCCGGCGCGCTCAACGAATCCTTCTCCGATGTGTTCGGCTCGATGGTGAAGCAGTGGAAGAAAAAACAGACGGTTGCTGGGGCGGACTGGTGGATCGGCGAGGGGTTGTTTGCCCGCGGTGTCCGGGGCGATGCCCTGCGATCCTTGAAGGCGCCCGGCACCGCCTACGACGATCCGCAGATTGGCAGGGATCCGCAGCCGGCGCACATGCGGGATTACGTGAAAGGCGGGGCGGATCACGGCGGCGTCCATACTAATTCTGGTATTCCGAACCATGCTTTTTATTTGGTGGCCACCGCGCTGGGAGGCCATTCCTGGGAGAAGGCCGGCAAGATCTGGTATGACACCCTGTGCGCGGTGTTGAGGCCCCATGCCACCTTTGCGGATGCCGCCCGCGGCACCCTGCGCTCCGCCGGCATTCTCTATGGCAGCGCCAGCCGGGAACAGGATGCGGTGAAATCCGCCTGGCAGCAGGTGGGCGTCCTCTGATAGTCCGCGCGGTAAATAGTGCGGGACGGTGCCGCCCTCGGGGCCTTTGATGTTTCGAACATGCGACTCAAACTCATCCGCACCGGCGGGGTTGCCGGGCTCGCGCCGCCGCCCGTGGTGGTGGACACGGCGGCCCTGCCCGAAAAAGAGGCGCAGCGCGTCGCGGCCCTGGTGGCTGAAGCCCGCTTCTTCCATCTGCCGGCGGTGGTCCGGAGCCGGAAACCCCAGCCGGATCGTTTTCAATACTCGCTGGTGATTGAGCAGGAAGGCGGACGCCGGCACGCCGTGCGCTGCGATGAAGAGGCTGCTTCCGGGGCGTTGTGCCGTCTGCTCCACGCCGTCCAGACCCTGAAGAACCTGACTTAAAATTCCAAGGGTGGCCCTTCTAAGCCTGCGGATTTTTCATGAAAGCTGTTGGCGCCAGCGCTTCAATTGTTTGGCGACTTCCTTCGTGCCCGGGGCGCCGGTTTGATTCCGCTGGGCCATCGCCGTTTTCAGATTGAAGACGTCCAGCGCATCGCGGCCAAAGTGTTTATCCACGGACTGCAGCTCGGCGAGGGTCAGTTGGTTCAGAGGCTTGTCGGATTTTTCCGCCAGCGCCACCACCGCGCCGACGGCGTGGTGCGCAGGCCGGAAGGCCAGTCCCTGGCGCACGAGATAATCCGCCAGGTCGGTCGCGAGCAGGGCCGGGTCGCTCGCGGCGGCGGCGCAGGCGGGGCGGTTGACCTGCGTGTGCGACAGCATTGCCGCCATGAGCCGCGTCGAGGCCCGCACGGTGTCGGCGGTGTCGAACAGCCGCTCCTTGTCCTCCTGCAAATCCCGGTTATAGGTCATCGGCAGCCCTTTGAGCAGCGTGAGCAGCGACATCAGGTTCCCGAAAACCCGGCCGGTTTTGCCGCGCGTGAGCTCGGCGATATCCGGGTTTTTCTTCTGGGGCATGAGCGAGGAGCCGGTGGTGTAGGCGTCGGCGATCCGGATAAAATGAAATTCCGCGCTGGCCCAGAGGATGACGTCCTCGGCAAGCCGGGAGAGGTGCGCGGCGAGCAGCGCGCCGGCGGCGCAGAATTCCACGGCAAAATCCCGGTCGCTCACCGCGTCCATGGAATTTTGCGTGAGCTGGACCCGGCGGTGGATATCGAGGAATCCCAGCTGGCGCGCCACGAATTCGCGGTCGAGCGGCAGGGTGCTGCCGGCGATGGCCCCGCTGCCGAGCGGGCAGACATTAACGCGCGCGCGGCAGTCCCATAGCCGATCGCAGTCGCGTTCCAGCATCTCCACATAGGCGAGCAGATGATGGGCGAAGGCGACGGGTTGGGCGCGCTGGAGGTGGGTGTAGCCGGGGATGAGGACTCCGGCGTTCTGTTCGCCGAGCGAGACGAGCGCGCGCTGGAGGCCGGCAATGTCGCCGAGCAGCGCGGTGATTTCATCGCGCAGCCAGAGCCGCAGGTCGAGGGCCACCTGATCATTGCGGGAGCGGGCCGTGTGCAGTTTCGCGCCGGCGGGAACCCGCCGGGTCAGCTCGGCCTCGATGTTCATGTGGACGTCTTCCAGCGCCGGCTTCCAGGTGAATTTGCCCGCGCTGATTTCCCGGCCGATTTGGTTCAGTCCGCGCGCGATGGCATTTTTTTCGGTCCGCGTGAGCACGCCGATTTTGTGGAGCATGGCGGCGTGGGCGAGCGAGCCCTGAATGTCGTGCCGCCACAGGCGCCAGTCGAAGGAGATGGATTCGGTGAATTGCGCGACCTCGGCGGCGGGTCCGCCGGCGAAGCGTCCGCTGCGGGACACGGGGGATTTTCTCTTCATAAGCCGGCTTCTTTTAACGCAAAGCGGCAGGGACGCAAAGGCATTTCCGTTCCGCCTCTGGCCGCCTGTCACTGGGGATGGTGGATTATTAAAAGCCGCACATCTAAAAAACCGTATTGCTGTCGGTGTGGGACTGTGGAATGTTCCCGCCGCTGCCATGAGTGAATTTAAATATGCCTGTCCCGTTTGCGGCCAGCACATGCGATGCGATGTCTCGCAGTCGGGCGCCGTCATGGAGTGCCCCACATGTTTCCAGAAGATCACTGCCCCGCAGTCCCCGGCAGCCGGGTCGGAGCAGAAGTTTGTTTTGACGGGCACTCGGGCAGGGGAGCGTCCGCTTCCTAAAATAGCTTTGGAAACCCCTGTCGCCCCGCCGTCGCCCCGCCATTTTTCCGGTCTGATTCTCCTCCTGATCCTGGGTGTCTGCCTGGCGGGGGTGGGCGTGTGGGTTGTTCGAGAAAAACGGTTTCAAGCTTCCGCCAGAATCCTCCCGCCCTTAAGCCCGGTTCCCGCAGCGGAAGTTTTGCAGCTGGAACCCCCTGGCAAATCGTCCGCTGCGGCAGCGCCCTTGAGCGGTCCAAGCTGGAGTCTGACGCTCGGCACCAATGCGATTGCTGAGACGCCCGTTGCGGGAAGGATTCACGGACAGGATTTTAGCTTGGAGCGCGCTGCTTTTCAAAACGGCTCGCTCGTGCTGCGCGCCGGCCTGCACGGGCCGGTGGAGTTTGGCGCCATTATCAATTTTAGCGGCGCGACACCGGAAGCGCTGTCGGGCCGGATCCTCAATGTGACGACCAATGCCGAAAAGGCGGCGCGTGTGACGTTGCGCTGGAAAGACGGGGCCGGCATGGGGCAGAAAGAATTTTTCGATGGCGGCTATGCGCTGCGGCTGGAGTTTGGAATCCTGGCGAACAGCCATCTGCCGGGAAAGATTCATCTTTGCCTGCCGGACGCGGATGAGAGTCATCTGGTGGGGGCGTTTATTGCGGACGCGCGCAAGCCCAAGCCCAAGGCGCCGAAAAAATAAGGTGCCGCGCCCGGGCGCCGGCGATTTCAATCCCTGTTTCAAATCCTGCTTGCGGGAACAGGCGTGCTGCCAAATCATGGCCGCGTGAACATTGAACTCATCAACACCGGCAGCGAATTATTGCTGGGCCGCGTTCTCAACACGCATCAGCAATGGATCTGCCGGCGCCTGGCCGACCTCGGCTACGTGGTGACCCGCCAGGTGGCTGTGCCGGACACGGCGCGCGACATCCAGCAAGCCGTCCGCGAGGCCCTGGAGCGGGCGCAGCTGGTGATCGTCACCGGCGGCCTGGGGCCGACGTCGGACGACATCACCCGCGACTTGATCGCCCAACTGCTGGGAAAAAAACTCGTGCGCGACCCGGGAATTATGGCGCACATCGAGGGTTATTTCGCCGCGCGCCAGCGCCCGATGCCTGCCAACAACGACGTGCAGGCGATGGTGCCGGAGGGGGCCCTCGTTTTACCGAACCCCAATGGCACTGCCCCGGGGCTGGCAATGAGGGTTGGGGCGGTGGGGAAGGTTCCCCAATGGCTGATTCTGCTGCCCGGTCCCCCGCGCGAGTTGCGTCCCCTGTTTGATGCGGACGTGGTGCCGCTGCTGCAGCGGGAATTTCCGCTGGCGGCCGCTTTTGTCTGCCGAACCTTCCGGAGCGCCGGCCTGGGCGAATCGGCCGTGCAGGAAAAAATCAAGGCGCCTCTGGAAGCGCTCGTGGCGGCCGGGTTGGAGGTGGGCTATTGCGCGCGGGTGGGTCAGGTGGATGTGCGTCTGACCGCCAGCGGTGCGCAGGCGGCGTCCCTCGTGCAGCAGGGTGGGTCAGTAGTGCGGGGCCTTCTTAGCGCCAATATCTACGGTTTGGACGACGAGGTCATGGAAGCCGTCGTCGTGGGGCTGTTGACCGGCCGGCACCAGACGCTGGCGCTGGCGGAGTCCTGCACGGGCGGCGGTCTGGCCAACCGCATCACCCATGTGCCCGGGGCATCGGCTGTTTTTCTGGGCGGCCTGGTGACCTACAGCAACGCGGCGAAGCAGGCCTTTGCCGGCGTCCGCGCGGAGACCCTGGGCGTTCACGGTCCGGTGAGTGAGGCGGTGGCTCGGGAGATGGCCTCCGGCACCCGCGAAAAGTTCGGGGCGGATTACGCCCTGGCCGTCACCGGCATCGCTGGCCCGGGCGGCGGCACGCCGGAAATCCCCGTGGGCACGGTCTTCATCGCGCTGGCGGATGCGTCCGGCACGGTGGTGGAGCGGCGGTCCAACGTCTATGAGCGGGCCCTGTTCAAGGAGTTAACGGCGCAGCAGGCGCTGGAAATATTGCGGCGCCGGCTGATTTCTGCTTGAGGGCCAAAAACTTTGGCGTAGAGTGGCGTCAGCTGAATTAAACCCCTTCTAAAAATGTCGTTAACCCCTCAATCCCCGGGCCCCGGGCCGGACGCCGCAACGGAATCCCCCGGGCTGGAACCCGCCCCCAAGCGCCGCGGCACCCTTTTGATTGTGGATGATGAGGAGGGGCCGCGCCAGGCGTTGCGCATGGTCTTCAAGGACGAGTACGATCTGTTGATGGCGGAGGACGGCCCCGCGGCCATCGAACTGGCCCAGAGCCACGATATTGATGTGGCGGTACTGGACATTCGCATGGCGGGCATGTCGGGCATCGAGGTGCTGGAGCGGCTCAAGTATGTGAAGCCGGACATGGAGGCGATCATGCTGACGGCGTTCGAGACGACCGACACCATCCGGCAGGCCCTGCGGCTGCGGGCGTGTGATTATCTCAACAAGCCGTTTGACCTGGCGGCGATGCGTTCCGCCGTGGGCAAGGCGATGCAGCGGCGCCGGCTGGAAAGCGAAATCAACACCGGCGCGGAAAAAGTCCAGGAGCTGCTGGTCGAGCTTCAAAATCAGCGGATCGAGGAGCAGATTGCCAAGAAGCGCGGGGACATCTACGCCAGCATCATCCACGACATCAATGGCCCGCTCACGGTCATCTCCGGGTTCGTGCAGATTTTGAACCAGCGGTTCAATCGCGCCGAGCGGATGGAGGTGGAGGACTTGGAATTCGTCAAGCACCGCCTGGATATCGTCACCCGGCAAACGACCAATTGCATCGAAATCTCCCGGCGCTATCTGGATATTCTGAGGAACAAGCCCGGCCAGCCCATCGCCCCGCGGGTGGGCGTGAACCAGCTGCTCAAGGATCTGGAACATCTGCTGCAGGTGCATCCGAGCCTGCAGGAGAACGATTTTAGCATCATGCCGCTCGAGGAGGATATCGGCGTCCTGGTCAATGGCACGGATGTGATCCAGATTTTGCAGAATCTGGCGGTCAACGCTTTTCAAAGCACGCACTGGCCGCATCGGGTGGAAATCTCCGGCGACGTGCTGCGGGAGCCGATGGATTGGGCGGCGATCAAGGACAGTCCGAACGACCGGCTGTTGAATGTGGAGAACGTGGGGCACGCCGCGCCGCTGGTGAAGTTGCAGGTGCGCGACACCGGCCCGGGCATCCCGCTGGAGGTGCTGCCGAAAATCTTCCAGGCTTACTTCACCACCAAGAGTCCGCGCGAGGGCACGGGTCTGGGGCTTAACATCGTCCAGCGCCTGATCAAGGAGGGCAATGCCGCCCTGCACGTGCACACGCAGCCCGGCGAGGGCACGACCTTCACGGTCTATCTGCCGGGAGCGGAGCTGGTCAGGTAAGGGTTTTTAGCGTCCGCGCTTGAGCCCCAGCACGCCCGCGCCATCGCCTGCCCCCCTCCGGCCGGGTCGCTCGACTCCATCTTCCCGTTTGGCTTGCAGGCCAAATAAGAGGGATAAAAATTAATATACAAGTAGGCTACGCTCTTGCGAACACCCTCGCCCAGCGTGGCCTGGTTTGGGGTGGCGCGTACGCAGTCCAAGAAACCGGTCGGTCCGGCCCGCGTGAATTGGCAGCGGCGGCGGGCAGGGGGCTGTCCGGCGGGACCCTGATTTTTAAACCCGAACTCTGAAATAGGAGTGCGCGCCGCAGGGTACGGGCATCGCGCTGCGATGCCCCCGCCCAGCAGGGCGGAACGAATGGGGATAAGAGCCCGCTTTGCCTGATTGATTTCCGTCGCCTGACGCTGCGCTCGGCGACGGGGACGCCGCAGCGCGGCATCTCTACCTGGAGTGTTGTGTCTTCCTAGACCCTTGAACCCGAATTTTGAACCATGAACCGCTTGGGCTTCGGAGTTCGGGTTAAACTGACGGATGCGCTCCGCTGAAGGCGTTCAGTTCCCTATTAATTCGCCGCCCCGCGGAAGAAGCCTTGATCAGGCGCTCCGGCGGGAGGTGGCCGGCGCCGCCTTGGGCTTTTCTTTTTTCTTCTTCCGGATTTCTTTTTTCTGACTGCGGTTGCCTTTGGCCATAATTTTATTTTTTAAGTGGACGCCCAGTTCAGCAGGTTGCCGCTGACTTTACAACGGGGAATCACGGGAGATTTCAGTTGCTGTCTTTGCTTGTCCGTGGCGCAGGCTTGTCCGCCTGCGGATGTTTGATTTCCTGGAGGGCCTGGAGGGCCTGGAGGGTGCTGTGTGCCAGCCGTTGCAGCGGCGCGGGGGAGCACTCGCCGTGTTCGCTGGCCAGCACACGGCCGGCGGTGTCCAGCAGGAAGACGTTGGCCTCATTCTCCCGGCATGGCAGCGCAGCCGGCAGCCGGCCCGAGGCGTCCAGAAGGATGGGATAGCTGCACTGTTGGCGGAATCTTCTGCGGATGAGTCCCTGGACCCACCCGGGGGCTCCCCGGATATCCGCCACGCCCATCAGGGGCAGGTCCTGACCGCAGCGCGCCTTGAGCGCCACCACCCATGCGGCGATTTGGTCTGACCCTTTCCGGTCGGAGATAATTAAAATCATTGGCGCGGATTGAGGGAAATGGATGGAATGGTTGGTGCCAAACTGATCAGACAGGTCAAAGCTGGAGCAGACCCAATTTGTTGCGGCCGCCGCGGTGTCAGCGGAATCGGCCCGGCCCGGACTGGCGGCCAGCAGCGTTGCGAGGGCGAGCATCGGAATAATCCGGGTAACGTCCGAGGGGGGCGGAGCAGAAGACGCCGGATATTCCCGATTTTTCCAGCGCATTGGGCGGCCCCGGATTTTCCGGGCCAGCGCCTGCCATTGGATGAGGAGCAGTCCGAGGACGCCGAGGGGGTGCAGCAGGGCGCCCGCCCAGGATTGGCGGAAGCGCCGGGCCGCAATCAGCCGCGGCAGGAGCGCGAGTCCGCTGGCTAGAGCGGCCAGAAAAAACGCCCGCGATCCCGGTGCCGCCAGCAGCAGCAGGACGAACGGAAGGATTTGGCCGAGCCCCAGCAGGAGGGTGAAGGGCAGGATTCGGGCGGGGGCCGCGAGGCCTTCGGTGGCGTTTTTGCCCAGGCCGCGCCAGGTTTCCGCGTTGGTGCAATACATCCGGCAGGTGGCCAGATCCGTGGCATCAAACAGGTCCGTGGCCCATCCGGCCTGGCGGAATGCGCGCGGCAGCCGGAGGCCGTCGTGCAGGGATTCCCGGAGGCCCGCATGGCCGCCGCATTTCTGATAGGCATCGCGCCGGGCGATGAAGAGCTGTCCGCAGCCGGCGGCGAACGCGGGCGCCGTGGTCTCACGCATCCGGCGCAGCGGGAGGAATCCGAGCAGAATGAAATGGATCAGCGGTATCAGCAGCCGTTCCGCCAGCGTACCGGTTTCCTGGCGCGGCACGCCGCTGGCCAGCCCGGCCTCGCTCTGCGCCATCCACGCCGTCAGCCGTTGAATCGCATCGGGCGCCAGGCGGACATCGGCATCTAAAAAAATCAGCCACGGATGCCGGGCCAGTCCGGCCAGAACATGACAGGCATGGGGCTTGCCGCACCAGCCGGCTGGCAGCGGCGGCGCCGTTTCCAGGCGCACCCGCGGGTCGCGCGCCGCGAGGGCGGCGACGAGGGCCGCGGTGCCGTCGGTGGACTGGTCATCGAGCACGATGACTTCCAGCGCGGGTGCGGGGCAGGCGAGCACGGCTTCGAGGGTGGCGCGGAGGTTGAGTTCCTCATTGCGCGCCGGGATCAGGACGCTGACCGGCGGTACGGGGTCGGGGCCGGATTTTGGGAGTCGGCGATAGGCCGAAAGGTTGGCCAGAAAAAGGCCGCAGGGCAGGGCGGCTACAATCAGGGCGAGGAAGGCCAGGATTTCCAGATTCATTGCGCGCCGTGCTCCTTTTGGAAGGACTGTCCGCGCAGTCGGGCTTGCATCGAGCGCCACCAGTCGTAGAGGCCGCCCTGGCCGGCCCCGCCGCGCAGCAGGGTTTTAAACTCCGCCGGATCCCGCCGCTGGACCTGAAGGGTGAGCGCGTCCTGCGTGGCGGCCAGTTTCTGCTCGAACAGCGCCGTCCATCCGGCGGCATCGCGGCTTGCGGCGTCCGCCGCGCCGATAGTCACCGGCTCGCCAAAGCGCACCAGGATTTCCGGCAGCCGCTCTTCCCAAAAAATGAGCTCGGTGGCCATGGGCAAAAAGACCGCCCCCTCGGCGCGCGCCGCCAGATGCCCCAGCCCGGCCTCAAATCGGACCGGCCGTTCGCGCACATCCGCAAAGCGCCCCTGCGGCGTGATCAATAGCAGGGTGTCGGGCGCGCTCAGGAGATTGTTGGCGGTGCGGAGAAATTGCGCCGCGCCCCGCCGCGTGCTGCGCTCCACCCCGAAGAATCCGAGCTTCCGGAACAGTTTGTATTTTTGGAGCGCGGCCGCATCCATCGGCGCAAACGCATTGCGACCGCCAAAGAATTCCGCCTTTAACACCAGCCCCACCAGCGGATCCCACCACGAGGAATGGTTGCCATAAAGGACCAGCGCCCTGGCAGTGTCCGGAGGCGGAAACCCGTCGCGCGCGACGCGGAGTGAATGAAAATGGCGCCGCAGGTATCGGCGGGAATAGGCGATGAACCAGCGGAGGAGCCAGGGCGAAATTACCGGACCCGACTCCTCCGCCGGGCGAGATCGGTTCGGCTGGCTCATACCCTCCTCCGCGCGTTGCCTAAGAGGTTGCCCGCCCAAAGAAAATAAAACTCCGGCTCCCGGAATCTGTTTTTTTTGGGAGTGAGATTCATGCGGTCTGGGAGAGGAGTTCGGATTCGGGGGAAAGCGACCCGGTCCCGCCATCCCGGTCGAGCGTGTCGCCGGCGATCCAGCCGCTCATAAGCACCATGGGCATGCCTGGGCCGGGATGCGCGGCGCCGCCCGCCAGATACAGCCCGCGCACATCCGGCGACCGGTTGCCCGGCTTGAAGGCGCCCAGGAAACGGCCGTGACTGGCCAGCCCGTAAATCGCCCCGTCCAACACCTGATACCGGTCGTGGATATCCTGGGGCGTCAGCGCCCGCTCGAACACGATCCGGTCCTCGATGTCCTTCATGCCTCCGGTGGTCTTGAGCTTGTCCAGGATGACCTTCCGGTAGCTGGGGAAAAGCGTGCGCCAGTCGTGATGCGGTCGCAGGTGCGGCGTGTGGACCAGGACGTACAGGGCCTCGCCGCCGGCGGGCGCGGTGCCGGGTTCGCTGCAGGTGGTCGCCGCCAGATAGCAGGTGGGATCGGGGGCGGGCTCCCCTTTTTTATAGATGAAATCAAACTCCTCATGCGGGTCGCGGCTGAAGACGAAGTCGTGATGGGCCAGGTGCTCATAGCGGCGGTTCAGGCCGAGATACAGCACCACGCCGGAGCAGGCGGGCTCGTAACGGCGGCGCCGCTCGAATGCGGCTCCTGCCGGTCCCCCGAGCAGTTCGCGGTGGGTGCGGACCGAGTCGCTGTTGGAGACTACGGCCGACAGCTCGATTTCCCGGCCGTCGCCGGTGCGCACGCCGGTGACGGCGCCCTCGCGGGTCAGGATTTTATCAATCGGGGTGCCGGTCTGGATTTCCACGCCGAGTTCCCGCGCGAGGGCGGCCAGCGCGCGGGGCACGGCCGCGGTGCCGCCGAGGGGGTACCAGATGCCCTCGTCGGTCTGCATATGGGCGATGCCGCACAGGACCGCGGGGGAGCCGGATGGCGAGGAGCCGACATACTGGGTGAAGTGGTCCATCATCTGCGCCACGCGTGGGTCCGGGGTGTGCGCGCGGACGACGCCGGCCACCGTGCGGCCCATCTTCATATTCATCACGTCGCTCAGGACGCCCGGCTGGAGCGAGGCCTTGAAGTCGAACATGTCGCGCAGGCCGCCGATGGGCTTATAGAAAAAATAGCGCTGGGAGATGTCGTTGAGTTTTTTGGAAAGCTCCATGAACTGCCGGTAACGGGCGCCGGAGCGGGTGCCGGGCGAAAACAAGTCGAGCCGGTCGGCCATCGCCGCTGTGTCCTGCTCCAGATCGAGGCGGGAGCCATCGGCGAAGAAACAGCGCCATTGGGGATCGAGGCGCACCAATTCGAGATAGTCCTCTATCCGACGCCCGGCTTCGCTGAAGATGCGCCGCAGCACGGAGGGGATGGTCACGATGGTCGGGCCCATGTCGAAACGGAATCCTCCGCCCTCGAGCACCGCCGCCTTGCCGCCCAGCCAGTCGTTGCGCTCGAACAGGATGACGCGATGGCCCCGCGCGGCCAGGGTGCAGGCCGCCGCCAGGCCGCCCAGACCGCCGCCGATGATGCCGATGGGAAGAGACTTTTTCATGTGTGATCCGTGGAATTTGAACGGTGTTTAAGAGATTTTAAAATCTGGGTCAGACCCTGCCAGCGCATCCGCCAGCCGCGCCCGTGCGCGGCCCGGATGTAGCCCGTAAATAATGCGGAGTCGCCCGCGTGCGGGGCGTCCAGATGGGGCCGGGCCTTTCCGCGGCGGACAGAGAGAACCTTGGGCGCGGTCATTTCCAGCAGGCCTTCCGAGCCGCGTGTGACGCCAAAGCCGCTGCGGCCCCGTCCGCCAAAGGGCAGGCGCGGGTCCGCGGTGGGCACAATCACATCGTTGATGATCACCCCGCCGACGCGGAGGCGGGCAGCCAGGGAGCGGGCCGCGGCTTCGTCGCTACTGAACAGGGTGGCGCTGAGGGCGTAGGGGCATTGCGCTGCAAACGCAATCGCCTCCTCGTCATTGGCCACGGTAAGGAGCGAGAGCACCGGGGCAAAAATATCCTCACGCACCAGCCGCATCCCAGGTGTGACACCGGTGAAAATCAGCGGCAGGCGGAGTGAGCCGTCCGACGCGATGGCTCCGGTCAGCAGGCGCGCGCCCGCAGCCAAAGTTTCCCTGAGGAGTTCTGCCAGGTGTGGATTTGGCGGCAGGGTGTCGTTGGTATTCTTATCGGGAGGGAATCGCCGAGACAGGCGGTCGGCGAGTTCCGCCGCCCGGGTGGGATGCACCAGCACGCGGCGCGGGGCGATGCAGGTGGCGCTGCCGTTGAGGCGCAGTCCAAAGGCAAGGGATCGGACGACCAGATCTAGATTCGCGTCGTCGCGAACGATCAGGGCGTCGCAACCGGAGAGTTCCACCGTGGCGGGCGTGAGGGTGGTGGCGCATTGGTGGAGCACCGCTTCGCCGGTTGTGGTATTGCCGGTCAGGAAAACTTTGTCCACGCCGCACCGGATGGCGGCTTGCGCTGCGGCGGGCGTTTCCGGAAGCACCTGGCAGAGGTTGGAATCCAGTCCCGCGTTTGCGAGGAGTCTGGCCAGTGCCGCAGCGGCAGGTCCGCCTCCGTGTCCGGGCTTGATTAGAACGGCGTTGCCGGCGGCGAGCGCTTGCAGCATTTGTACGCCTGGCAGGAAGAGCGGGTAATTGCCGGGCCCGATGAGGAGCACCACGCCGTGAGGTTCGCGGTGAATCTCGCTGCGCAGGCCGCCCAGCCAGAACGGCCGCCCGCGCGGGCCCAGGCGCCGGGGCTGGAGCGTTTTCCGGGCGGTGCGCTCGAGAAAACGGCAGGCCTCGGCCAATGGCAACACCTCAGAGGTCAGAATTTCAGCGATAGAACGGGGGCGTAGTATGGCGGCGGACTCTGCGAGTGCGATCGCCTGTTCCGCTATCAAGGCGCGGACGCAGCGCAGCTTTTTTAGTCGGATTGCCACGGGCAGCGCGCTCCAGTTGGTCTGCGCGCTGCGCGCCGTGAGGATGGCCTGATTGACCCTGTCCTCCAGCACGCTGTCCGCGGCGACGGTGGGGTCGCGATGAATCAAGGCGGTCATGCGGCGACGGCGTCCGTGTCGCGGGCGTGCGCCATCGGCAAGCTGGGTGCGCCGGCAATTTTTTTCCAGTCGACGCTACGGCCAAAATCCTCGAGCAGGAGGCGGGAGCTGATCCGAGCGCTTTCGAAAATCACCGGCAGGCCGCTGCCGGGGTGGGTGCCGCCGCCGACGAGGTACATCCCCTCCAGATCTTCAAACCGGTTGTTGGGGCGGAGGTGCAGCATCTGGTCGAGGCTGTGCGCCAGATTAAAAGTTGCCCCCCGGTAAATCTCATAGCGCGTGTCCCAGTCGGCCGGTGTGATGACGCGTTCGTAGCGGATCCGGGATTCCACCCCGCCAAAGCCGGCCTTGGCAATCTGCCTTAGGAGGAGGTCGCGGAATTGTTTTTTTTCCTTTGCCCAATCCACGTTGGGATGCTGGTGGGTGACCGGCGCGAGCACGTAGAGCGCGCTGTGGCCGGGCGGCGCGAGCGTGGGATCGGTGACGCTGGCATTCTCGACGTAGAAGGAGGGGTCGGCGCTCAGGACGTGGCGTCCCTCGATCTCGTCGAGGTTGCGCGTGTAGTCTTCGGCGATGTGAATGTTGTGGTGCGGCTCCTCGTACCGTCCCTCAAGGCCCAGATAGAGCATGAAGGTCGAGCAGGAATATTTTTTCCGGGCCAGCTTCCGGTCTGTCCAGCGCCGCCGCAGAGTGTCTGGCACCAGGGTTTGCATCGCCCGGGCGAAATCCGCATTGACCACCACAGCGTCGGCGGGATGGGTGCCATCGGGGGTGCGCACGCCCACGGCCTTGCGTCCGGCGAACAGGATCTCTTGGACGGGCGCGTTGAGATGGATTTCCACTCCCAGCCGTTCTGCGACGCGCGCCATGGCGGCCGTGATTGCGGCGCAGCCGCCTTTGGGATGCCAGACGCCGTGTTCGTATTCGAGGAAGCTGAGGATGCTGAACAGGCTGGGGCAGCGGAACGGCGACATGCCCAGGTATTTGGACTGGAAGCAGAAGGCGAGCCGCACGCGCTCATCCTTGAAAAAACGGCGGAGGGAGGCGTCCACGGATTGATGCGGCCGCAGCATCGGCAGCATTTTCAGCAGGCGTTTGTCCAGCAGGCTCTTCCAGCCCTTGAAATCCATCTCCAGGCACGGCTCCATGAGCGCGAGCTTGGCGCGGTTTTCCGCGAGGAACCGCCGGAAACCGGGGGCATCGGCGGGGGCCAGCGCAGCAATCTGCTGCTCCATCCGGGCCGTGTCCGCCGTGCAATCCATCCGCCCGCCTGCCCCGAAGGTGAGCCGGTATTGCGGATCCAGCCGTGTCAGTTCGACCTCACGCCGCAGATCTGCGCCGCCGATCCGGAAGATCTCCTCCAGAACGCGCGGGTAGAGAAAAAACGTCGGGCCGAGATCAAACGTGTAGCCGTCGGCCTGGAGATGGGAGGTGCGCCCGCCGACCAGAGGCAGCCGCTCCAGAATTTTCACGCGCACCCCCTGGCTGGCGAGCAGGATGGCTGACGCGAGTCCGCCGGGTCCGGCGCCGATGATGATGACTTGCCGGCTCATGTTTTTGAAAAAATGGGGGCTGCGGGCGCGGGGCTATAGTTGCCAATCACGTCTGGAAATATGTCCAAGTTGATTCCTCTTGTCCAATGTTTGTCTCACTATTTTAGGGTGTCCTAAAAAGGCTGAACGGCGGGGTTCCAATGTGATTTCAATAGGTTTTATCTTGATTAAACGGGGATGGGTTGGGACAGTGCCGGAAAGTCGCCGGGGCGTCTGTTTATCTTTTGTCTAAATTATAATGTCCAAAGCGCATTATGCGATCCAGGCCGTCGTCCGCCGCACGGGGTTAAGCGCCCATCGCATCCGTGTCTGGGAGCGGCGCTATGGGGCGATCGCGCCGGAGCGCACACCCGCCGGACGCCGGCTGTATTCCGAGGCGGAGATGGAGCGACTAACGCTGCTGAGGGATGCTCTCCGGGCCGGTCACCGGATTGGCCAGATCGCAGCCCTGTCGCTGGCCCAACTCAAAAAACTTGGGGTGGACATGCATCCCTCGGTTCCGGCGGGATCCCGTCGCCGCCTCCCGTCGCGGCTTTCGTATCTGGAAGACTGTCTGGTGGCGGTGAAGCGGCTGGATGCCCGGGGGTTGGAGTCCGCCTTGAATCGGGCGGTCGCGGATTTGGGGTCGCAGGGGGTGTTGCAGCGCGTCGTGGCGCCGCTGGTGCAGACCATTGGCGACCTTTGGCGGTCGGGCGCCTTGACCGCGGCGCATGAGCGTTTTTCCAGTGCGGCCCTCCGGGTTTTTCTGGGGCATGCGGCTGGGGCGTTTTCCCTCCCGGCGACCGCGCCCGGGCTGGTGGTGGCCACTCCGTCGGGCCAGATCCACGAACTGGGCGCGCTGCTGGTCGGGGCGGCAGCGGCTAATCTGGGGTGGCGCGTGACGTATCTTGGCGCGGGCCTGCCAGCGGCCGAAATTGCCGGAGCCACAAAACAGAGCGGGGCCCGGGCCGTGGCGCTGAGCCTGGTCTATCCGGAAGACGACCCGCAGCTCGCAGCGGAGCTGGTCCGGCTCCGCGGATTGCTGCCAGCCGGCATGCCCCTTCTTCTTGGAGGGCGGGCCGTTCCGGCCTACGCCGCCGCCCTGAATAAAATCAAGGCCCTTAAAATCAAGGATCTGGTGCACCTGGGGGAGACACTCGACGCCCTCCGTGCGCCGTCCCGAAAAAACAAACGATGAACTCTTTTTTTAAACCTAATATCAGCCCCCGCGGACGCTGGGTGCGCGGGATCGGTGCCGTCGGCTTACTGATTGGTGCCGGCTTTGCCTTTGCCGCCTCTTTCTGGCTGGGCCTGGTGCTGGCGGTCTCCGGCGGCTTTGTGCTGTTCGAGGCATTGCGCGGCTGGTGCGCCCTGCGGGCGTGCGGCATCAAGACCAAGCTTTAGGGCGCGCCTTATGAACGAGTTCATTTTTGAAACCGAGCTTTGGCTGCCGCATCCGCGCAACGAGGTGTTCGCCTTTTTTGGCGACGCCCATAATCTGGAACGGATCACGCCGCCCTGGGTAAACTTCGCGGTGCTCACGCCCGCCCCAATTGTAATGCGGCCGGGCATCTTGATTGATTATCGCATCCGCATCCACGGCGTGCCGGTCCGCTGGCGCACGGAAATCAGCGCGTGGCAGCCGCCGTTTCAGTTTGTGGATGAACAGCGGCGCGGCCCCTACCGGCTCTGGCATCATACCCACACGTTTGAGGAGCGGGAGGGAGGCACGCTCTGCCGCGACCGGGTGCGATATTGGCCAAGGGGCGGGGCGTTGATGAACTGGCTGTTCGTTCGTAAGGATGTGGAGCGGATTTTTGAGTACCGCCGTCAACGTCTGGTGGAAATCTTTCCCTGACCCGGCTATGAGGATTGGGCCTTGATCGCGGAGGTCGGCGGAGGTCGCCATGTTTTGGAGCCGCTATTTCCGGCGACTTGCTCCCCACGCTGAAAGCTCTGCGTCGGGGAATCCATCTCCGGCGACCGCCGTCTCGGCGCAGGGCCGGTTTTGTCCGAGGGGCGCGGCTGCCTAAGGACGTGAACGGTTTTGATGGCACGCGCGCGCGGTTTCCGCTTTGATGGAGGCCCATGACGCCACTGCTTTTCATCACCGGCACCGACACCGGCGCCGGCAAGACCGTGCTGACCGCGCTCCTGACCCGGCATCTCCGCGCGCAGGGCATCCATGCGGCGGCCTTCAAGCCGGTCTGCTCCGGCGGCCGGGAGGATGCCCGCATCCTTCACGACGCCCAGGACGGGGAGCTCACGCTCGATGAAATCAATCCCTGGCATTTCCGCGCGCCCCTCGCGCCCGCGCTGGCCGCGCGACGGGAAAATCGCCGCGTTTCGCTCCCGATTATCCTCGAGCATCTCCG
Source organism: uncultured Verrucomicrobia subdivision 3 bacterium (assembly GCA_903835255.1). Taxonomy (GTDB): domain Bacteria; phylum Verrucomicrobiota; class Verrucomicrobiia; order Limisphaerales; family UBA11358; genus UBA11358. The sequence goes on from CAILMI010000009.1 coordinate 49,014, forward strand.
CCGATTCCAGCGGCGCTTTGACTGCGTCCTGGTCGAGGGGGCCGGAGGGCTGCTGAGCCCGCTGGGTGACGGTTTTAATTCGCGCGATCTGATCGCCGCGCTGCGCGCCACCCCGCTCCTTGTGGCCCCCAACCAGCTTGGGGTTGTGAATCACGTGCTGCTCACCTTGGAGGCGCTGCCCCCGGGATGGGCCCGTCGGGCGCAGGTCATTTTGAGGTCAACGCCCCGGCCGGGTGCCGCCGCCAAGAGCAATCCGAATTTTCTGGCCGGTTTGATCGGCGCGGAAAAAATAGTGTCCCTGCCGTGGCTGGGGAAGGATTTTGCTGCGGCATCTGCCTTGAAAAATCCGGCGGTGCGTCGCGCGTTGCGGGAGCTGGCCGGAGCCGCGGGGCTGGATGGCGGGGGGGGACCTGCGTGGAATCGTGGAAGGGTCAGCGCTCTGTGCTGAACTCACTGGCCCCTCTCCTCGCTCAAGCTTTCGCGGGGCGAGGGAGAAGACCCGGGATCGTGGCCAGCGTGGTAGAGCCTGGCCTGCCTCGTTCGTCGAGTGAAAGGGGTTCATTTCAAACTCGATTTTGGAGTTGAGCTGGGAATGAAGCGGTTCGGTTCGACTGCCTCTAGCAGTTCTTGGCAACTTTGGGACAGGTAGGGCGCGTCACTCCGTGCGCGCCGTCCCGGGGCATAAGGTGACCCGGGTTGGCAATAGCGCCGTCCCGGGGACTGCCCGCCCTACCCGCCGGTGTCCCAAGGTCAAGTTGAACTGCCATAGCGTCGGGTTCGTTTTGTGAGCGGATTTCCTTCAATGACGCTATGAGCCCGAATTCCGAAATGGGGAGGGGTGGCGCGTAAGCCCTGGCACAATTGGTTCCGCCGGCTCCGCGCTGCCCCTACCATTTTCCGCAAAGGATCGCTTCGGAATTCGGGATGAACTCGGCTCAGGTCTTGCCCCTTGGCGTCCTTGTCCCCTTGACGGTTCATTCGGACTGCAGGGTTCCGGCTGAGTCCCCTTTTGAATTCGGCGGCCGACAGAAAAAGACTTCGAGGTTGCCAATCGCGCTGCAAACCCGCTAAATGAGGGAAATGTCAACGGTCGCTGAACAGCTGCGCCACGCGCGCGAAGCCAAGAATCTCACAGTCGAACAGGTCGCGGAGATGACCAAGATCCGCACCGACCATGTCCGCGCCCTGGAAGAGGGAAACTTCAGTGTGTTTTCCGCGCCGGTTTATATCCGCGGCTCGGTGAAAAATTACGCCTCCCGCCTCAAACTCGAACTCCCTCCTCTTATGGCCGCGCTGGATGCGGAACTGGGCCGGACGGAAGACTTCAGCGAACCCCCCTCGTTGAGCGAGGAATCCGGCAAGCCGATTGACCGCGTGATGTTTCTGCTGGCGAAGCTGAATCTAAAAACAGTGCTGGCCGGCGTGGGCCTTCTGGGGATTGTCCTGGTCGTCCTGCTAATCAACTCCGTCTTGAAGCACCACAAGAGCGGCGATTCCCTGAAGAACCTACCGCCTGCCCGCTATGAGCCGGCCAATCCCGGCAATACCCTGCCGCTGCCGAAACGCTGACCCCGGGTAAGTCTCCGCCGGAGCCGCAAGTGCCTCACCTTTTCTAAGGACGATTCGAGGGGTGATGGAAGGCAGCCTGAAAAAGGGGGTGCATTGAGCGGAAATTAATCCCTGCCAGTCCCTGTCCCCGCTCACATGTCGTTCAAATAGATTTCCCGATTGCGCCACAGATAAATGATCCCCGACATCGCCGTCAGCCCGACCGTGAGCCAGAGCATGACCGCCGTAAATCCCGGCGCCCAGGGCATCAGCCAGGCCTGGGCGGCGGCCGGCCATTCCGGGCAGGCATCGACCACCAGCAGCGCGATGAGGGCCACGATCTGGGAGATGGTCTTGTGTTTGCCGTAGCGCTCGGCGGCCAGCACGATGTTTTTGGAAGCCGCCAGCAGCCGCAAGCCGGTGATGGCCAGTTCGCGCGCCACGATGATCACCACCATCCAGGCGGCCAGCTTGACCGGCGCGTCCGGATACAGATGAGTGCTTTCGACAAAAGCGATGAACGCCGAACACGTCAATACTTTGTCCGCCAGCGGATCCATCAGCTTCCCGAAATTGGTGATGAGGTTGCGCGCGCGGGCAATGCGGCCGTCCAGAAAATCCGTGATGCCGGCGAGACAGAAAAACAGCAGCGCCCAGGTGTGACGGAACGGAACCGCCCACGGCCAGAACAGGACCCAGAGGAAGACCACCGTCAGTCCAAAGCGCGACACGGTGAGCTTGTTGGGCAGGTTCATTTAATAATTCAGCGCGGATTTCCGGACCGCGGCCTGAATCCTTCCAGCGGCGAGACCCGGGCGGAATGATTTTCAGGCGCCAAACTTGTCGAACATTTGGGCATTGGCCTGCATGAGGCGGATCATGAATTTGGCCGGGAACACCCCGAGTGATCCGCTGTTGGCGCCGGTCTCGGTGAAACGCTCCAGCTTGTCCGACCCGCTGGCGGCGGAATGGATCATGACCGGCTGCGGATGCCAGGAATGGCCGCGCAGCGCGCACGGGGTCGAATGATCGCCGGTCACGACAAACACATCGGGCTTTTTCTTGAGAAGGATCGGCAGCGCGGCGTCGAAATCCTCGATGGCTTTCTTCTTGGCCGCGAAGTTGCCGTCCTCGCCGTATTTATCCGTGTATTTATAATGGATGAAGAAGAAATCGTAGTTGTCGTATTCCTTGAGGTAGCGCTCGAACTGCTCCTGGATGGTCTGCGGCCCCTCGATTTTAGCCATGCCGACGAGCTGTGCCAGGCCCTTGTACATGGGATAAACCGCCAGGCACGCGGGCCTGAGCTGGTAGCGGTCCACAAACAGGGGGATTTCCGGCTGGTGAGCGATGCCGCGCATGAGGAACCCGTTCGCGGGCTTCTCCTTCGCGAGCACCGGCAGCGCGGCCTTGTAAAAATCCGCGATCAGCTTCGCCATTTTCTTCTGCTTCAGATTTTTCGGGTCGCGCGGCTTTACCGCAGGAATCACAAACCCTTCGCGATTGGGATCCGCATCCGTCAGCGGCCCTTCGAGCCCTTTGCCCCGGAACACAACCACAAAGCGGTGCTCCTTCCCGGCTTTGATGAGGACTTGGGTGTCGCCGATTTTTTTGATTTTAGAGGAGAGCAACGCCACGAGCTTTTCGCAGGTTTCGGTGGGAATGCGGCCAGCGCGACGGTCGGTGACAATGCCCTTGGCGTCGAGGGTGGCGAAATTGGCGCGGGCGCAGACGTCGCCCGGCTTCAACTCCAGGCCGAGGCCGAGCGCTTCGATGACGCCGCGGCCGACCTGGAATTCCAGGGGGTCGTAGCCGAACAAGCCGAGATGGCCCGGTCCGCTGCCGGGGGTGATGCCCGGCGCCACGGGAATCATGCGGCCCTGCGCAGACTCCCGGGCGATCCGGTCGAGGTTCGGCGTCGCGGCCGCCTCGAGGGGAGTGAGGTAATTTTGCTGCCGGGTCGCGATGTCGCCAAGGCCATCGAGCACGACCAGGACATGTTTCGTTTTGGTTTTGAGGGTCAGCTCCGAATAAAGCGCATCCAAACTCATGGGTTCATGGTGCAACAAATCCGCCGGAAATCAATTCGATTCCGTTTTGCATCGCGCCGATTCACTGACATTATTTTGCCAGTGATGCACCCCTTGATGTTAAACGAAGTTCACCGCAGCCTCGGCGCGCGGTTCGCTGAACGGAACGGAAACGAGATCATTCATGACTACGGCGACTGGCGGGCCGAGCATGCCGCCTTGCACGCGTCGGCGGGCGTGGTGGATTTGAGCTTTCGCTCGCGCTTCTGCCTTGTCGGCGGTGACCGGGCGCGCTTCCTGCACGGACAGGTGACCAACGACGTGAAAAAACTCCGCACTGGCGAGGGCTGCTACGCCGCCATCACCACCGCCAAGGGCAAAATGGAGGGAGACCTGAACATCTTCGCCCTGGCGGAGGAATTGCTCGTGGATGCCGAGCCGGGGCTGACTGGGAACCTCTCCGCGCGCCTCGAGAAATACATCGTCGCCGACGATGTGCAGATTGTGGATGCCGCGCCGCACTACGGATTGCTGAGCGTGCTGGGGCCGAAGGCCGAAGCCGTTATTCACGCGCTCGGATTATTCGCCGCCCTTCCCGCCCAACCCCTGGGGTCGGTGAAGGTTTCTGACCCCACGCTCGGCGAGATTTATCTGATAAACAACCCGCGCCTCTCCAGTTTTTGTACAAGCCGGAGCGCCGGGGCTCCCGCGAAGGAGGCGCCCCCCCTTACGCGCATGGACTCCTGTCCTTTTGGCTTTGATCTTTTTGTCCCCAACCACTCGCTTGGGGCGGTGGCGGACAAATTGATTGCCGCAGCGAAAGCGGCCGGCGGTCGGGCGATCGGCGATCAGGCGTTTGAGGCGGCGCGCATCGAGGCGGGTATTCCGCGGTTCGGCGCGGACATGGATGCCGCGAACCTCCCGCTGGAATGCGGCATTGAGAGCCGGGCGGTCACCTACAGCAAGGGGTGCTACATCGGGCAGGAAGTCATCAACCGCATCCACAGCGTGGGCCATGTGAACCGCGAATTGCGGGGCCTGCGCCTGGAAGCGGGCTTGAAGGAGTTGCCCGTGCGCGGCGACCGGCTTTTTCACGCGGGCAGGGAGGTGGGCCACGTGACCAGCGCGGTGAACTCGCCGCGGCTCAACGCCAACATCGCGCTCGGCTACGTGCGGCGCGAGGTCTTTCAAATGGGCAACCTATTGACCCTGCCCACCGCGTCAGGGGAAAGTGCGGCAACCCTCGTGGAACTGCCCTTTGCATGATGCCAACGGGCTCGAGGGGGGCTGTTTGACAAGGCGGAACGGCTATGATTAAATCGTGCCTGTTGCAGCCTAAATCCGGTTTTCTTCCTGAAACCGGATGCGGGAGACCCGAATTCCTCAAGATCGGTTGGGGAGGGGGCGCAGGAGTCCGGGCAACCGGCTTCCAGGCCACTTTTCAGGCCCAGCCCGACAGCTAATCTCGCAGGCAAATGGAAGGGCGATTTTCTGGAGACGCAGGTGCGGGCTTCACCGTTCCCACCAAAAGCAGGCAAAGACGAAAGTCGCATATGAAAGTGTTCCATTTGGTGAAAGACGTGGTGATTGGCCGGGCGCGAAACCTCTCGGACAAAAACATCTTCCAGCACATGTCGTTGGTGGCGCTGCTGGCCTGGGTCGGCCTGGGGGCCGACGGATTGTCCTCCTCCTGCTACGGCCCGGAATCTGCCTATGTGGCCCTGCTGAACCACAAGTTTCTGAGTTTGTTTGTGGCCGCGGCCTCGGTGCTGACCATCGTGGTCATCTGCGCCAGCTACTCGCAGATCATCGAACTCTTCCCCACCGGCGGCGGCGGTTATCTGGTGGCGAGCAAACTGCTTTCGCCCACGGCGGGGGTGGTCTCGGGCTGCGCCCTGATCGGGGATTACGTGCTGACCATCGCCATCAGTGTCGCCAGTGGAACGGACGCGCTCTTCAGTATGTTCCCCGTCGGCTGGGCGCATTATAAAACGGAATTTGCGGTGGCGGGGATCATTTTCCTCACCCTGTTGAACCTGCGCGGCGTCAAGGAATCGGTGGTGCTATGGCTGCCGGTTTTCTTCCTCTTCGTGGCCACGTTCAGCTTCGCCATTCTTTACGGAATCGTGTCCCACATCGGGGACTTGCCGGGCATCGTCCAGGGGCTGGAGGCGGACGTGCGCTCGGATTATTCGGAAGTGGGGTTCTGGGGGCTGATCGTTGTGATCCTGCGCGCCTACAGCCTGGGGGCCGGTACCTACACGGGAATTGAGGCGGTCAGCAATGGCCTGTCCGTCCTGCGCGAGCCGCGCGTGCAGACCGGCAAGCGCACGATGATCTACATGGGGGCCTCGCTGGCGTTCGTGGTCGGCGGCCTGCTGCTGGTCTACCTGCTCTATCAGGTTGTGCCGGTGGAGGGGAAGACGCTCAACGCCGTGCTGTTTGAACAGATGACCTCGGCCTGGCCCGCCTGGCTGGGCAAAACATTTGTGGTGTCCGCGCTCGCCTCCTCGGCAGCACTGCTGCTGATCGCCGCTCAGACGGGCTTCCTTGGCGGGCCGCGCGTGCTGGCGAACATGGCGGTGGACCGCTGGATGCCCACGCGCTTTGCCACCTTGAGCGACCGGCTGGTGACGCAGAATGGCGTCCTGCTGATGGGGCTCGCCGCACTGCTGGTGGTGCTGGCCACCGCCGTGTTTGCGGGCGGCGGCCTGGTGAACACCCTGGTGGTGCTTTACAGCATCAACGTGTTCATCACCTTCAGTCTCTCCCAGCTGGGCATGGTGCGCCACTGGTGGGCCGATCGCTCCCGGACCCCCCGCTGGCGGCATAAAATCCTCATCAACGGGTTAGGGCTCCTGCTCACCAGCGGCATCCTCATCTCCCTCTGCGTCGTGAAGTTTTTTGAGGGCGGCTGGATCACTCTGATTGTCACCGGGCTCCTGGTCTGGGCGGCCTTTGGCGTGAAACGTCATTACACCCAGACCCAGGTCCGTCTGCAGCGGCTCAATGAGCTGGTCTCCGTGGCCACCCTCAAGGAGACGTCCCTCCCCGCCCGGCCGGCGCCCGCCTGCGACCCCGGGGCGCGCACCGCCGTTTTCCTGGTTAACGGGTTCAACGGGCTGGGCCTGCACACGCTGCTGGCGGTGATACGGATGTTTCCTAAGGTGTACCAGAACTTCGTCTTCGTGCAGGTGGGCGTGCTGGACGCGGGCAATTTCAAGGGCGCGGCGGAGGTGGACAACCTTCGCGACCATTCGCAGCGCGAAGTGGATCGCTACGTCCACTACATGCGCCAGCACGGGTTTTATGCCGAGTCGAAAATTGCGCTCGGTACGGACATCGTGGACGAGGCGGCCAACGCGTGCGACGGCATCGCGCAGCGTTTTCCGCAGGCGCAATTCTTCGCCGGCCAGCTGGTGTTTCAGGACGACCGCCTGATCACCCGCCTGCTGCACAACCACACCGTGTTCGAACTGCAGCGCCGGCTCTACCGCCATGGCTGGCCCATGCTCATTCTGCCCATCCAGGTTTAAACCCGAATTCTGAAGTGGGCCAGCCTCCCATGGCCCTTCGAACGGATAAACGGCCTCCCCGCCCTCTCCTCCATTTCATGGAAGAGAGGGAGTAGGCAGTCGACCTGCGCCTCTTCATTCCCAACTCAACTCCAGAATTGAGTTTGATATGAACCCGAATCCTAGAGTGGGCCGTTGCGGAAAATGGCAGGGACAGCGCAGCGCTGTCCCTGCCCGCGCGGAGCGGGGGCACAAATTGGGCCAGGTTTTATGGGCCACCGCAGTCGTTCCGCCGCCTGTGGACCGGGACGGCATCCCTATCCCATTTCGGAATTCGGGTTTAACCGACCTATCGCCTGGAAGGACCGGCCCGAAGCCGCGCCTGATGACCAGCAAAAAACCGCCTGCGACCCGGGCGTCGCAGGCGGTTTGCTGAATTTCAAATCGATCAGGCCGCTTCGGCCGTCTCGAGGAAGCCCTGCAGATGGCGCACGCGCGTCGGGTGGCGCAGCTTGCGCAGGGCCTTGGCCTCGATCTGGCGGATGCGTTCGCGGGTGACGTTGTACATCTTGCCGATCTCTTCCAGCGTCCGTTCGTAGCCGTCCAGCAGGCCAAAACGCATCTCCAGAATCTTCCGCTCCCGCTCCGTCAGCGTCGTCAGCACATCGCTCAACTTCTCCCGGAGCAGGCTGTAGCTGGTCACTTCGGAGGGGTTTTCGGCGGACTTGTCCTCGATAAAATCGCCGACGCTCACATCCCCGTCATCGCCGACGGGCGCGTGCAGGGAAACGGGCTGTTGCGCCATTTTCAGGAGCGCATGAATGCGGGAGACCGGCATGTGCATCTCGTCGGCCAGTTCTTCCGGCGTGGGCTCGCGGCCCAGTTCCTGGGTGAGCTGCTTCTGTGCGCGCCAGAGCTTATTCATGATCTCGATCATGTGCACCGGAATGCGGATGGTGCGGGCCTGGTCGGCGATGGAGCGGGTGATGGCCTGCCGGATCCACCAGATGGCGTAGGTCGAAAACTTGTAGCCGCGGCGGTACTCAAACTTCTCGACGCCCTTCATGAGGCCGATGTTCCCTTCCTGGATCAAGTCGAGGAAGGACTGGCCGCGGTTCGTGTATTTTTTGGCGACGGAAACCACCAGGCGCAGGTTCGCTTCGGCCATATGGGTTTTAGCCCGGAGGCCGCGATCGGCGGCGGCTTTCAGCGCGCTGAACGCCTTAACGAATTCCTCGCGCGGCAGGCGCACGAACTGCTCGAGGGTCTGAATTTTGGCATGCTCGGACTCGATGGCCGCGCGCCGCTCGGCGGTGGTGCGCTGCGCCTCCAGCTCCTGAAGGTGCCGCGTGCTGGCTTGGAATTTTTCGTAAATGTTGCCGGCCACGACAATCATTTCCTCAACCACTTTCTGCTTGTAAAAAAACTTGGAGAACATCTCCTGCAGCCGCGCGCTCATTTTTTTGAGCTCGCGCTGGATCTGTTCCTTGCGGCTTTTTTGCTGGGACTTCTGCCAGCTGAAATACTTCTCGTCCACCTTCTGGTCAAAGGCCCGCAGCTTCTTGATAAACTTGCGCAGATCCTTCAAGTGCCCCTCGCGATTGGCGACTTTTTTGTCCACGATAACGCGGTCGAAGCGCTCCTTGGGCGGTTCGGACAACAGTTTTTCGGCAATGGCGATGTGCTCCTTGGCGGTAAAGCCCAAGCCGTAGATGATCCCCTTCATCGCGACTTCCGCCTCCTCGATTTTCTTGCAGATCTCGACCTCTTGTTCGCGGGTGAGCAAGGGAACCTTGCCCATCTGGTTCATGTACATCCGGACCGGGTCATCGAGAATTTCCAGACGGGAATCATCCTCCACCTCCTCCGCCTGCTGCGGCTGCTTGGTGCGATCCGCGCGTTCGGCTTCCGCCTGGTCCATCACGATTTCCACGTCCAAACTCCGCAGCTTGCTGAGCAGGGCATCCAGGTCCTCCGGACTGAGATTGTCCGGCAGAACGTCATTGATATCGTCGTAGGTGACGTAGCCATGCTCCTGGCCGAGATGGACGAGGGTCTTGATGGTTTCGGTCAGATCCGCCGTCGAGCCTGTTGCCGCAGAGGCTGGGGCGCTCGGCTGGCCATTGGCCGGCCCTTTGTGGGCGGCGGCGCCAATGGAGGCGGCCGTGTGCTTCGCTTTGGGGGCCGCCCCGGAGGGTCGGGCCACGTCGCGTTTCGCCTTGGTCGAAACAACAAAACGCCGGCGCTGGGGAGCTGGTTTGACTGCGGCTTTTTTCGCACCCTGAACCGGACGGCTGCCCGACGCCTTGGCGGACGCCGGTGTTTTTCGTTTCAACATAAATTATAAAACCCAATGAATTGGCTTGAGTTCAGAGAAATGGGGCGGATTCACCCCACGACTTCCGCGCTCCCGACAAAGGTGCCTTCACCCACTGTACTTCGGGAGAGAGCGAACACCAGAGGACCAACGCCCCGCGATCTTAGCCGTTTCCAAGGCAACTTCAAGCAGAATCGCAGCCGCCGGAACGAAAGGATTTCATCAAATAGCCCATGGTTCCCCCCTGTTTTTGGTGGAACTCACCCCGATTTTTGGCCCCGTGAAGAAAATGCATTCGCAGGGGAAAAAGCCGCTGACACTGCATCCCCCAAAACAGTGAGGATCTGTCATGGCCGCAGTGACGAGGCATCCGCTATTATTCCATACCTTGGACCTGCTCCCTTCGGGCCGCTGGCCGCGGTGGCGAGGTGCGTGCTGGCGCTCTTTGCCGTCGCAGTGAAACTTGTCGCTTGAAACTTGGGACTTCAGGCTGGAGACTCCCGCCGCATGAATCGCATCGTAGATCAATTCGCCCGGCTGAAGCGCGCCGGCCAAAAGGGGTTTGTGGTTTACATCGGAGCCGGCGATCCGGATCTGGAAACCACGCGCCAGCTGGCGCTCGCGTTTGACCGGGCGGGGGTGGATGTGCTCGAGCTGGGCGTGCCGTTCAGTGATCCCCTGGCCGACGGTCTAGTTAACCAGCTCGCCGCCCAGCGCGGGTTGGAATCCGGCACCACTCCGCCGAAATTGCTGGAGACCGTGGCCGCCATCCGCCGGGACTCCCAAATCCCCATCGTCCTCTATATTTATTTCAATCTCATCCACCGGGTCGGCCTGGAATCCTTCATCGCCGCGGCGGCCGCGGCGGGGGTGGACGGATTGCTGGTGCTGGATTTGCCGCCGGAAGAGAGTGAGCGCTATGAAGCGCTCATGAGCGCGGCGGGGCTGTGTCACATCTATCTGGTGGCACCGACCACGCCGGACGACCGTATGGCGCTGATTGTCCGGCGCGGCAGCGGTTTTATTTATTACATCTCTCGCGCGGGTGTCACGGGGATGCAGGCGAGCGTCGCCGGGAATCTTGCCTCCCAGATTGCCAAACTGCGCGCGCACACCGGGCTGCCCATCGCAGTCGGTTTTGGCGTCTCCAATCCCGAACAGGCCAAAACGGTGGCCAGTCACGGGGACGCGGTCGTGGTCGGCAGCGCCATCGTGAACCAGATTGCGGAGCACGGCCGGTCGCCCACGCTGGTGGCCCAGGTGAGCGCATTTGTGAAGGCGCTGGCGGACGCGGTGAAGTCGGTGTGAGGGGCCCCTCTCCCCGGCCCTCCCCGCTCAAGCTTTCGCGGGGCGAGGGGGAAGGCTTGCGCCGGTCGTGGCCTCGTTCGGCGGGTGAATACGTCAATTTCAAACTCAATTCTGAAGTTGCGCTTGGCATTCAGTGGCGTGGTTCGACTGCCTTTGCTCCCTCTCTTCCATGAAATGGAGGAGAGGGCGGGGGGAGGCGCTTGGGGATCCCGATTTGCTAGGAATGGCGCATCGGCAACGAGAGGCTGAACAGCGAGCTCTTGCCTGGCACGCTCTCCACATGGATGGTGCCGCGGTGTTCCGTCATGATGCGGTGGGAAATTGCCAGCCCCAAGCCGGTGCCGTTTTTCTTGGTCGTGAAAAATGGCTCGAACAGACGTTCCGTAATTTCCGGAGTAATCCCCATCCCCGTGTCCCGGATCTGGATGATTAAAAAGGGCGGGTCAACGTCCCCGGCGCCCCTCTCGGTGGTGACGGTCAGCAGGCCGTTCGGCCCCATCGACTCGACCGCGTTGAGCAGCAGGTTCATGAACACCTGTTGCAATTGGCCGCCATCCCCCTGCACCGTGTCGGCATCGGCGCGGTAATTTCTTTTGAGCGCTATCAGCTTTGTGCTGATCAGCGGCTGCAGCAGCCGCAGCGCTTGATCCAGCACCTCGTGGACGCGGACGGGCTGGTGGGTGGCCTGCTGGGGGGCGGCGATCCGCATCATCTGCGTGGCTAGGGCGTCGATGCGTATGAGTTCGTTCCGGACGACCTCGCCCATCTCCGCATTCTGATTTTTTTCCAGCAGCAAATCCACGAAGGTCTTGATGGCGACCAAGCCGTTCTTGATCTCGTGCGCCATGCCCGCCGACAGCATCCCTAGGTTTGCCAGCCGGTCGAGCCGCTGCATTTTTTCAGGCGAGGCCAGCGCGGAGGCGCGCTGAGCGGATCGGGCCGAATGCGGCGCTGGGTCTGAAACCGGTGACATAGGTGCAGGTGTGAAATTACGAGGCGCCGAGGCACCGCGCCAGCGAAAACGCACCGAGTGCAAAAATGGGCGGGAGGGTGATAGACTGAATCGGCTGGAATTTTACCGGCCAGCGAATATGCTGGGTCTGCCAAATGAAAAAACAGTTTGATCCCATCGAGTCGGTCATCGCCGACCTCCGCCGCGGAAAAATGGTCATCGTCGTGGACGATGCCGACCGCGAGAACGAGGGGGATCTGGTGATGGCCGCGCAGCACGTCACGCCGGCAGCGGTGAATTTCATGGCTCGGTTCGGGCGGGGCCTCATCTGTGTTCCGACCACGGGCGAGCGGCTGCAGCAGCTGGGAATCGACCGGATGGTGCAGCAGAACCGCGAGAGTTTCCGGACCGATTTCCAGGTGAGCGTGGATGCGGCGCGCGGCATTGGCAGCGGCATCAGCGCCGCCGACCGTGCCAAAACCATCAGCCACATGGCGGCGCCTACTGCGGTGCTGGAAGACCTGGTCCAGCCCGGCCACATCTTCCCGCTGCGCGCTCGCGCGGGGGGGGTGCTGCAGCGCGCCGGCCACACTGAGGCCGCCGTGGATCTGGTGCGCCTTTCCGGCTGCCGCCCCATTGGGGTGATCTGTGAAATCATGAATGACGACGGCACGATGGCGCGGCTGCCGGCGCTGCTGAAATTTGCCCGAAAACACAAACTCAAGCTCTGCACGATTGCCTCGCTGATCGAGCACCGCCGCATCGCTGAGAAGCTGGTGGAGCGCGTGGAGGTGGTCCAGCTTCCGACGGACTACGGGGAATTTGCGCTGCACCTCTACCGCTCCAAGCTTGATGGCAAACATCATCTGGCCCTGGTGCGCGGCAATCTGGCGGGCAAATCCAAAGTGCTGGTGCGCGTCCACAGCGAATGCCTGACCGGCGACGTGTTCGGGTCGCGGCGCTGCGATTGCGGGCCGCAGCTGCATCAGGCTATGCGGCAGGTGGCCGAGGCGGGGTGCGGGGTGATTGTCTACATGCGCCAGGAAGGGCGCGGCATTGGTCTGGCGCCGAAGATTCAGGCCTACAAGCTGCAGGAGCAGGGCTACGACACTGTGGAGGCCAACGAGAAGCTCGGCTATGGCATGGACCTCCGCGAATATGGGCTCGGCGCCCAAATCCTCTGCGATCTGGGCCTGAAAACCATCCGGCTGCTGACGAACAATCCCAAAAAAGTCGTCGGGCTCGAGGGCTACGGCCTGACCATCACCGAACAGGTGCCGATTAAGGTCCAGCCCAATCCCCACAACGCCGGCTATTTGAAAACGAAGCGGGAAAAACTCGGGCATCTGCTTTGATTTCAGGCCCGGGGCCAATTCGCTGCTTTCCTTCATGCCTCCTGCTGCTATTCTGAGCCCATGCCTTTTAGTAAATTAGGACTTGCCCCGGCCATCGTCGAGGGCGTCAAAGCGATGGGTTACGTTGACCCGACGCCCATCCAGCTGCGCGCCATTCCCTTGGTGCTGGCGGGTAAGGACGTCATCGGCAGCGCGCAGACGGGGACCGGCAAAACCGCCGCATTCGGCCTGCCCATCCTCTCGAAAATCGGCCAGCACAGCGACATCGGGCCCCGCGTGCTCATCCTGGAGCCGACCCGCGAACTCGCCGCGCAGGTGGAGACCGCCTTTCATGATTTCGCCCGCTTCACCAACCTGAAGACCACCGTCGTCTTTGGCGGCGTGGGTTACGGCAAACAGAATGATGAATTGAAAGCCGGCACGGACATCGTCGTCGCGACGCCGGGACGGCTGCTGGATCATCTGGAGCAGGGCACGCTGCGCTTGGACAAGGTGGAATTTCTGGTGCTCGACGAGGCCGACCGCATGCTGGATATGGGTTTCCTGCCCGACGTGCGCCGCATCGTGGACAAATGTCCGCGGGCCCGCCATACCTCGCTGTTCTCGGCCACCGTGCCGCCGCAGATCGAGACCCTCATCCAGTGGGCCATGCACAGCCCCGAAACCATCGAGATCGGCGCGCGCCGCAGCCCGGCGGAAACGGTCAAGCACGTCATCTATCCGGTGTCTGACACGCAAAAGACCGACCTGCTGCTAGAGCTCCTCAACCGGGTTAACTACGACTCCGTCATCATCTTCTGCCGCACCAAGCACGGGGCGGATCGCGTGGCCAACACGCTTAAGCGCGACAATCACGCCGTCTGTGTGCTGCACTCCAACCGAACGCAGAAGGAGCGCGAGCAGGCGCTGCAGGGATTCCGCGAGGGCAAGTACGAGGTGCTCGTCGCCACGGACATCGCCGCGCGCGGGCTGGACATCGCGGACGTCAGCCATGTGGTCAACTACGACGTGCCGCAGCATCCCGAGGATTACATCCACCGCATCGGGCGCACGGGCCGCGCCGAGGCCACTGGCGATGCCTTTACCATCATGATCGCGGAGGACGCCCCGCACGTCTTCGCCATCGAACGCTTTATCAGTCAGACCATCCCGCGCGTGAAGCTGGAGAATTTCAACTACACCTACACCGCGCTGTTCGAGGACAGTAAGCCAGGCGCGAAACCCGGCGGTTTCCCCGGCAAGGCCCGCGCCGTGCGGGTCCATGGCGGCTACCATTTCGGCCCCGCAAAGCGGAGACGGTGAGCGCGGGGGGGCGGTAAGCAGAGGCCGGCGGTGATCCCGCCCATTCCAGGCGAGAGCGCTGGTACGTGGCGGAGAAGGGTTGGCGTTGAAATACTGGACGGTTTTCAAAACGCCCGGCGAAGGCAAACAGCCGCAAACAGTCGGTTTGAAATCCGCCCGCCTCCCGGCTCACTTCATCGCCGCATAGACGTGATGCACGTCGTCGTGGTCGTCGAGGGCATTGAGGAAATCCACCACATCCTTGTGCGACGCGGCGTCCAGTTCGCGGAATTCCTTGGCCACGTAGCGCATCTCCGAGGCGGTCACATTCCAGCCCGCGGCCTTCAGCGCCTTGGAAACGGCGTCCAGCTCCTTGATGGTGGTGAAAAAGCGCGCGCCCTTCTGTCCGGCGGGAACCTCCTCTGCCTCCAGCGGCTCCACTTCATTGGCGCCGGCCTCAATCGCATCGCCCTCGGCATCGCGGCTCGCGTCGGCATGGGTGGCCTCGACCACGCCGAGGTGGTTGAAGAAAAACCCGATGCTGCCGGGCTGGCCCATGGAGCCGGCTTTGAACAGGTTGCGGATCTCCGGGGCGGTGCGGTTGCGATTGTCGGTCAGGCATTCCACGATGACGGGGATCTTGTGCGGCGCGTAGCCCTCATAGACGACGGTCTCGTAGCTGACCTTTTCCTCGCCGATGCCGGCGCCCTTCTTGATGGCGCGCTCGATGGTGTCCTTGGTGACGGAGGCTTTCTTGGCCTTCTCGACGGCGACGAACAGGCGGGCATTAAGGTCGGGGTCGGCGCCGCCCAGTTTGGCTGCGACCATGATTTCGCGGACCAGCTTGACGACCATCTGGCCTTTTTTGTGCGCGCTCGCTTCGCGCCCGGCTTGTTTCCATTGTGCGCCCATAAAATTGATTCGTGAACGGCGAGAAGTTAATGAAATTCCGAACCCACCGCAACGAATTGTCGATTCAATTGTCGATTCAAATTGGCAGCCGCGAGTTCAAAAGGAGGCCGGGTTTATGGGGACAATATCCGGGGAATTCGGGCCGGACATTCGGGCGGAGGAGAAGAGGGGTGAGTCATTGCCCCGGAACGGGGGTAAGGAATGATGGATGAGGGGGATAGTTGCGCGTTGGGGCGAAGGGTCAGCTGCGGCCCCGAAAATCGATCAGGTGGTCGGCGTTGGGCCAGTTGCGGGCCTTCAGCCCGCCAGCAGATAGTGGAGGTCGTCCAGCGAGAGGCTTTGCGAGAACTTTTCCTCGCCCAGCACATCGTTGGCCAGTGAGCTTTTTTGCTTTTGCAGGGCGCGGATTTTCTCCTCGATGCTGTCCTTGATAAGGAGCCGGTAGGCCATGACTTTGCGGGTCTGGCCGATGCGGTGCGTGCGGTCAATGGCCTGGTTCTCCACGGCGGGATTCCACCAGGGATCAAAGAGGACGACATAGCTTGCCGCGGTGAGGTTGAGGCCGAAGCCTCCCGCCTTGAGCGAAATCAGGAAGACGCCGGCGCCGGCGGCCGCCTGGAAGTCGCGCACGAGGTCGCCGCGATTTTCTGTGTCGCCTGCCAGATACCAGTGACGCCAGTCTCGGGATTTTAACTCGTCGCGCAGGATGTTGAGCAGGTCTACGAACTGGGAAAAAACCAGTACTTTCTCGCCCTCGGCGAGGATGGGCTCGAGTGTTTCCAGGAGCGCCTCCACTTTGGCGCTGGTGGCTTTGGAGTTTGGTTTCACCAGGCGCGGGTGGCAGCAGATCTGGCGGAGCCGCAGCAGGGAGGTGAGAAAGTTGAATCGCTCTTTGTTCAAGGCGGCGGCGGTTTTGACGCCGAGCAGGAGGGCTTGGGCGCGCTTGAGTTCGGCGCGGTAGAGGATCTTTTGCTCCCCCTCAAGTGTGCAGAACAAATCCTCCTCCATGCGGTCGGGCAGATCGCGCGCCACCTGGGATTTGGTGCGGCGGATGAGGAAGGGGCGCACCCGCGCCGCCAACCGCTGGCGGGCGAAGGGGTCGTCCTTGGCGTCATACAGCCGGCCGAATTCGGCGCGGCTGCCGAGTGCGCCGGGCATGGCAAAGCTCATCAGGCTCCACAGGTCGAGCAGGCGGTTTTCAATGGGCGTGCCGCTTAGGATCAGGCGATGCGTGGCGCGCAGCTGGCGTGCTATCTGGGCGGTCTGGCTGGAGGGATTCTTGATGTATTGCCCTTCATCGAGAATGACGGCTTGAAACCGTTCGCGGGCGAGGTCTTCGCCCACAACCCGGAGCTGGCTGTAATTCAAGACGTGCAGGTCGGCGGAGGGCAGCAGGCTGGCAACTGAAGTGAGTTCGCTGGCCGACCAGACGCGGACTTTGAGACCGGGGAAAAACTTCATCGCCTCGGCCTGCCAGTTATCGGCCACGGATTTAGGGCAGACGACGAGGGATGGTGGGCTCGCCTCGGTTGAGGCGCCGTGAGCGCCGCGCTCGGGCCCGCCGTTTCGCAGCCAGGCCAGCCAGGCCAGCGTTTGCAGGGTTTTGCCCAGACCCATATCGTCGGCGAGGATGCCTCCAAAATGGTTGGTTGCGAGATAGCAGAGGAAGTGGAAGCCGTCGCGCTGATAGGGGCGCATTTCGGCTTGAATGGAGGCCGGCACTTCCGGGGTGACGCGCGCCTGCAGTTCCGCGGCGCGGCGCTCAATGCGGTCGCAGGTTTCCTCAGGCAAAAACTTCCGCGCCGCTCGGTCCGCGAGTTGGAATGTGTGCAACCGCTGTGATTCGCTGGTCAATTCGTGCGGTGTCAGACCGAGCCGCGCCAGTTCCTCGTCCTCCTCCCGGCTCAACGAAAACTCCAGCTTGCGCCAGCCTTTTTTGTCGAGACGCACCCAGCCGCCTTTGGCGTCGAGCAGCAGCTTGAGTTCGGCCTGGGTGAGGGTGGTGTCGCGCACGTCCACAATTACCTGGAGGTCAAACCAGTCCATCTCCGCCTCGGTGGCTTGGAGGCGGATTTTCCCGGCAATCTCGGCGTTTTGAAAGGAGGCCAGCTCGCCGCCCAACTCAATGCGCGCCCCGGTCGGCAGGGTTTTGAGAAAGAGGACGAAAATTTCCGCAAACTTTTTGGTGACGCGGAGCTGCCAGCGTTGGGAAAAATCATCCCATTTGAACCCGGCGGTCTCTAAGGGCGGCACTAATCCGCCCAAGGCGGAGCGGTCAAGCTGGATGAGCCTTTGGCTGTGAGTCGGGGCTGGAGATTTTTTTTTGGAAATCCAGCCGTTGCCGACCCAGTATTCGATCTGTGTGCCGTCGGCCGAGGCACCGAGCACGTCCACATAGCAATACTCCGTGGACTGTGTGGACCAGGGTTTTTTCACCTCGGCGCGGATGCCGGGCTGAAGTGGGACGGTGTGCGTGCGCGCTGCCAGCCGCGGCGGCGGGGCGACTTGCAGCCGATTCAGCAGGCGGAGGCCGCCGAGGGATTCCAGGGATTGTGCGGGAATCGAGGTCTGGTTTTTCAACGAGGTCAAGTGCGGGTCCAACGGCGGGCCGGTGAACACGCCCAAGGGGGTCAGGTAATATGCCGGGCGCGTGAGGGTGGTAAGCCAGATTTTGGGCAGCGGTTCACCTGCGGCCGATGTCAGTGAAAATAAATAATCGCCGTCCAGCGTTTCCGGCTGAAGGACGCTCCAGTGCAACGGGTCGCTGTGGAAAATCAGCGGCGTCCCTTCTGCATCCACCAGCAGCGGCCGCAGCAAGGGGTGGTGCAGCCAGCGCCCGATTTGTTCCTGGGTCCACGAGTCGTTGTAGGAAAATTGGGTGGCATTGCCCATCTGGATGCGGTGCCAGCAGGGCATCCAGAGTAGGGCGGCTTCCGCGGTCAGCTGCGGGGCGTGGCGGGCCTCGAATTCACGCATTTTGCCCGTCGTCAATGCCGTCCATTCCCCGCCTGACCGCCGCCATTCAAAGATCAATTGCGACGAGGTGAAGCACAGGCGGAGCTCCGCCGGGTCGGCTTCCCCCGGGGTCGCCGGGTGCGAACCTTGCGCCAGCTGAGCGATGTCGGAAAGCGTTTGGGTCCAGCGCTGGATGTCCTGGCCGCGCTGATGGTGGCGCATTTTGTCCTGCGCGCCCGTCAGATCGGTGAACGGCCCCAGAAATTCCGGGATCGGATGGTTGAGTTTCTCGGTGAGATACAGCGCGAGATAATTCCAGAACTCGCCCTCGTTTGCCGGATCTTCCGGGTAGAGTTCCAGGCGATCCCACCAACCGCCGGAAAGGGGGATCCCCAGTCCGTTCAGGTCGTTGCGATAATTCAGTCCGCTGCTGATGGCCTGCCGGTAAAGCTGGGTGATGATTTTAAGATACCGCGCCTCAGCCGTTGTGGGTTTGCGTTCCAGCCGGGCCCGCACGGCATCGGTGAAGGCGCCGGGCGCGGCTGAGGAAAGCAGGATCGGCACCGGCTGTAGTAGCTTGGGTTTTTCACCTTGCGTCGCCCTCAAATCGTCCTCCGCAGTGGTCATGTAGGCTGTCAGCAGATGTTTCACCGCGGCGTAGGCGTGTGTGCATTCATGGCCCCTAGGGCAGTTGCAATCCGAATCCCAGATCTCGTTAAAATAGAGGGATACCTTGTGCTTGACGCTTCCGAGAACCTTCGCCTCAAATACCCGCCCCGGCTCAAGGCATGCGACGGAGAGGACGCGGCCGGCTAGAAAATACCGCTCGCCCTTCTTACGGGTGGCTGCATTGAAAAAATTCAGGTAGAGCTCCGTGGCATTGAGATCGAAGCCTTCAAAATCGGCAAGGGTCAGTGTCATGACGGCTGAGGAGGTGAATCAGGCATTTGCCTGAGCGATGTTGTTCGAACCCGCGTCAGGCAGTGTGCGGGACGGGGTGGGAAGTCGCCGGGGGGCGGTTTTCAGTGGGCGATGTGCGGTAGATGCCATGTTTGGCCAGCGGGATCGCGGTGGTGTGATTGTTGTTGCATCTCATGAAAATCAGGCTGTCTCGTGTCTTTGCTGGCTGCTATCGCAGATTAGAATGAGGGCTTTTCGATGGCAATTAAATTGGATGGGGGGCCGATGAATCCGTCCTGAAATCGGTCTGCAGCGCAAACCCCATGTCCAGGCCGGCGGGCGCCATTAGGTGACGGTCAGCGGTCCGTCGAACGTGGTCAGGCTGAGGACTTCCGTGCGCGCGGTGTGCGGGCCGTGCTGCGTGCCCTTGGGGGCGTAAAACAGGGTGCCGGCGGTGTAAGTCGCGCCCGCCTCTTCCCAGTCGCCGGAGAGGACGTAAGCCCATTCGTTGGCCAGCGGATGCGTGTGGGCCGGAATGGTGCAGCCGGCCTTGAACTTGCGCAGCACCACGAGTCCGCCCGTGTCGGGGTGCCGGTGCAGGACCATCAGTTCGACTCCGGGGTAGGGCCCGGGTTGCCAGGTTTTGTCCTGGGCCAGCGCGATGTGCGGGAACATAAGGTCAGTTTGTGGGTGTGAGCGGTTGCAGTGTCATGGGGTCGCGCAAGGGCCATTCATGGAAGGAGCCAAAGAGCGACTTCAAATCCACCGGATGGGTGGGATCGCCTCGCAGGATGTCCTCGCGGTTGCCGACGATGAGGACGACGAATCGGTCCGACGTCAGGTATTTTTTCGCCACGCGCAACACGTCCTGCGGGGTGACGGCCTGCAGGTTGGCCCGGAAGTTCTTCCAGAATTGGGGGTCCTGGGCATGGCGGCCGGTGAATTCATCCATCGCGAACTGCTCGGCAATCTTCTCCCGGGTGTTGAAAAAATTGGGGAATCCCTCGATGAGCCCTTTTTGGGCGACCTCCAGTTCCGCGGCATTCACGGGCTGGGTGGACATGCGCCGGGTTTCCTCCAGGGCGATGGCGCAGGCGTAGGCCACCGTGCGCGATTTAGACTGGAAGCCGATGGTGAAGGTGCCTGGATAATAAACGCCCGGCTGAAATCTCGAATAAACAGAATACGCCAGGCCTTCATCCGAGCGGATGCGGTTCATTAGGTGGGAGGTGAACCCGCCGCCGCCCAGAATATGGTTCATGATGAGCACCGCGTAATAATCCGGATTCCCGCGCTGGATGCCCGGCAGCAGGAGCGAAACGCGGCCCTGATCCACTTCCGGCTTGTGGACGAGATAAACACCCGGCGGGGCGAAGGTGAGGTTGGTGGGGATGGGCGGCGGCGTTCCGGTTTGGAGCAGGGGATCTGCTGAGATGAGAGGGGGGCCTCCGGCAAACACCTTTTCCAGTTTGGAAACCATCGCGTTGCGCTCAAAATCCCCGGTGACGGCGATGACGAAATTGGACGGCCAAAACCATTGGAAATGGAAATCCCTAATATCCCTAGGCGTGATCGACTCAACGGAGTTGCTGGTTAAATAACGGTTTGCCCAAAAAGTCTCGCCCTGTGAGAGGTAATCCGCCTCGCGATCTTCAATGGCGGAGGTATCGTCGTTGCGCTGTTTCATGGCTTGCAGCGTCTGCTGTTTGCGCAACGCAACCGTGTCGTCCTGAAATCGCGGGGCGTAAAGCACGTCGCGCAACAGTCCCAGACCTGTATCGAGATCCTTGGAAAGCAGGTTGAGGCTCACGCTGCCCTGGGTGTCGCCGATGGCGGAATCGAGTTGCGCGCCCAGAAACGCGATGCGTTCCTCGAATTGCGCCGCGGCATTGGTTCCGGCGCCGGCGTGTGTCATCAGCCAGCCCGTGAGTTCGGCCAGGCCTTCTTTGCCCGCCGGCTCCAGATATTTGCCGGTGCGAACGTAAACCGTGATGTTCACCAGCGGCCGTTCCCGGTCGGGCACGAGGTAGGCCACCGGCCCGGACGCGAGAGTCACCCGGTATTGATCCGGCACGGGGGCGTCGAATTTGAGCGGTGGAAAGGAGAGTTTTTCGGGCCGGGCGGGGATGCCGGCGCTGTGGGCCGCTTGAAACGGTTCAGCCAGCGCTGCCAATAAAATCAGGAGGGGAATCGGTTTCATTTCGAAGGGGTGGATGCGTTTTCCGGTTTGCGGGTGAACAGGGCAACGGCCCGATTCTCCTTGGTGAAATACTGGTTGGCCACGCGCAGGACATCGCCGGCGGTGACGGCTTCCAGCTTGGGCTGGGCGGCATTGATTTCGCGCCAGTCGCCCTCGCCGTCGTTCCAAATCAGATTTTGAAGGATGCTCAGGTTAGAATTGAGTTGCCGGTATTGGTCGGCGGCGAAATTGTTTTTTACCTTCTGCAGCTCTTCCGGCGGCACCGGCTCGCGCTTCAGCCGGCTGAGTTCGGCATCAATGGCCTGTTCCACTTCCTCCGGAGTGTGTCCCTCCGCTGCCTCGCCGCTGATGTCAAACCAGCCCGCCCATTTTTGCGAGTTCTGGCTGGCGGCGACATCCGTCGCCACGCCGCGGCCGAGCACTAGTCCCTTGTAAAGCCTCCCCGTGTGAGTCGATAGCAGCTGGGCGAGAATCTGGAGCGCGTAGGAATCCTTATGCCCAAACGGCTGCGTGTGCCACAGGATGTCAACCTGCGGGTTTGCGGACACCTCCGCGTTCATCCGCTTTTCGGCGGGCTGGACCATCTCGGTGGTGACGAGGTCCGGCGGATTGTTTTTGGCGCGCGGAATCCGGCCGAAATATTTTTCAGCCAGCGCTGAGACCTGTTTGGGGTCGAAATCGCCGACCAGGATCAGCGTGATGTTCTGCGGGGAATAATAGGTCGCATGAAACGCGTCCGCCTGAGGCTTGGAGATGGAGGCAATGTCGGAGGGCCAGCCAATCGTCGGCCAGCTGTACGGCAGCGATTGCCAGAACAGCGAGTTGAAAGCCTCCACCGACGGACCCAGTGGGGTGGAATCATACCGCATCCGGCGTTCCTCAAAAACGACGTCGCGCTCCGCGTAAAATTCGCGGAAGACCGGATGGAAAATCCGCTCCGACTCCAGCCACATCCAGAGCTCCAGCTTGTTGGCCGGCACGCCGACGAAGTAGGCTGTCATATCATCCATCGTAAACGCGTTCATCCCGTGGCCGCCGTGGGACTGGTAGAGTTTCCAGATCTCATTTTTGACGATGACCTTGCGTTCCTCCAAGACCAGGGCTTGAAATTTCTTCTGCAACTCCCGGTAACGCGGCGTCCAGTTTTCCGGTTTCTGCCAATCGCCTCCGCTGCCGCGCCGCCAGGC
Source organism: uncultured Verrucomicrobia subdivision 3 bacterium (assembly GCA_903835255.1). Taxonomy (GTDB): domain Bacteria; phylum Verrucomicrobiota; class Verrucomicrobiia; order Limisphaerales; family UBA11358; genus UBA11358. The sequence continues at coordinate 71,474 of CAILMI010000009.1, forward strand.
CGCGCGCATCCGGGACTCCTCGCTGCGCATGGCATCACGGACCCGCTCCTGTTCGGCTAGGATTTCCAAATCTTTTTTGTAATCCGTTGTGCCAATGGTGGTTGTGCCTTTGAACATCATGTGCTCGAACAGGTGGGCGATGCCGGTGATGCCGGGGCTTTCGTTGGCGCTGCCGACATGCGCCACCCAGCCGCCGGCGACGGACGGGTCGTCGTGGCGTTCGACCATCAGCAGGGTCATGCCGTTAGGGAGGATTTGTTCCAGAACGGGAACGTTTTGAGCGGACAGGGCGGGGCCGAAGTCCGGTTGGGTGAGCAAAAGGGGGAACAGGGCGATTATCGCTGAGGTTTTCATAACAGAAAAAATGTGTGTGTAAGTGAATGAGACCAACATGAGGTGCTGATCGTTCAAGCGCGAGTGAAAACGAAGAGGGGGAGCAGGATTGCAATGCCTAGGAACACCGCGCAGAATCGGCGTGTGACTAGAGATTGGAACAAGCTTTGCGGGCTCGCGGCGGCAGAAGTGGAGGGGGTCCTAGCGGTATTGCCCGGACCCTTGCGCGTGCGTGCGGGCAGCGTGCCGGTGCTGTTTGAGCGGCATCCGAGCGCGGATTGGCAGGCCGACGGCATCGAGGCGGACACGCTGGGATTGTTCAGCGGCCCTGATTTTGTTGAGGAGAACAGCGCATTGCTGCCGCCCCAGATCGTATTATTCCTGGAAAATATTTGGGATTATGCCGGAGGTCATGAAATAGGCTTTCGCGCGGAGGTTCGGACGACTTTTTTGCATGAGCTGGGTCATTATTTGGGATTGGACGAGACGGATTTAATCCGGCGGGGACTGGAATAACCCTTATTCCATGGGCTTTTTATGGGGTAATAGGGGAAGGGTTTAGGGGTCCTAAAAATAATTAAAAAAACTCTTGCACGCTGAATTAACTCTGATATTCTTATCTGCCGTTCGCGATGCGGTAAAGCGCGAGGGGATGACGGAAACGTCAGTTGACAATCGGTGCGGTTTTGAAAAATATCGCGCCTTTAAAACTCGAATCTGAGATGCCGAGTAAAAGCAGAGTTCGGCACTCGGGTTTTTTTGTCCCCAGAATGAGCGGCATTCGGGAGAGTTAATAAAAAGTTTTGGGTGTTTAGACACCTGCAGCTCTTTGAAAATTGAATTGTGCGATTAGTAAGAGCCCCTTCAAAGAAGGCCAGTTAGTTGGCTAACTTTGAGGGTTTTAACCAATAAATAAAGTAAGTAAAGTTGCCTGGTCTCCGGATCAGGCAGGAATCAGCTAACGTTTTATACGGAGAGTTTGATTCTGGCTCAGAACGAACGCTGGCGGCGTGGATAAGACATGCAAGTCGAACGCTGACTTCAAGGTAGCAATATTTTGGAGTCGGAGTGGCGCAAGGGTGCGTAACACGTGGGTAATTTGCCGTAAAGTCTGGGATAACTTGCTGAAAGGCGAGCTAATACCGGATGTGAATTTCGGGAGGCATCTCCTGGAATTCAAAGTTGGGGACCGCAAGGCCTGACGCTTTACGATAAGCCCGCGGCCTATCAGCTAGTTGGTGAGGTAACGGCTCACCAAGGCTAAGACGGGTAGCTGGTCTGAGAGGACGACCAGTCACACTGGAACTGAGACACGGTCCAGACACCTACGGGTGGCAGCAGTCGAGAATTTTTCTCAATGGGCGAAAGCCTGAAGGAGCGACGCCGCGTGGGGGATGAATGGCTTCGGCCCGTAAACCCCTGTCATTTGTGAACAAATTGCTTCACCTAATACGTGAAGCATTGATAGTAACGGAAGAGGAAGGGACGGCTAACTCTGTGCCAGCAGCCGCGGTAATACAGAGGTCCCAAGCGTTGTTCGGATTCACTGGGCGTAAAGGGTGCGTAGGCGGTTTGATAAGTCTGATGTGAAATCCCGCAGCTTAACTGCGGAACTGCATTGGAAACTATTTGACTAGAGGAATGGAGGGGAGACTGGAATACTTGGTGTAGCAGTGAAATGCGTAGATATCAAGTGGAACACCAGTGGCGAAGGCGAGTCTCTGGACATTTCCTGACGCTGAGGCACGAAAGCCAGGGGAGCAAACGGGATTAGATACCCCGGTAGTCCTGGCCCTAAACGGTGCGCGTTTGCTGTGAGCGGAATCGACCCCGCTCGTGGCGAAGCTAACGCGTTAAACGCGCCGCCTGGGAAGTACGGCCGCAAGGTTAAAACTCAAAGAAATTGACGGGGGCCTGCACAAGCGGTGGAGTATGTGGCTTAATTCGATGCAACGCGAAGAACCTTACCTGGCCTTGACATGCAAGTAGTAGAAGCCTGAAAGGGTGACGAATCCGCAAGGATAGCTTGCACAGGTGCTGCATGGCTGTCGTCAGCTCGTGTCGTGAGATGTTGGGTTAAGTCCCGCAACGAGCGCAACCCCTGTGTCCTGTTGCCACCCCTTAAATGGGAGCACTCTGGACAGACTGCCTCGCTTCAACGAGGAGGAAGGTGGGGATGACGTCAAGTCAGTATGGCCCTTACGGCCAGGGCTGCACACGTACTACAATGCCCGGTACAAAGGGAAGCAAGACTGTAAAGTGGAGCCAATCCCCCAAAACCGGGCCCAGTTCAGATTGTCGTCTGCAACTCGACGACATGAAGCTGGAATCGCTAGTAATGGCGCATCAGCTACGGCGCCGTGAATACGTTCCCAGGCCTTGTACACACCGCCCGTCACATCATGAAAGCCGGTTGCACCCGAAGCCGCCCCTAAAAAGGTGTCGAAGGTATGACTGGTGATTGGGATGAAGTCGTAACAAGGTAGCCGTAGGGGAACCTGCGGCTGGATCACCTCCTTTCTAAGGAGAAACCACGGGTCCGAGGTAACAATCGGACTTCCGAGGTCGGACGAATGTTTGAGCGTCAAAACTCAGACAGTTCGGATTTGGCTCAAGCTAATCGCACAATTCAATCTTCAAGAGTATTGCTCTTTGAACAAACAAGTGGAATCGAACGCTAAACAGCGCCGAGTATAATTTATTCGTGTGGGGCTGTAGCTCAGTTGGTAGAGCGTCTGCTTTGCAAGCAGAATGTCAGGAGTTCGAGTCTCCTCAGCTCCACCAGCTTTGCTTTCACGCCGGGCGGGCGTGTAGCTCAGTTGGTTAGAGCATGCGCTTGATAAGCGCAGGGTCACTGGTTCGAATCCAGTCACGCCCACCACTTGTTTGATGATTTTCCGGTCCCGTCTGCCAAGGTGTTAAATCCCTGGCTGCGGTTTCGGTGGTTCTTTGACAACTACACATAGGTAAAACAAATGTAGGGCAAAAATACAATTCGCCGAGTAGTCATCAGTGATGATGATATATTTTGTGATCAAGCTACTAAGGGCTTATGGTGGATGCCTTGGTGCCAAGAGGCGATGAAGGACGTAGTAAGTTGCGATAAGCCACGGGGAGCCGCAAGCAGGCTTTGATCCGTGGATCTCCGAATGGGACAACCCAGCCGGCTTTACCGCCGGTTATTTTTGGATGAATTCATAGTCCAAAAAAGCGAAACGGGGCGAAGTGAAACATCTCAGTAACCCCAGGAAAAGAAAACGAAATGATTCCGTAAGTAGTGGCGAGCGAAAGCGGAACAGTCTAAACCGGGGGAACTTGTTCTCCCGGGGTTGCGGGACCTTAATGTGACAGGCAGCGAGTTAGCCGAATCATCTGGAAAGTTGAGCCATAGACCGTGACAGCCGGGTAAGCGAAAACTCAAAGCCGTCTAGAGGTATCCCAAGTAGCACGGTGCAAGCGAAACTCTGTGCGAATCCGTCCGGACCACCGGATAAGACTAAATACTCCTTGGCAACCGATAGTGAACTAGTACCGCGAGGGAAAGGCGAAAAGAACCGCTGTTAGCGGAGTGAAATAGATCCTGAAACCATAAGCCTACAATGTGTTGGAGCCGCGTAAGCGGTGACAGCTTGCCTTTTGCATAATGAGTCTGCGAGTTATTATCAGTGGCCAGCCTAAAGTTCTATGAACTGGAGGCGAAGGGAAACCGAGTGCCAATAGCGCGTCTAGTCGCTGGTAATAGACCCGAAGCGGAGGTGATCTACTCTTGAGCAGGTTGAAGCTGCAGTAACATGCAGTGAAGGACCGAACTCGTGAATGTTGAAAAATTCTGAGATGACTTGAGAGTAGGAGCGAAAGACTAATCAAACCCCGTGATAGCTGGTTCTCTCCGAAATCGCTTGAGGGCGAGTCTTATGGAAGTACCCGGCGGAGGTAGAGCACTGAATGGCTTAGGGGCCCCACCAGGCTGCCAAAACCAATCAAACTCCGAATTCCGTCGGTCTCAGTATCATAGGAATCAGGCTGCGAGGGATAAGCTTCGTAGCCGAGAGGGCAACAGCCCAGACCATCAGCTAAGGTGCCTAAATGTGATTAAGTGGAAAGGATGTGACTTTGCTTAGACAGTGAGGATGTTGGCTTAGAGGCAGCCATCATTTAAACAGTGCGTAATAGCTGACTCATCGAGCGAGGTCGCGCCGAAAATGATTGGCGATTAAATCACATACCGAAGCTATGGATTCCATTCTGATTCGTCAGAGTGGAGTGGTAGGAGAGCGTAATCAGTGCAGCGAAGGCGAACGGAAACGGACGCTGGAGCGCTGATTAGTGAGAATGCAGACACGAGTAGCGATAAAGCAGGTTAGAATCCTGCTCGCCGTAAACCCAAGGTTTCCTGGGCCAGGTTCGTCCTCCCAGGGTTAGCCGGGAGCTAAGATGAGGCCGTAAGGCGTAATCGATGCACAGCAGGTTAAATATTCCTGCGCCGGATAAGAATTAGCTATGAGATGACGCATGGGAAGACATTGACTAGACAATCGAATGTCGAGCTTAGGCTTAGGCCGAAGCGCATCAGTGGGTTCCTGTGCCTAGAAAAGTTTCATAGTATGTCTTGTTCGCCCGTACCGTAAACCGACACAGGTGGGTGAGTGTAAGCGCACTCAGGCGCGCGAGAGAAACCTCTCTAAGGAACTCGGCACATTAGCCTCGTAACTTCGGGAGAAGGGGTGCCTGGATTTATCCAGGCCGCAGTGAAATGGCCCAACCGACTGTTTAGCAAAAACACAGCATTCTGCCAAGCCGCAAG
>CAILMI010000010.1 GCA_903835255.1 uncultured Verrucomicrobia subdivision 3 bacterium
CCCTTTCCCGCCTATCCAACACCCATTGCGTCTTGCTCGCATTTAACCATGATGCGGCATCCCCGATCTGCTGTGTTCCGGGGATCGTACTATTATATCAATTGGATGCGAGCGCATGGCGTGAGCTGGATTTCAAACTTACGGGGTCGCCCCCTGACAAACTCATCTGATTTTTTCCGCGAAGTCTCCCCTGAAAAATTTAGAGACATAATGCTTGGCGAACACTTCGTTGCCGGCGTGCCGGACCCCAATAGAAAAGACTTTGCATTAAGGCATTCCAGTACGCTGACGCCTTCCGAGCTGAGCCCTGAAAAAAAAGAGGCGCTGAAACTTTCGTTTGAAGATTATCTCGCCTCACTTGCGGAGCTCAACGCCCGACTTGTTGAGGGCCGATATTGTCGTAACAACATTGATTTCATGCTTGATGTCACAACTAAATCATCGCTTCAGACAATCGCACCTCAGGGAACCCTTTCCCTTGAGTGCGACGAACCAGTCGCGTCTGTAGAGGCTAAAATTGTTTCACTATTTTCCCGGGAACCGTGGGAAAGGTCTAAGGCATTAAGCGCTGTTAAAAATTCTTTAAGGGTTGAAATTGACCTGTCCACCTTGGGGACACTTGAGGATTCTGAATTACGTCGAATAATTTCCATAAAAATTAGAAATAATTCCAAAAAAACTATCCATAGAGTCAAACTTGTTTCTGCAACGCCCAAGGATCAATCCGTTGCCGAATGATTTAACGTGTGGATTATTTTTAATGCGGAAGGCTTTAGCCCTTCACCTTCAGGCAATGTCGCACTGCGGGACGGCGCCAGACTCCATTGTTGCGGTCACGCCAAACCCAGTGGGACAGCCTAGACAGGCTTGGATAGTCGCTAAAATTCTTCCCTAAGAACTATTTTTAATTAATCTAGAACGCCAAATAAAAAGCTCAGACCGTCAGTCTGTAATCCACTTAAAAACGCGAAACAAACTCACATCCAAAAAATCCACCCCTGTCCTCGCTTGCGATAACGCTGGCGTTTTTTATTTCAATCCGGCCGCAACCTGTTCGCCTAGCAGCGCCGCCTCTGCCACTGGCCGGCTCCCCTCGCCCCGCCGCACCGCGCCCGCCCGGAAAGCAACCGCCCGCAGGGTTACCCGATCACCCGAAACCGTCGCATGCGCGCCCACCGGACTCTGGCACCCGCCCCCCAGCGCCTTCAGAAAGGCGCGCTCCGCCGTCACCGCAAAAAAAGTTTCGGGATGATTCAGCCGCTGACAGATCGCGGCGATGCGATCGTCCCCCGCCCTGGACTCAATCCCCAAGGCCCCCTGCCCCACGCACGGAAGCATCGCCTCCAGGCTGAGAACGCTGGCGAGCAGGCCCTCGGGCACGTCGGCGCCGCTCAGGGTGCCATCCGCGCCGATCTTGAAATTCAGCCGGGTGAGACCGGCCAGAGCGAGGAGGGTGGCGTCGACCTCTCCCTGCTCCGCCACCTTGCGCATCCGCGTGCCTACGTTGCCGCGGATCTCCACGATGTTCAAATCCGGGCGCGCCGCCAGCAGCGTCATTTTCCGGCGGGTGCTGCTGGTGGCGAGGGTGGCGCCGACGGGGAAATCCTTCAGTTCCGCGTGCGGCCGGTAACCGCGCGACGACGAACCTGCGGCTCGATAAATAAACACGTCGCGGACGTCCTCGCGCAGGGGCGTGGCCGCCAGCATCAATCCCTCAGGCAATTCCGTGGGCAAATCCTTGAGGCTATGAACAGCCAGATCGGCCTGGCCGTTCAGGAGAGCCCCTTCAAGTTCCTTGGTGAACAGCCCCTTGGGCAGGCTGGGATCGGTCTTGGCCATGGAAGCCTGCTGCAAGCGGTCGCCGGTGGTTTTGAGGACGCTCAATTCAAAGCGCAACTCCGGGAACGCAGCGCGGCATTGTTGGGCCATCAGGTGGGCCTGGGCGAGCGCCAGCGCACTTCCGCGGGTACAAAGAATGATGGGCCGTTCAGCGGTCATGACGTTACGGCTTCAGATAACCACAGAGGAACCCGGATGAAAAGAAAACAAGGGCATCCTCCTAAAACCAAACCAGGCCCGAACCTCGCGGATTTAAAACCTGCGATGCGGCGATATCACCAACATCCGTTACCGCTTTTCAACAAACATCCAGACCCGCCTTGAAATCCGTCTCAAGGGGATGCCGCGGGCAAGCCGGATTGGATCACGACGGGTAATTCCAGGGGGCAGCGGAAGCTCAGGGTCGGCCTCCAGCGCAGCCCGGCGGAAGAATCCCAGGCCGGCTGGATGGATGAAAAATTCTTGAGCAGCGCCCGAAACAGGGCTCTGGCCTCGAGGCGGGCCAAGCCGCTGCCGACGCAAAAATGCCGCCCAGCCCCGAACGCGAGATGCTTGTTGGGCGTTCGTCCAATATCAAAAACGTCCGCGTGCTCGAATACGGACTCATCCCGATTCGCACTCGCCAGACCCAGCGCCACCATGGACCCGGCATCCAGCGTCAGCCCCTGCAGGGTTACTGGTTCCACAACGCGCCGGGCGACAAATTGGGCTGGCGCATCAAATCGCAGCATTTCCTCGATGGCCGGATCGAGCAGTTCGGGATCCCCGCGCAACCGCGCCATCTGAGCAGGATATTGCATCAGCCGAAGCAATCCGTTGGCCAGCAGGCAGGCGGTCGTCTCCTGACCGGCGTTGACGAGCCCGATGACGTTGGCCACCAGCTCATCCTCATCCAGCAAAAGGCCGGCGTCGCGCGCATGGACCATGGCAGAGAGCATGTCGTTGCGTGGCGTCTTCCGGACGTCTTCAATGTGTTCACGCAGCCGGCATCGCAATCCCTGCATGGCATCCAGGGCCTGCTGGGTTCTTTGAACAATGGATCCGGTAAAATGCCCCATCCAAGCGTAAATATTATCGGTCCAGTCTTTCATCTCGTCCTGTTCCTCCAGAGGCAGCCCCAGAAGGGACAGAATCACCATTCCGGGTAACTGGTTGGAAACCTGACCCACAAAATCCACCGGCTGACCCGTTGGCAACCGGTCCAGTAGAAAAGCGATGCGGGCCTCGATTAGGCATTCATAGGCGGACAGGTGGGCGGGTGAAAAAGCCTGGGCCAGAAGACGCTTGATGCGCGCATGGCGCTCTCCCTCAGTGAAGAGAAGCCTGGGCTCGAGCAGGGGGCGCATGGCTTCCGCCGCAGACCGGCTTTCGGGCGGCACCCGCGAAAACAGCTCATCCACCCGGCTGTTGCTGAATTCGGATCCCTTGAAAACGCGCTCCACATCGGCATAGCGAGACACGGTGAAGGATGCCGAGGCAGGGTTAAGCCAGACCGGATGCTCCCGGCGCATCCGCGCATACGTGGGATAGGGATCGGCGATGATCTGCGGATCATGCAGATCATGTAAAATAGGCAAATTCAGGGAACTCATGGCTTATTTCGATACAACTCAGACCCACGTATAATAATCGCCCGCCGCCACCGCTGAAAGTGATAATCTTAAAATCCACAGCAACGCTGTCGCCTTTACACCTCCCGTCGGACGTGGAGGCGGGCATTTTGCCGCCCGGCCAGAAAGTGGATCCATGGGGGACAGGGGAGTTTTCCAGCCCTTTTGGATGGTCCGCCATCTTTTCCGCCGGTCTGGGAAGATCGGAGCTCTGTGTCAGGCAGAAGCCCGGGACGGCCCGCCCAATTCCCCCTCGCCACCGGTTTTGCGGTGGGTTACCATGAACCCATGATGGAACTTTCCAAGCCGGATGTGATCTTTACCCACGAGAGCGATCTCGACGGTTTGGTGGCGGGGCTGATGCTTCAAAAACTGGCGAAGAAGCTCTACGGCCGCGAGGTTCCCTTGGAGGCCTACCATTATAATTATTGGAAACAGCGGGAGCTCCGCGAGAAGGCTGCATGGGTCACCGACTTCACCTATGAATCCCGCCTGGACAAGGAACAGTGGGTCATCATCGACCATCACGTCACCGATGCCGTCCCCAAAAACGCGCACCTCATCCACGATGTGACCAAGTCGGCCGGGCTCCTCTGCTATGAACTCTGCCAGCGCAGCGGCGTGGATTCCCCTGCCCTAAAGCGGCTCGCGCATCTCAACAACGTCGCGGATCTTTTTTTGGAAGACGATCCCGATTTTGAGCTGGCCGTCGATTACGCCAACCTCGTCAAGATTTACCAGTTCTGGAATCTGCACGCGCTGATCGGCGGCGATGTGGAAAAACTGCTCGACCATAAATTGCTCGAGGTCATCGCCGTGAAGCGGCGGATCGAAGACCCGCTCGGCTTTGAATGGAGCCGGAACCATGTCACCGAAATCAGCGCGGCCGTGGGCTACGTCGAAACCGTGGTCGGCAATAATAATCTTATCGTGCACCAACTGCTTGAGCGCCAGGCAGTGAAATTTCCCGTGCTGGTCACCCTGTTCAAGCGCGCCAACAACGTCGTGATCGCCAGCTTCCGCAGCCGCAACGGCGAGGCGCTCAAGGTGGCGGAGAAATTCCAGGGCGGAGGCCACGCCAATGCCTCGGGAGCGATGCTGCCCAAATCCATCCGCAACCTCACCGAGGCAGTGGACTATCTTCGGTCGGTGCTCAACCCCAAACGCGGCGCCCCCTTGAACAACCTCGAAAGCCTGTTTGCGGACATCGAGGCGGAGCAGCGCCATTAAGGATCGCCGATTTACAACGGAGGGATAAATCCGCATCCGCTTGCCCCCCCTGCACTTCGCAGGTGTTCGGACCTAGCCATTGAGGTCTCATCTCCGTAAAACTCTTCTCCCAGAAATCCATACATGAACGCCACAGTGGAGTCACCACAATCATAATTGGGACAGACCGATTCGGTGTCGCGCCCCACGCGGGGTAAGTGGAGCCCAAAGTGAGCGCGCGGCAACTAGGCTAAGGTAATGTCGCGGTTTCCAGCCCGACGGATCGGCGTGGCCATAAACCCACCCACTATAAATTGAGCTGGAGCCCTGCAGTCCGAATGAACCGCCAACGCCGCCCAGGGGCGCGCGGATCTTAGCCAGTGCTTGTAGCGGCGGGCGTCCTTAACCAGCCGTAGAACCAAGCGTCCCGCCCGGTGAAAATCCGCACGCCCATCCAACGCGCCCGGGGTATTCGGGAGTTTGCCATGTCATTACGAGCGCTTTTAAATCGTGTGCATCCTATGACCGGGGGGCAAGAGGCCGGGCTCTGCGGCAGGCAAGGAGGCCCGCCGCTGTATTTTCAGACAGGCCCTCTGGGGTTTGGGTTTAATCTCTTTATTTTTAGGGGTTTTAGTTTAAATTTTTTTGGAATGAAACCAATGCTGACCATTGTCGTGCCGCTGTATAATTCCGCCGACACGATGGACCAGCTCATTGCGGAGCTGATCCAACTGCCGGTGCCCGGGGGACACGAATTGGTGCTGGTCAACGACGGGAGCGCCGACGCCACTGCGGAAATTGCCGCCCGATGGATAGCCCGAACGGATTTCCCCATCACCCTGGTGAAATTAGCGCGCAATTATGGCGAGCATAATGCGGTCATGGCGGGGTTTCACCACGCCCGGGGCGAGTTCGTCATTAATATGGACGACGATTTACAAAACCCGCCCTCGGAGGTTTTGAAACTGCTGGAGCACGCGCAAAAAAACAAACACGACGTGGTGTACAGCTATTACGACGACAAGCAGCACGCGTTCTGGCGCAACGTCGGGAGCGGATTGACCAACCGGGTGGCCGATCTGCTGCTGGACAAGCCGAAGGGGCTTTATTTATCCAGCTTCCGGTGCCTGAGTGGCTTTGTGGTGCGGGAAATCTGCAAGTACGACGGCCCGTTTGTCTATGTGGACGGATTGATTCTTCAAGTGACGGATAATATCGGGCGCCTGCGGGTGGCGCATGCGGTGCGTCAATCCGGCAGCAGCGGCTACACGCCGGTGAAACTAGTGAGGCTGTGGCTGTCGATGTTTGTGAATTTCTCCACGATGCCGCTGCATTTGGCGACGATGCTGGGTTTCGCGACCGCCGGATTTGGTTTTCTGTATGCTGTGGAAGTGGTGGTGGAGCATTTTCTCTATCAGAACCCGCTGGGCTGGAGCTCGCTCATGGCGGCGCTGCTTGTCTTCTCCGGAACCCAATTGCTCCTGCTGGGTCTGATGGGGGAATATCTGGGGCGCCTTTACCTGGCGGCGAACAAAAAGCCGCAGTTCACTATCCGGGAAGTGGTGAGGCGGGAACCCCTTCAGTCGCAATGAGATTGCGCTCTCATCCAACCGGGTCCGGCGGCGTCAAATCGGTGCTTTGATAACGCGCCCCATCGGGTAGTATGCGTCTTAAGGTTATGAATCGTCCGACTGAGTGGCAGCAGAAAAAAAATAGCGCTTTTACGCTGATCGAGTTGCTGGTGGTCATTGCCATTCTAGCGATTTTGGCGGCGCTGCTATTGCCGGCGCTGGCTGCAGCCAAACGCAAGGCGCTGGCCGCGCAGTGCCTGGCTAATCTCAAGCAACTTCATCTGACGACGGCGCTGTACAACAGCGACAACGGCGATCACCTGCCTTTTGCCTGGTACGACAACCCCGAACCGGCCGAGAATAATTTCCACGCCCTGCTGGCGCCTTATGCTTTTAATATTTTCTGGGATTTTAATGGTTCTTCCGATTTTGAGCTGGGAATCTATGGCTGCCCCGTGCGCCTGCAGGAGCCGGATGGGGAAAACCAGGAATTCGACATCAGCTACGGGATGAACGCCTTCAATTCGGTCGCCTTTCCCAGCCCCGTCACCCGCCGGGAAAACGCGGTCGCCTCACCCACCGCCACCTTTCTCGCTGCGGATGTCAGCTACAGCTACAACCATCCGCCCGTCACGTCGCTGTCCGATTCACAGCTCGGTTACAAGCACGGGCGTCGGGCCAACTCTGTTTTTTTTGACGGCCACGCGGTTTCGACCTCCCTGACTGAGACCAACGGCGTGATTTTAAATTTTTAATCTCCCCCCGCGACGCGTTGAAAACTTCCCCTGAAAACTCAAGGCCCAGCCCGCCTTCACCCCGCCCGGTGGCGCGCGGAAAATTCATCTGGGTCGGCGCCAAAAAACTGCTAGTGCGCGGCGTCACCTACGGCCCCTTCCGCCCCGAAGCGGATGGCAGCGAATACCACGATGTCACAACGGTCGCCCGGGATTTCACGGAGATGGCCGCCGCCGGCATCAACACGCTGCGCACGTACACGGTTCCTCCGGGCTGGCTGCTCGATTGCGCCCGCCAGCACGGGCTCTGGGTGCTGGTCGGCCTGCCTTGGGAACAGCACGTCGCTTTTCTGGATCACGGAGCGCTGGCGGACCAGGTGGTGCAGCGAGTTCGCGAGGGGGTTCGCCAGTGCGCCGGCCATCCCGCCCTGCTGGGCTTTGCCGTTGGTAACGAAATCCCCACCCACGTCGTGCGCTGGCACGGCCACCGGCGCATCGAACATTTCATCAAACGACTTTATCACGCCGCCAAAACTGAAGATCCCGGCGCGCTGGTCGCCTACGTCAACTACCCCTCCACGGAATACCTGGAGCTCCCGTTCGTCGATCTCTTCTGCTTCAACGTGTTCCTCGAGGCGCCTGAAAAATTCCAATCCTACCTCGCCCGGCTGCAGACGCTGGCCGGCGATCGGCCGCTGATCCTGAGCGAGACCGGGCTTGATTCCCGCCGCAACGGGGAAGACCAACAGGCGGCCGCCCTCGCCTGGCAAATCCGGCTGGCGTTCCAGGGCGGGGTGGCCGGCCTCTGCGTTTTTTCGTGGACGGATGAATGGCATCGCGGGGGCAACGACATCCTCGACTGGGATTTCGGCCTCACCCGCCGGGACCGCAGCCCCAAATCCGCGCTGGCAGCGGTGGCGACGGCCTTTGCTGCAATTCCTTTTGAGCCCGCCGGACCCTGGCCGCGCATCTCGGTGGTCCTCTGCAGCTATCGCGGCGTCGCCACCTTGGAGCAGGCGCTCACCGGCCTACAACGCCTGGATTATCCCGACTACGAAGTCATTGTGGTCAACGATGGTGCCGACCCGGGGGTTGAGGCCATTGCCAGAAAATTTCCCGTCCAGCTCATCAACACGCCGCACCAGGGTTTGAGCGTTGCGCGCAACACCGGCTGCCAGGCGGCCACCGGCCAGATTGTTGCCTATCTGGACGACGACGCCTGGCCCGACCCGCATTGGCTGCAATACCTCGCCTTCACCTTTGCCACGACGGATTACGCCGCCGTCGGCGGTCCGAACATCCCGCCGGCCTCCAGCCATTCCATTGGCAACGTGGTTCTTCACGCGCCGGGAGGTCCGGTGCATGTGCTGCTGTCGGATACGGATGCCGAGCATATTCCGGGGTGCAACATGGCCTTCCGGAAAGCGGCGCTTCAAAGTATGGGGGGGTTTGACCCGCAATTCCGCGTGGCGGGGGACGATGTGGACATCTGCTGGCGATTCCATGATTCCGGACTGAAAATCGGGTTTAATCCCGGCGCCATGGTCTGGCATCACCGCCGGCAGACCATCCGGGGCTATCTCAAGCAACAGTTTGGCTATGGTCGCGCGGAGGCGCTGCTGGAGCGCAAATGGCCGGCCAAGTACAACGCGGCCGGCCAACCCGGCTGGCATGGCCGCATCTACGGTCTGGGGCATCTTTCTGTCCTGAGCTTTGGCCGCTCCCGCATCTACCACGGCACCTGGGGCAGCGCCTTTTTCCAATCCCTCTACGAGCCCGCCCCCAGCACCATCTGGTCGTTTGCCCGCATGCCCGAATGGTTTCTGTTCAGCTCGATGCTAACGGTGCTGTTTCTGCTCGGCTTCTTCTGGAAACCACTACTCTACGTCGGCCCCCTGCTCCTTCTCTCCATTGCCATCCCCGTGGCGCAGGCGCTGCTGACGGCCCATCGCGCCCCCCTCCAAGGGCGGCGCCGGATGGGATTGCTCGCGCTGCTGCATCTCCTGCAGCCCTTGGCCCGGCTCCGGGGGCGACTGGGCTCCGGCCTCTCCCCGTGGCGCCCCCATCGTTTGCGGGGCCTGGCTCTGCCGGGCTGGCGAACCTTCACTATCTGGAGCGAATCCTGGCATTCCACTAATGACTGGCTGCTATCCCTCGAGAATCCCCTGGAGGCTGAAGGAGCGGGAGTTTTCCGGGGCGGCGATTTCGATAGCTGGGATTTGGAAGTCCGCGGGGGCGTTCTGGGTTCAACCCGTCTGCGGCTGCTGGCGGAGGAGCACGGGGCCAACCGCCAGTTCGTCCGCATCCGCGCCTGGCCGCAGTGCCCGGCCGCCACCATCCTCCTATTCCTAGCGAGCATCGGGATGGCCGTGGGGGCGGCGGCCGACCACGCGCCGTTTTTCAGCCTGCTTTTCGGTGGGATCGCCCTAGCCCTCTTATTCACCACTCTGGCCGAATGGTCGGGCACGATGGCAGCGCTGATCCGCTCCATCGAGACGGCCAGAAACCCGAAAGAACCACTCCCCCTTGCCGCGATCACGCCAATCGCCGGCGTGGAATCCGGGCCTACAACGACTCCATGAAACCGCTTTACCACCCCAAGACACCCCATAGAATACGCGTTTCGAGCCCCGACCCAACTGGACTGTTTATCTTTCTGGAATGAGCACCATCCCTGTTCAATCCGTCACACGCGCCCTGCGTTACGCTTTGCCGTATAAGCGGCTCGCGGCGTTATCACTCCTGTTAACGGGGCTCTCCGCGCTGATCTCCATCGCCCTGCCCTGGCCGCTGGCGATTGTCATCGACAATGTCATCGGCGACAAACCGGTTGAGCCGTGGCTGGCCCCCCTGGTGGGCTCGCTCGCCCACAACCCCAGCGGCCTCATCATTTTTTCCGTCCTCGCCGGCCTGGTGCTGCTGCTCATCCTGGATGCCGTGCATGTCGCCAGTAATTTCGTCAATATCCAGATTGACCAGAAAATCACCTTGGACGTGCGCAGTGAACTTTTTCTCCATTCCCAGAAAATGTCGCTCGCTTTCCATGACCGGCGCCGTTCCGGGATGCTTATTTATCTGATCAACAACCAGGGCGATGCGCCCGCAGGATTGGTCATGACCGTCCCCCTGCTGGCGGAAGCTGCCCTGACCCTGTTCGGCATGTTTTGGGTCTCTTCGAAGCTGGACCCCACGCTCGCGCTCGTGTCGCTGACGGTCATCCCGTTTTTATACTGGTCGGTCGGTTACTATGCCACACACATTCAGGAGCGTTTGACCCGCGTGCGCGCACTGGAAGGCAGCTCGCTCTCGATTATTCATGAGGCGTTTTCAATGATGCGGGTGATCATCGCCTTCGGCCGGGAAAAGCATGAGTACAGTCGCTTCCGCGAACAGACCGCCCTCGCCGTGGGCGAGCGCGTCAAAATCACCGTGCGCCAGACCCTGTTTTCCCTGGTCGTCAATTTCATCACCGCCATCGGGTCGGCCCTGGTGCTGGGCCTTGGCGCCCACCATGTGCTGGAAGCTAAACGCGCCGGCTATCCCCCGGGCTCGCTCTCCGTGGGCCAGCTCACAGTG
Organism: uncultured Verrucomicrobia subdivision 3 bacterium; assembly: GCA_903835255.1. Lineage (GTDB taxonomy): Bacteria > Verrucomicrobiota > Verrucomicrobiia > Limisphaerales > UBA11358 > UBA11358. Next base: position 10,540 of record CAILMI010000010.1, read on the forward strand.
ATCATCGCCTACATCGCCGCCGTCTATAAGCCGCTCGAGCAGATCAGCTTCACCATCGGATCCTTGCAGGATAAATTTGTGAATCTCAAAGCCGCGTTCGGCCTGCTCGACACCCCCCCGGATATCACCGACGCTCCCAATGCCACCGACATCGTCCGCGCCCGGGGCGGTGTGACCTTTGAAAATGTCCATTTCAACTACGACGGACGCGCCGGGACCTTGAAGAACATTTCTTTTGAGGCTAAACCGGGACAAGTCATCGGCATCGTCGGACCCACGGGGGCGGGCAAAAGCACCCTGGTCAGCCTGATCCCCCGCTATTACGAACCTCAGCTCGGGCAGGGCCGCATTCTCATTGATGGGCGGGACGCCCGGGGAATTACCCTGAAATCGCTCCGCGCTCAAATCAGCGTCGTGTTACAGGAGCCGCTGCTTTTTTCCGGCACGATCGCCGAGAACATCCAATATGGGCGGCTCGAAGCCACCCAGGAGGAGATCATCGCCGCCGCCAAGGCCGCCAATGCCCACGACTTCATCGAGCGCCTCCCGCTGAAATACAACACGATCCTCGGCGAACGCGGCGCCCAAGTTTCCGGGGGCGAACGTCAGCGGATCTCCGTCGCCCGCGCCTTCCTCAAAGACGCCCCCATCCTCATCCTCGACGAGCCCACCTCCTCCGTGGATTCCAAGACCGAGGCCGTCATCCTCGAAGCCCTGGAACGGCTGATGGTTGGCCGCACCACCTTCATGATTGCGCACCGCCTTTCTACCCTGAAACACGCAGATCAGGTGCTGGTCATCAACGACGGCCTGCTGGCCGAGCACGGCACGCAGGATGAACTTCTGGCAAAAGGCGGCCTCTATAAACAGCTCTACGACGCCCAGGTGGCCGCCATCCGTCAAAGCAAACTCGCCACCGCCACCGCTCAACAAGTATGAACTCTCTTGCCATCAAACGTCTTAATTGGGGTTGCGGCGGTGCCGGCCAGCCGGGCTGGCTCAACTCCGACCGGCGCGAAGGGCCCGGGATAGATTTCTGCTGCGATATCCGCAGCGGCGGCCTGCCCGTTCCGCCGGATAGCTTGGATTATGTTGTCAGCATCCATGCCCTCCAGGAAGTTCCGTGGGACGAAATCCAGTCCGTGCTGCGCGAACTCCACCGCATGCTCAAGCCCGGGGGCGTGTTGCGCTTGTGCCTCCCCGATCTCTCCAAAGGCGTCGCCGCCTACACCCGGGGGGATCGCGCCCACTTTCTCATCCCCGACGAAGCCGCCACCAGTCTCGGTGGTAAATTTATTCTGCACATGCTCTGGCTTGGCCATTCGCGCCTTCTTTTCACCCCCGATTTCATCGAGGAACTCCTGCTCAAAGCGGGCTTCCGCGCGGTCGCTCACTGCCAGTTTCAGCAAACCCCATCCGCGCATCCCAGCATCGTGGAACTGGACAGCCGCGAGCACGAAAGCCTTTTTGTGGAGGCCGTGAAGTGAAACCCAAGATTGTCGTGCTCGGGTTCCTGAGCCACTTTCCCGTCGCCGGCGTCGCGTGGCAGACGGTTCACTACCTCATCGGCCTGCAAAAGCTTGGCTATGAGGTTTTCTATGTCGAGGCCCATGGCTGCACCCCCAGCAAGCTCATGAAGCACAGTCAGGACGACGGGCCGGCGCGGGCCGCCAGCTACATTGCCGACATCATGGCGCGCTTTGACCTGCACCATCACTGGGCTTACCACGCCATCTATGACTCGCGCTATTTCGGCCTGACCCAATCGCAACTTCTGCAGCTGTACCGCGAAGCCGCCCTGATCATCAACCTCCACGGCAGCCACCTGCCCACACCGGAACTCACGGCGACCCACCGCCTCGTTTTTCTGGAGACGGATCCGGTGGATTTGCAGATCGACCTGCACCAGGGTAAAAAAGAGGCGATAGATTATCTCACGCCGCACTGCGCTTTTTTCACCTTCGGCGAGAATCTCGGAGCCCCCGACTGCCGGGTGCCGGTTTCAAATCAATTCCATTTCATCCCCACCCGGCAGCCCGTAGTCATGGAGTTCTGGGAGAACGCCCGCAGCGGGGATGCTGCCGCCTTCACCACCATCGGCAACTGGCGGCAACCCTGGCGCGAAGTGCAATTGAACGGACAGGTGCTGCGCTGGAGCAAACACCACGAGTTTTTGAAGTTCATCGACCTGCCGCAAAAAATCCCAGCGCAGCCCTTTGAACTGGCCCTTTCCAGCTACGACGCCGCAGACCAGCAGCTGCTCGAACGCCACGGCTGGCGGGTCCGCCCCGGCATGGAAGTCTCCCGCGATCTGGACACCTACCGCGACTACATCGCGGGCTCCCGCGGCGAATTCACCGTGGCCAAGGAACAGAACATCGTCCTGCGCAGCGGCTGGTTCAGCGACCGCGCCGTCACCTACCTGGCTGCTGGGCGACCGGTCGTCACACAGCAGACCGGCTTTAACAATATCCTGCCCACGGGCACCGGACTGTTCGGATTCTCCACCCCAGAAGAACTTGTAGCGGCGATGGAATCCATCAATGGCGATTATGAAAAACACCGGCGAGCCGCCCGGCAAATCGCCCGCGACTATTTCAGCCACGAGGTGGTTCTGGGCAAGATCCTAGACACGCTGGGGCTCTCGCATTCAGCCCGGAAACTCCCCCAAAAAAGATCCGCCCACGCCCTGCCCGCCGATCTCGTCGTTACCCCCATCTCGCGCTGGCCCACGCGGCTGCCCGAGAAAACCCTCCAAATCGCTCTGGCGCTGTCAGCCCCCTCCCTTACATCGCGAGCCCCCCGCTCAGCGCTCCGCGCCTCCATTCTTCTGGTCACGCACAACGGCCTGGCTTACACGAAAATGTGCCTGACCACGCTCCTCGCCGACTGGCGCGAGGGCGACGAGCTAGTTGTCGTCGATAATGCGTCCACCGACGGCACGGTGGATTTCCTCCGGGAGCTGGGGCAGAAGCATCCCTCCCTGGTCCTGATTTTCAACGAGGCCAATCGCGGCTTTGCTGCGGCCAACAACCAGGCCCTTGCGCTCGCCACCGGCGACGCCCTGATCCTGCTCAACAACGACACCCTCCCCCTCCCCGGCTGGAGCGAGGCGCTGCGGGATCTATTGCAGGACGCCCGCAACGGACTGGTCGGTCCGGTGACCAACCGCACCTGCAACGAGGCGCAGATCGACGCCCCCTACCGCACGGTGGCGGAACTGGACGATTTCTGCCGCGCCCGCGCCCTTCAATGGGGCGCCCAGACCAGCGAAATTTCCATGCTGGCTATGTTTTGCATGGCGATGCGCCGCGATGTTTTCCAGAAGGTGGGCCCGCTGGATGAACAATTCGAGGTGGGCATGTTTGAAGATGACGACTATGCCCGCCGGGTCCGGGCCGCCGGATACCAGATTGTCTGCGCAGAAGGCGCATTCGTGCATCACTTCGGCCAGGCCTCCTTTGGCGAGCTATGCGCGGACGGCCACTACGACCGGGTGCTGGAGGGCAACCGCGCGCGCTTCGAGCGCAAGTGGAAGGTGGCGTGGCAGCCGCACGCCCGCCGCATCACGCCGGAATACGAAGCACTCCGCGAACGCATCCAGGCCGCCGGCGCCACCCTCGCGGCCGGCGCGCGCATCCTCGTCGTGAGCAAGGGCGACGAGGCGCTGCTGCGCTTTCCCGAGCAGCGCGGCGACCACTTTCCCCAGGCTGAGGATGGCCGTTACGCCAACGGCTATCCGGCGGACGGCGCTGCAGCGGTGGCGCATCTGGAAAAACTCCGGTCGGCGGGGGCCGCTTATTTACTCATTCCACAACCGGCATTCTGGTGGCTCGACCATTACACCGCCCTGCGAGAGCACCTGGAATCCACCGCCACCCTCGCGCTCCACGACGCGACAACCTGCCGGGTTTACCAGCTAAGAGGCGCGCGTGACTAAGATCGTAAAATCCACCGTCATCATCCCGGTGTTCAACCATGCGGCGCTCACCCGCGACTGTCTCGACGCCGTGCTGGGAATCGGAGGCTGCAAGGTGATTGTGGTGGACGATGCTTCGACGGATCGCACGCCCGCGATGCTGGCGGGATACGGCAAAAAAATCCGGGTCCTCACCCACCGCACCAACCAGGGATTCGCCAAGGCGTGCAATGACGGGGCGAAAGCCGCGCGCACCGAGTTCGTCGTGTTCCTGAACAACGACACCCTCCCCCAGCCCGGCTGGCTGCGCGCGCTGGAAACGCACGCCCGGAAACACCCCGGCGCCGACGTCATCGGCAGCAAGCTGCTTTACCCGGATAACACCATCCAGCACGCGGGCGTCATCGTCTGTCAGGATAAATACCCGCGCCACCTCTACACCGGCTTCCCGGCGGATCATCCGGCGGTCACGCGCTCGCGCCGCTTTCAAATCGTGACCGCCGCCTCGATGCTGGTGCGCCGGAAAGTCTTCACCGCCGCGCGCGGGTTTGACACCCAATTCAAGAACGGCTTTGAGGACGTGGACTTCTGCCTGCGCCTGGGAAGCCGCGGGCACGAGATCCACTATTGCGCGGAGAGCGTGGTGCAGCACTTGGAGTCCGTATCGCCCGGCCGCTTCAAGCGCGACCGGGAGAATGTGGCCCTCTACCGCCGGCGCTGGCTCGACCGGGTCCGGACGGACGATTTGGAGCAGTTCATCGCCGACGGTCTGCTGGAGGTGAATTACGAGGGCCAGTTTCCGCTGCACCTCAAAGTGTCACCGGAGCTGGCCGTGCTGGACACGGGCCGCGGGGATGAACTGGAAAAAAAACTGGCGACCCAATCCCGGCAGGTTGCCGACCTCACGCGCGAGGTCACCAAGCTGCGGGTGGAGCTGGGCCATCAGAATCCGGGCTCCCAGGTGTTGCTACAAGAGCGGGAAAGAAAACAGTGGCGCGAGCAGATTCGGCGGGCCACCCCGCCGGGTGCACAGATCCTGGTGGTCAGCAAGGGGGACAGCTCCCTTTTGGAGCTCAAGGGCCGCACGGCCGGGCATTTTCCCCAAACAAAAAAGGGCGCCTATCTCGGCCATCATCCGGCGCACAGCGCGGACGCCATCGCCCATTTGGAATCATTAATGCGGGGCGGCGCTCAGTATCTGGCGTTCCCGGCCACCTCCCTTTGGTGGCTGGAATATTACAGCAAGTTTGCTGCAGCCTTAGGCAATCCTGTTTACAAAGACGGGACCGGCGCGCTTTTTACACTGAGATAAAAAAACCGTACTCGGAAGGTAATTTCATCCAAATATGGCAGTTAATCTTTACCGTTACACATCGGCGGGTAGGGCGGGCAGTCCCCTGCCCGCCGCCGTTGCCAATCCACGCGTCCCGGTTTGCCACGACGGCGCGCACGGAGTGACGCGCCCTACCTGTCCCACAGTTGCCAAGAACGGCTTTAGCCAGTGAAAACCGTTTTCTTTTATCGGGATTATCGGTGTTTTTCGGGGGGACATCTGGCCCTGTGGCGGTACTACAACCATGTCGACTCGGCGTCGGGCTATCGGGCGCAAATCCTGTTTTCGCCGGAGACCGTCTGGGATGAGTCCAATCCTTGGAAGACTGTGCGCGCCGATGCCCTGAAAAGCCGGTCCGACTGCCGCCCGGACATGCTGTTGCTGGCCGGAACCGATTGGGAACTCCTTGAGCCCTCTGAACGCCTCGCGCCCGCCGTTCCCATCGTCAACCGGATTGCCAGCGTGCTTCATGCGGACCCCGCCAATGCGCGCTATCACTTTTTGCACTACCCGGCCATTCGCATCTGCGACAGTAGTGAAGTGCACGATGCCATCCTGTCCACTGGCCGGGTCAACGGCCCGGTATTTGTCATCCCCGATGGCATTGATGTCGGGAGAAACTTGGAATCGGAGCCTGAGGCGATGCGAAACACGGATGTGCTGGTGGCCGCCTACAAAAATCCAAAACTGGGAATCGAACTAGCGGCGCGACTGCGCCAGCAAGGCTGCACGGTTGAGCTGTTAACCGAGATGATGCCCAGGGCGGCTTATCTTGATCGCGTCCGATGCGCCCGGGTCGGGGTATTCCTCCCCCTCCCGGTCGAGGGCATTTACATACCCCCGCTGGAAGCTATGGCCCTCAAGACGGGCGTGGTCCTCCCCAAAGCCATCGGATCCGGAAGTTATTGCCACCCTGGTGAGAATTGTTTTCAACCCCGGTACGAAGCCGCCGCCATTCTGGAAGCCGTGAATGCGGCACTGCGCCTTTCCCCGGAGGACAGGGAAAAGATGATTCAGCGCGCCACTGCAACCGCGGCTCCCTACACGCCTGAATCGGAACGCACCTCCTTATTAGAGATTCTGGATCGGGTTCCTGAACTCTGGAGGAACATCCGCCCGATTGGATCACCCCTCGCCCAGGGTTAATAATTCCAGTGACCATGAACCCCAAAAACATTGTATTGACCGGATTAGCCCGGTCGGGGACCACCCTGAGCTGCCACTTGCTCAATCTGTTGCCCAATGTAGTCGCCCTGCATGAGCCGATGGAAATTGAAAAACTGGGGCAGGTCCGGGATGGGGCAACTTTGGTCACAGCCGTGCAGGAGTTCTTTAAGCAAACCCGCACTTCAATCCTTTCAACGGGGGCAGCCCTTTCTAAACATGCCGGAGGAGTGGTTCCCGACAATCCCTTCTCCAACGAGCGGCTCGCCACCGGAAAGCGCCGCTCTCTCGTATCACACGGGACGATCCAGATTGACAAGCCGCTTACAGACGATTTTCTGCTGGTGATCAAGCATCCCATGGCTTTCACCGCAGCCCTCGACCGATTGCAGGAACATTTTTCCTCCCATGCCATCGTTCGGAATCCGCTAGCCATTCTGGCATCCTGGAACAGTCTGATGATTCCCATCGCAGACGGCCATGCCCCCGCCGCCGAGCAACTGGACCTTCAGTTGCGACGGGAGCTGGCCCGACTGACGGACAAAACTGACCGGCAACTCCACCTGCTCTCCTGGTGTTTTGAGAAGTATGGACGGCTCCTGCCCCGCAGCTCGGTGATACGCTACGAGGAAATCATCAGCACGGGCGGCGGGGCGCTGTATCCCGTCAGCCCCCAAGCAACCCAGCTCAAACAGCCGTTGGCCAGTAAGAACCTGAACTCCCTCTACGACCGAGAGGGAATGCTGCGTCTGGGTCAAAAACTGCTGGCCAGTGACGGGGCTTACTGGGACTTCTATTCTCGGGAAAGCGTGATTGCCCTTCTGGATACAGTAAGCCGTGAGGCGGGCACCCTGAGCGGAATCTCCTCTGCCCCCTCGGCATCCCCATCGAATAATAACGACATGGCATCCGGGAACCGGCAAACCCTCCCGATTGCCCTAGTAATCGGCTGCGCCCGCTCTGGCACCAGTATTTTAGGCGAGGCGATTGCGGCGCATCCGGGGGTGAAATACATCTTCGAGCCCCACTCCGTGTGGGACCAGGCGGGTCCCGGTGAAAATGAGTCGCACCGGTTAACGGCATCCCATGCGAGCCCCTCGCTGATCGAGGGCATTCGCTCGTGGTTTGCCCGGGAAAAAGGCGGGGCGCAATGGCTGGTGGAGAAGACGCCCCGGAACGCCTTGTGCGTCCCATTCCTCCGCGCGGTCTTTCCCGAAGCGAAATTTATCCATATCGTCCGAGACGGTCGCGATGTGGCGTGCTCCTTGTTGCCCGGGATTGGGGGAACAGAGTGGAAGCATTTGAAACCTCCCTCCTGGCAGACGCTGCAGGCCCAATTCACGGGCCTCGAACGCTGCGCCCGCACCTGGCAGGAGGTCGTGGAAATCGCGACGGCCGATTTAGAAGGCGTGCCGCATCTCCGAGTGTCCTACGAACAGATGGTGGCCGATCCGCAGGCAGTGATGGCGCAGGTTCTGGTCTATTTGGGCCTGCCCCCCGATCCGGCCGTGGACGCGTTTTGTCAACGCATCCAAGATAAAACCAGCGGATCGTATCATGCCCGACATCAGCTGGATTATTTCCGAGACAATCACGCGCACCGGGTGGGGCGCTGGCGCGAAAACGCGACGGCGGATGAACAGGTTCGCCTGCAGAGGCTTCTCCAACCGACCCTGGGGAAGCTGGGCTATGGGGACTGCCGACCCGCTTCCAAACCACCCGACCCAACGCCGACCTGCACGGAATTGAACAGGCGTCTCCATGCTCACGGACCTGAGAGCGCCGACGCCCACCCACTGCTAACTACGCCGGCGCCGGAGGTTGCCCTGATTGCCGGCATGCATCGCTCCGGCACGTCGATGGTTGCCCACCTACTGCACCTGTGCGGCCTGCAACTGGGGCCTCGCGAAGAGCTCGGCCTGACCGATAAAAGCAACCGGGATGGACATTGGGAGAACGCGCGGTTCCTCGTGATCAACGAAGCCATCCTCAATGAGCTGGGCGGTGCCTGGGACCTGCCGCCATCGCCCCCGAGCGACTGGCTGGAATCTGAGCCCATTCAAAAGCTGGTTTCGAATGCCCGGGATGCGGTGGCCGGGTTTGGGGACGGACGCACGTGGGGCTGGAAAGACCCGCGCAACAGCCTCACGTTGCCTTTCTGGAAATCCCTGATCCCGGGGCTGAAAGTGGTCGTTTGTCTGCGCAACCCGCTGGAGGTGGCCTTGTCGCTGCGGGCCCGGGGGGTGTCCTCCTATGCCTTCGGCCTGACGCTGTGGAAACACTATTACAGGGAATTACTCGCCCATACCCGGCCGGCAGAGCGGATTGTCACCCATTATGAGGCCTACTTTACCGACCCCATTCAGGAAGTCCGCCGCGTGCTAGCGTTTCTGGGATTGCCCGCCTCTGAAAACGCCCTGAGCCAATGCCGGTCCACCGTGAAGGGCGACATGCGGAACCACCGGATTGCCACCCCGGATCTGGCTGAGTTAAGGGTGGAACCGGAAATCCTTCAGCTTTACCAGGAACTCTGCGCCGAGGCCGGCTGGGCGCCCACGGCTGCCTCACTGCCTGTTCAGGCCCAAAAAGATTATAAGGCTGAGTTGAGTGTCTGCCTTCAGAAAAAGACCGAGGCCTCTGCCCGGCCCGGGGCTCCGCTGGACCATCTGTTGATGGACCAGGTCCTGGCCCAACGGGAAATCGGCGCCCTGCGCGGGCAACGCGACCGCAACCGTGAAAAAATCCATGCTATGGATCAGCGTCTCGCGGAACAAATCAGAACCGCCTCCGCCCGACAAGACCAGCTGACCCATCTTCAAAACGAGGCGCAACGTGAAATCGGCGCCCTGCGCGGGGAAGTCGACCGCAACCGTGAAAAAATCCATGCTCTAGAACAGCGTCTCGCGGAACAAGTGAGGACCGCCTCCGCCCGGCAGGACCAGCAGGAGCAGCGCACCCAGGAAATGCGACGCGGACTGGAGGCGCAGCTGGCTCACCGGGATCAAGTGATTTCAGACGAGCGGGACCAGAAAAGCCGCCTGCAAATTGAATTAAAGCAACACGCCGAACAGGCGGCCCAGCGGGATCGCTATACCGCCTTGCTCTTGAAAATCAGCCGAACCCTTCGCGACCGACTCCCTGCATCGGCCCGAGTTTTGGTTGTGAGCAAAGGCGATGAGGGACTGCTCGCCGCCACCGGCTGCGAGGCCCGCCATTTTCCAGCCGATGCCGGCGGCGCTTATCGGGGATATCACCCTGCGGACAGCGCCGAGGCGGTCGCCCTGCTGACCCAAGCCCGGCAAGCCGGTGGGGAATTTTTTGTGCTACCTGAAACCGCCTTCTGGTGGTTAGAATGCTATTCTGATTTTCGGCGGCATCTTGAGACCCATTGTCCCGCCGTCGCCTTAGAAGAAACATGCAAAATTTACGACCTAAGACCCATCGCATGAGCCGGCAGAAACCATCATCGCCTCCGGGCCGGCCGCCCGCGGGCTGCACCATCATTTTCCGGAATTATCTTTCGCATGCGCGGATCCTGATGGAGTCCTTCGCCCGGCACGTGCCCGGCGGCCGCTTCTATCTGCTGGTTGTGGATGGCCTGCCCCCGGGCGTGACGCTGCCGGCGGGGGTGCGCCTGATTCAGCCGGACGATTTAAAGCTGCCCGCCTTTGGGGAGATGTGTTTCAAGTACGATGTGACCGAGCTGGCCACGGCGGTCAAACCCAGTTTGCTCAAGCTGTTGCTGAACCGGTTCCGCGAAGACCGGGTGGCGTATTTTGATCCGGATATTCTCATCCTGCGGCCGCTGGACGAGATGTGGCAGATGCTGGAGACGTCCCGCATCGTGCTGACCCCCCACCTGCTGGAGCCGCTGCCTCTGGACGGACTGAAGCCGAGCGAACAGGACATCCTGCTCTCGGGCGCCTACAACCTCGGCTTTGTGGCGGTCCGGCGCGGTCCGGAGACGCAGAAGTTTCTGGGCTGGTGGGAGGAGCGCCTGCGCGATCATTGCCGGATTGATCATGCCAAGGGTTTATTCACGGACCAGCGCTGGATCGATTTTGTGCCGGGTTACTTTTCGTCCGTGGCCATCCTGCGCGACCCGACCTACAACGTGGCGTACTGGAACCTGCATGCCCGTCAGCTGACGAAGCGCGGCCACCAATACCTCGTCAACGGACGCCCGGTGGCCTTCTTTCATTTCAGCGGATTCAGCCCACTGAAACCGGACATTCTCTCCAAACACCAAACCCGCATCACGATCAAGAGAGGGAGCGCCCTGGCGAAAATGTTAGACGGGTATGTCGATTTACAGATGCAGGCGGGGTACGCCACCACGAGCCTTTGGGCATCCGATTGGAATCAGTTCTCCAACGGCCACCGCCTTCATTCTCTCCTAAAAAAGCTCTACTTGGACTTGGACAAAAAAACTCAGGCGCATTTTAGAAATCCTCTCGACGCCTCCGGACCCGACTCCTTCCTGAATTGGGCCATCCGCCCCCCATCGAGCCAGAGCCGGATGAGCCCTTTTTTAAAAACGCTCTATCAAGCCCGAAAGGATGTGGCGACCGTATTTCCAAAGGTTCCCGGTTTGGACGAGGCTGGATTTCTGGAATGGGCGGTCTCCCGGGGCGCTTTGGAAATGGGCTATAACCCCGATTGGGTCGCTCGCAAAAAAATAACTTCAGTAAAAACAATTGCCGCGCCCAAGCCGCCCAAACAAGCGGTTGTCATTGAAATGCCCTATGCGCAGATGACCGATCAAATCCGCAAAGCGGCCCAAATTTTACCGCCCCGGGCCAAGGGGATTGTCATCAGCAAAGGGGACCCGCGATTATTGCAACTGAAAGGACGCCCCGCCGGGCATTTTCCGCAGGCGGCGGATGGTTCTTATTCCGGCTATTATCCCAAGGACGATGCAGACGCCATTGCCCAACTCGAGGCCTTGCGCGCTCAGGGCAATCAATTCCTCTTGATTCCGAAAACTGCGTTCTGGTGGCTCGAACACTACACCGAATTTTTTCTTCATTTGCAGAAAAACTATCGCGTGACCTTGCTCCGCAAGAACTGTTGCGTGATTTTTGGGTTGAACGCCCCTGCCTTAAAAACCCGCAGGCCTCAGCTTGCCACACAGCTAAACCTGAAGAGCCACGCCCCGGTGTCAGCGGATTCGTCCCCTCCGCCCCTCTCCGGTCCGGGCATCAACGTGGCCGGTTATCTGGCCTCTGAAAAGGGAGTGGGCGAAGGCGTCCGCTCGGATATTCGCGCCCTGGAAGCTGCCAAGATCCCGTATGTTTTGAATAATTTTTCCGACTCCGGCTCGGCGAACATCGATTCCTCTTTTACCCGGTTCTCAAAAGAAAACCCCCATCGCGTCAACCTCATCCATGTCAATGCCGATCAGGTGCCTCATTTTGTACGGCACCAGAGTCCCAGTTATTTTAAAGACCGCTACAACATCGGTTTTTGGGCGTGGGAGCTCGCGCAGATCCCTCCGGAATGGCTCCCGAGTTTCCAATGGCTCGACGAGGTCTGGGTGCCCAGCCAGTTCAACCTGGACACCATTTCCCGCGTCTCGCCCGTGCCGGTGGTCCGGATGCCTCATTGCATCCCTGCCCGCAAGCCCGCCCGCCGGCTCGACCGCGCCCATTTTGGTCTGCCAAAAAAACAATTTATCTTTCTCTTCCTGTTTGATTTCCACAGTTTCCTCGAGCGAAAAAACCCGCTGGGTCTTATTCGGGCTTTTCGCCGGGCTTTTCGTCGGCAGGACAATGCCATGCTGATCATCAAGGGCTCCCATGCCGAGGACTGCCCCGCGGAATTGGCCGCCTTGCAGAAGGCGGCCGAAGGCGCCAATGTTCAGTTTTTCAATGCCATTCTCAAACGGGAGGAAGTCACCGCCCTCATGGGGCTCGCGGATTGCTACGTCTCGCTTCACCGCTCGGAGGGGTTCGGTCTGACCCTGGCCGAGGCGATGCAGCTGGGCAAACCGGTCATCGGCACCGCTTATTCCGGAAACATGGATTTCATGAATTCCAGCAACAGTTTTCTGGTGAACCACCGGATGATTGAGATCCAGCAGGATCACGGATGTTATAAAAAGGGATATTGGTGGGCCGACCCAGATTTAGAACATGCGTCCCAGCAGATGCGCCGGGTTTACGAAGACCGCCCCTTGGCCCGCAAGATTGGGCAACAGGCTGCGGAAGACATCCATACCCAATTCAGCCCAGAGGCCGTTGGCCGGCTGATCCAACAGCGGCTGGAAAGGGTGTCCGCGAGCGCCCCGCGCAAGGCGGCACACACCGCAGCTCCCGAACAACAGCCGGCGGAGACGGAAAGCCCTGAGAAAACTCAGTACCGGCAATTGATCCGGAAAATCCATGATTTGTCCTGCACCGTCCTACCGCAGGAATCCCGTGTGATCGTCATCAGCAAAGGCGACGATGCATTGATCCGGCTGCCAGGCCGATGCGGCCAGCATTTCCCCCAAACAGCCGGGGGCTACTATGCCGGGCATTATCCCGCAGACAGCGCCACCGCCATCCAGCATCTCGAAGATCTTAAAGCGGCCGGAGGTCAATTCCTGTTGGTGCCGGTCACGGCACTGTGGTGGTTGAAACATTATCGCGACTTCAGAAAACATCTTGAAGATAAGTATTCACTCGTCCTGGACCAGCCGAACCTCTGTCTGATTTATTCGCTGCAGCCGAAGATGCCCCCGCCCGCTCTAGCGGAGCCCAAGGCCGCCAGCATAGCGCCAACCCATCCGGATATTACTCGGCCAGAGAAAACCGGTTGTCTGCCGGCGGGATTGATGCCTTCCCCCATCATCATGTTCGGGGCCCCGCGCTCCGGCACCACATATGTCCAACACATCCTGGAACAACATCGGGAATTATTGGTCACCAACGAAACCCGGGTTTTTGCCTGGCTCCATCAGTCATTCCAAGTACTGCCCCACAATCAGGATTTCCTGATGGCCTACCGGGAAGAGTTTCTCCAGCACCTGGAATCAGCTTACCCCGCCCTGATTCGCGATTTTTACCTCAAAATAAAACCGCACGCCCGCTGGTGGGGCGATAAAAACCCTCTTTATGCCGACCCCATTAACCAAGGCTGCCTGGAAACGATTGCGCGACTTTTTCCGGGCGCTAAGTTCATCCATATCGTCCGCGACGGGCGCGATGTCGTCACCTCCATGATGCGCCGCCGCACACCCGAGGGAGTGGCCTGGTATGATTTCCCCAGCGCCCACAAGACCTGGAACGAACATGTGACGCGCAGCACGGCATTCGGCCGGACCCTGCCCCCGGAAAATTATTTCGAATTACGTTACGAAGATCTCATTGCAGATGATGTCGGCATGGCCCGAAAACTTTTCAACTTTCTCGAGGTGCCCATGATTGACAAGGTGCTTGCGTTTTGTCGGTCCCAGCAGGAACAACGAACCCCATTAAGCACGCCCACCCGGGATTTAACCGACGTGTTCCAATCCGATTGGCACAGACTGCTCGATGTGACAAAACAAAGGCAAAGCCTGGAACTGCTCGGTGAAAACCTTATCGCCTATGGATACGAAACGGTGAAATCCCTCGCTGCCAAGATCCGGAAGACAACCCGACCTAACCGCAGGAATTTACCCCTCGCGGCCCAACGCCGGCCTTGAAAAATAAAAATTTAAATTTCAGGAAACAGAGAAAGAAACCTATTACGGGCGGAGCGTCGCCGGCGCCGGGGTTTGACCCGGTTCCCCCGCTGGCGGGCCTGCGCTCGCCTTTCAGCGCCGCGGGCCGGCATCAGCACTCGCTCTGGCTCTCCTATGCCGCCAACCGAATTCGGCTGGCCGCCCGCCTCGCCGCACTCCGGGCCACCGCCGGACGCCGGCCCGTCATCGCTATTTCCCAAGTCGTTCACCTGGGCGACATTCTCGCCTGCGAACCTGTAGTGCGTCAGTTGCGCCGCCAGCAACCGGACGCCTTCATCATATGGGCCGTGGCACGCGAGTATCGCGAATTAATAGACAGCCACCCGGATATCGATTACACGCTGGCGTTGGAATGCCCCACCGAATGGATTTATTTTGCAGACCACGGCGGATTCGACCGCGTGATTGATTTGACCTTTCCGGGACGTTACTGCCCCCATTGTAAAATCAGCTGGTCACCCCGGGGAGGCAGTCACGGCATCCATTATAATAATTACTTGTCCTCCCGGAGCCTGCTGGCTGCCTATCAGCGTTGCGCCGGCCTGCCTCAGGGGGATGAGACGCCCCGTCTCCACTTGGACAGCAGCGGGCAGCGGGCCGTGGATGGTCTGGAGCTTCCGGAGAAATTCATCGTTGTCCATTGCCAATCCAATGATTCCAGAAAAGACTTGGGATCTAAAAACTGGCAGCGCATCCGGCAATACATCGACACCCATTACGGACTTCCCGTGGTAGAGATCGGCCTCCAGCCGGTGCTGGCGGGGACGTCCTCCGCCCGATACCGCAACCTGTGCGGCCGCCTCACCATCCTCCAGTCCGCCGAGGTGATCCGCCGCAGCCTGCTATTCCTCGGCACGGATAGCGGGCCCGGGCATCTTGCCAATGCCGTGGGAGCCTACGGAATCATCGCCCTGGGTAAATATCATGTTTTCAAAAAATACATCACAACCATCCCATAAGCCGGTAGAAGCGGTTTAAACCAGTCCGTTTTCTTGAAAACTGGAGGTTGATCTGGAAAAGGGCGTTGGGAGTTTTCGGGTGTTTTACATATTGGTAGATTTGATTTTCATGGGGAGTTCAGAG
>CAILMI010000011.1 GCA_903835255.1 uncultured Verrucomicrobia subdivision 3 bacterium
CCTGGGCTGGGTCCCCTATGCCAAGGACTTTGACCTGCAGGGGCTGAAGGATTATCCCCCTGAAAAGTTCGACCGCGTCCAAAACATCAATTATGATGACTGGCGCCGCGAGCTGCTCCAGCAGGATGAGCTGTTCATGAAGATTTATGCGCATCTGCCGAAGGAGCTGATTTTCCAGCGCGAGCTGCTCGTGGCGCGCCTGTAAAACCGGAAGGGCACATGAAAACCCAATGACCCCGATCCAGCCCAAGCCCTTTTACCGGCAGCTCTATGTCGTGGTGTTCGCCGCGATGCTGCTGGGGATTGCCTTCGGTTTTTTCTACCCCGATCTAGGGGTGAAGATGAAGCCGCTGGGCGACGCCTTCATCAATCTGGTGAAGATGCTGATCAGCCCGATCATTTTCTGCACCGTCGTGCACGGCATCGCTTCCATGGGCGACCTCCGGAAACTCGGGCGGGTGGGCGGCAAAACCCTGTTCTATTTCGAGGTCGTCTCCACCCTGGCCTTGGTTTTAGGGCTGGTGGTGGTCAACGTGCTCAAGCCCGGCGCGGGCTTCAACATCAACCCGGCCACGCTGGATCCCGAACTGACCCGCTCCTACACGTCCAACGCGCACGCCCTGAGCACGGTGGATTTCCTGATGAACCTGATCCCCAAGACTTTTTTTGGCGCGTTCGCTTCGGGGGACCTGCTGCAGACGCTGGTGGTGGCCGCGCTGGTCGCGTTCGCCCTCCAGGCCATGGGCTCCCGGGGCAAGCCCGTGCTGCAGGTGATCGACACGGGGTCACAGATTTTCTTCGGCATCATGCACATCGTCGTCAAACTGGCCCCCATTGGCGTGTTCGGCGCGATGGCGTTCACCATCGGGAGCAATGGCATCCGCTCGCTGACTTATCTGCTGGAATTAATCGCCGGCTTCTATCTCACAGCCGGCTTATTCGTAGTGCTCGTGCTAGGGGGCATCGCCTGGGCCTGCGGATTTTCCATCTTCCGCTTTCTCGTTTTCATCAAGGAAGAACTGGTCCTGGTGCTGGGCACCAGTTCCTCGGAGACGGCGCTGCCCGGGATGATTCAGAAGATGAAGCGCCTCGGCTGTGCCGAATCCACCGTGGGCCTAGTAATCCCCACCGGGTACAGCTTCAACCTCGACGGCACGAATATCTACATGGCCATGGCGGCGGTCTTTCTGGCCCAGGCCACCAACACCCCGATGGATCTATCGCATCAGATCAGCCTGCTGATGGTGGCAATGATTACCTCCAAGGGCGCGAGCGGCGTGACCGGGGCCGGCTTCGTCTGCCTGGCGGCCACGCTCGCGGCCGTGCCGGGCATCCCCATTGAATCGCTCGCCCTGCTCGTGGGCATTGATCGGCTCATGAGCCAGTGCCGCTCCTTTACCAACCTCATCGGCAACGGCGTGGCCACGGTCGTCATCAGCCGCTGGGAAAAAGAGGTCTCGGCAGAAACCGTCCGCGCCCACCTGCGCCCCTCATCATGAACTATTATCCCTCCCTCCGAATCCTCGCCGCCGCCCTGATGATGGTCGCCCTGGGAATGACTGCGGCACCCATTCCTGTGGGCCTCAGCAAAATCGAGGTCGGGACCGGGACAAATACCCTCACTTTGTTTACCTACAAACCACATAATTATAACAACGGCCCGCTGGTGATGGTCTTTCACGGGGCGCTGCGCAATGCAGAAACGTATTGCAGCAATTCCATCCCTCTGGCCGAACGCTATCAAGCGCTCATCATCGCTCCGCTCTTTGACACCAACCGATTTCCCCAAGGGGAATACGGCACCGGCTGCGTGCTGAAAAAGGGCGTCCTCCAGCCCCGCAGCCATTGGGCCTTCACCCGCGTCCCCGAAATCATCCAGGCGGTGCGCCAGAAGGAGTCGCGCCCGGACATGCCCTACTATTTCATCGGTCATTCCGGCGGCGGACAGTTCACCATGCGCTTGACGGCGATGCTTCCGACCGAGGCCGTGCGCATTGTCGTCGCCAATCCCGGAACGGATCTGTTCCCGCGGCGCGATTGGAAATACGGCTACGGCTTCGGCGGACTGCCGGAGGAGTTGAGCGACGATGCCGCCCTGCGCCGCTATCTTGCCGCGCCGCTGACGCTCTGCCTCGGCCTGAAAGACACCGATCCCCAGCATCCGGAACTCGACAAATCGGCCGCCGCCGAAAAACAGGGGGCGTTCCGACTCGAACGGGGCCGCGCCTGCTTTGCTTTCGCCCAGGCGCTGGCGCGCGAACGCGGGTGGAGTTTCAACTGGCGCAAGGTGGAGGTGCCCGACATTGCGCACGATGGCGGCGCCATGCTGGCGGCCGGGGCCGTGCAGGAAGCCCTGCTCAAATCAGAGAGCTCACCGCATCCCTGAGAAGTGGGGGCGCTCTCTTTATGCACCCATTTCAATTTCTAAATATTGCCCCGCGCGCCCGGTTTTTCCTGTCGCGCACCGCCCTCGCCCTGCTGCTGACCCTCAGCCCCGCCCGCGCCGCCCAGATGGAGGACGGGCAGGATTATCCGATTGCAAACTCAACGTCGACGAATGGTCGGGCACCCTGGATTATCGCGAAGGACGGTCTATCAACCGGGTCTTCCTCTTATATTGGTATTTACACAAACGATCTCACGAGCACGACCACTCCCCCGCTCGCCGGATTGCCCAACCTCGTCAACCCGCCCGCCCATCTGCAGATCAGTCGCGCACCCACCAACTCGCGCACCTATTATCGCAGCATCGGCACCACCATCACGAACGGCCCGGTCTTTTTCTCGTTTCTGATGAACGTCGCGACCAACCCCACCCTCAGCGATGAAATCCTGTGCGAACTGATTCCTGCCGTGACCGGTACCAATTATGCCGCCAACCCAACCGCCAACGATCCGCTCACACTGCATGCCAAACAAGACTCGGACACCAATCATTTCAAACTAGGAATTCAAAGCCTCGGCGGCACGGTCGCGTGGTCAGCAACCAACTACACCATCAACACGGATTATCTGGTGGTCCTGGGCTATACCTTCGGCTCGGGGCAACCCGGTCAGGTTTTCATCAATCCCATTCCCGGCGCCGCCCAACCGGTTGCCAGCGCCAGCGCCACCAAAGGCAGCGCCCCCGAACCAGCCAATATCGGCACGGTGCTCTTTTGGGAAAGCGCGGCGGCAACCAGCGGAACATTCAACTACGACGTGATGCGCGTGGATGCGAGCTGGGCGAATGCGACCCCAGCGACTAACAGTCCCGCCCCCACAAACAATGTCTCCCCCGCCCTGCGAGCGCTCTTTCTGGGCAACAGCCTGCTGGGCATCAGCTCCAGCTACTCCAACAATATTCCCGCCATCCTGTCGGAGCTGGCCACCAACTTGGGCGACGCCTTTGTCTGGGAGCGAGTCGCCAACGGCGGCTGGGAGTTGCTGGATCATGCGACCAATGCCGCCTCCACCAACGCCATCAACACCAGCAACTACGATCTCGTGGTCTTGCAAGAACAGAGCGATAATCCGTCGCAGGCCAGCGTGCGCACCGCGCGGATGTTTCCCGCCTGCCGCACCCTGAACACCCTCGCCATCAATCATGGGGAACGGACGGTGTTTTATGAGTCGTGGGGCTACCTGAATGGCGACACCACCAGCCACTGCATGAACTACACGATCCCCCCACAATACAAAGACTGTGACGGCGGCTTCGGCAGTTTTTCCGCCATGAATATTGCCACCCGGGAAGGCTATTCTCTGATTGCAAACGAACTCGGCTCGGCGATCTCGCCCGTGGGGTTGGCCTGGGCGCGGGTGCGGACCGAGCGGACGAATCTCAACCTCTACATCTTGGACGACAGCTTGGGCGACCGCCACCCCAACAGCTGCGGCGCCTACCTCGCGGCGTGCGTGTTCTACAGCGCGTTCTTCGGCCGCAGCCCGGAAGGCAGCACCTATTATTCAACCAACAGCCCCGGGGACGCACAATACCTGCAGCGCATTGCCGCCGAGACCGTGCTGGAGGATCCGTTTGCGGCGGACGCCTATGGTTTCGCAACCAATCACTATTACTGGGCTTACAACTGGCGAAATTTCACAAACCCGCCCTCGGCTCCCGCAAACACCCTCGTCATTTCCGGCGCGTCGGGCACCCCGTCGCCCTCGGTGAAAGTGGACACCGCCGTCGCCGGGGTCAGCAATGTGTGGCTGGGGATTCTGGACACCAATTCCCACAAGTCCGGCCAGGGCCGTCTCTATCTTTCCACCAATGGCTCCCTGACCGTCAGCGGGGCGCTGGTGGCGGGCCGGGAGGGGAAGGGATTTGTCCGGCAGACCGGGGGGGCTCTGTCGGTGCCCGGCATGATCACGCTCGGAGAATCCACCAACAGCGCGGGCCAATACACGCTCTCCAACGGGACGGTTTACGCCGCACAAATTCTGGCGGGCGCCGGCAGCGCCGCCTTCCTGTTCCAAGCCGGCCAGCTGGGATTCCGACAGTATGGCAGCGCGCTGCGTCCGCTCAATTTGCACAATGCGGCGGGCACGCTGACCTTCACGAACACGGCCGGGGCGGCGCAACTGTTCGGGAATTTCACAAACGGCACCAATGCCACGCTGACCATGACGCTCGGGAGCAGCGCCAACGGGCTGGAAATCAGTGGATCGGCTTTGCTTTCGGGGACGTTGCAGCTGAAGTACGCCCCCGGCTTTAATCCGGCCCTGGGTCAGCAATTCAATGTGGTGACAGCGGCGGCGCGCGCAGGAAATTTTTCGCAGATTCTGCTGCCTGCCGTCTCGGCGGCGGGACTGGGACTATCGACCAGCCTGACGGCCACTTCCGTGGTGGCCAGCGTGATCAGCTATGCCCCGGCGCTGGCGGTCACGGGCATTACCACCAACGGCCTGTTTTCGTTCACGGTCAACGGGGTGACGGGACAGAATTATGCGGTGCAGGCCAGCACCAATCTGGCGCCGGCAAACTGGGTTCCGGTGAGCACGAACCCGGCCCCGATTGTTTTTATTGAAACCAACCGCTCCCTGCCGCAGCGCTTTTACAGGGCGATATACCTGCCGTAAGAATTGGCAATTTGAGGGACAGGTCCACTGAACCCGAATTCCGAAGTGGGCTATGCTCTCGCAGCCCTTCGGGCGCCTCCTCTCCCCGCCCTCTCCTCCATTTTCATGGAAGAGAGGGAGCAGAGCCATCGACGCCTCGCCATTGGATTCCCTCTTAATTTGAGAATGGAGATTTAAATTAAAACGGTCACCCGCTGAACGAGGCAGGCCAAGCTCAGGTTCCCCCCTCGCCCCGCGATGCATGAGCGGGAAGAGGGCCGGGGAAAGGGGGCCGTTTTTTCGGCGTTGTCCCTGCTAGGATGGGCGCGCCTGCGTTTCGGAATTCGGGCTGAACACAGAGAAGCTGCCTCAGATCTGTTTCCGCGGCAAAAGATCCTCCCTACTGGCTGCCCAGAAACTTCACCACCGCCTCGGTGCGGGAAGACACGTGCAGTTTTTCATAGACGGCATGCAGGTGAACGCGCACGGTGCCGGAGGCAATGCCGAGCTGCTCCGCGATTTCCTTGTAGAGATAGCCTTTGGCCAGGAGGGCGAGGATCTCCTGCTCGCGTTTGGAGAGCATGTCGATCTGGCTCGAGTTCTGTTTGATCTGCTGGAAATAATTTACGACCTTGCGCGCGATGGCCATGGACATGGGCGAGCCCCCGACGCTCACCTGCTCCACCGCCTGCACAACCTCCTGCGGCGGCATATTCTTGAGCAGATAGCCGGAAGCGCCGGAGCGCAGCGAATCAAAAATCAGCTTGCTGTCCTCGTAAGTGGTCAGCATGAGAATCTGAAGTTTCGGCAGCTTCGGCTTCAACTGCGCCACGCATTCAATGCCGTTGATGCCCGGAAGATTAATATCCATGAGCACCACCTCGGGCGGGTCCTTGGGAATCTCGCGCACCGCCTCCTCGCCGCTGCCGTAGGTGTGCCAGCACGCAAGCGTGGACGAGGCGTTCAGGATGGCTTTGAGCTTCTCCCGCGTCCCCGCATCGTCATCCACCAGCGACACCTTGATCCGCTTTTTGTTCATGGCAGCCCCAGCATCTCCCACCCGCCGAACGATGGCAATGCGACAAACTTATCTTAAACCCGAACTTCGATCCCGCGCAGGCCGCCCTCTCGCCCCGCGAAAACTCGAGCGGGGAGCGCTAGGGAGAGGAGCCTTTTGTTCCGCCTGCTCGGCGCGGGCGGGGACAGCGCAGCGCGCTATCCTCTACCATAAGTGGCGAGAGCCAGTTTCGGAATTCAGGTTAAAAAAGGGCGCCCGGGACTAACCCGGCCGCTGCCCTTGCCAGTAAATCTCCAGCCGCACCCGCGTGCCCCCGCCGACGCGGCTGATGATCTCGCACCGCCCCCCCATCTCGGCCAGGCGCTTCTGTATATTTCGGAGCCCATCGGCCAGTGCGTTGTCCGGCGACATCTCAAATCCGCGACCGTTATCGGAAATTTCCCACCGCAGCCCTTTCTCATCCACGGCGGCCTGCAGGGAAACCTCCGTGGCGTGCGCGTGCTTGACGATGTTATTGAGCGCCTCTTTCACGGCCAGGAACAACCCGTGGCGCACCTCGCCGGAAAGCTCGCGCACCGGCGGGGCTGCCGGGAAATCAATCCGGCAGCGCACCCCGGCGGCCCGGAGGAAATCCAGCGCATACTGCCCCGCATAGTCCAGCAGATCAGCGAGGGTGTCATTGCGAGGGTTCACAGCCCAGACGATCTCGTCTAGGGACTTGATGCCCTGCCGGGAGAGCCCGGCAATCTGGTTAATATGGTTGCCGGTGACGGCGGGCTCGGCGATAGCCTGCTGGGTGATCTCCGTGAGCAGTGAAATCTGCGTCAGGCGCGCCCCGAGATCATCATGGATGTCACGCGCAATCCGGGCGCGCTCCTTCTGAACGGCATTCTCCTTTTCCAACCGCGCCACTTTTACACGCAGCCGCCGGACGGCCACGAAGCGGACTGCGGCAAAAATAATCCCCACCAGCACGGCGGTTATCCCGGCGCGAAACCACCAGGAATTCCAAAAAAAAGGAGCCACCTCGAACCTAAATTCCGCGCCGGCGGCATTCCACAGACCATCGCTGTTGCCCGCAAAGACCCGAAAGCAATAGTCGCCCGCCGGCAGGCGTGAGTAAGTGGCTAGCCGCTCATTATCCACTTCCACCCAGTCTTCGTCCCAGCCTTCGAGCTGATAACGAAAACGAACTTTTTCCGGCTCAATGAAGCTGGGGGCCGTGAAGGCCACCTCGATTTTCCGGTGCTCCGGATGGATCACGGCTTTCCGGCCCGGCGCGCCGACCTGGATTGCTTGGCCGTCGAGCTCCACCTGCGCAATCGTCACCGGCGGCGGGATAAGATTTGCCCGAATTTGATCCGGATGCACAATCGCTAGACCTGAGTGAGTGGGAATGAGGATGCGCCCGTCCCGCGTGCGGGTCGCGCCCGGCGCATACCCATAATACCCCTGCAAACTTGGCAGCGCCTCGTCGCGCCCATAACCGATGCAGGGCACGGATACTTCCTGGCCCGCGCCGGCAGCCAGCAGATCCGGGAGGCCCGCCCTAAAAATTCCGTGATCCGAGCCAAACCACATTGAGCCCTTGCTATCCGGCATCAGCGAGCAGATGCTATCGTCCTTCAATCCCTCATCCCGGCCGATGATTTCAAAGTGACCGTCCTTGAGCCGCCCCAGTCCGGCGGAGGAATAGCCAATCCAGAGAGCGCCATCCGGCGTCGCCGCAAGACAGCGAATGGGGTGCCGCGTCTCGGTCGTCTTATCTGTTTCATCCACCACCCGGTCGCCCTCCACGCGCAGCAACTGCATGTCGAGGTTCGCCATCCAGACATCCCCCCGGGCATCTTCCGTGAACGCCCGAATGGGGCGGCTATCCGGAGGCAGGTCGTAATTGCGAAATTGACCCTGGCTGAAACGCTGGAGAACATCCCCCTGCGAAAAGGCGATCCAAAGATTTTCCCGGCTGTCCACAAAGAGCGAACGGATGCTCACCTGCGCCAGCCCCGCCGCCCGCCGCAGCAGGGCGAGCTTTCCCTCCTGCCATCGGCACAAACCGTGGCTGAAAGTCCCAATCCAGACCACCCCGTCGCGATCACAGGCCACACAGGTCGCCAGCCCTCCCGGCCAGGTGTCACTGGCTGAAATGGTTTTCCAAGAGCCGCCCGTATTGTTCACCACATCGCCATTCTGGGTCACCACCCATATATTTCCTGCGGCGTCCTCGCACGCGGAGCGCACGGTGTCGAACGGCAGCCCGGCATCCTTGCCCTGGATTTCCACCACCTGCCGGCGCAGCCGGTTCAGCCCGCCGCCATCCGTGCCAACCCAGATGTTGCCCTCACTGTCCTGTGTGACCGTGCGGATGCGGCGATGCGACGTCTCAATCCGGGTAACATTTGAGCCCTCACAGCGGAACAGTCCCCCGGCGATCGTGCCCACCCATACCGCGCCGTCTGCGTCCTCAAACAAGGCCGTGGGACGCACCGGCGTCGTGTCCGGCGGCAGCGTGGCCACATCCACCCGCAAACCCTCGGGCAGATAATACATGAGCCGGTCCCCCGCACAGATCCACACGCCCCCCGCTCGCCGGGCCTGCAAATGGATGGAGCGTTCCGGCAGCGTGAGCAGCGTCTGGAATTGGCCCTCGCGAAAAATCCCCACCTGTCCGGCCTTGGCAAACCAAAGTTGCTTCTGGGAATCGCGCGCAAGGCAGCAGGCCCCGCCCTCCGGCAATCCCTCTGCAGCGGTAAATCGCCTGACTGTTTCCCCAGAGACCCGACTGACCGAGCCATCCCCGCTGGAAAGCCAGACCGCCCCGGTGACGTCCTGCGCCATCTCCAGCGGCTGCGCGCGCGAAAGACCGTCCCGCGATGACAGCGAGAGCGGCTTGCCGCCCAGCAGACGAACCAGAACCCCCCCTTCCTCCGCCAGCCAAAGCCGCCCGGAATCGTCCTGCAGCAGGGCGCGGATGATGGGATGCGCACGGCCCAAGGGCATCTTGATGTTCTCAAAACGAATACCGTCAAACCGCGCTAATCCGGTCTGGGTCGCAATCCAAAGATAGCCATCTTCCGTCTGTGTCACTCCGGTGACATTGTCTCCCGGGAGACCATCATCCGCCTGCCAGCCTCGATAAAACCACGGGCCGGCCAGGCTGCGCTGGCAAAAAAAATCCGATTCCAGCCCTAATAGCAGCCCCAGCCCCAGCAGGGCGCAAAAACGGCAGGCGGTGGTTTTCACCATATGCGGAGGCTAACCTGATCCGCCGGCGCACAGCAAGAACGCGTCGCGTTATATAACACTAAAACCAAGCTTTGGTCTGTCTGGACAGACCAGCAAAGCAGTATCCTCTCCCAGACCGTGTAGCCCCATTCAGGACGATGACTAATTCCAGCACCCATGTAAAATCCCGCCACCCCTTACGGGGAATTGCCCTGGCGTTGACGCTGGTGCTGCTCGGCGGCTGGGGCGCGCACCTGGTGCAGACAGACTTGGGGGAGGTTAAAATCACCGGGCTGACTTTTTTCACCGACAATGGCCAATGGATTGCGGCAGACCTGTTCAGGCCCAAAACCGCGACGGCATCGAATCCCGCGCCGCTGGTCGTGGTCTGCCCGGGGTTTGAGCGAAGCAAGGAAACGATGGGCAGCTTCTCCATCGAACTGGCACGGCGCGGGATAGTCGTGATTGTGATCGATCCCTACAATCAGGGCGCCTCCAGTTCCACCCAGCAACGGCGCTCCGCCTCCAAGGAAGGCTACGGCGTGGTTCCGGTGGTCGAACAGGTCTGCGCCTCCACGCAATTCGATTTTGTGGATAAAGCGCGCATCGGCGCTGCGGGGTACTCCGCCGGGGGCAATGCCGTACTGCAATCCGCCTCCCTCTTTGGCGCGCGACAGGCCCGGGCGCTGAGGGCCGCCCAGCGGCTGGATTCTGAGGCGGGCCGCACCATCACGGCCCAGGAAACGGCCAAAGCCCGCGCCGAAAATAAACTCTCCGCCATTTTTGTGGGCGGCTATGTCCTGACTATGTCCAACTCGGTTCTGGATACCGTGGACGCCAACGTAGGCATGGACTACGCCCTTTGGGATGAAGGCGCCTTCCGCACCCGGAACGGCAATGCCGATATGCGCACCGCCGCCGAATCCCTCTGCCTGGTAAATTCAGCCCTGCCCGATGCTGAAAAAATATCCACGGTAGAGCCCGGTAAAAAATATGGCGACCCGGCGAAGCGAACGCTCCGCATTGTTCACAACACCTCCAACATCCATCCGGTCCTGCCGTATGACCGCGAATTTGTGGCCCACCTTACGGGATTTTTCAACGATGCATTCCAGCTTCCGGTGGACCTTTCGCCGACCAATCAGACATGGGGACTCAAGGAACTCTTCACGCTCGTGGCCCTGATTGGAGCCATGCTGTTCATCGTTCCTTTCACCGCTCTTTTGCTGCGGTTGAGTTTTTTTCAACCACTGGCAAAACCCGTGCCAGCCCCGCAACCCAGACCCCAGGGCCGCGGCCGGATTCTTTTCTGGTTCTTCTTTACGCTGTCCGCCGTCATCGCCTGCTTCCTCTTCATCCCGCTGGCGGAACAGACCCGCATCTGGTTTCCTGCAGCCAGCGCCGCGCAGCAGACCTGGTGGTTCCCCCAGCGCATCAACAACGCCATCCTGCTCTGGGCCGTGGTCAACGGCCTGCTGGGACTCCTGCTCTTTTGTTTGCATCATCGGCTGTCTGTCAAAAAGAACGGCGCCTCCCCCGCTATCGGAGGCATCACCACCAACGCCGGAAATCTCGCGCGATCTCTTTTGCTGGCCCTCTCGGTCCTCGGGGGGTTCTATGCGCTGGTGTTCGCCAGTCACTGGCTGTTTCACACGGACATGCGATTCCTGTTTGTCGCGGCCTCGGTGGCATTCCCGGCCAAGATGCTGCTGGTGGCGCTGGAATACCTGCCGCTCTTCTTCATTTTCTATCTGGCTAATTCCATCCGCGTGAACACGGCCGGCCGTTTCGCCGATCAGCCGGAATGGGCGAACCTGCTCATCCACGGCCTCGGCAATTCCCTCGGACTGCTGCTCATCCTGCTGATCCAGTATTCACAGCTCGCGCGCCATGGCACCGTGTTTTGGACGGACGGCTGGCTTTACGTCAACCTGCTGCTCGGAGTGGTGCCGATGATGTTTGTGCTGCCCTATTTCCACCGCGCCCTTTTCCGTCTGACCGGCAGCGTCTGGCCTGGCCCAATGATCACCTGCCTGATTTTTATCCTGATGATGCTCACCAACAACGTCTGCTACATCCCGCTGAAATGAAGCCCGCCCCGCAAAGCGGCCTGCGCGCCCGACGCCCGTTATATGACAAAAGAGTCGCTCACGGGCATTGATTCCCCCAGACCGGTTTTAGCACTATCAAAACCCGCTTTATGAAAAAAATAAAAGTCGCGCAATTTGGACTCGGCCCCATCGGCATCGAAACCCTCAAGCTCGCCGCCACCAAACCCTGGGTGGAAATCATCGGCGGCATCGACATCGACCCCGCCAAGATTGGCAAATCCCTCGCCGACCTGACCGGCCTCCCCGGACTGGCCGGAGCGAAAGTCCACCGCTCGCTGGACGAATTGCTGGCCGCCGCCGGCAAGCCCGAGGTGATCTTTCACACCTCGGTCTCAAAAATCCGGGCGGCCTGCGACCAGATTGAGCCGATGGCCCGCCACGGCATCAGCGTGGTCTCCTCCTGCGAGGAACTGCTGTTCCCGGCGCTGCGCGACCCGGCGGCGGCAGCCCATCTGGACGCCACCTGCAAACAGTTCGGCGCCCGCGTGCTCGGCACCGGCGTGAACCCGGGCTTCGTTATGGATGTCCTGCCGGTATGTCTGACCGGCGTCTGCCGCTCGGTCCAGGCCGTCCATGTCCAGCGGGTCGTCAATGCCGCCACCCGCCGCGGTCCGCTGCAGAAGAAGATCGGCAGCGGCCTGCCCCCGGCCGAGTTTGAAAAGTTGTTTTCCGAGGGCAAAGCCGGTCACGCCGGCCTGAAGGAGTCCGCCGCCCTGATCGCCCACTGCCTCGGCTGGAAAATTGATCGCCTCACCGAAACCTGCAAGGCCATGGTGGCGGATCACGACATCACCACCCCCCACGTTTCGGTCAAAACCGGCCAGACCTGCGGCCTGCATCAGCGCGGGGAAGTGATGGTGGCGGGGAAAATCGTCATCACCCTGGATTTGAAGATGTATCTCGACGCGCCCAACCCGCATGACAGCTGCCAGATCGAGGGCGAACCTGCCCTGAATATGACCATCAGCACCGGAGTTGCGGGCGATTCAGCGACCGTTTCCGCCGTGGTCAATGCCGCACCGCGCATCTTGAAAGCGCCCCCCGGTCTGCTGCTGATGACCGACATCGGCGTGCCCAGCTTTGCGTGAGTCCGCTCAATTCGCATCCGACCTCCCGGATCACTCGACTCGGCGGGGTGATCCACCCGCGCCCGTTTGAGGGGTCTCCAGTTTAAGGGGTCTTTTCTGCGGTGCCGGCGGTTTCGGCCGCCACCCAGTCCAGCCATTCGCTCAACACAATCAAGGTCCATAGCGCCCGCGCGTGATCGGCCTGCTGCCGCTCATGTTCCGAGAACAATTCCAGGGCGGCTCCCGGGCGCACGCCGGCCTGCGCGAGCCGGGGATTGGATAAAGCGGCCGCCGCCCACTCCCGCAACGGCCCGCGCAACCAGCGGCCGATTGGAACGGACAACCCGCGCTTGCGCCGGTGCACAATGGATCGGGGCAGATAACGCAGGGCGTACCGCTTTAAAAAAATCTTGGTGGAAAAATGACGCACCCGCTCCCCGGCAGGCAGTCCGGCGGCAAACGCCATGACCGATTGATCCAAAAACGGCGCGCGCAGCTCCAGCGCGGAACTCATGCTGGCACGGTCGGCCTTGGTAAGCAGACCCTCGGCCAGAAAACTTTCCAGGTCCCAGCGCTGCACCCGGTCCAGCAGCAGACCGGGACCGGCGTCCTCCGCCCGCGACGGAACCAATGGAACCCCCAGACGCCGGAGGATCGGCGGCGGAATCTGGGACATCCATAATTCATGGCGGGTCATGCCGCCCAATTCCGCGCCCTGGACGAACCGCTTCAACAGAAAGGAAACGGTCATCTTTTTGTCGCTGACGGGCAGCGACTCGACGCCGCGCCGGAGGAGATTGCGCAGCCATGCGGGCAGATGCGCAAACCGTTCCGCCAGCCCGGCGCCAATGTAGGTGGGATACCCGCCAAACAATTCATCCGCCCCCTCACCCACCAGCGCCATCGGCACGTCCTCGGCGGCCCGGCGCGCCAGCAGGGCCGCGGGCAGCCAGGCCGGGTCGGCGAGCGGCTCCCCGACTGTCCGGATCAGCAGCGATAATGCCCCGGGCAAGTCTTCCGGCGCCACCCAGACCGGCACCGGCTCCAGTTTTAAAGAGGTGGCAACAGTTTCGGCGAAATCCCCCTCATCAAACGACTCCACCTTGAACCGCAGGGTGTATGCCTTCAGCGGACGTTTTGGATACAGCGAGCGCGTGACGGCGGAGATCAGCGATGAATCCAGACCGCCGCTTAAGAACAGTCCGAAGTCCACATCCACGTCGGTTTGCCGGCGAACGGCGGCGCGAAATACTTCATCGAATCGTTCCAGCGATGGTTTTTGTTTCATCGCCTCGACATTGTTCCAGCGCCAATAGGTTGAATGCCGGATGCCGCGCGCATCGATCTCAACTCGGCCGCCAGGCGGGACCTTTTGGATATTCGAGAACGGGGAAGACGGCGAGGCAAACAATCCGAATTGAAGGTAGTGATGCAAGGCCGCAGGGTCGAAGGTCACTGACAGCTTGCACTGGGAAACCAAGCTGGCCAGCTCCGTGGCAAAAACGAAACTAGCGCCGGTCTGGCTGAAAAAGAGCGGCCGCTCGCCCGCGCGGTCGCGCACCAGCGTCAGCCGGTGTCCGCGCGGGTCCCAGACCGCGACAGCAAAGGCGCCTACCAGCTTTTCCGCGAACGCGGCGCCGAGCTCGAGATACAGTCCCGGAATCACCGCCACATCGGTGGCCTGCTGCACCGGCCGGCCGCGATCCGCCAGCCACTGGCGCAATTCCTGATGGTTGTCGATCTCCCCGTTGCAGACCACCACCACACCGCTGGCCGCGTCCACCATCGGCTGGCGCCCGTCCGCACCGCCGCGAATTGCCAGCCGGGTCGCCCCCAGCACGGCCGACGCGGAGACGTTCAGGCCCGCGTCATCGGGGCCCCGGTGCAACAGCGCCTGCAGCATGGCCGCCACGCGCAACCTTACGGATTCCGCCGGACGCTCTCCCGATACACTGACGATGCCGCAGATCCCGCACATGAAATAATCAGGGGGCCGTTAAAAGCACGCCGAGGTAAGGCGGCGTCAGGGGTTGAATATCGGCGGGAAGGACGCCGGGAATTGCCGCCAGCCGGGCCCGGTTTTTATCGCGGGCGACCAGATAGACTGGGGCGCTGCGCTGGGAGATCCACTGGTCAAAATTCGTGGAAGGGACCAGAGACGCCGGCCAGGCGGGCTCGTGCTTCAGGCGAAACAGGATGTAATTGCTAGCGCTGGTGATTTCGGAGCCATCCTTCGTGAAGAGCGTGGCGGTGCGATTGAGATAAAACGGCAGCCCGCTGGGAAAACATTCCAGAAATGCCAGCCGGGTTTCGGGCGGCAGCGCCGGAATCTGCTGCGCCATCTGCCGGGCCGATTTGACGTTAAAAACAATTTCCATCACCCCGACATTCACTGTGAACAGCAGGAGCGGAAATAGCGCGAAGGCAACAAACACCCGACCGGCCCGGCACCGAAAACGCGCGAACCACCCCAGCGCCGAGAACGCCAGAAGAAGGAAAATCGGCGCCAAAAAATGGCGGCCCAACTCTTCGGCGCTCCCCACCGACAGGCCCATCGGCTTGGCCAGCGACCCCATCCGAGATGACAGAACCAGCGCTCCCACCGCCACGGCCAGACACAGGACCGAGAGCGTAATGGCTGCGCGACCGACGATACGGGAGGCTTTCCCGCCCGGATTCGCCTGCGCCCGCTCAAAGAGCCGGGCCAGCAATATTCCGGAGGCCACCGTCGCGGTCAAAATATACCCGGGCAGTTTCGATTTGGAGAGCGAGAAGAAAACCACCACCACCACCGCCCAGACCAGGCACAGCCGGTCTGCGGAAGACATCGAGGCTCTGTTTTTCCACGCCGCGACACCCGCTTCCGGCAGAAGAAAGCTCCAAGGCAGAAATAGCCCGGCGACAATCAGGGCGTAGAAATAAAACGGCTGAGTGCGATGAAAGGTGGTGGTGGTGAACCGGTGAAAGGATTCCTCGACCAGCCCGTAATAGGGGAAATCAGGATGCTGCAGGGAGAGCCCAATGAACCACGGCAAGGTCACCCCCAGAAATACCACCAGGTTCAGGGGAGACAGCAAGCGTTTCCAGGCGCCGCGCCGGCCCTCGACCCGGTGGAACACCAGCAACACGAGAATGGGGATGATAAAACCCACCGGCCCCTTCACTAGCGTGGCGAAGCCCGCCGCCAGCGCCCCAAACAGATACCAGCGGCGCCGCGATTTCCCCTCGCTTTCTTCCGCCCGATACCCGGCAAAAATCGCCCCCGACACAAAAAATGCCAAAGCGATGTCAAAGATTACCGTCCGGGAAAGCACCACATACAGCGGCAGGGTGGCGATGATGATGACCGCCATCACTCCGCACCTTGCGCCATGAGCGCGCCGGACAAATCCATACGCCAGCGCCAGCAGCGCCAATCCGAACACCGCCGAGGGCAGGCGCGCCGCTGTTTCCGTGTTCCCCAGAGCGGCCAGCGAGAGCGCCACCGCCTTAAAATAAAAAGCCGGCTTGTCTAGGTAGGCGATGCCGTTGTAGGACGGCGACAGCCAAGCCCCGGACTCCTTCATTTCGCGTGCAACCTCCGCATTGCGGCCCTCGTCCGGCTGAAGCAGGGGCAGACGGCCTAACTGAAAGAAGAGGGAAAACCAGACCACCGCTAGAGCAAACAAGGCCCAGAGGGTGGATGGGTGCGGAATCCAAGATGTGCGGTGCGATTCGATGCGCGCAGTTTGCCAACGCCACCTCGCAACGCAAGCTCATCTGATAATGGCGCCGGGACTCACAGGCAACAAAAGCGCCCTTGTGGACGTCTTAAATGACGGCGGCAATACGTCAGGCCCTCCGGCGTTTTTCAAGCCGCCATTCGACAAACCGGCCGCGGCTGATACCTTTTCCCAACAAGATAAAATGGGTCATTCGCCAAACATCCCCGCCACCGCACCCGACGATTCCTCCACGACAGAACTCCGGATCCAGGGCATGACCTGCCAGAATTGCGCCCGCCATGTCGCCGAAGCGATTCAAAACACACCCGGCGTCCGCCATGCCGTGGTTTCCATCGGAAAGAATACCGCCGCCGTCCACTGGAAGCCTGGCACACTAAAAAACAACGCGGCCGTCATCGCCGCCGTCCAAAAAGCCGGCTTTGAAGCGGAACCACTTCTCCCCGGCGCCGGCGAATCTTCCGCGCCCGGACAAGCGGACTGGCAGATCCGTCTCGGGTTCGGACTCGCCGCCACCGTCACCCTGATGATTGGGGAGTGGATGCTAGGGCTGGCGATGACGCCCTGGTTTCAATGGCTCGCCTTTGCTCTGGGCGGAGTCGTGCAGTTATTTTGCGGCGCGCCCTTCTATCGCGGCGCCTGGAGGCAACTCAAGGCCGGCCACTCCAACATGGACACGCTCGTGGCGCTCGGCTCCTCGACAGCCTTCGGCTACAGCGGCTGGGTCTTGTTCAGCGGCGCGGGCGGACACGTTTATTTCATGGAAGCGGCGTCCATCCTGTCGCTCATCAGCGCCGGCCACTGGCTGGAGGCGCGAGCGAGCGACCAGGCGGGCGGCGCCCTGAAATCCCTCCTGAATCTGGCGCCGCAGACGGCCCGCCGGATTGTTTCATCTCGGGGCCATCGACCTGTGGAGGGGCATTCTCTTCTGCGGGACGGAATTCAAAGCCTCCTCGCGCCGGCGGCCACCACCGAGGAGGAAGTTCCCGTCGCGCAACTAAAAACCGGCGACTGCATCGCGCTCCGGCCTGGCGACCGCGTGCCGATAGATGGCGTGGTGCTCACGGGCGAAGCCGCCGTGGATGAGTCGATGCTTACCGGCGAATCCATTCCCGTGGATAAAAAACCCGGCAGCGACCTGTTTGCCGGAACGATCAACCTCAATGGGAGACTCATCCTGCGCGTCACCGCCACCGGCGACAGCACCGCTCTCGCCCACATCATCGCCGCCGTGCAACGCGCCCAGACGAGCCGCGCCCACCTTCAACGCCTCGGCGACCGCGTCAGCAGCGTCTTCGTCCCCGTCATCGTCGCCGTCGCCGGGTTTGCTGGACTGGCGTGGAGCCTTGCGCCGGAAATAATGAAGTACCTTCACGATGGACTCGCGCCCTATCTCTGGCACACGCCGCTGCCGATCGGCTCTGCGGCTTCCTTCATCATTGCGACGGCGGTTTTGATTATCGCGTGTCCGTGCGCCATGGGTCTGGCCACGCCCGCCGCCATCATGGCGAGCGCCAACGCGGCCGCGCGCCGGGGCATCCTGATCCGGGATGGTGTGGCGCTGGAAAAAGCGGGCACCGTGACTGCGGTCATCTTTGACAAGACGGGGACGTTGACGAGCGGCAAACCGGAGGTGGCGGAGACCTGGTCCAGACGGAGCAGACAGGAAGAGGAGCTTACTAACATGGTCGCCGACGAAGAAAAAATCATCGCCGCGTCGCTCGCTCGGCATTCCGCCCACCCAATTAGCCGGGCGATTGCAGAACTCTCCCTGAATCCGCCGGAGGTTTCCAATTGGAAAGAGATTCCCGGAGCGGGCGTGGAAGGCAGACTTTCAGCCCGGCTGGTCCGCCTGGGCTCCCTCGACTGGCTCAAGAACTCCGGCGTGGACCTGGAGCCGGGCGAAAAATTCATCGCCCACTGGTCGGGACAAGGCGCGACGCTGGCGGGGCTGGCGTCCGAGCAAAATTTGCTTGGGCTGTTTGCGGTGCGCGATGCGTTGAAAGCGAATGCGCGGAGCGTGGTCGAGGAACTCCAGCGCCAGGGATTGAAAATTTATTTACTCACCGGAGACCATGCATTGACGGCGGCGAGCATCGCCACCGAGGTCGGCATCGCAGCGGAGAACGTCTTTGCCGGCGTGCGCCCGGAGCAGAAGGCCGAGTTCGTGAAACAACTTCAGGCGCAGGGCCAGCGCGTGGCGTTTGTGGGCGACGGCATCAACGACGGGCCGGCGCTCACGCAGGCCGACCTCGGGATTGCCGTGAGCCGCGCGAGCGATGTGGCCCGCGAGGCGGCCGACATCCTCCTGTTAAAATCGGGGATCGAGGCTGTGCCGGAGGCGCTGGGGCTGGCCCAGGCGACGTTGCGGACGATCCGGCAGAATCTGTTTTGGGCGTTTTTTTATAATGCGCTCGGCGTGCCCCTGGCAGCCATGGGCTTCATCAGCCCGGTATTTTGCGCGGCGGCCATGGGCCTGTCCGACCTGATCGTGATTGGCAACGCGCTGCGGCTGCTGCGCTGGCGCCGCCTATAAAGCCGCCATCCGCACCGTCCCCGACGGCCGTCCCCGACGGATCTAAAACGCCATCTCATTCCTGATTTTGCTCTCGCAGAGCATCCCGAAGCCACTGCAAGCAAGCGAGTGGCCGTTCCACTTTTTGTTGCATATGCAACAAAAAGTGGACGGACTTGGATCCCACTCCGGGACCCTGCCACTTACGGAAAGACGGGGGAACCGACAATCCCGTCTCCTGAAATCCTTTTTCTTTGAGCAAACTTTCCCTATCCTCTGCCGATGGCATTTGAATCAGAATCGCCGCTCGACCGGCTCTGGAAAGAATACGCCCGGGCGTTTCAGGGCTGGGACGACCTCACGCTCGCGCGCTGGCTGGCGCAAACTCTCGGCCAGTTCGAAGGCCGCGCCTGGCGCATCTCACATCCGCTGATCGGCGCCTACCGTCTCGGGGCCCAATTGGCGCATGACAGGCAGATCTGGTTCAAGCGGCTGGCCACGCCGCCGGCGGGCTATGGGGAATCGCCCTGCTGCCGCGCGCCGTTTCTGCCGCTGCTCACGCGCGAGGTGCGCGAATCGGGCCTGATTTGCCATCATTGCAGCGAAACACTCGTGCCCTTTGAGGAGATCCCCGAGGACGTCCGCGCCGAGGTCGGTGCGTGGGCGCAGGAATATGAACCCGTCCATGCCGTGGCGCATTGGGATGACCGGCAGCGGCGCGGCGCGGGCGATTACGACGCCGCTTTTGAAAACGCGGCGAAGCAGGCGGAACAACTGCTCGCCCGCGCGGGCCGCGAACTCGCCCCCCAACTGCTCCAGCTGTATCCCACCCTCCTCTGGGAAGATCAGGATGAATGCCTGGAAGTCCGACCTGAAGACCTGGCGCTGTGAGCGCCAGCCTATTCCAACCGCAATGAAATTTATTTTAAAATGGGTCTTCCGGCTGCTGTTGCTGGTAGCGGCACTCATCGTCCTTTTCCTTCTGGCGCTGGACCCGATCCTGCGCCTTACCCTTCAACACCGGATCCGCACGCAAACCGGCCTGGACGCGGAAATCGGGCAATTCACACTTGGGCTCATCCGGCCCACTCTCACCCTCAGGGATTTTAAAGTCTTTAATCCGCCCGGCTTTGGCGGCACACCCTTCCTGGACATCCGCGAAATCCACGTGGAGTATGACCGCGCCGCACTTGCCCGGGGTAAGCTGCACCTCCGCCTCCTGCGCTTCAATCTGGCGGAGCTGGACATCGTCAGAAACCAAGCCGGCGAGACCAACCTCTTTTCCTTCAGATCGCTTCCCCCGGAAAAAACTGGCGGCGCCAAAAACCCGTCCTTCACCGCCCGAACAGGGATGAAGTTCGAGGGAATTGACGAGCTGAACGTGTCCATCGGCCGGTTGCGGTTCATCGACCTCCAAGATCCGTCCCAGCAGCGGGAGCAGGTGATCGGCCTCGAGAATTGCGTGATGAAGAACGTGAAGACGGTGGCTGATTTGGGCGGGATGGCGCTGCTGGTGGGATTGCGCAGCGGAAACTTTTTCGATTCCCTGATCAGCCCCAAAGCCCTAGGAGGATCCCGGCCAGACTTTCTGAATCCGCTGTTTTAACCGCCGGCGATTCTGCCTATCGGATCGGGCAGGGCTGAAAACGCAGGTGCTGGCGATAAGGCTGTGACGGTGAAACGGAGTAACGCTCCAATACCCCGGGGCCGCAGCTGCTGTTGCCGAGACCGCTCATCCTAGCATCAATCGATAGAATGATTTCCGGGCGCGGGCGCAATTCAAAACGATGACGCGCGGAGGCCAAATCCGCAGCCGTGTAGTGCAGCGCCGAAAATGAGACGGGCGATTCCGTCGCTGAAATCCTGATGCCTTTCCCGTTTGCGTCTGTCAGTTCCAGCCAGCGGACGTCCTCTTTATTGCCGGTCTCCTGCGGCCGCTCATAGGGGATATATTGCGCGTCCACCGTGTCATGCCAAACCGCCAAATCGGCGCCCGCTTTCCGGTCGGAATAATTCTCCCAGGGCCCGCGTCCCCGCCAGCGGAGATTCTCCAGGCCGGGCGCGAGTTGCAGGACGATTCCAACGCGTGGCAGCGGCGGCAGATTGCCAAACGGTTGAAAGTCATTGTCCATATCCACCGAGCCATCGCCGCGGATCGTCCATAGGGTTTTCAACCGGCACCCGCCCCCGGTCGCGCGGCTGGTGGTGACGACGGTGATGCGCACGGTGTTGGAGGCGGCGGACTGGATATCAAACGAGTCCACTTCGGGGACCAGGTTGGTGAGTCCGGCCGCCCGCCAGTCGCGGGCGAGCCATTTGCCAAAACCCTTGTCGTTGTCCGTAGGCGCGCGGAACAGCTGCAGCACCGGTCCAGCGCCTGCGTTCGAGGCCAGCATTTCGCGCCCGCCCCAGACCAGGGAAACGAGGGTGCCCGACGCGCGATTGAACGAGAGCGAGAAATTTGTTCCGCTCAAAACCACGCCTTTCCCTGTTTCGCGCCATTTCAACGCGGGCATTTCCTGAATCGGCGCCGGCAGGTTTTGGGGTGGACGGCCTGTATGAATGGCCAACTGCTGCCAGGCGATTTCTTGACCCGCTTTGGACCAGGACGAATCCGTTCGGGTATGGAAACTGACCCGCAGATACAGGTCCGCCTCTTCAGGGAAATCTGCCAGCCCGATGGGGAGCACGCAGGAGGCGCCCGGGGCGCAGTCGATTGGGCTCGCTTGTCCGTCCTGCCAGGGCAGGCCGTTTCGGGTGACGGTCCAGCGCAGGTCATATTCGTTGAGGTTGATAAACGAATGGCGGTTGATGATTTTAACCGCAACAGTTCCCGCCTTCACGCTTGCCAATTCGATTGCGACGGGCTGATACACTTTTTTCACCTCCCAATACTTCGGGTAAGGTTCGCGATCCGCGCTGACCAATCCCTTGATACAAAAGCCTCCATGGTTGGGCACATCGCCGAAATCCCCTCCAAAAGCGATGAACGCGGTTCCGTCGGGGGCCAGTTTACGGAGGCCCTGGTCGCACCATTCCCAGATGAAACCGCCGATCATCCGGGGATTGGAATAAATTTCGTTCCAATATTCCTGCAGATTACCCACGGCATTACCCATCGCGTGCGCGTATTCCGTCGCCAGCACCGGGCGGCCATCATTCGTGCGCTGGGCGATTTCCAGAAGCTTATCCCATCGCAGATTCCAGGGGTCCTCCGGCTTGGCATAGGGCTCAGTTGTCAGGCGGGGATAAAACCGGCCGATCATGTCCACCGTCGCCGGATCCCGCATCGCCCCCTGGGCGCCCTCGTAATGCACCGGGCGGGTGGGGTCAAAGGCGTGCAGCCAGCCGGAGACGGCCGCAAAGTTCGGGCCGTAGCCGGATTCATTGCCCAGGGACCAGCCGATGACGCAGGGATGGTTTTTGTCGCGCTCGGCCATGCGCTGCGCCCGGTCGAGAAAGGCGCCGGTCCAGCGCGGATCGTTCGCCAGATACCCGCGGGTGCCGTGGGTGCAGAGGTTCGCCTCATCCAAAACGTAAAGGCCATAGCGATCGCACAGCGCGTACCAGCGCGGGTCGTCGGGATAATGGCAGGTGCGCACGGCGTTGATGTTCGCCCGCTTCATCAGGGCGATGTCCTGCTCCATGCGGGCGGTTGAAAGCGCGTGGCCGGTGTCGGGATCGATCTCGTGCCGGTTGACGCCGCGGAGCCGCACCGGCTGGCCGTTGACGAGCAGCTGACCCTCACAGATCCGAACGTCCCGGAAGCCGACCGGACAGCTTTCCGCTTCAATGACTTTTCCACTCGGGTCATTCAATGTCAGAACGAGCTGATAAAGATGAGGAGTTTCGGCTGTCCAGGGAGCCGGAGCCCGGACGGCCCCCTCAAGCCAGGCGAATTTGGGTTCACCGCGCTGGGGCATCCTGTCATCCAGGATTTTGGCGCTGAAATCCGGATTCAAAATTTCCGCCGCGTCGTGCTGGAGCGTGACTAAACCCCTATCTGGCATCGCTCCAGAGGGCTGCCTCCCTGCATCTGCAGAGGGGCGCGGAGGGGGTGTAAAAAACAAAACGGGCTGTTTTTTTTCATCGAACAGCTGGGCGCGCACGGTCCAATTCGAGAGGGAAAGGGCATGAGCCGCCAGCGCGGGCTTGATTTGAAGCGTCGCGTCGCGGTAATCGGCATCCCACTCGGTCCGGATGGTGAAATCCCGGAGGCGCGCGGCGGCGGTGGAGTAAAGATAAACGCCGCGATAAATTCCGCTCATGCGCCACATGTCCTGGTCTTCCAGATAACTGCCATCCGACCAGCGATAGACTTCCACGGCGATCTGGTTGGTTCCCGGCCGCACCCAATCCGTCAGGTCGAATTCCGCCGGCGTGCGGCTGTCCTTGCTGAAGCCGACGCGCACCCCGTTGACCCAGACATAAAAGGCGCTATCCACGCCGTCGAAATGCAGGTAAACCCGCCGCCCCTCCCAGTCCTGGGGCCGCTCGAACGTGCGACGGTACGAGCCGACCGGGTTGCGGTGCGCAAAGGCCGTCCAGTTGGTGGGCGGCGCGGTGGTCACGCGCGGCGGATCCATCTGGAACGGATAGCCGGACCCCAGGTAAATCGGCGTGCCGTAGCCTTTCATTTCCCAGTTGGACGGCACAACGATATCCGCCCAGGCAGCGTCATCAAAGCGGGTCTGGAAAAAATCGGCGGGCCGTTCGCCCGGATTTCCGACCCAGTGAAATTTCCAGGTGCCGTTCAGCGACAGATAAAACGGCGAGCGGGCGGGGTCGCCCTCCAATGCCTGCGCGACGGTCGCAAAGGGGACCTGCGCGGAGCGGGGCGGCTCCGTGTGGAGGTGAAGCACCTGTTCATTTTCCCAGTCGGGCGGCTCCGCCCGGACGACGCCAATTAGAACCAAGAACAGCAGCGCGCTGAGAAGCGGGGTCATTCTGCTCTGCGGCGAATTGGGCTCGGGCTGCTTCAGTTCGGATGTCATGGCGCGACGGCAGTTTTATGCTTTTTGACGACAACAAGCAATCTCAGGGGCGTGGCTGGCGTTTTTCCAAGGTCTTTCGGCGCTTTTTAGATGACGCCTCCGCCCTAGATGCGCTACAAGAAAGCCGCGCACGCAACGGAACCCAAGCATGGAACGTATTTTTGCCACTTATCGGATCGAAACGCCTCTGGCTGTGGAGGCCGCCGCGGCGGCGCTCGCCGGCGAACAATCCTCGGGCACTTTCGTTGCTGTTCCGGGCGAAACCGAGGAGCTGAAAGAGCGCTTTGCCGCGCGAGTAGAAAAAATCACACCGCTCGAATCCGTCCCCCAACCCGCGCTTCCCGGCGCCCGGCCCGGCGCGGGACCCTTTCAACGCGCGGAAATCGTGGTTTCCTGGTCGGTGGACAATATGGGGCTTAACTTGCCCGCTCTCGTCTCGACCCTCCAAGGCAACCTCTATGAACTGTCGCAGTTTTCAGGCCTTAAATTGAGGGATGTGGAACTGCCGCCGTCCTTTGCCCGGCATTTCCAGGGCCCCCGATTCGGGGTGGCCGGCTGCCGCAAACTCACGGGCGTCGAAGGCCGCCCGCTCCTTGGCACTATCATCAAGCCGAGCATTGGGCTGACGCCGCAGCAGACGGCGGAACGGGTCCAGGTTTTGGCCGGGGCGGGCATTGATTTTATCAAGGATGACGAGCTGATGGCCGACCCGCCGCATTCGCCGTTCGACCAGCGGGTGGACGCGATCCAGCGCGTGCTCGAGGATCAGGCGCAGCGCACTGGCAAAAAAGTGATGTACGCCTTCAACATCAGCGACGAGCTCGATGCGATGCAGCGGCACTATGACAAGATTGTCAATTCGGGAGGAATCAGCGCGATGATTTCGCTGAACAGCGTTGGACTGGCGGGCGTGAAAAAAATCTGTGACCGGGGCGCACTGGCCATTCACGGCCATCGCAACGGCTGGGGGATGTTGAACCGGCACCCGCTACTGGGCATGGAGTTCACCGCGTACCAAAAACTCTGGAGGCTTGCGGGCGTGGACCAGATTCATGTCAACGGCATCGCCAATAAGTTTTGGGAGGACGACGATTCGGTCGTGCGCTCGATCGAGGCATGCGGCGCGCCCCTGCTCGGGGGGATGTCGGTGCTGCCGGTGGTTTCCTCGGGTCAATGGGGCGGTCAGGCTCCAGAAACCTATCGCCGCACCCGGACGCTGGATCTGCTCTACATGGCCGGCGGCGGCATTCTGGCGCATCCCGGCGGTCCGGCCGCAGGCGTGCGCTCGCTGCAGCGATGGTGGGAGGCGGCGGTCGAAGGCCTCACCCTGGAACAAGCTGCCGCCCGGTATCCCGAACTGAAGATCTCGGTGGAGAAGTTTGGGAAAAAAGGTTGAAATTTCGCGCATGAGCCGGCTTTTTCTAACCTTCTACGGCGATGATTTGACCGGCTCCACGGATGCGATGGAGCAGCTGACCACGGCCGGCATCCGCACCGCCCTGTTCTTTGAGCCGCCCACCCGGGGGCAGCTCGCCCGATTCAAAAACCTGGGAGCAGTCGGGGTCGCGGGCAGGACGCGGTCTCTGGCACCGGCCGCGATGGCGCGGGAGCTCCGTCCCGCCCTGGTGGCGCTCCGCGCCCTCGGCGCCCGGCACGTCCACTACAAAATCTGCTCCACCTTTGACTCCTCTCCCGCCCTCGGCAACCTGGGATGCGTGATGGATATTGCCGCGGATATTTTTCACGCCCCGTTTGTGCCGCTGCTCGTCGCCGCCCCGGCGCTGGGGCGCTACACGGTTTTCGGCAATCACTTTGCACGTTACGGCATTGGCAGCACGGGGGCCATCCACCGCCTCGACCGGCACCCCTCCATCAGCCGGCATCCGGTCACGCCGATGGGGGAAGCCGATTTGCGCCGGCATCTGTCGAGGCAGACGAAAAAGACCCTCGCGCTGTTCGATATTCTGAAGGTGGCGCTGCCCTTGAAGGAAGCGCAGCGGGCGTTGAAGCAGCTGCTTGCTGAAAAACCGGGTGTGGTTTTGTTTGATGCACTCACGGACGCACACCTCGCCTGCATCGGCCATCTGCTGGAAGGCCTTGCCCGCAGCCGCCGCCCGCTGTTCTCCATCGGCTCGTCCGGAATTGAAACCGCGCTGACGGCCAGCCGCTCTGCGGGCGGCACTGGAACGCACGTTCAAGTGAAGCGGGGGAGTTCAAAGATACCTGGGCCGGGCCGGGCGGCAATACTGCTAGCGGGGTCGGGCAGCTGCTCGCCGGTGACCGGGGGGCAGATTGCGTGGGCGTTAAAAAACGGATTTGCCGAAGTGCCGCTCGATACGGCGGCGCTTGCGACCCCGGGGACGCGGGGGGCAGAAATCACGCGGGCGACAAGGGCGGCGGCGAAGCTGCTGCAAGCCGGGCGCAGCGTGGTGGTTCACACCACTCGGCGCGGGGCGGACCAACGCATCGCCGCGTCGCTAAAAAAACAGACCGCTCGCATTCTGGGGACGGCTCTGGGCAGCGTGCTGCGCGGCGCACTGGAACAATCCCAGGCGGGGCGCCTGTGCATTGCCGGCGGCGACACCTCAAGTTTTGCCGCGCGGGCGCTGGGCATGGAAGCCCTGGAAATGATTGCGCCGCTGACGCCGGGCGCGCCGCTGTGCCGCGCATTCGCCCCCGGCTCGCCTGCCGACGGTTTGGAAGTGGTGTTCAAAGGCGGACAGGTCGGCGCGGAAAACTATTTCGGGATGGTGAGAGACGGAAACAACCGAAAAAACCGCGCGCCCGTGCGGCGCCCCTTGTAGAATCATGAAACAAAAAACCCTCGGCCTGGTCCACACCTCAGCCACGCTGGTGCCGGTGTTTGCGCAGCTATGCAAAGATAAGCTTCCCGGCGTGAACGTCTTCAATATCGCTGATGACAGCCTGGTAAAGGGCATTATCGCCGCCGGCAGCCTGACGCCAACCATCGCGCACCGGGTCGCGAGCTACCTGAAGTCCGCCGAGCTGGCAGGCGCGGATTACATTCTGGTCACCTGCTCGTCCATCGGCCCGGCGGTGGAAGCGGGCGCGGAACAGATCGGCGTGCCGGTGTTGCGCGTGGATCAGCCGATGGCGGACAAGGCGGTGGCCCTCGGCGCAAGGATTGGCGTTGTCGCCACATTGCGGACGACGCTGACGCCGACGGCGGATCTGATCCAGCGCCGCGCGGACATCGCCGGAAAGAAAATCCAGCTCACCTCCCGTCTGTGCGAGGGAGCCTTTGAGGCCCTGATGCGGGGCGATGCGGCGGCGCACGACTCGATGGTCGCGGCGGCTCTCAAGGAATTGTCGCAGGAGACGGACGTGATTGTGCTGGCGCAGGCTTCGATGGCGCGGGTGGTGGACGGGCTTGCGCCGGAGGATCGGCGCGTGCCCATTCTAGCGAGCCCCGGGATTGCCGTGGATTATCTGGCAGCGGTGCTGTGACGGGCGGCTTTTTTTGAATTCAAAAATGAATCCAGCCTGGCAACCCCTCGCCGTTCTTCTGGCTGTTGCGGCCGCTATCGGCCTGCGCTTCTCCAAACGATATGGCGGCTACCAGTTCACCGCCTGGATCATCGCGGTGGTTACGGCGGCGATGATTTATCCGGCAAGCTTTCTTCACGTCGGCGACTTCGACATGAAGAACAAATGGGTTCTGCTGATCGCCATCCAGATGGTGATGTTCGGGATGGGAACCCAGATGAGCCTGCGCGACTTTGCGGGCGTTATGAAATCGCCCCGCGGCGTTTTTGTTGGAATCCTCTGTCATTTCACGGTCATGCCGCTGGTGGGCCTGGCGCTGACGAAGGTGTTTCATTTTGAGCCGGAGATTGCCGCCGGCATCATCCTGGTCGGCTCCTGTTCCAGCGGGCTGGCGTCGAACGTGATGGCCTACATCGCCCGATCCAATCTCGCCCTCTCGGTCACGGTCACCGCCGTGACAACCCTGCTGGCGCCGCTGCTGACGCCGCTGTGGATGAAACTGCTGGCCGGCACGCTGGTTGAAATCAGCTTTATAAAGATGATGTCGGAAATCATCAAAATCGTCCTCGTCCCGGTGTGCGCCGCCCTGCTGCATGACTATCTCAAGCAGGCCTCGCCCCGCGGCCGGCGGAGGGTTCAAGCCATCAACGCCATCGCCGTCGGGTGGCTGCTGTGCTTGGCGGGTGGCGGGTGGGGATGGCTGCAAATGCATTGCGAGGAAGGCATGCGGACGGCCATCGCATTGGGAGGGTTTTTACTGAGCGCCTCCGTCATCGGCACGGCGTATCATGCGCTGGCGAAGCGATGGACGGGGCTGGACGGCCGCATGCCCGCCCTATCCATGGCGGGCATCCTGTATGTCACGGCGGTGACGGTTGCCTCGGGGCGAGACCATCTGCTTCAGGTTGGCGCCCTGCTGTTCCTGGCGGCAGCGCTGCATAACACGGCGGGCTATGGCTTCGGTTACTGGCTGAGCCGCGCCTCCGGCTTGGACAAGAACTCCGCGCGCAGCATCGCATTCGAAGTGGGCCTGCAAAACGGGGGCATGGCGTCTGGTCTGGCCAGCGCGATGGGCAAGCTGGGCACAGTGGGGCTGGCGGCGGCCATTTTCATTCCATGGATGAACGTCAGCGGCTCGCTCCTGGCGAATTACTGGCGCAAGCGTCCGTCGCCCGCTGCGCCCCGCTAAAACTGAATCCCGAAGCGGGCCAGACTCTCTCAACCTTTCGGGTCAAGTCCCTCCCCGCCCTCTCCTCCATTTCATGGAAGAGAGGGAGTGAAGGCTGCGGCGCCTCGCCGCTGCATCCCCATCTTAATTTCAGAATCGAGATTAAAATGAACATCTTTCACCCGCCGAATGAGGCAGGTCAAGCTCTCGCGCAGGGCCTCCCCCTCACCCCGCGAAAGCGTGAGCGGGGGGAGGGACGGAGAGAGTGGACCAGGGCTTCGAGGCCGGGAATTTCCCGCAATGTGAATATCCCTTTCTTGCGTGCGCTCCGCGCCCGAGGGTAACTTGGGGGCATGTCGCACGCGGACTTTGTTCATTTGCATTTGCACACCGAGTATTCCCTGCTCGATGGGGCGTGCCGTCTGGACAAACTCATGGACCGGGCGCGCGACCTCAAGTTTCCCGCGCTCGCCATCACCGACCACGGCGCGATGCACGGGGTGATTGAATTTTACCAGGCGGCGCGGGCCAAAGGCATCAAGCCGATCATCGGTTTCGAGGCATACATCGCCCCGGGCAGCCGGCTGGAAAAAAAACTGAATGGCGGTGAAAAATACCATCACCTCGGGCTGCTGGCCAAGGATGAGGCGGGCTATAAAAACCTGATCCGCCTCACCACCGCCGCACATCTGGAGGGCTATTATTACAAGCCCCGGCTGG
Organism: uncultured Verrucomicrobia subdivision 3 bacterium; assembly: GCA_903835255.1. Classification (GTDB taxonomy): domain Bacteria; phylum Verrucomicrobiota; class Verrucomicrobiia; order Limisphaerales; family UBA11358; genus UBA11358. The sequence goes on from CAILMI010000011.1 coordinate 29,091, forward strand.
ATAAGGAAATCCTAGCCGCGCACAGCGAGGGGCTGATTGCGCTGTCCGGCTGCCTCGCCAGCGAGATTCCCGATTTGATCATGAAAGATCAATTGGACAAGGCGCGCGACGCCGTGGACTGGTTCAAGCAGACGCTGGGCGCGGAGAATTTCTTCCTAGAGCTGCAAAACCACGGCATCCCGGAGCAGGCGAAGGTCAACCAGCATCTGATCCGGTGGTCGAAGGAGTTCGGCCTGAAGCTGGTCGCGACCAACGATGTGCATTACATCGAGAAAAACCATTCGCACGCGCACGACTGCCTGGTCTGCATCGGCACGCAATCGCTCCTGAGCGATCCCAAGCGCATGAGCGCGGGCTATGCGCCGGAGCAGTTTTATCTGCGCTCGGCGGAGGAGATGAAGGCCCGGTTCGCCGAGGTGCCGGAGGCGGTGCAGAACACGCTCGCCGTCGCCGAGATGTGCAACCTGGAAATCGAGTTCGGCAAACTTCATTACCCGGTTTTTCATCCGCCCGAACATTTCACGCGCGAGGGGTTTTTGCGCCAGTGGCTCGCGGAAGGTCTGTTCACCCGTTACACCCTTCACGCCAAAGCCGCGGGCAAGGAATTCATCGTGGAGGGAATTGAGGATCCGTGCCGGCTGCCGACTTTTCAAAAGTCGGCCGACGCTGTTCCCACGGCGGTGGCGCCCGGATTGAAGGATCCCGCCGTGGCCGCCGCCGTCCAGATCGTGATCGATCGCCTGAGGGTGGAGATGGAAGTCATCGAGAAAACCGGATTCATCTCCTATTTTCTCATCGTCGGCGACTTCATCCGCTACGGCCGGAGCAAGGGTATTTCGTGCGTGGCGCGCGGCAGTGCGGCCGGCTCGCTCGTCACCTACCTCCTGGAAATCGCCAACGTGGACCCCATCCGCTACGGACTGCTGTTCGAACGCTTCCTGAACCCGGAACGCGTCAATCCGCCGGATATCGACATCGACTTTGCTGACGACCGCCGGGCGGATGTCATCGAATACGTGCGCCAGAAATACGGGAATGATTCCGTCGCTCAAATCATCACCTTCGGCACGATGGGCGCGAAAAGCGTGGTGCGCGACGTGGGTCGCGTGATGGGGCTGGGCTATGGCGACTGCGACCGGCTGGCGAAAATGATTCCGTTCGACCTCAAGATGTCGCTCGAGAAGGCGCTCAAGCAATCCCCGGAATTCAAGCAGGCTTACGAGACCGAGGAGGTCACGCGTGAGCTGATCGACACGGCCCTGATCCTGGAGGATCTCACGCGCAACGCCAGCGTTCACGCGGCCGGCGTAGTTATTGCCGACCAGCCGCTGGTGAACCTGCTTCCGCTCAAGGCCGACGAAGACGGGGCGATTGTCACGCAGTATGCGATGGGGCCGGTGGGCGACCTTGGCTTGCTGAAAATGGATCTTCTCGGGCTCAAGACGCTAACCGTCATCCGGAACACCTGTGAAATGGTGAAGCGCACCCAGGGCATCGAAGTGCCAATTGACACCCTGCCGCTCGACGACAAAAAGACCTACGACCTCCTGAACCGGGCGGAAACGCTCGGCGTGTTCCAGCTGGAATCCGGCGGGATGCGGGAGCTGTGCAAAAAATTCCAGATCAGTTCCGTCGAGCATATCACCGCGCTCGTGGCCTTGTACCGGCCCGGCCCGATGGAGCTCATCCCCGAATTCATCAAGCGCCGGCACGGGGAGATCCAGATTCAATACGAGCATCCACTGCTCGAGCGGATTTCCAAGGAGACCTACGGCATCCTGATTTACCAGGAGCAGGTCATGCAGGCCACGCAGCTCCTGGCGGGCTTCACCCTCGGCGCGGCGGACCTGCTGCGGCGCGCCATGGGCAAGAAAAAAGTCGAGGAGATGCAGCAGCAGCGCGCGGTATTTGTGAAAGGCTGCGCGGCGACCAATCAGATTTCTGCGGCCAAGGCGAACCAGGTTTTTGACCTGCTGGAAAAATTTGCCGGCTACGGCTTCAATAAATCACACGCCGCCGCCTACGCCATCGTCGCCTACCAGACCGCTTATCTGAAGGCGAATTATCCGGTGGAGTTTTTCTGCGCCATGATGACCAACGACATGGCCGACACCGCCAAATTGGGCCTGTATATTGCCGAGGCGCGATCGATGAAAATCGAAGTCCTGCCGCCGGACGTGAACGAGAGCCAGAAGTATTTCGCACCGGCGCCCCAGTCCGGAGGCATCCGCTTCGGCCTCGCCGCCATCAAGAATGTGGGCGAAGGCGCGGTGGAAGCCCTGCTGAAGGCGCGGGGCGAGGGCGGGAAATTCCCGTCCCTTTCCAACCTATGCGAGCGCGTGGACGGGCGGTCGCTGACGCGGAAAACCATTGAGGCGCTGGTCCGGACCGGCGCCTGCGACGGGTTCGGCCAGACGCGGGCCACCCTGTTTGTGCAGATTGAACGCACCCTGGCGCGGTCCGCGAGCCTGCTTGCCGACAAGCAGCGGGGGCAGAGCTCGCTGTTCGGCGCGCTGGAGGAAAAATCTCCGCCCATGCCCGAAGCCCTCAGCAACCTGCCGGAATGGCCGCAGCACGAATTGCTCGCGCACGAAAAGGAGCTGCTGGGATTCTATGTCACCGGTCATCCGCTCACGCCCTTTGCGCCCATCCTGGAAAAATACTGCCTCGCGACCACTGCCACCCTTTCCGAGCTACCCAACCGCAGCCTGACGCGCATCGGCGGCCTGGTGGCGGCGGTGCAGCAGGGGATTTCTAAAAAGAGCGGCAAGCCCTACGCCATGGTCACCCTCGAGGACCTGGCCGGCTCGGTCCAGATTCTCTGCATGAATGAGAATTACGATAAGTACCGCGAGATGTTCGTGGAAAACCGCGCCCTGCTGGTGATTGGCGAAGTGAACACCACCGAGGACCGGCCGAAGATATTTCCGCAAGAGATGATGCCGCTCGAGGCGGCGCCCGGGAAATATACCGAACAGGTGCACCTGCGGCTGCGCCCCGCGCATCTGAAGACGGAGGATCTGGAGGCGGCCCAGGACCTGGTCGCCGCGCATCCCGGCAAATGCCCCCTGCTGCTGTGTTTCATCCAGCCCGGCGGCGAGATTGTCTTTATGGATACGAACGAACGCTTCAGCGTCGCCCCGTCGCTAGCATTGCAGCGGGCGGTGGACGGGCGTTTCGGGGAGGACACCTATTATGCCCGGGTGGACACCCGCCTACCCGAGCGCGCCCGCCGCAGCTGGGAAAAGAAAAACGGCTCCGGAGGCAAGAGCGACGATGAGTCCGCATGAATAATAGCCGCCGCGATTTTTTCAAATCCGCCGCGGCCTGGAGCGTCCTTGGCGCGGCCGGGTTGCCGCTGGCCGATGCGGAGGCCGGGCCGGAGCCGGTGTCCGGAGCCGCCGACCGGCGCTATTGGGTTTCGATCGCCGAAAGACTGGCGCGCCCCGTGCTAGAAAACCTCGCCCGGCGCGAGCTAAGAAAGAAGATGCCGGTGGAGGAATTGGCCGGCGCGGAACGCGGCGCGGTCACCCACCTGGAGGCATTTGGACGCCTGCTCTACGGACTTGCCCCGTGGCTCGCGGTGCAAAATCTTGACGGTGAGGAGCTCCGGCTGCAGCGGGAGCTTTCCGGGCTGGCGCGGTCAGCGCTCGAGGCGGCGACGGATCCCGCCTCACCGGATGACCTGAATTTTTCCAAAGGCGGACAGCCGCTGGTGGACACCGCCTTTCTGGCGGGCGGAATTCTCCGCGCGCCCGGGGTGCTTTGGGAGCCGCTGAAGCCGGCCGTGAAAGAGCGCCTCATCGCCGCGCTCAAATCGTCCCGCACCATCCCCACGCCCGACCACAACAACTGGGTCCTGTTCGCTGCCACCGTGGAGGCGGCGCTGCTGGAGTTCGGCGAGCCGACCCGGGAGGATCGCCTGGAGAATTGCATCCGCAAAATGCTCGGCTGGTATTGCGGCGACGGGGTATATGGCGACGGCGACTTTTTCCACTTTGATGGCTACAACAGTTTTGTCATCCACCCGATGCTTCTGGAGGCGCTGGGGATCTTGAAGCGGCACGATCCGGCATTTTCCGGGGCGCATGCGATTGTTTTGAGGCGCGCGCAGCGCTATGCGGAAATTCAGGAGCGATTCATTGCCCCAGACGGGACCTTCCCCTCCATGGGCCGCTCCACCACCTATCGCTTGGGATCTTTTCAAACGCTGGCGCTAATGGCCTGGCATCAGGCGTTGCCCGAACGGGTGAAGCCCGCCCAAGTCCGCTGTGCGCTGACGGCGGTGAGTCGGCGCCTGATGGAGGCGCCCGGAACCTTCGATGCGCAGGGGTGGCTGCGGATCGGGTTTTGCGGCCATCAGCCGGCGCTGGGGGAACGCTATATTTCTACGGGAAGTCTTTATCTCTGCAGCGCCGGACTGTTGCCGCTGGGGTTGCCGCCCACCGCAGAATTCTGGAGCGCGCCCGCCGCCCCTTGGACCGCTCAGAAACTGTGGGCTGGGGAGAACCTGCCCGCCGACCATGCCCTGACCGATGTGCGCACCGTGGCGGTGCCAACGCTGTCTCGGGGCCAGTGATCCAGAGACATTCCGCACATTAACCGTCACGGCCTTGCCCCTTCGGGATTCCGTCTCATCGCCCACGTCTGAGAGAACCGGGGGGGGGGGGCGCGAGCATCTCCCAACGCACATCTCAGTGAAAGGCGGCAAACTCACTTTATATTGCAGGTGCAACCTAAAGTGGATTTGAGCCCAATTTCCGAAACCGGGTCTCGCCAATCATGGCAGAGATCAAGTCCCTCCCCGGCCACCTCCCTTGCTGGATCGCGGTCAGGTAGGGCGCGCCACTCCGTGCGCGCCGGCGTGGTAAACCAAGACGCGCGGGTTGGCAGCCGCGGCGGGCAGAGGACTGCCCGCCCTACCCGCCGATGTGCCAGGTTAATCCCGAACGCCGAAATGGGACAGAGGTGACGCGCTGCGCCGTCCCGATCCAGAGGCGACGGAACGAGTGGGGTGGCGGGTGAAATCGGGCACCATTGGTTCCGCCCGCTCCGCGCGGGCAGGGACTGCGCAGCGCTATCCCTGCCATTTTCCGCAACGGCCCGCTCCGGGATTCGGGTTCCTATCAAACTCAATTCTGGAGTTGAGTTGGGAATGAAGCGGTGCCGTTCGACTGCCTTCTCCCTCTCTTCCATGAAATGGAGGAGAGGGCGGGGAGAGGAGGCCCTCCATGGTTTAACTGCCATAAAAAATGCTGTGCAGTTGCCGTGGGAGGGGGCGCACCGCTTTCATCCCGGCCCAAATCAACGCTATGGACACGGCGCATTTGTGGAGAGCGGGCGTTCAATGGCGCTGACCCTATGACTACGGCAGGAACTGGACGCGCCCAGTCTGGAGATTGTACATGCAGCCGATCATCTGGATTTTTCCCGCGCGTTCTAAATCGCGCAGGGTGGGGCTCAGTTCGCGAATGCGCGCCACCGTCAACTGGACGTGCGCCGCGCTCACGGCATCGACGAAGGAGCTATTCTTGGAATTACGTTCGCCCGGCATATCGCGCACGGCCTCGACGGCGGGCTGGATTTTGTTGAGCAGCCCGGTGAGGTTGCCGAACTGGATATGGTCGCACGCGCCCTTGACCGCGCCGCAGTCAGTATGACCCATCACAAGCACCAGTTTTGCGCCCGCCACGGCGCACCCGTACTCCATGCTCCCGACCAGGTCTTCATCCGCGATATTGCCGGCGATGCGGAGGTTGAAAAGATCGCCGAGGCCCTGATCAAAGACAAATTCCGCAGGGGCCCGGGAATCCATGCAGCTGAGGACAACGGCGTGCGGATACTGGCCGGCGGCAATGATCTGCTGATCATGGAGCCGGTCGCGCGGGGCGGATTTTCCGGAAAGAAAGCGGGCATTTCCCTGCCGGAGCGATTCCAGAACCTCCGATGGCGTCAGCGCCAGCTGTTCGGCCCGGAGCGTGGCCAGGTCGCGGCGGGGAGGAGGCGTTGGGGCGGGGGTGGAGCAACCGGCCAGGCAGAGAAGCAGGAGCAGAGCCACGGCGGGGAGAATTGGGGTGGGGAATTTCATAACAGGGCGATCCTGGGGGATGCGGCTGCCGGGTTCAAGGCTTTGATAAGACTTTGATCAGGGCTTGAACAGGAGCATCAAGTAAGCCCCGAAGAGCAGCAGATGGACGCAACCGAGTAACACATTGGTTCGCGGCAGAGAAAACGTGAGCAGGCTTGTGACCAACGTCAGCAGCAGCAGCACCATGTCCCCGGCATCCACCCCAAGCACGAGCGTCCGCCCGGTGGCGAGGGATACCGCAATGACCAAGGGGATGGTCAGGCCGATGGAGGCCAGCACCGAGCCGAGCAGGATGTTCACTGACCGCTGGAGCCGGTTGGCCAGCGCGGCGCGGATGGCGGCGATGGATTCCGGCGTGAGCACCAGCACCGCCATGATAAACCCACTGAGAGCGGGCGGGGCGCCGAGGTTTAGCACCATGCGGTCGAGCGGGAGAGCCATTTGTTTAGCCAGCAGGACCAGCGGCAGGCCGTAAAGGCCGAGCATCGCGGCGTGATACAGGGACGAGCGCGATGAGGGATGTTCTGCCGCCACCCCGGAAGCCTCCTCGGGCATCATAAAAAAAACCCGATGCCGGCGATTCTGGACAAACAAGAACACGGCATAAATGCCCACGGACATGAGGGAAAGAAACACCATTTGGAATACCGAGAGCGTCGGGCCCGGGGTGGAGCGCGTGTAGTTGGGGAGGACGAGCCCCAGCACGGTGAGCGGAAGGATCATCACGAGAAAGGCGTTGGCGCCTTGGAGGTTGTATTGCTGTTCCTGATGGCGAAGACCGCCCAGCATCAGGGCGAGCCCCAGAAACCCGTTCAGCACCAGCATCACCACGGCAAACATGGTGTCGCGGGCCAGCGTCGGTTTTTCCGTGCCCGTGGACATGACAAATGCCACCAGGCACACTTCTAGGCCGGTGATAGCCAGCGTTAGCAGCAGCGTCCCTGCGGGTTCGCCCAACCGGTGCGCCAGCACCTCGGCATGGCGCACAATGGCGACGGCGGACGCGAGGATCACCCCGCAAAGGAGGAAAATCACGGCGATCAGGAGCGGCGGTTGTTCGAGGGCGGGGAGCATCCAGTCCCGGCCCAGGATTGCCAGAGACAAGGTGACAATGGCTAGGGGAAGCGGCCATTCGCGCCACAAGGATTCCTGCGAGGGGGTACGAGCCCCGCTCACAAACCCGTCTCCGGTTGGGGCGTCTTCATCGGAAGCCATCATGAAGGCCGTCTTGGGCCGCTCGCAAGGCTAAATGCAAGAATCAGATATGCCGGAACTTCCCACTTGCCACCCCTCAAAATAAAGGTATTATGATTTTCGCCTGGCCTCCGCGTGTGCGGAAAGCCACCAAAGGCTGAAAAACAAAAGTCAACGTACAACCTAACCCTTAACCTCCGTTGCCAGTTGCAGCGTTTGGTCGTTAGGCAATGGAGTCTTCGATGTCCCGTTTCAGGGACAACAAGCCTCCTGCAGTTCATCACTCCGTAATATTATGCTCACAATGGAAGAAGCCATGAAGCAAAGCGCCACGCGTTTTGCTCAGGGCGAAATCGTCAAAGGCACCGTCATCGAACTTCGCAAGAACGAAGTCCTGGTCGACATCGGCTATAAAAGCGAAGGCGTCATCTCCGGCGGCGAATTTATCGATCTGAAGTCCGTGAAAGTCGGCGACCAGATCGACGTCCTCATCGAGAAGCTCGAAAACAAGGAAGGCACCGTCGTCCTCTCGCACGAGAAGGCGGAGTTCAAAAAGAACTGGGACAACATCCTGTCCATCTGCAACGAAGGCGGCATCATCACCGGCAAGGTCACTGCCATCGTCAAGGGCGGTCTGGTGGTCAACGTGGGCGTCGAGGCGTTTCTGCCCGCGTCCCAGATCGACGTGATCACCCCGAAGAATCTGGCCTCGTTTGTCGGCAACTCCTATGAGTTCAAGGTGGTTAAAATCAATCAGGAACGGCAGAACATCGTTCTCTCCCGCCGCGAACTGATCGAGTCGGAACGCACCAGCAAACGCTCGAAAATCCTGGGCGAAATGACCCCGGGCGATATCCGCAAGGGCACGGTCAAGAACATCACCGACTTCGGCGCGTTCATTGACCTGAACGGCATCGACGGCCTCCTCCACATCACCGACATGAGCTGGGGCCGCATCGGGCATCCCTCGGAAATCCTCAAGGTCGGCCAGGAAATCGACGTGGTGGTGCTGGACGTGAACAAGGAAAAGGAGCGCGTCAGCCTCGGCCTCAAACAGAAGCTCGCCAATCCCTGGGACAGCATCGAAACGAAGTTCCCGGTCGGCGCCAAGGTCAAGGGCAAGGTCGTCAGCCTCGTGCCGTACGGCGCCTTTGTGCAGCTCGAACCCGGCGTCGAGGGCCTCATCCATGTCACCGAATTGTCCTGGACCAAGCGCATCGCCAAACCCAGCGACGTGCTCAAGCAGGACCAGGAAGTCGAAGCCATCGTGCTCGGCATCAATCGCGAGGAGCAGAAAATTTCCCTCGGCGTCCGCCAGCTCGAATCCAACCCATGGGATGGCGCCGCGGCGAAATACACCACGGGCACCAAGGTCAAAGGCCAGGTGCGCAACCTCACCAGCTACGGCGCGTTCGTCGAACTGGAAGAGGGCATCGACGGCATGATCCACGTGTCCGACATGTCCTGGACCCGCAAGATCAATCATCCGAGCGAAGTCATGAAGAAGGGCGACGTCGTCGAGGCCACCGTGCTCGAAGTGGACCGCCCCAACCAGCGCATCGCGCTCGGCATGAAGCAGCTCGGCACGGATCCGTGGTCCAACATCGAAACGCTCTACAAGGTCGGCGACCTCGTCAGCGGTAAGGTCACCAAGCTCGCCAGCTTCGGCGCCTTCGTCGGCCTGCAGCATGACATCGACGGCCTGGTCCACATCTCCCAGGTCACCGAAGACCACGTGGACAAGATCAAGAACGTCCTCAAGGTCGGGCAGGATGTGAACGCGCGCGTCGTGAAAATCGACAAGAGCGAGCGCCGCATCGGCCTGTCCATCAAGGCGGCCAGCTACACCGACGAGCAATTGAAGGAAGAGCAGAAGATCCTCGACCAGCTCAAGCCCGGCGAAGATCTCGTGGCGCTGCAGCATGCCTTCGATGCCGCCGACGAAATGGTCAAGGGCGACTAAACGCTCCTTAAAAATCAATCACGCGAACCGGCGGACTGCCATCAGTCCGCCGGTTTTTTTGTTAAGCTGCGCTCAAGAATCGGGGCAATTATTTCTGGATGCCTCTTCGTGCAGGGGAGCTCAAATTTCCAAGAAATGCCAGTCATGGCAAAGGAGAGTTGTTTGCGCTCTCCCTGTCAGAGCGGTAGTGAAATAAACCCGAACTCTGAAATAGGGCAGTTCAATTTAACCTTGGCACATCGGCCGGTAGGGCAGGCAGTCCTCTGCCCGCCGCGATTGCCAACCCGCGCGTGCTGGTTTACCAAGCCGGCGCGCTCGGAGTGGCGCGCCCTACCTGACCGCGATTCATAGAGGGCGGCAGCCGGTCCTTGGGTCAGTAAATCCAGATCCATGCATCCTTCATCCATCGGGATATATCCGGTCTGCTCTTGCTACTGAAGCCGGGCAAATAATAAAGCGATTCGCTTGCGAAAAAAGCGCGCAGGTAGGGCGGGCAGTCCCCTGCCCGCCGCGATTGCCAACCCGCGCGTCCTGGTTTACCGAGCCGGCGCGTCCTACCTGTCTCACAGGTGCCAAGAACTGCCAAAAGGGGTTTGCGCCAGCGCGGCGGGTCATCGCGCTGCGCTAATCTCGCCCGCGTTCAGCGGGCTTCTGGAAAGGTGCCGGAAGGAACGCCCGCAAAAGTCCCTTCCGCGCCGGTTTTTAAAGGTAGGGATCGCCGCGCTGCGGCGTCCCCGGCGCCGAGCGCAGCGTCAGGCGCCGGCAAGCAATGAGACAAGGCGGATATCTTATTCCGTTCGTTCCGCCCTGCCGGGCGGGGGCATCGCAGCGCGATGCCCTCTACCTGCTTGGATGCCGGGATCTCATGATAAGACCCGTTCCCGCATAAAGATTTTCTACCACGCCGCACCGCACCGCACTTCAACAGTCTTGGCCGTCCCAACGCCCC
>CAILMI010000012.1 GCA_903835255.1 uncultured Verrucomicrobia subdivision 3 bacterium
GGACTGATGCAACCCCTGCGGGGTAGCATCCGCTCCTGGGGTTCACCCCAGGGTAGCTCGTTCCTCGCAACCCTGGGCTGATGGTTGGTTCCCCGTTGGGGTAGGTGGAAATAAATTTCTGTTTACCCAGGGTAGCTCGTTCCTCGCAACCCTGGGCTGTATGCCTGAATCCCTTTGGGATTCCTGGATGGCTGCGGAATCCATTCGCGCGGATTCATCATTCATCATTCACCCTTCATCCTTTTACCCGGCATGATTCCCCGCGAGATTCTCAAAAAAATCCGGCAGATCGAGCTGCGCACGAACCGCATCGTGACCGAGTCGCTCGCGGGCCAGTACCATTCCGTCTTCAAAGGCCAGGGCATGAATTTCGACGAGGTGCGCGAATACCAGCCCGGCGACGACGTGCGCGCCATCGACTGGAACGTCACCGCGCGGATGAATCATCCGTTCATCAAGAAGTTTGTCGAGGAGCGCGAGCTCACGCTCATGCTGGTGGTGGATGTGAGCGGGTCGGGGCTGTTCGGCTCGCGCGACCAGTCGAAGCGCGAGCTGGCCGCCGAGATCGCCTCCGTGCTCGCCTTCTCCGCCATCCGGAACAACGACAAGGTGGGCCTGATTCTTTTCAGCGACGGGGTGGAGAAATTCATCCCGCCGCGCAAAGGGCGGCGCCACGTGCTGAGGGTGATCCGCGAGGTGCTGTTCTTTGAGCCCCAGCGGCGCGGGACGGATCTGGTGAGCGCTCTGGAATTCATGGCGCGGGTCACCGCGCACCGGGCCATCACGGTGGTGGTCTCGGATTTCATCGCCTCCGACACGGGGGGCGTCTTGCCGAAGCTGACGCAGACCCGGCTGCGCATGTTGAATCGGAAGCACGACGTAGTGGCGGTCCAGATCACCGACCCGCATGAGCTGGAACTGCCTGCGCTGGGCCGATTGACGCTGGAGGACGCTGAGACGGGGGAAATCCTGGAAGTGAATACAAGCAGCGCGAGCGGCCGCGACGCCTTTGCGCTGCGCCAGCAGAAGCAGATGGCCGGCCTGGCAAAACAGCTGCGGTCCTCAGGCATTGATTCCATCCAGCTCCGCACCCAAGAGCCCTATGGCGCCACGCTGGGGAAATTCTTTGAGACGCGCGAGAAGCGGAGGGCGAGAGGATGAACAAAATCCGCGTGTTGAGAGCGAGTCAAGGAATCGGTCGGCAGCGGGGCGGCAGAGGAAGTCGCCCGCTGCAGAGGTTGCCGGCCGCAATTCACTTTTTCAGCCCCGTATGATTGCTACCAACACGAGCGTCGCGCCGATTGCGGCCGACATCCGCGATATCAAGCCGCCGATTGAAATCACCGATCCATGGGCCTGGCTGGGGTGGACGCTGGGGGCGCTTGCACTGGTGATCGCAGCAGTGCTGCTGTGGCGTTGGTGGCAGAAGCGCCGCCGGCAGATCGCGCTGGTGCCCCCGGTTCCTGCGCATGTCCGCGCCCGGCAACAATTGGATGAGGCTCTCGCTCTCATCGGTCAGCCGAAACCTTTTGTGGTGGCAGTGTCCGGCACGGCGCGGACTTATTTGGAGGAGCGCTTCGATTTCCGGGCACCGGACCGCACCACCGAGGAATTTCTCCGCGAACTGAGCGGCACGGCGCTTTTGGATCGGGAGCAAAAAAACAGTCTCGGCGCGTTTCTGCAGAGCTGCGACCTTGTGAAATTCGCGCGGTATGAGCCGCGTGAGACGGAATTGCGGGAACTGCACGGCGCCGCCGTGAAACTGGTTGAGGAAACAGGTCCGGCGGCGGAAGGGGATTCGGAACGAAATAATCCATCTCCTCAAGCCGGCGCCTCACTTCCATCCTGATGCTGTCATGACCTTTGCCCATCCCTTTTATTTATTGTTGCTGCTCCTGCTGCCATTGCTGGCGTGGCTGAAGGGCCGGCGCGGACGCGCCCCGGCCTTCTTGTACTCTTCGCTGAAGTTGGTGGAGGGGCTCACACGGGCGCGCCGGTCCCGGGCGGGAACCTTTTTATCGGCGCTGCGCTGGTTGTCCCTGGCCTTCCTCATCGTGGCCCTCGCGCAGCCGCGTCTCACAAAAAGTACCACCACCATCAAGGCGAGCGGCGTGGACATCGCGGTGGCGTTCGATCTTTCCGGCAGCATGCTCTCTGAGGATTTTGTGGTCAAAGGCGGGCGGGTGAACCGATTCAACATGGCGCGTTCGGTGTTGAAGCAGTTCATTGACGAGCGCCCCGCCGACCGCATCGGGCTGGCGGTCTTCGCCTCCCAGGCCTACATCGCCACTCCGCTGACGCTGGATCATGAGTTCCTCCAGGAAAACCTCGATCGCCTCGAAATCGGGGCCATCAGCCAGAATCAAACGGCGATCGGGGATGGTTTGGGAACAGCGGTGAACCGGTTGCGCGATCTGAAATCGAAAAGCAAGATCGTGATCCTGATGACCGACGGGGTGAACAATGCGGGCAAATTGAATCCGCTGCTGGCGGCGGATGCGGCGGCAGCGCTGGGCATCAAGGTGTACACCATCGGCATCGGGAAACAGGGCACGGCGCCCATGCCGGCAGGACGTAATCCCTACACCGGCCAGATGACCTACCAGAACGTGCCGGTGGATGTGGACGAAGAGACGCTGGAAAAAATCGCCGGGACCACTGGCGGGAAATATTATCGGGCGGACAATGCGGAGAAGTTCCGCCAGATCTACGCGGAAATCGACCGCCTGGAAAAGACCGAGGCAACCGTCAACAAATACGCGGAGTTCAAGGAGCTATTCCCCTGGTTCCTATCGGCAGGGTTTCTATTGTTGCTGCTGGAGCTGGTGCTGGGGCAAACGGTGTTCAGGAGGCTGCCGTGAAAGAGCACGCCATTCCAAGGCGCACCGTCCAGACCGTGGCCGCACCCAATCATCAACCAAGGATTTATCATGAGGTTTGAATCGCCACAGATTTTATGGTTCCTGCCGGTAGTCCTGCTAGCGCTCGGATTGTTTTTTTGGTGGGCGGAGCGAACCCGGAAAAAGCTGCTGGCGCGCTTCGTCGAGCCCCGGCTCCTCGCGCAGCTGACGGTTGGAATTTCCCCGGCCCGGCGGAAAATACGGATCGCCCTGATCCTGGTGGCGGTGGCTTTGGGGGTGACCGCTCTCGCTCGGCCGCAGCGCGGATTTGACCTGCAGGAAGTGCAGCAGCATGGGCTGGATATCGTCGTGGCGGTGGACACGTCCAAGTCCATGCTCGCCACGGATATTCCGCCGAACCGACTGGCGCGGGCGAAACTCGCTGTGCAGGAGCTGATGCAAAAGGCGGACACAGACCGGCTGGGATTGGTGGCCTTCGCTGGCGACGCATTTTTGGAATGCCCGCTGACCATCGATAACACGGCATTCCAGCAGAGCCTCTCGGTCCTGGATGTAAACTCCATTCCGCAGGGAGGAACGGCGCTGGCGGCAGCGGTGGACATGGCCCTGACGGCTTTCAAGGAACAGGCGCACCATAGGGTGCTGGTGCTGTTCACGGACGGGGAGGACAACGACGCGGGAGCCCTGGCGGCGGCGAAAAAAGCAGCGGCGGCGGGTTTGAAAATTTTCACCATCGGTATTGGTACGGCGGCTGGAGACCTGATCCGGGTCACCAATGACAGCGGCCAGTCGGACTATGTGCGGGATGCTCAGGGAAACGTGGTGAAATCGCACCTGAATGAATCCCTGCTCCAGCAAATCGCCGGGGCGGCGGGCGGTTTTTATCTGCCCCTGCGGGGGGCGGATACCATGACCACGCTCTATGAACGCGGGCTGGCGCCGCTGCCGAAGTCTGAGGGAAAAGAAAAGCTGGTGAGACGCTATCACGAACAGTTCCAGTGGCCTCTGGCGGGGGCAATCCTCCTGTTGCTGGCGGAGATGGTATTGCCGGAACGGAAGCGGGAAAAGAAGACCCGCGGCAGCGACCGCCCCCTTACATCTCAGAGACAGGGGAAACCCTCGCCGATTTCGCGTGCGGCGGCTGTGTTGGCGGTCGGTGCGCTCCTGGGCTGCGGCGGGAAAGTCGCGGCCTCGCCCGCGGATGCCCTGCGGGAGTATCAGTCAGGGAATTACACCAATGCGCTGGCGGAATACGAGCGGCTGGCGGCGGTCGGCACGAATGATTTGAGGCTGGTGTTCAATGCGGGTGCGGCGGCATATCGGGGCACGAACTTTGAGGCGGCGGTCCAGGCGTTTACCCGGGTGACGGCGGGGCCGGATTTGAAACTGCAGCAGCAGGCTTATTATAATCTCGGCAATACCCAGTACCGGATGGGAGCTGCGGCCAAAGATCTGGACGCTCTGCAACAGACGTGGGAGGCGGGCATCAAAAGCTATGAGCGCGCCGTGAGCCTCAATACCAACGATGTGGACGCTGCCTACAACCTGATGTTCACCCGGAAGGCGGTCGGGCAGATCCAGGCATTCCGCGAAGCGATGCGCCGGGCCCGGGCGGATGCCGATGACGCCGTGCGCCGGCGGAATTATCATCGCGCCGTGGAGATCATGGAGGCGCTGATGCAGAACCAGGTCGCCGCCAAACAATTTGAAGAGTTCACAAAAAAACTGAAGGATATCGATGCGATTGTCACACCTCCTCAGCCTTAGCCTGCTGCTGTGCGCCGCAGCCAGAACCGGGGCCCAGCTGGCACCGGCCGATGACTTTTTCCATCGCGGCGCCCAGAGCTATCTCTCCAACAACATCCCCGCCGCCCAGGCGCTGGTGGATGCCGGACTCAAACTGTATCCCGCAGATGAGCATTTGAAAAAACTGGATGAACTGCTGAAACAAAAACAGCAAGATCAACAAAAGAATCAGGACCCGCAGCAACAGGATCAAAAAGATCAGCAAAATCAAAAATCAGAAGAGCAAAAAAAACAGGACCAATCGAAGCCGCAGGAAGATCCACAAAAGGGGGACCCGAAAAAAGACGAACCGAGCCATCAGCCCGAACCGCAAAAACCATCGCCGGAAAAAAAAGAGGGTGAGAAACCGGAAGATCAAAAGGGCGATGGCCAGCCGCAGGCGCTCCAGCCGATGACGCCGGAGGAGGCCAAGCGGCTGCTGGACGCCCAAAAGAATGGGGAGCAGGTGCTTCAGCTCAAGCCGCCGGAAAAGCCGCAGGACCGCCGGCCGCCCGCCAAGGACTGGTAACGCGGTTCTTGGTTTAGCGGGACTTGGTTTTCATCCCCGTTGTTGGCGTCTCCTTGATACCGGGAGGGAGGGAGGAGCCTTACAGGGGAAATTCTCGATCCTCTTGTGGGAAGGTCACTGACCGCTTTGACGCGGAGGAAGACATAGCCGGGGTGGAGGCTTCTGATTCCGCCTCAACCGGTACTGCAACAAGGTTGTCGCTGGTATTCGGCGCGGAGGATTCCACGGGTATGGAAGAGATTTTTTTAAGGCGTTTTTTTTCGGGAGGTGGGGCGGCCAAGGCCAGCGTGGACTCCGCCCGGGTGACGAGGGCGAGCAGGGAGAGAGCAGAGGCGGCCTCGCGTTCCGCAGTTTCAATTCGGGCAAACTCGCCATACACCTCGGCGCGCACCGGGCCGTCGCGCAGGGGCAATTCCTGGCCCGTGCCCGAGCGGAGCGCGTGCAGAACGTGATGGGCGTTGATGGTGTCGAGAGGACGGGCGGGAGCGTATCCGGGCTCGGAGCCGCCGGTTTCCACGACCAGGCGGGCGGCGAGCAGGGATTGCATCACCTGCTGCACCAGCCGGGAAGGGATGTCCAATTCGAGCGCGATGTTCTGGGGGGAGAGGGGAGGCTGTCCGCTGTGAAAGCGCTGCCCGATGCAGGTCATCAGCCGCAGCGCGATGAATTCGCGTCCCCGCTGGCTGATATTTTCAATCAGTTTATCCTGCAGGTAGGATCGGCGGTTTTGGAACGCGTAGGCAATCTGGGCGCCGAACAGCAGGATCAGCCACGAAAAATAAACCCCCGCCATGAATACAGGCACGAGGCCGAGGCTGCCGTAAATCTTGCTGTTGCTCACAACGCGTGAGACGTAAAGGAAACCAAAGACGCTGTTCAAGTGCCACAGGGTTCCGCCGACGATGCCGCCGACCAGTGCCGCCCCGAACCGGACTTTTGTATTCGGCACCAGCTGGTAGGCGAGGGCGAAGGCCAGCCACAGCACGACGAGGGGCAGCACTTGGAAAATAATGGATCCGAGCAGGGTGCCGCTCAGAACTCCTTTGGTGGCTTGAAAATGGGGGCTGCTGGTCAGGCCCAGCGCGCTTGCCAGCAGCAGCGGACCCAGGGTGATGGTTGCCCAATAAAGGATGATGCGTGAGAGCCAGCTCCGCCCCCGGGTCACACCCCAGATGTCATTGAAGGTTTCCTCGATGTTCGCGAGCATCCGGATAGCCACGATTACCAGGACCAGCATGCCGATCAGCCCCAGCTTGCCGCTCTGGGTGTTCTGGATGAATTCATGGATCCACCGGGCCGCCTCTTTTTGCGCCGTCACCACCCGCGTGTCCGTGGCGACCGGGACGATTAAATCCGTCTCCAGAATCGTATTGGTTGTTTGATTGGGGGCGATGGTGGTCGGGCTGGGCTGGACTGGGGTGATAGCTGCTACGCTGTTGGTTGCGGGGGGGACCACTTGGGAGACGACTTTTTCAATGAATCCGTAGATTTCATTTTCCCCCTCGGTTTTCAGCAGGCTGCTGGTGACCCCGATGGCCACGGCGAGCATGGGGATGAGTGCGAGCAGGGTGGCAAAGGAAAGAGCTGCCGCCCTCACGGGACAACGATTCCGGACAAAACTTTTGGCGACCAGCACGCAAAAATGCGCGCAATGGTCGAGCCGGCTGACATTCTGTCCAGAACCGGATTGCGAGCCGGACAGAATTTGCACGAGGCGGGTGAAAGACTTGGTGACCATGTCAGAGCGCACGCTACCAAACCGCCGTTCCAAGTCAACGTGACACATGGCACAGGAGATACACCGTTTGCTGACGGCGCGACCCTGGGCGGGGTCTGTTTTTGGCAATACGTTGTGCTTTTACCCTCCGCCTCCCGGAAAAATCCGGACTCGGCTATGACCCAGAGTAATTCTTGGTAACTTTGGAACAGGTGGGACGTTGGTCCGTGTGCGCCGTCGTGGTAAACCCGGACGCGCGGGTTGGCAACCGCGGCGGGCAGAGGACTGCCCGCCCTACCTGTGGATTTTTTGCGCAAGCGGATCGCTTTGTTATTACCCCGGCTTCAACTGGAAGAGAAGACCGGATACATCCCGATGAATGAAGAATGTATGAATCTGGATTGATCGACCCAAGGATCGGCTGCCGCCCTCGCTGGATCGCGGTTAGGTAGGGCGCGACACTCCGTGCGCGCCGTCCCGGGGCATCAGGTGACGCGGGTTGGCAGCCGCGGCGGGCTGATGATAGCCCCCACGGCTGCCGATGTGCCACGGTTCAGTTCAACTGCCCTAGCCCTGATTTCAAGAGGCCCTTCCGCTGGCCCTGCGGTGCCGGTGACAGGAACCGTCATGAAGAGGGAGCAGCGCGTGTCTCCGCGAGCTGTCCGCAGTGCCCGGCATGTCGGGCGAGAAAATCATCCTCCGGCCAGCAGCTTCTCCCAGAGACCCCCGTTCAACAGTGCTTTCTGGAGAAAAGCCGATTCATCGGGGGAGGCGGATCCGGGCTCGGGTTGGAGCGGCAGATGCAGGGTGAAAGCATTGCCACCCCCCGGCTGGCTCTGGGCCTCAATCCTCCCGCCGTGATGGTGGACGATGAAAAAACAGGCCATTAAATTGATGCCATATTCCGCCGGGGCCCCGGCCGGCGCCGTGAACGGATCCAAAATGACGCTCAACGCCTCCTGAGGTAGCCCGGGCCCGTTGTCGCTCATTTTAAAAATAATTTCCGGCCGGGCACCGTTCGGATGTAATTCCGCCGAGAGCTCAATTCTGCTGCCGGCGGGCAGCAGCGCCAGCTCGTCCTGGATCAACAGTTCAAACAGCCGGTAAAATTTGGGCCGTTCCCCCCGCAGTGTCGGAAGCGACTCCGGAATCGTGTTCTGCACGGCGATTTTTCGGGCTTCGAGCGGCGCCTGAAATTTTTCCAGTGCGGCGCCGACGGCGGCCGACAGGGATACGTCGTCCGCAAACTGGGTCGTGGCGGAGCTATCGGCCGAGGTCCGCAGGTCGCCCAGCAGGGAGTTGATTTTTTGAATCTGGCTCTGGGCGTTCTGGTGGTAGTCGCGCCAGAAATCGGGGTCGCGCAGGCCGGCGCCGCTGGCTTTTTCCTCGGACAGCTTGAGGGGCGCGAGCTCGAGAAACGTCTTCACCGCCACCATCGAGTTGCGGATGTGGTGGCTCAGGCCGGCGGCCAGCAGCCCGAGGCTCACGATGCGGTCGGCAATCATCATGTTTCGGAGCACGGACATTTTCTCGTGCAGCAGCTGATCGCGCTCGGTCTGCACCATGAAAAACTCCAAAGCCTGACGGAGGGTGGCTTCCAGCTGCGGCGGATCCCAAGGCTTGTGGATGTACCGGTGGATCGCGCCGCTGTTGACTGCAGCAATGGCGGCGTCGAAGTCCGCAAACGCGGTCACGAGGATTCTCAGGATTTGCGGGCGCAGCTGCCGGGCCCGCTCCAGCAGCCAGACACCCGTTTCGCCGGGCATCCGCTGGTCCGTCAGCAGCAGGCCGATCTCATCGGCGTGCGCCTCCAGCAGCGTCAGGCCTTCCCGCGCGGTCGGGGCGGTGAACACGCGGAATTCGTCGCCGAAGGCGCGCGCAAAATACTTCAGCGATTTCTCTTCGTCATCGACGTAAAGGATGGCGAATTTCTTGTAGTCGTAGAGGGGTGCCATGTTCGGTTCTCAGTGAGCGGTCGGTGCGGGGCTGGCTGGAAAAGCGAGGGTGAACTCACAGAATTTTCCCGGCTCGGATTGCACGGTGATTTTACCGCCGGATTCCTGGAGGATGCGGTAGCAGATGCTCAGGCCCAGTCCCATGCCGGCCCCGACTTCCCGGGTGGTGAAGAAGGGGTCAAAAATCTTGCCCAGATGTTTCGGGTCGATTCCGCCGCCATTGTCGCGGACGGATAAAAGATTCTGTCCATTTTCAACGCGGCTTTTGATCCAGATGGTGGGAGGCTCGCCGGGGGTCGGGGGTTTCGATTTCAGAGCATCCAGGGAATTTTGCAGCAGGTTGACCAGCACTTGGATCAGCTTGTTTTTATTGGCTCGAATGGTTTGATGTTCCGCCAGCTGCTGTTCGATCTGCACGCGGTCCCGCCATTCATTGCTGAGGAAACGCAAGGCCAGGGTCACCACTTCAGCCACCTCGACTTCATCTTGCTGTTCGGTGTCCGGATGCGTGAACATCCTCAGATCCGAGACGATGGTCTGCACCCGCTTGAGGCCATCTTCGACATCGGTGAGGATTTCGGTGTAGTCGGCCTGCTGCTCGGCGGGGAGGTGCCGGCCTTTTTTTCGCAGGGTGAACAGGCCGGTGGTAGCGTAGTTCAGGGGGTTATTGATTTCGTGGATGATGCCGGCGCTCATGCGGCCCAGGGACGCGAGCTTTTCAGATTGCACCAGTTGCAGCTCGTTTTCTTTGAGCTGTTGAAGGCTCACCTCCAGCGCTTTGCGGCTTTGGTCGAGCTCGCTGCGGGAGACGAATTCCCGGGCGCGCACCCGGCTGTGGAAATACGTGCCGGCGATGATGGCGATTCCAGAAGAGACCAGAAAAAATAGATTGCTCAGGAACAGACTTCCGTCAAAGGCCGCGGGGGAAAGCCAGCAGGCGGACACGTAGAGCAGGAGCACCAGTCCCACCGAGGCGACGCTCTGCCAGAATGGCCAGTCCAGCACCACCGCCAGCACCAGCAGCACCAGCGTGAGCCCCGCGTAATAGGGGGACGCGCTCCCTTCCGTCGCAGCGATCATCCAGGCAATTGTGGCCGAGGGCAGGAAGAGCAGGACGCCGCCCTGGAAATGATAATATTTTTTTCCGAAGGGGGTGGAGAGGACCAGGGCGAGCCCGGCCATCAAGGCCGAGCAGAGCAGCCGCAACAGGAAAAAATCAAAAGCGTGATCTGGATAAACATACCAATCCAGCCCGCCGAAGAGCGGCACCATCCCGATGCCCAGCCAGCAGCCCCACCGGGTTTTGCGGATGGTGATTTCCCGATCGTGCTCCTGATAGGCGGCAAATAATTCTTTGGGGATCAAGGGCATGTCAGTCCGGCTTACGTATGTGGAGAAAGAGGTTCACCGAGGTCGGCTCTGCCATTACTCGCGTGGCGGCCCGGCAGCGATCAGGGACGAGGGACAAGAGTTGGTGGCGGTCGCGATAGATCAGCTGCCAGTCCAAGACGCACTCGATGAAATGGCGGAAGGGCTTGGTGTCATTCATGTTTGCGATCAGCATCAGGCCGCCGGGCGGCAGGGAATCATACCAGAGATCGATCAGGGCGCGGCAGGTCTGGGGCGCCAGATAATCGAATAGTCCCGCGCAGTAGATCAGGTCAAATTTTTCCGACGGCCCGGTCCGACGCTGCGTCCGTTTTAACAGTTCGTGCACCGACATTTTCTGCGCGCGGATCTCGGCGTGCCGGCCGCATTCGCGTTTTGCCTCCACCAGCTGTCGCCCGGTGTAGGCCAGGGTTTCCTCGTTGAAATCCACCAGGGTGAAGGCCGAATGGTTGCTCAGCGGGGTGGAGCGCAGAAAGGTCTGCACTTCGCGGGCCGGACCGCATCCGACGTTTAGGATGCGGGCGATTTTTCCGGTGCGGGCGGTGCGGGCGGTCTCGGCGATGAGGGTTTCGCCCAGATGAGCAATCCGGTTGCGGACGGATTTGGCCGGCCACTGGCTCATCAGCAAGAGATGAATTAATTTTTCAAAAAGCGAGCGGCCCTCCGGCTGGTTCCGGTGGATCATGTTCATCATCTCATAATCGCCCGCATGTCCGAGGGGTTTATGATAGGTGCGATGGCCGAACGGCGATCCTAAAAAAAGCTTATGCCAGTGGCGACGGACAAACTCCTGATGGACGTCGCGTGATTCCGGCGGCAGGGCGCCGAGGATGGACTCGAATTCCTCGTGCCGGCCGTTAAAGGCCCCTAAAATCCGGGGGGCGACCGTTTCCAACAGGGCCTGCTCTTCGGCGGCCGACTCACTTTCCGGATGCCTCCCAAACTCCAAACGCTCCAGCCAGTGGCGCACCCCCATAAGGTAGGACTCGACATCGGCGACCAGCACCTTGAACGCCGCCGTCATGCGGTAGTTTTTCTGCCAGTCCTGAAAAAATGCTTCGTAGGTTGCCGCCGCCAGGGGGGCGGAGCTGGGCGGCGGCTTGAAAAATGCCGTGTCCGAACCGGGGCCCTCGAGCTTGGCTTCCGCCACCAGTGACCCACCTGTGTCCACCACGCTGCTTACCACGGCCCGGCCGAAATACAGGATGCGCCGATCGCCGGTGATCTTAAAATGGCTGAGGACTTCTGAAGTCCGCAGGGTTCCGGCCAGCGGCCCGGCCTCAAATGTTGCCGTGTGGCGGGTCAACCGCGATAGGCGAGCGTGACAGTCCACGCCCTCCGCCGTTTGAAAGGTGACCTCAGTAGGGGAGGTGGCGGATGGGGTCGCGGCTCGGCTCGGCACCGCCTTCCTTTCAAGAGGGCCAACCGGGCGGTCGCGGCCATTGCTTTGGATGACGGGGCTCATCTTCGTCCCAGAATGGAACATCTGCCCCCCCAAAACAACGCGATTGTTTGGGCTGGCCGAAGCCGTTTTTTACCCGAGCGTGGGGTTTACAACAAAAATGCCGTGGCGGTAAATTCCCGCCACGGCGTGCTCCCCGATCTTAGGTATTTTAGATTTTACCGGCCGTCACCTGATTGGTGCAACCCAGCGTTTTCGCCATGAGGCTGATGCTAAATTTGTTCGTGCAGCTCTTGCCGCATTCGGTGAAGAACTGGTTGGTGCCGCTTCCGGAGCAGCTCAGAAGGGTATTGATGCTGAATTTGTTCGTGCAGCTCTTGCCGCATTCGGTGAAGAACTGGTTGGTGCCGCTTCCGGAGCAGCTCAGCAGGGTGTTGATGCTGAGTTTGTTCGTGCAGCTCTTACCGCATTCGGTGAAGAACTGGTTGGTGCCGCTTCCAGAACAGCCCAGCTGCGTGTTGAAGGCGTTGTTCGTGCAACTCGTCGGCGAACCAGCGGTTGCCATCAGGGCGCCCGCGATCAGAACTGAGGCTAATATCATCAATGATTTCATACTTTTTTTTGGTTGTGTATAAATTTTACCGAATATCAAAAGTAACTATAGCATGGCGCCCCCCGACAGGCAATTAAAATTTAATATTTTACGATGGCGGCCTTCATTTCCATCTAACGGGGCCGCCCAAGCCGGTTCCGAAACAGCCGCTATAGCTTCATGCCGGTGGCTTCAAACTGCGCGATCGCCACAGGAAATAAATCGCGGGATACACCGCCAGCTCCATGATGGTCGAGGTGATGACGCCGCCGACCATTGGCGTGGCGATTCGTTTCATCACGTCCGCGCCCGCGCCGTGGCTCCACAAAATCGGCGCGAGGCCGGCGATGATGACGCACGCGGTCATGGCTTTCGGTCGGACGCGCTTCACGGCGCCGTGATAAATCGCGTCGCGCAAATCGGCGGTGGTATTGAGCAGGCCTTTCTTTTTCCAGTCCGCATGGGCCAGGTCCAAGTAGAGCAGCATGACCACGCCGGTTTCCGCGTCGAGGCCAGCGAGCGCGATGATGCCGACCCAGACAGCCACGCTCAAATTATAGTCGCACAGATAAATTGCCCAGAACGCGCCGACCAGCGAGAACGGCACCGCGAGCATGACGATGGCGGTCTTGATGAGGGACTTCGTGTTGAGGTAAATGATCAGCGTGATGAGCAGCAGCGTCAGCGGCACGACAATCATCAGCCGTTCCTTGGCGTGCAGCATGTATTCGTATTGGCCGCTCCAGAAAAGGTTGTAGCCGCCGGGCAGTTTGATTTCTCCATGCGCCACCGCCTCATTCACGGCGCGCATGGCCATCTGCACATAGGTTCCGACATCCACGCCACGGATATCCACATAGACCCAGGCGTTTGGCACCGCGCCTTCGCTCTTGATGCCCATCGGGCCGTCCACGACCTTCACTGTCGCCAACTGGCCGAGCGGAATCTGCGCGCCGGTCGGCGTGGGGACAACGATGTCCTCGCGCAACGCCCGCAGGTCGGAGCGGAAATCGCGATCGTAACGCAAATTGATCGTGTAGCGTTGCAAGCCCTCCACGGTCGTCGTCAACGCCATGCCGCCGAGCGCGACCGACAAAACATCCTGCACATCGGCCAGCGTCAGGCCGTAACGCGCGATGGCCTCGCGATCAATTTCAAATTCGATGAAGCGTCCGTCCATGACGCGCTCCGCGAACACGCTGGTGGTGCCGGGAACTTTGCGGACGACAGCCTCGACCTCGGTGCCGATGCGTTCGAGCGTGGCCAGATCCGCCCCGGCGACCTTGATGCCAACAGGCGTCTTAATGCCGGTGGACAGCATGTCAATGCGCGTGCGGATCGGCATCGTCCACGCATTGTTCAATCCGGGAATCTGCACCACTTCATTCAGCGCGTCCGTGAGTTCATCCGGCGTGCGCTGGCGGTGCGCGATGACTTTGCCGTCCCCGTCTTTGATATCCACGGCGGGCCATTCCGACACGGGCTTGAGGCGGATGGTGGTTTCGATCATGTCCATCGGGGCGGGATCGGTGGCGGTCTCGGCGCGGCCGGCTTTGCCGAACACCTCGGCGACTTCAGGAAACGATTTTATGAGACGGTCGGTGACCTGCAGGATTTCCCGCGCCTTCGTGGGCGAGATGCCTGGAAACGTCGTGGGCATGTAAAGCAGATCGCCTTCGTAGAGCGGCGGCATGAATTCAGAGCCGATATTCTGATACGGAAAGAGTTTTCCCACGGAGAACGCCGCATCGCGAACCTTGCCTTCGGGCAGGACGCGCGAGGCCATCCAATTCCATGGTAAAAACACCCAGATGACAATGGCGGCGGCGGCAAGGATCACCTGCCAGCGCCATTTGATGACGAAATCCAAAACCGGATGATAAATCCAGATGAGCAGGCGATTGAGCGGATTTTTCTCTACCGACGGAATTTTTCCCCGGATGAACCAGCCCATCAGCACCGGCGCCAGCGTGAGGGACAGCAGCGCGGCGGCCGCCATGCAATACGTCTTGGTGAACGCCAGCGGCTTGAACAGCCGGCCTTCCTGCTCCTCCAATGTGAATACGGGAAGGAACGAAACCGTGATGACGAGCAGCGAATAAAATAGCGTCGGGCCGACTTCCACCGCGGCGTCGCGGATGATCTGCCAATGCGGTTTTTTGCCCTGGTCACGTTCGAGATGCTTGTGCGCGTTCTCGATCATGATGATGACCGCATCCACCATCGCGCCGATGGCGATGGCGATGCCGCCCAGCGACATGATGTTGGCGCTGATGCCCTGACCGAACATCACGAGGAACGCCATCAGCACCGCGACCGGCAAAATGAGGATGGCCACCAGCGCGCTCCGCAGATGGAGCAGGAACGCGAGACAGACAAGCGCCACAACCACGCTTTCCTCGATCAGTTTTTCCTCGAGCGTCTTCACCGCGCGGTCGATCAGCGAGGTGCGGTCGTAGTTCACCGTGACTTTCACGTCTTCCGGCAACGCCTTCGTCGCTGTCGCCAGCTTGGCTTTCACGTCTTGGATGACTTGATAGGCATTCGCGCCGTAGCGGACGACGACGATGCCGCCCACGGTTTCGCCCTCCCCATTGGCTTCGGCGATGCCGCGCCGCATGTCGGGGCCGAACTGGATGCTCGCCACATCGCGTAGAAGAATCGGCACGCCTTTGTCGCCAATACCGACGGCGACTTTTTTCAAATCGTCGAGGCTGGTGATGTAGCCTTTGACGCGCAGGATGAATTCACGTTCCGCCAATTCCAACGAACGTCCCCCCACCTCGCCGTTGCTGCGTTCGATGGCCATGCTGACGTCTTTCAAGGCAAGGTTGTAGGCGCGCAGTTTGGTGGGGTCCACCGTGATTTGATATTGCTTCTCAAAACCGCCAACGCTCGCGACTTCTGCCACGCCCGGCACGGAAGTGAGTTGATATTTTAGATACCAGTCTTGAATCGAGCGCAGTTCAGCGAGGTCGCGGTTCGTGGAATTGAGCGAATACATGAACGCCCAGCCCACGCCGGTCGCGTCCGGACCGAGCGATGGCGTGACGCCCTTGGGTAACTGGCCGCTGATGCTGCTCAAATACTCCAGCACGCGGCTCCGCGCCCAATACGGGTCGGTGCCGTCCTCAAAAATCACATAAACGAACGAGTAGCCGTAAAACGAATAGCCACGCACGGTTTTCGCCTTCGCCACCGAAAGCATTTTCGTGGTGATGGGATAAGTGACCTGATCCTCGATGATGTTCGGCGCCTGGCCTTCCCACGGCGTGTAGATGATGACCTGCGTGTCGGAGAGGTCGGGAATTGCATCGAGGGGGATGTTGCGCGCCGCATAGACACCGCCAAACACCAGCGCCACCGTGGCGAGCAGCACGAGGAACTTGTTCCGCAGCGAAAAATCAATGATGCGTTGGAGCATGGTTAAAGTGGGGCAGGCGTCTCGCCTGCCCAAGCCCTATGAATGGCGGAGCTGTTTATTTTACTGTGCGCGCTGACGCGCTCGTTGGGCAGGCGGGACGCCTGCCCTGCTTTATTGGAGTTCGTCGTTGTCATTTCTTAACGGGCACCAGATCCATTTCGCATTTTTGGCATTTGCCCGGCTGGTCGGAAATGATCTCCGGGTGCATCGGACAGGTGAATTGCGGTGTCGCCGGCAAGGCTGCCTGCGGGTGTTGTTTCAGCCAGTTTGCTTCGGCAACCTTGCCATGTTTCACGGTGGAGGTCGGAACCAGTTGCATCTCACATTTCGGGCAGATGGCCGCATGATCCGAAACAATATCCGCGTCCACGGCCATCGGACAGGTGTAGAGCACCGGCAAATCAGTCTTAACGGCGGCGGGCTTGGCCATCACCGGGATCAGCGTCATGGCGCACAACGGACATTTACCCGGCTTGTCCTCGTGAATGCTCGCGTGCTCCAGCAGGGGGCAGGTGTAGTAAAGCACTTTGCCGCCGGGATGGATATTTTTCAGCGCCGAGGGGCTGGCCGACACCAACGCCATGTTGCAGATCGAGCATTTCCCCGCGTGTTCATAAACAATCGGGATGTGTTCCGGCATCGGACAAACGTAAACCGACATTTCTGTTTCCGCCTTGGCTGGCAGGGTGCCGGTGGCTTCGTTTGTAGGACTTGCGCCGGTCATTTCCGTTTTCACAGCGGTGGTTGAGCCGCGCATCTTTTCAATCGCCTCGCGTAACTGGCTTTCCGAATCCAGCAGGAATTGTCCCGAAGTTACAACCCGTTCGCCCGCGCTCAAGCCGCTGATGACTTGAATCAAGCCCTTCTCCGATTCCACGCCCAATACCACGTCGCGACCCTCGAATTTGCCGCCGTCCAGCGCAACGAACACCGTGTTCCGCGCGCCGCTGCGCAGCACGGCCGAGTCCGGCACCAGCACCACCGAATCTTCCAGCTCCGCGTGAATTTGCGCGGAGACAAACATCCCCGGCTTCAAAAAATAGCCCGGATTCTCAAACTCCAGCCGCACTTTGGCCGTGCGCGTCTTCTCATCCACGGTCGGATAAATGAACGCCACCCGCCCGTGAAACTCGCGGTCCGGCAGCGACGCGACTTTCACGATCGCTTCCTGCCCCAGCTTCACAAACGGCAGGTCCTGCTCATACATTTGCGCGATCACCCAGACGATGCCGAGGTCCGCCAACCGGTAAAGTTTCATGCCGGCGTCCACCATCTGGCCGGCCACGACATTTTTCTCGATCACGAAACCGGACATCGGCGCAGCCACCGTCAAGGTCTTGGTCAGCTTGCGGGTTTTCTCCAGCTCCGCGATCTGCGCGTCCGGCACGTCGAAATACTTCAGCTTGTTCAGCGCCGACTCCCGCAAGGACGCCGCGCTGGGGTCATTGGTGGCATTCCTGAAATTGAGCGCCAGCAAAAATTCCGATTGGGCGTTGTAAAGTTCCGGCGCATAGATCTCGAACAGCGGCTCGCCGCGATGCACCAGCCGGCCGGTGGCGTCCACTTCCAGCTTTTCAACCCAGCCTTTGAACTTCGTGGTCACGTCCGCCAGCGCGGTTTCGTTGTAATCAATCGTGCCGACCGTGCGGATGGTTTTGCGCAGCGGGCCGTGAATAACCTCCGCCGTGCGGATGTTCATGTTCTGTTGCGTCGCTACGTCCACGGCGATGGCGGACGGATTGGCCGAAGCCTCCGGGCTCGCACCGCTGTTGCGAATCGGAGTCAGTTTCATCCCGCAGATGGGGCAGTTGCCGGGATGATCCTGGATCACCGACGGATGCATGCCGCAGGTATAGAGCTGTTTGTTTTCGGAGGCGTGGGCGGAAAAAACCAGTACCGCCAGCAGGCTCATCACCGCCAGGAAAAAGCCGGAGGAACGAAAAAAGAATAGCGGGAGGGGGTTCATGTCAGGGATTGGCCGTCGGGGTTTTATCAGGTGTGGATTCGGGTTCGGCACCGATCATCGGCAAGGCGCTTAAATCACCTAGGCCGCAATAGAGCGCCAGCTCGGAAAGGCCCTGGTATTGATTGGCTATCGAGCGGTCCAGCGTGAGCTGCGCCTCCAGCAGCGCCCGGTGCGTTTCGAGCACCTCGCGGAAAGGAGTCTGCCCGGCCTGCCATCCGGAGCGGAGGTTATCCAGCGTCGCCTCCGTGCGCGGGATGATTTGGTCGCGGTACAGCAGGGCGTCGCGTCGCGCGGCATCCACTTGGAGGGTGAGCTGATGAAGATCCTCGCGCAGGGCGGCCTGTTCGCTGGCCAGTTCCCATTGCGCGGAGGAGAGTCGCGCCTCTTCGCGCCGGACGTCCGCCCGGATCTGTCCGTAATTGAACCACGGCAGACTCATGTTGAGCCGGAGCATCTCCTGCCGGAAACTGCCGTCGCCGCTGTAATTGCGGACTTCGACGCCCGCCGAAACATCCGGATACGATTGGCGGCGGGCGACGGCCACCCGGGCCTCGGCCTGTTTCGCCTGCTGCCGTTGCATCAGGGTCTTCGGCTCGAATTTCAGGGCCAAGTCCTCCAGGCGTGCGCTGTAGGGGACAGCTCCAGCCACCGGCGGCAGTTCCAAGGACGGCCACGGTGCCTGCGCGCTCCGGTTGAGCAGCCGGTTTAAGCTAATTTTCTCCTGCGCCAGAAGCGCGCGGTCCGTTTCCAGCTGGTTGAGGCGGCGGGAACGTTCGTTTTGGATGCGCAACACGTCCGCCAGCGGAGTCAGCCCCGCGGGCGCATTGTTTTCTTGAAGCTGCCGGAGCGTGTCGAGCCAATCCAAATCCTGCTGCCCGAGGAGGACGACGCGTTCCGCCAGAGCGGTGCGGAAGGCAGCGCGGGCGAGGTCGGCGCGCTTTTTCTGGAATTGATAATCCCGGCTGGCGTTCTCGGTGAGCAACGCGGCGCGGGCGGCCTCCCGCTCCAGCCGCGGCTTGCCGAATAGCGGCAGCTTTTGTTCGACCCCGTACAAGAGGTCGCCCTCATCCGCCCGCATGCCCTCGTTGCCGGCGACGCCGCCCATCACGAGATGCGGATCTTCCCACGTCCGCACGGCCGCCACCTCCGCCTCCGCCGCCTGTGTCAATGCTTCCGCCGAACGGAGGGCGGGATTGTTGGTCCGCATTTCCTCCGCGAGCGGGACGAGATAGTCCGGCGTGATCACCACCGCATGGGCGACCGCAGCCACACAGGTCACTCCTGCCAGCAGGGTCGGAAGCGTGAGCGAAAAAATGCGGTTCATACCGGTTTCAGATGTCGTCCCATCAACCCGCCGGGCTGGCGCAAACCCGACTCCGGTTCGCCCGTGCCGTCGGCGAAGAGGGCAGGCGCTTATTTCTTATCCGCCGCGCGAATCAGGGCGATGTATTTCTCCGGATTTTTATCGAAATCTTTTTTACTGCCCTTGCAGCACAGCTTCACTTCTTGCCCCTGATAGGTGAAGGCGAAGGGGGCTCCCATCCCGCCCAACTTCTCGCCGGATACTGGGCAGGTGCTGAGCAGATCCGCTGTCACCTTGGTTTCGTCGGCCAAAAGCCTCGGGGACAGAGCCAAGGCGGTCAGAGCGCAGAGAGTCAGGAGGAGGTGGAGGGATGTTTTTTTCATTGGGGTTAGGTGGATTGGATTGCTTTTTCTTGTACCCAGTTTTGACACCGGCGACGTTAAAACCGCTCAAAAAAGCACGTTTTATGGCCTCGACCCTTCCACGATACCAATCCGGACCCGCGACACAAGTACTCTAGATGAAGTTTCTCTGGAGCGGCCGTTGCGGCAACCCCGCCGGCCCCGGGGAAAACAGTGAGGCTCGGGAAAAGCGGGCTGAGCTCTGCAAAAAAGAAAGTGGTGGTAGGTGCTGGAGTCGAACCAGCGAAGGCGTTAGCCGACAGATTTACAGTCTGCACCCTTTAGCCGCTTGGATAACCTACCACGTAAGGGAAGCCCATTAAGCCAGACCGCCGCAGCCTTGTCAATCCGCCCGGTTTTGTGATTCAATAGCGGGATGTTCGAATCGTTCAGCAGCAAACTCCAGGGGGCCTTCCGAAACCTCCGCGGCCTCGGCCGAATTTCCGAGAGCAACATCGCCGAGGCCCTGCGCGAGGTCCGCCTGGCGCTGCTCGAGGCCGACGTGAATTTCAAGGTCGCCCGCGATTTCATTGAGCGCGTCAAAATCAAGGCGCTCGGCGCGGAAGTCATCGCCAGCATCCAGCCCGGCCAGCAAATCGTCAAAATCATCTCCGACGAGCTCACCGAGCTGCTCGGCTCCACCCAGGCCGCGCTGGATCTCTCCGGAACCCCCAGCTGCCTCCTGATGGTCGGCTTGCATGGCGCGGGGAAAACAACCTCGTCCGGAAAGCTCGCCCGACTCTTGCTCAAGCAGGGGCGCCTGCCGCTGCTCGTCGCCGCGGATGTGTACCGCCCGGCGGCCATGGATCAGCTCGAAACGCTCGGACAGCAGCTCGGCATTCCTGTCTTCCTCAAGCGCGGCGAGACGGATGTCCTAAAAATCGCGCGGGAAGCTCTCGACTTTGCCAAGGCCAACCAGCGCAACACCCTCATCTTCGACACCGCCGGTCGCCTGCAGATCGATGAAGCGCTTGTGCAGGAACTCGTCCGTCTGCGCGACTTCGTAAAGCCGCAGGAAATCCTCCTCGTGCTCGACGCCGCCACGGGTCAGGAAGCGGTCAACGTCGCCACCCATTTCGATTCGGCCCTGCAGCTCACCGGCGCGATTCTCACCAAGCTCGATGGCGATGCGCGCGGCGGCGCGGCCCTGAGCCTGAAGGCCGTCACCGGCCGACCCATCAAGTTCATCGGCACCGGCGAAAAGCTGGACGAGTTCGAGCCGTTTCATCCCGAGCGGATGGCCTCGCGCATCCTCGGCATGGGCGACGTCGTCAGCCTCGTGGAACGCGCTGCTGAAGCCGTCGATGAAGACGATCTGAAGCGCATGGAGGAAAAGATGCGCCGGGGCCAGTTTACCCTCGAGGATTTTCTGGATCAGCTGCGCCAGATGAAAAAGCTCGGACCGCTGGAAAATGTGATGAAGATGCTGCCTGGCGGGGCGGAGGCTATGAAGGGTCAGGACCTGTCGAAACAGGAGCGCGAGTTTAAGCACATGGAGGCGATGATCTGCGGCATGACATCCCAGGAGCGGCGCACGCCCGCCCTCCTCAACGCCAAGCGCCGCATCCGGGTGGCCAAGGGCAGCGGTGTGACGGTGACCGAGCTGAACACCATGATGAACAAGTTCGCGCAGATGCAGCAGATGATGAAAAAAATGGGCAAGTTTCAGAAGATGATGGGCAAGATGGGCGGCGGCCTGCCCGGGATGCTGGGACGAAGATAAAGTTCAATGCACGGGCTCCGGTTCTGGCGGCAGCGAAGATCGGGCTCGGAATAGTGGCTGACAGAGAGCCTTTGAATCCGATCCTAGGTTCCCCTCTCCTCGATCCTCTCCCCATTTGTTCCTCATGGGGCGAGGAGGAAAGCATCCGGCTTTGAGATGCTTTCAGAGAGGAACGCCCACCTCAACCCTGCCCGCATCTGTGTGAGTTATAGCCGTTCTTGGCAACTGTGTGACCGGGTAGGGCGCGTCACTCCGTGCGCGCCGCCCGGGACCTAAGGTGACGTAGGTTGGCAACCGCGGCGGGCAAGGGACTGCCCGCCCTACCTGCGGACGTTTTTGCGCAAGCGGCTCGCTTTGTTTTTACCCTGGCTTCAGTAGCCAGAGCCGACCGGATACATTCGGGTGGATGAAGGATGCCTGGATCCGGATTGACCGACCCAAGGACAGTCCACCTCCCTCGCTGGATCGCTGTTAGGTAGGGCGCGTCACTCCGTGCGCGCCGTCAGGGCATCAGGTGACGCGGGTTAGCAACCGCGGCGGGCAGAGGACTGCCCGCCCTACCCGCCGATATCCCAGGTTAAGTTTAACGGCCATATTATCATGCCGTGGGATGTCCAAACTCGTTTTGGAGACCGGGCCAAACCCGTCTCATAATCGCCTCGATTGCGTCCCGGCTTCAGGGTCAGGGCGCTATCACCCGCAGCTTTTCAGGCCCGAGCGTGAAGGTGGCGGGCAGGTTCCCCACCCATTCGCCATCCAGTTCAAACCCCGCAGGTGCGTCGCTCGTCAGCTCAAAGCGGGCAGTTCTCACGCGCACCAGTGCGCCCGCCGACAATGTCCCCCGCAGAAGCAGCCCTGGCACATGGCGCAACAGCGTCCGCCAGTGCGCGCGTGGCAGCACGCCGAGGTCCAGCTGTCCGTCGCGCCAGTCCGCTTCCGGCAGGAGCGCGAACGCGCCGCCGTAGAGCCGCCCGTTGCCGATCAGCACCCATTCGCCAGTGGCGCTCTGTCCGGCTGCGTGCACGGTGATGAGAGGTTTCTTTTCCCGCAACGCCCGCAATCCGGCGATGAAGTAAGCCAGCGGTCCGACCTGTTTCTTTTGGTGCCAGTCCACGAGTTCAATTGCTCGCGCGTCTAGACCTGCCCCAGCCAGCTGGCAGAAGTAGCGGGTCTGCCGGATGCCGTTGGCGAGGAATTCCACGCGCGGCAGGTCGATGGCCAGTTCGCGGCCGCGCTTCAGAATTTCCCACGAGCGCTCGATGCGCCGCGGCATCCCCAGTTCGCGCGCAAAGACATTC
The DNA here is from genome assembly GCA_903835255.1 of uncultured Verrucomicrobia subdivision 3 bacterium. Lineage (GTDB taxonomy): Bacteria > Verrucomicrobiota > Verrucomicrobiia > Limisphaerales > UBA11358 > UBA11358. The sequence goes on from CAILMI010000012.1 coordinate 22,346, forward strand.
ACCGTGCCGAGCGGCAGCACGCCGAGCCGTGCCCGGGCAAATCCCTCCGGCGCGTCGCCAATGCCGTTGAGCACCTCATTGACGGTGCCGTCGCCGCCCGCTGCCACTATCAGGTCGAATCCGTCCGCCACCGCCTCCGTTGCGAGCCGCCGCGCATCGCCCGCCGCCGCTGTGGCCCGGAGCGCGCTGAGCGCGCCGATGGCGTCCAGCTGGCGCCGGAAGCGGCGGGCCTTGTCGCCGCGCGCGGTCGGGTTGAAGATCACACAGAGAGGCACGGGCGCATGATTTTGGCGGCAGCGGAGTTAGTCGAGAAGAAAGCGATTCTTGCAGAGAGCGGCGTCGGTCTCCGGCGCCGCGGTGGTCCGCCAAATGTGAATTGCGCAATGGAAGGGTTTCCGCAAAACTGGCCGTAATGAATGACCACCAACAAGGAAAGGTTCCCAAATGGCCGTTTTTTCTGGCGGACGCGCTGCTGCTGGGGTTTGCCTGGGTTTTCCTTAGCCGCGCGCCGCTGCCGCTGCATCATTGGGAACTCGCCGCCGGATGTGTTGCCCTCGGGGCTGTTCTGGGCGTGATCCCTTTCTACTGGGATTATCGGGCGGCGGGAAAAGCCCTTGAGATCAACGCTCTCGGTGCGGTGGCCGAAAAAATTCAGGGGTTGGAAAAGTTGTCCGCCCAGATCGGGGCGGCCACGAATCATTGGGGGATCATCCAGGAAACAGTCCAGTCGGAGTCCGGCAAAACAGCCGCCATCGCCAAGGACATTGCCGACAAGATGACTGAGGAGGTCCGCCAGTTTTCGGACTTTATGCAGAGGACGAACGACGGCGAAAAAGCCACCCTGCGGCTCGAAGTCGAAAAGCTGCGCCGGGCGGAGGGCGAATGGCTCCAGATGCAGGTGCGTGTCCTGGATCATGTGTTTGCGCTGCACACTGGCGCGGTGCGCACCGGCGACGCGCGCTTCATTGAGCCCATCGCCAACTTTCAAAACGCCTGTCGCGAGACGGTGCGTCGCTTGGGCCTCACCCCCTACGTGGCCGCGCCGGACGAGCCGTTTGATGCCGAGCGGCATCAGGCGGCGGGTCATCCGGGGGAGGTCCCGCCTGGCGCGCGGGTGAGCGAAACAGTCAGCGCCGGATACACCTTCCAAGGCAAGCCGCTGCGGCCCGCCCTGGTCCGGTTGCAGGCGGCCGGCGCCGATAAAGCCGCAGAGACCGCAGACCTTCCGGTGCCGGCCGTCGGCGGGCCGGAATGAAACCGGCCTTGGCGTCCGACCGTTTTCTATTCCGGCTGACGCTATGTCTTGGGGTTTTCTCTTTCGGCACTCTGCTGGCCGCCTGTCATATCGCCGATGGGGATCTCTGGGCCAAGCTGGCCCTCGGCGCGCATGTCTGGAAATTCGGCGCGGTGCCGCTCAGCAACATGTTTGCCTTCACCCCCGTCCTGCCGGTTTATATCGACCATGAATGCGGCGCGGGCATCCTTTTTTTTGGGGCGCTCAAATTATTCGGGTCGGCAGGGCTGATGCTGCTGAAAATCATTCTCGGTTTTGGCGCCCTGATGGCCGCGCTGGCAGCGGGCCGGCGGGCCGGCGCCTCCTGGGAATCGCTGTTGTTGCTGGCGGTCCCGTCCTCGGCCTGCCTGTTGCTGGGCTATATCCCCGTACTGCGCAGCCATACCTTCACCTATTGTTTCTTCGCCCTCACTCTTCTGGGCCTGGAAGAAATCCGGCGCGGGGGCCGATGGCCTCTTTTTGTTCTGCCGCCCCTGATGCTCGTCTGGTCCAATGTCCACGGCGGATTCGTGGCGGGGCTGGGGGCCTTGGGGGTCTACACGGCCCTAGCCCTCGTGACGCGCCAGCGAGGGAAAGTTTTTTTTCTGATCACGGCGGCCTGTATGGCGGTGACGTTTATTAATCTTAACGGGCTGACCTTCTGGGCCCACCTCATTCCGGCTTTGCTCAATCCGCGCCCGCAAATCGCCGAATGGCGTCCGCTGCCGCTCTTTGCCAGCGACATCTTCAACAGCTTCCGGATCCTCTTCGGGATGGTCTTGGTTCTGGTGCTGGCCGGCTGGCGTCGGGTGGAAAGGAAAAACTGGCCCGGACTTGTGATGCTGGCCCTGACGGCCTTTCTGGCTTGGCGCAGTCGCCGGCACGCCCCGTTTTTTGCCGTGGCGGCCCTGGCGTTCGCCGGGCCTTTTTTACAGGTGCTTTTTTCCAGCCTGGCCGCGCGGCTGTCGCCGCGCGCACGGAATTTTTTTAGGCCGCAGCTGGGGTTGATGATTCTCTACGGCGCGCTGTCCCTATTTGTGGCCGCGCGGTTTCTACCGCAGGCCTCGTTCGACGTGCTGGCGCCGCTTGGCCACGATCCCGTGCGCGAGGTGGATATCCTCTCCCGGGCGGAGGCGGTCGGCAATCTGGCGACCCCCTTCGGCTGGGGCTCCTATTGTTCCTGGCGGCTTTATCCGCGCATCCAGGTTTCCATGGATGGACGTTATGAGGCCGCCTACCCCGAATCCACGTTCCAGTTGAACAACGCTTTTTATGAGAAACGGGGAGCAAATTGGGACCGGCTCATCCGGGATTATCCGGTGGACTATGTCCTGCTCGAACTCGGCGGGGAACCCTTGCGCCCGGGGGATTTGATCGCAGCCGGGTACGTTTTGATCTGGCAGAATCCCGGGCAGTCCGCGCTGCTGGCCCTGCCGAAGCACGCGGAGAAACTTAAACAGGTGGCCGCCAGCCTCCCTCCCACCACCGTCAACCCGTTCGACGCAGCCATCCCAGAAGCGTGGTGGCCGCGCTGATGTCGGGTACTGGCGGCAATCTCTCCTTCCGCCAGAAAACGGTCCAGGTCAGCCCCGTCAAACAGGGGGCCGCACGCTCCCGTCCTGCGGCGGTTTTGGGCGGGTGCTGGAGTCGTTTGAATCCCCCTTGTGGCGGATCTTTTTTTAAGTGGTGAACGTGTTGGATTTTGTTCAGAATAATTCCATGAAACCGCTTTGTATCCTGGCGCTCGCACTGTGGCTGGGCCCGACCGTTCCCCGTGCGCTGGCTGTCCCATCGACCCACAACACTCTTACCGCCGCAGAAAAAGCTGCCGGCTGGCACAGTCTGTTTGATGGCAGTGACCTGGCAGGATGGCATTCTTTCAAGCAGGAGGGCGTGCGCCCCGGCTGGCAGGTCCGGGACGGCGCGCTGGTCTGCGTGGACCCGCATACGGCCGGCGATCTGGTGACGGATGAAACCTTCGGCGCCTTTGAACTGGAACTCGATTACAACATCGCTGAGGGCGGCAACAGCGGTATTTTTTATCACGTGACCGATGCCGGGAGCGCGGTGTGGGTGACCGGCCCGGAATTTCAGCTGGAGGATAATGCTAAGGCCGCCGACGCACAGCGGTGCGGCTGGCTTTATGGGCTGTATCAGCCCCCGGTGGATCCGGGAACGGGTCGGCCGCTCGACGCCACTCGGCCGGCCGGAGAATGGAATCATGTCCGGCTTCTCGTCACGCCGAAAAAATGCCTCCACGAAATCAACGGCGTGAAGTATTTTGAATACGTCCTCGGCAGCGACGATTTCAACGCCCGCGTGGCGGCCAGTAAATTCAGCAAGATGCCCTTGTTCGCCAAGTCGCCGGTTGGACGGATCGGGCTCCAGGGCGACCATGGCCGGGTTGCCTTCCGCAACCTCAAGATTCGTCCGCTCTGACTTTCTCAAATCAGAAGGGATGGATAGTTTTCCGCCCATTGCCAGCCGCGCCGTCTTGGGGCACATTGCCCCGGAAATGAAAGGCACGGACAAATCTCTCAAGGGAAAATTGCTTCTGGATGGGGGTGCGTTGGAAGGCTCTTTTTTCCATCACACCGTTGTTCTCATCTGTGAACACAGCGCCGAAGGAGCATTCGGTTTGGTGCTCAACCGCTCCAGCGGCAGCAAGGTGGGCGCGGTGGTGGACGTGGATCTTCCTGAACCCTTTAAAGAGGCCCCTCTCTTCCTGGGTGGACCAGTACAGCCCACGGCGTTGAGCTTTCTGCACGTCGACAGTTTTCTGCCGGCCCCGGATGTTTTTCCCCAGGTAAGCCTCAGTCATTCGATCGAGGACTTGATGGAGATGGGAGGATTTATTTCCGCTTCGATGAAAGTCAAAATGTTCGCCGGTTACGCCGGCTGGTCGGCAGGTCAGCTGGAGATGGAAATCAAACGCAAATCCTGGCTGACGTATCCCGGGTCGCTCGAACTGGTTTTCGAAACGCCGCCCGACCTGCTCTGGCGGAAAATTCTCAAGACCAAGGGCGGCTGGAAAAATAAGCTGCTCGCCCAGACGCCGGAAGATGTCTCCCTGAATTGAATATTCACAAGGAGACCCGGTGGAGGCCCGGATGTTCTCCTCCGCTATTTCAAGATTAGGTTCCGCGCAGATTTTAAGGAGCGGCTCCAGCCGGCGGCGGGGCTTTCGCCCGCCGATGGATTCCGTCGGGCGCCGGACTATTTCGCCGTTTTCCGGACGCGTTTTTTGGAGGCCTGGCGGCGGGTCAGTTTCACCTTGGCCGGTTTGCTTTTGGCTTTCACCCGCGCCGCATCGCCCCAGAGACCCTCCAGATCATAGCGCTCGCGCGCATCCGGGCGCATGACGTGCACGATCACATCAAAGAAATCCAGAATTACCCACGCGCCCTGCATCGAGCCGTCCTGACGCATTGGCCGCAGGTCGTGCTCCTCCCGCAGGCGGTCGGTGATTTCGCTGACAACGGCCCGCAAATGGGGCTCGCTCGTGCCGGACGCGATCACGAAAAAATCCGTCACCGAGGATAGGTCCCGGACGTCGAGCAGGACGATGTTCTCCGCCTTTTTGTTGTCCGCGTAATCGCGGCACAACTCAGCCAATTTTTTTGAATCCATAGTTGCGGGGAGGATTAAACCACAGATGAACACGGTCTGTATATCAATTTCAGATTTCAATAAACTAGCGAAAACCATTGAAAATCCAATGCAAATTCGCTCTAACTCGTCACTATTTTTTCTAACTTTTCGGTGCTGTCACTGACACTTTCACTGACAGTAGTTTTTGCAGTAGTTTTTGCTTTCGCGAGAAGGTCGCGAAGCTGTTGTATTGTCAATGCAGGTTCTAACCTGTGAATCATCGCATGGCAATTTGGGCAAACGGGAATCAAATCAGTCTTTGGATCAACCTCGTATTCCTTACGGATTTTTCCGATGGGTTTCAAATGATGGACATGAATGAATTCTTGCCCCAGCGCACCATAAACTGCCTCGAAATTAAAATCGCAAGCCGAACACAAGAAACCGTGATGAGCCACGCAAGCTTCCCGTGCTTTCGGGTTTCGTTCATAAGCATTGACCGTGACCGTCCGCTTTGCACCTTCGGGATATTTCTCCGGGGAATCGAGTTCTTCCGTGAGCGGAATCAATGCGTCATAATCGGCAGCATACCAAGATATGCCGTCTCTCACCAAAGTCTTCTCCGTGAGTTTCGGAGTAAAACTTTCGATTTTTGGAATTTGACCGTTTACCCAGCTTGTTTCGGTGGGCTTCATCGGGAATGTCATCAATCGGTATTTCTGTTCCTCGACCAACCGAATATGTTCTCGTGATTGTTTGTAACCTTTGCTGCTCATTCCCTTCGCGTTTATTTTCCAGTCTTCCGCAAAAATCAGGGATTTTTTAATATCATTAAAACGGTTCCATGCTCCAAAAATAACAAAACGTTCGGATTCGTTGACAAATGACCAGCTCCAATTCCAGTTCTTGCAGGTGGCTCCTTGTGAGATGATGAATTTTTTCCGAGACATATTTGTTTCTGTCGTCAATGGTTTCGGCTCCTAGATTTTATTTGATATGCTCACAATATCACGGTTCTCGTTATGGTTAAGCGTAAAAATAACCAAGACTGCGAAGCGATGAAAAATTGCCATTGCCGACAACCACATGATCTAGCAATTCCATTTTCAAAAGCTGACCGGCGCGGATGAGGTCGCGGGTCACTTTGATGTCTGCCTCTGACGGGGTGCTTTCGCCGCTGGGGTGATTGTGCATGACGATCACGGCACTGGCGGCGGTGACGATGGCGAGCCGGAACACTTCGCGGGGATGCACAAGAATTGTGTCCATCGTGCCGATTGAAACAAGGTGATGTCCTTTGACACGGCGGCGCGTGTTCAAAAGCAACACGGCCAAACATTCACAATCCGGGTTAAAATGGGGATGGCTGGCAATGTGCAAACGCCAATAATCGGCGGCTTTGTCGGGTGTCTCGCAATGCTGCAAGGCGTCCGGCGTCGGACATTCGCGCAACGGCGTCACCTTGTATTCATACGGGCTGGCCGCAAACTTGAACGGTTTAACGAGTCCGGCAAAGCCGGGGAGAATGGTTTCGGTATTCATCGCGGTTCTCCTTTCAAGCGGGCTTCACGTCGGCGGCGAAATAGCTGCCGTAACGCTTGCGCGGGTCATAAGTCGCCCGGTCGTCGGGTATCGTGCCGCAAGGGTGCTGCCACGTCTGGCGGGTGTTGTTCCAATGAAAGCCAAGCTCGGCCAATACTCGTGTGACGGTGGGAGGCTGCTTGTCTGAAAACTGAATCCAAACCCATTTCCCAACAACCTCCGCCAATTCAAAGAAGTTAGGTGTTTTGCTGCGGAGTAAAGCCAGCAACTTTTCGGTTTCAAGTTTCCGATTTGCTCGGCGCAATTCCAGATTGATTTTTGGTCTGTCCCCCGTGCTCAACTGTTCGGGACGGCTCTGAAGCTCTGATTTTTGATTTTTAAGTTTAGTTTTCATGGTCTTTTTTTTGTGCTCTGCTGTTCGGTCCGGTCTTTCGCCCTTCACGAAAAAGCGGAGTCCGCCAGCCTTCCCCCGTGGGAGTGGTCTTCAGAGGGCACCACGAGGGGCAGGCTGGTTTTGCGGCGACGCAGTGAGGGCGAAAGAACGCGCCGATGCAGAGGGGAGCACTTGCGGAAAAGGATCTGAAAACGGTTTAATCAATTTTAATCACTGACTCCGCGAAGCGGGCGAAACTGGCGGGCTTCATGGCACCCGCATGAGGCATGACGGGAGAGCATCAAACAGGGCTGGGAAGTTGGGACATAGTAATTCTGACGTATGGCCGGGAGTGAGCAGCCGGGAGCCGTGGCTTGCAGGGTGAAGGGGCAAGATCAAAGGCGCACGGCGGAACACGGACGGCCAAAGGTCAGACTAACTTGGGGGACGAACAAGTGTCATCTGTTGCGCGGTGGCTTGCCACGCTGAAAGCGAGCGCAACGGATGACTCTTGGAAGGACGGGGGTAAATCCCTCAACTACCCGCTTTGTTGCGCAAGGTTTCGTAGAGGCCCGCGTGGTTGAGCAGGATGTCTTTCATCCCGTTTTGGACGGTAGCGGAATTTAGCGCCTGCGTGCTCATTAGGGTGTGCGCGTCCAGTGCGCCCATGATGGCGTTTAGCAACTCGGACTTCAGGTCGGGTGAGTTTGCGAACTGTTCCTTGGTGTTGTTTGCGGCCTGCTGGCGGAGCTTGTCAGACTCTAGCAGCTTGCCCTTAATCACATTGTTCACATAAACCAGTTTGTCCTGGTCGGTAAGCTCGCCCTCAAAAAGGTCGTTCACCTTTTCGATGATCTCATTCAGCAAGGCTTTCTCTTTCTCCTGCACACTGCCGCTGCCAGCTTCGGTGATTGGCTCCAGCTTTGGCATTTCTCCGGTGTTCAAAGGCATCGGTTGCCGTCCGATGTTTTTCAGGTGGTGATGCGTGAGGATCACTTTCGAGAGGTCAATGCCCTCGCGCTCGCGGCCAAACTCAAGCAGCGGTAAAAGGCGTTTGAAAAAGATTGCGCGTTTCTCAAGCGCGGTGTTGCCGTAGTCGAAAATTTGGGAAAGGAACGTGTAGAGCCGGATGAATGCGCCCAGGTCGGTCTTGAACAAAATGAGCGCGTTCAACTCGTCTTGCGCGATTTTGGCGGCGGCTTCGTCATTCTTATCCTTCGCCGTTTTCAATGCCTCCTGCGCGGCCTTGTAACGCTTCATCAAGCGGTCTTCCACGGGCGCAATCGCCGCCAGCAATTCACTCTGTTTCGCGTTCGGATTCAATTCCACCGCCACCACACGGTCAACCTCGAAGTCGTCGTAATGTCCGGCGGCATCCAGCTTGGCGCGGAGATTATAGACAAGGTTTGGGTCGGTGGTCGCCGAGAGTTCTGCCGTCGTGTGGTAGGTCTTGAACGCTGCAAGGACTTCCTCGGTGTCATTCACGAAATCCAGCACATAGGTCGTGTCCTTGCCGGGGTGGGCGCGATTCAGGCGCGAAAGCGTCTGCACGGCCTGAATGCCTGCGAGCCGCTTGTCCACATACATCCCGCATAGCAACGGCTGATCGAAGCCGGTTTGAAATTTGTTCGCGACGAGCAGGATTTGATACTCGTCGCCTTTGAAGGCTTCTCGAATGTCGCGGCCTTTGAGATTTGGATTGAGCGCGTGGCTGTTTTCCGTAAAACCGTCCGGGCCGGATTGCTTGTCGTTCACTTCACCGGAGAAGGCAACGAGCGTGCCGATCTTGTAGCCGTGTTCCTTGATGTATTTATCAATCGCCAGTTGCCAACGCACGGCCTCAACGCGACTGCCTACAACTACCATTGCCTTGGCCCGGCCATTCAGCAGCGGAGTGACAAATTTGCGGAAATGCTCAACCACGACTTCAACTTTTTGCGCGATGTTATATGGGTGCAATCGCACCCAGCCCATGATGCCCTTCATAGCCGCGCTGCGTTCGACGGTTTTGTCGTCGTAGTCCTTGCCTTCATGCGCCAACTTGAACGCCAGTTTGTAAGGCGTGTAGTTTTTCAAAACGTCGAGGATAAATTCTTCCTCAATGGCTTGGCGCATGGAATAAACGTGGAACGGCGCGGGGAGATTTCCCGGCCCGGCGGGTTTGGCGGGATCGGGGCGCGTGCCGAAAAGTTCCATCGTCTTGGTTTTCGGCGTGGCGGTGAACGCGACGAAAGTGATTCCGCCATCGTCGGCCCGTGCTGCCATCTGCGCCGCAAGCACGTCGTCCATGCTCACTTCGCCGCCGTCGTTCAACTCCTGCAATTCCTCGGGACTCAACACCGCCTTTAGTTTTGCGGCGGCTTCGCCGGTCTGCGAACTGTGCGCTTCATCGGCGATCACGGCAAAGCGTTTGCCCTGCGTAGCTGCGAGCTTGCGGACAGCTTCCAACGCAAACGGAAAGGTCTGAATGGTGCAAACCACAATCTTCTTGTCGCCCGACAAGGCTTCGGCCAACTCACCGCTCTTGCTGCCTTCGCTGCCTTTGATGGTGGCAACCACGCCGCTCGTGCGCTGGAAATCAAAGAGGGCTTCCTGAAGTTGTGAATCAATCACCGTGCGGTCGGAGACGACTAGCACCGTGTCGAAAATCTTTTTGGCCGTGGCATCGTGCAATTCAGCGAGAAAGTGCGCCGTCCATGCAATCGAGTTCGTCTTGCCTGATCCTGCGGAGTGCTGGACGAGATACTTTCCGCCGGGGCCGTCTTTTAGCACGGCCACTTGGAGCTTCCGCGTCACGTCGAGTTGGTGAAAGCGCGGGAAAATTACCTTCGTGATCTGCTTCTTCTTGTCACGTTGGGCGATGAGGTAACGCCCAAGAATTTCCAGCCAGCTTTCACGCGCCCAAACTTTTTCCCATAGATAGGCGGTGCGGTGGCCTGCGGGGTTCACCGGGTTGCCTGCCGCGCCGTCGTTGCCTTGGTTGAAGGGCAGGAACACCGTAGCCGGGCCGTCCAGCTTCGTGACCATGTGGACTTCGCTGTTGCTCACTGCGAAATGCACAAGCGCCCCGTTGGGAAACGACAACAACGGTTCGGCGGCTTGGCCTTTGGGCTTGGGGTTGCGGTCAAAACGATATTGGTCAATCGCGTCGCCGATGCTTTGGGTGAAATCAGTTTTCAATTCCACCGTGGCGACGGGGATGCCGTTGAGGAACAACACTAGGTCAATGCTGTTTTCGTTGTGCTGGGAGTATTTCACCTGCCGCACCACGCGCAAGCGGTTGGCGGCGTAACGGGCGAGGATTTCGGGATTGATGGCGAGGGCGGGTTTGAACTCCGCCAGCTTCAACGGTTTTTTCAGGCCAAGCAGTTCAACGCCGTGGCGCAATACATCCAACGTGCCGCGTTGGTCAAGTTGGTCGCGCAGGCGGGCGAGCAAAGTTTCACCCGCTTTGTCGCCGTGATTTTTGACGAGGATTTCCCATGCTTGGGGCTGCGTGGCTTGCACCCATGCTAGAACATCCGCTGGAAACAAAGCCTGTGCGCGGACATAGCCCGCTGCATCGCCCTCAGCATAGAGCCAGCCGTGGGTGGCAAGGTGCTGGCAAATCTCCGTCTCGAAACAGATTTCTTTATGCAGGCTCATGCGGCTTCCTTTTTCAGTAAGGGGCGGACATCAATCTGGCCGGTAACAACGGCTGAAATCAGTGCAGTCCGGCGTTCTTTGAGAAGTTCGATTTGCTTAGAAATCTCAATTAACAGTTTATTCCTCCAATAAACGGCTTGTGTGACCTTCTCTTGAGTTTGCATGTCAGGAACGGGGATTTTTTCCTTCAGTAGCGAATTTATATTTAGAGGTCTATTTCTGCCTGCCGCGCCGCGTGAGTTTTCGTTCAATAAAAAATCACCGTGCTTTGTTGATAGCAAAGCAAGTAAGTATTCTGTCAGGACAACCCCAGGTTTTCCGCGTAGCACCGGATAGCGATGAGATACTACACATCCTGTGTCTTCTTTACCGGCTAATGCAACTGCACCCTCCCATGCAAATTGCCCGCTGATAATGAGGTCTCCATCTTCAATCCAGAAAAAGTCAGAGTCCCCCATGTCATCTTTCTCGCTGGCATCTTTATGAAATAGCCCTCTGCCTCTATTGTAGAGGCCAATGCGAGTGTATTCTTCACCTTCTTTTTGGATAACTGGGCGCGAAATAATTTGAGCTACCGAACCGAATCGTAGCTGCTTGGTTTCTGGCAAATCAAAGGCGGACAAAACAAGAGATTTTACTTTTTCTGTAAGTAACACAATCAATCGCTCTTGCTCCGCTATCAGTTCATCAATCTTCGCCGTCTCCCGATCCAGAAATTCGAGAATCGCTTGTTGCTCACCCTTTGGAGGGACGCCGACGTATATTGACTTGAGGATGTCCCAATTAATTGAGCAACGATGTTCCAAAATGCCATTTCCAAAAGATTGCGCATAGGTTTGAAACGCACGGTTTTCAAAAATCCGAAATGCGAAACGCGATTCGACAACATCGTTTTGTGGTTTTAGCACAATGTAAACAGGGCTACAAACACCGTCATAATCGGACAGCCCGTATGAGCCTATCCCATAGTTCATGCTGTTTATGACGAAATCCCCACGGGTGACGATTTTACACTTGGTCAAGTCTTCTGGTTTTTTGTTCCCAACGTCACCTTTTTCCGCATACGGAATGATGCCGACATTTGCCATCAGTGAGAGGTAGTCCTGACACTTTGCACCATCATTTTTGGCTGTCCGCTCATGCACAATTGCTCGGCATGGCAGCATTTCCCAATGCTCCGGCACTTCGCCCAGCCTCTCCACGCCACTGCTCTTGTATTTCTGGTAGCTGGGGAAACTCATTTGGTCAGTCCCCCGATCATGGTCAATATGCGGTCGGTGACGCCTTTCAACTCAGCGTCAATTTCACTTAATGGGCGCGGCGGTTGGAAAACATAGAAGTGCCGGTTGAATGGAATATCATAGCCAACCTGGGTCTTGTCGTGGTCAATCCACGCATCCGGCGCGTGAGGCAATACCTCGCGCTTGAAATAATTTTCCACGTCTTCGCTCAACGGAACATTTTCGGTGTCGCGCAAACTGGAATCTGGCACCGGCTTGTCTTTGCCTTTGCCCTTGGTGCCGAGAATGATTTTGCCTTTCGCATCGCGCTCCGGGCGCTCAACGGTGATGGTGCGATAGCCAAAATCCTCGTTTTTGAAAATGAGGCTGATCGGCACGCCGTCCTTGGAATCTTTTTTAAAATTGCCAAACTGCTTGGTGATTTCCTCGATGTGGTCGGGACTGAGTTCTTTGCGTTTGCAGCCAAGACTTTTACGCATCTTCTGCCAAAAGCTGCTGGCGTCAATCAACTGCACCTTCCCTTTACGCGCGGTGGGCTTCCGGTTGCTGACAATCCAGACGTAGGTGTTGATAGGGGTATTGTAAAACATATCCGTCGGTAAACCGATGATGGCTTCGACAAGATCATTTTCCAAAACGTAACGCCGTATCTCGCTCTCGCCCGAACCTGCGCCGCCAGAAAAAAGTGGCGAGCCATTGAGAACAATTCCAAAGCGGCTGCCGCCGTCCACGGCGGGGCGCATTTTGGAAATTAGATGCAGCAGAAAAAGCAGCGAGCCATCGCTGATGCGCGGCAAGCCGGGACCGAACCGGCCATTGAAACCTTGTTCCTCGGCTTCCTTGCGGACTTCCCGCTCAATCTTTTTCCATTCCACGCCAAAGGGCGGATTGGAAAGCGAGTAGTCGAAATGTTTCCCCGGCAGGCCGTCAGCGGAGAGGGTGTTGCCAAGGATGATGTTGGCGATGTCCTGGCCCTTGATGAGCATGTCTGCCTTGCAGATGGCGTAGGACTCCGGGTTTAGTTCTTGCCCATACATGACGAGCCGGGCGTCGGGATTCAGGCTGGCAAGATGTTCCCCGCCCACACTCAACATGCCGCCGGTGCCTGCCGTAGGATCGTAGAGCGACCGCACGACGCCGGGCTTGGTCAGGGCTTCATCATCTTCGATGAAAAGCAGATTAACCATGAGCCGGATGACTTCACGCGGGGTGAAGTGTTCCCCGGCGGTCTCGTTGGAAAGTTCGGCAAATTTGCGGATGAGTTCTTCAAACACCGCACCCATTTGGGCATTGCTGACGACTTCGGGATGCAGGTCAATGGCGGCGAATTTTTCCGTGACGAGATAGAGCAGCCCGGACTTGGCGAGTTTATCAATCTGAGTGTGAAACTCGAAACTCTCAAAAATGTCGCGCACGGCGGGCGAGAATGCTTGCACGTAGGCGCGGAGATTTTCGCCGATGTGGTCTTGGTCGCCCATGAGCTTCTTCAAGTCGAGCGGCGATGTGTTGTAAAAAAGCTGACCGGATTTTTTGAGCAAGAAAGGTTCGGGGTTCACTCCGGCCTTCGTGCGTTTTTCCAACTCGGCAAGCACTGCGGCCTTGGTTGGCTCCAGGACGCAATCAAGACGGCGCAAAACGGTGAATGGCAAAATGACTTTGCCATATTCGGATTGCTTGTAATCGCCGCGCAACAAATCGGCGACCGACCAGATGAAGGATGAAAGATTTGTGTTACTCATGTGTTTTCGATACCGGAAAAAGGAGTTGCGAAAGTGGTGCAACCGTCACCCTTCCGAAAAGCATAGTCAAAATTCTTGATGGCTTGTGCAAACATTGGCAAATCGGTTGTTAAAAACGGCGCTGGCATTCAATGTCTTATAGCGAGAAATAGCGACGAAATAAACAAAAATGGCACAGAGCGAGCGGCACACGGTTTGATTGGGCTGCTTGGGCGGCTGGGCGGGCATTCCAGCCGCCCGGTTTCCGGTCAATCCTCCCCCGGCAGCATAACGGTGGTGGCCGGTTCCGGCGCATCCAGACGATGCCCCAAAGTCGCCCTGCTCGTGTGTAGGGATGGAAGATTATTCATACGAGCAAATCTGCGGAAGCTTCTTTGCAACACGGGTAGAATCTGTTAGAAATGGCTAGCAGCGAACCGCAGCAACACATTTAGGAAAATCGTATGGCGACTAAAAAAAGAGTGTTTATTAGTTTCGATTACGACAATGACGAAGGCACGAAAATCATGCTCGCCGGACAGGCGAAGCTGCCTGATAGCCCGTTCGATTTTACAGACGCATCGGTAAGGGATCATTTAACTGGCGACTGGAAAGACAAAGTTCGACGCAGGATGGACAATATTGATGTCGTCATTGTTCTTTGTGGAGAGAAAACACATAGCCGTGTCGCTGGCATGGCCCATGCCCTTCGTCGCTGGAAATAAAACGCCCCGCGAGAGCGGGAATCAGAAGTTTGAAAAAGATGGCGTAGCAGCAAGCGGGCTACGGTGAGATAAGAAGGCGTCCCGTTAAAACAAAACGCGCCATGTCAAAAACACTAAACAAAAATTCTCTAGCCCCGCAGGGTCGCCAAAGGTTCAAATCCGGTCAGTTCGGACTTTTGGCAGGCCGGGAGTAGCCGGGAGCCGTGGCTTGGCGGGGATGGGGCAAGATCAAAGGCGCACGGCGGAACACGGACGGCCAAAGGTCAGACTCACATGGGCAAGGACAAGTGGCACAAGCTGCGCGGTGGCTTGCCACGCTGAAAGCGAGCGGCTGCTTGTGCCTCTTGGACGGCGGGGGAAATTTACACCTTCTCGATCTTGTGCTGGCGTTATGAAATCGCTTCTACCCAACCAATCAGCTTTGTCTCAAATCCGTGGCTGCCTTTGGCCAGTCCCCGGTGTTCAAGTTCACGTTGCAACATTGGTTCGAGCTTTTCGCGAAGCAATGATTCCATCGCCTCCGAAGTTGCACCATTCTGCGACGATGGTTGGGCGTGCCAGAGTGTTTCGGGGTTGCGCTCCCACGGGACAAGGCGTTTGCCTTCTGTGTCCACGGCGAGCGGCAGGATGATGCGTTTCACCTGGCCTTTGTCTCCACGGGCTTCAACAGCCCATACCGCGAGAACGCCGCTGTGTCCGTCCGGTGACTGCACCCGAACGCCAAGCTGCTCCGGCGGGATGTCGCGAAAAAGCCGCAAGTAGGAAGTGACAATTGGATGGTCGAGACCGAGCAACTGGACTTTCTCCTTTTGCAATGAGAAATCGCGATCGGTCGTTAATAGCGTTTCGATTTTTGTGTTCCCGTCAATCCAAGCGAACAGCTTGTCACCACGGTTGGTGAAGGTATCGGTTTCGGCGCTGGCGGCGTCGCTAACGAAGCTCACCAGTGCGCCCATGCCTTCCTCAGGACTGCCCAGGCAACCGGAGCCGGTCTGAACGCTTAAAGCCGATTCATCCCGCGTTTAATTTGAACATCCGTATCAGGTCGCGGTTAAGGCGGTCGTTTGCCAGTCCAATACGGGCCAAATCATTGCTGGTTTCCAAAGCGTGTTCTCGGACAACGGGATCGTCAAACGCATCGCGGCTGATTTGTTCCGAGGCCAGACTAGCCGTTAGTTTGGTCATTTGGGAGTGCGCGTCTTGCAGCGCCATTGTCCGGCTGTTGGCGTCAGTTTCAGTTTCAAGAACGCGGACGAACTGGTCAATACTGCCGAGACGCATTATCAACTCCTGTTTGGATTGGGCGAATTTTGAAAGCTTGTCCTGCTGGTTGCTTTGCTCGTCCATGTTCTGCATCTGCTGTTGAAACTCGCGCTGCTCGCGCTGATTTTGCGCCTCCTGATTCTTTTGGGCGGCGTCTTGTTTCATGGACACCTGAACTCCTGCGATGATGTGGGCAACGATGAAAACCAAAACCAGCCCGAAAACACCGCCCATGATTACGCCCATCCGGGCATTGTCGGCGTCACTATTCAGGACGCCAGCGCCGCTTGACCAGAAATGGGAAAAGCCGGTTTTCGTTGCGGTTTCTGCCGCCGCCTTGTCGTAGGCATTGTTCGCCATGCTGATGATCCACCCCATCCAGATGACGGAAAGTGCAAAAAACCAAATCCACCGCGCTTTCTTTTTGTAGGCGTCGTAATAGGCGTCCGGTTTGGTCGGTGGCGTCCGTCGCAGGACGGCAACTTGGAAACAGTATTTCCAAGCGAGGTTGGCAATCCGGCCAACGAGCCTAAATTCTTGGACTGGCAAATCAACGATGATGATCTTGCCCCCGAAGGCATCCTCCGGTTTGATGTTGGTGTCGGCGGAAAAAAGTTCCCGCAAGGGCCGCGTGACGAGCGGCCTTGCCAGCATCGAAAACGTCAAGCTGATGATACTGCGCGTTTTTTCAGCCAGATTGGGAAACTCGACTTCCCAATATTTTTGGCAGCGCATGAAGTCGTCGCGGATTCCCGCGCTGGCTTTTTTGGTGGCATCGTCCGCCTCCTTCAAGATTTTCCCGCAGGCGCTTTCCGTCTTCCATTGGTCACTGCTGGCCTGCTCTGGATTCAACGGAGCGGATGCGACGATGTCAGCAAGTAGTGGCAGGGAAACGGGTATTTCGGCAAACAGGGGCAAATCCACCAGATTGGTATTCATGTGGTGAAGGGCATCTTCCCAAAATTTGTTTGATCCGCCGCCCCCTTCGGTTGCCCCGCTGCCCCCGGAAATCGCCGTGGCGATTTCGTCCAGAAGATTGACGATGTTAATCGCCATGCCGCCGCCCGCCTCCGGGCGGCTGGCCTCCCACGCCATAAAATTGAAGCGGTTTTGACCGCTGGCGTCCACGATGACAAGGTCATCGGTTCGGTCGCATTCCGCCGCCCAATGCTCCCATTGGCGGCGTTCCTCCTTCTTGGCGCAAAGCACCAGCCCGCCGAAACCGGCGGCTAGGTAGCCGTAGGCCAGGTGCTTTGCTGGCCCGGAAGTTTTTCCACTGCCGGTTGCGCCGAACACACAGACGCCCGTGAGGGCGTCGGACAGGCGGAAGCCTTCCCCATTGCCCCAATCCCGCAACACCGTTTGTGGGTGGAATTCGGGCAACTGTGTTTTGCCGCTGGTCATGCTAGACAGCGTGGCAAGCCCCGGTTTGCCCGGCAAGGCAAAACGGGCTTCGGGGTGTCAGGGGCTTGCCCCTGCCAGAGCGCAAGGCTCTAGCGGCATCCAACCGGCGGACGGTTGGGCATGGTTCCAAGGGTGGCAACCTTTGGGCAGGGTCTAGGGCGGCACGCCCTTGTGCGGGGGTTTAAGGGGCGGCAAAGCCCCTGCCGGAGCGTCAGAGCGGAGGCGGTGAAAGCGGGGTCTAGGGGACGGATTTGGAGTCCCCTTGCGCGGTCAACATCGGCACGATGTATAACCGCGCTATTCAGGCTTTTTCCCCTGCTGCTGTTTTCGCCGGGGATGTGCGGCGAAGCCAAGCGGCCACGGTGTCTTATATGGGTGTGCCGGGTCGCTTTTGCCCGTGTGGGGCAAAACGCGGAAACCAGCACTCAGAGCCAATCTCCGAGGGACGGAGCCGTTAATTTTTGATATAATGTTCTATATGGAGGGCGGCTGGCGACTGTAGTGGGGAATGGCAATATACCGATGCGAAGCAAGAATTATCAGCCGCGAGAAACGGGGACATTCCGTGGTCGCCGCCAGCGCCTACCGGGCTGGCCTCAAACTCAAGGACGAACTTAGCGGCAAGATGCACGACTATTCCCGCCGCAGCAAGGGCGTCGTTGAGACGGCCATTGTCGGCCCCGATAATGCGCCCGGATGGGTGCATGATCCGGGACAGCTTTGGAACAAAGTCGAGGCGGGCGAGAAGCGCAAAGATGCACAACTTGCACGCGAATTTATTCTGGCAGTTCCCAAGGAACTGTCCCCTCAAGCCCAATTCCAGACGGCGCTGGATTGGGCGAAAAAAGAGCTGGTCGCTTCCGGCATGATTACGGAAATTTCCCTGCACCATAGCAAGACCGGCAAGAATCCCCATGTCCACGTCCTCTGCACCATGCGGAAGCTGGACGGCGAAAATTTCAGCGCCAAGAAACCCCGCGAATGGAATGACGTGAAGCTGCTGCTTCACCAGCGCGAGTCCTGGGCGGACGCCGTCAATGCCGCCTTGGAAAAGGCAGGTCGCCCGGAACGGGTTGACCATCGGTCGCTAAAAGACCGGGGCATTGACCAGCTTCCGCAGCCTAAAATCGGCAAGGAAGCAACCGCCATGAAACGCAAGGGCATCCTGCAAGACCCGGAGCGGTTCAAGGCCGTCCGGGAAGTGAAAATGATGAACGAAGTTAAGGCCATGATGAAGGCCGTATTGAAGCGCGGCGAAGTGGCTCAAGTTGGGATGGGTGATACATGGTGGGAAAAATCCATCACCTTCATGTCCCGCATCCGGGAACAAGCCGCGACGGTCGTTAAAGACTCTTGGCGGAAACTGGTGAGCCGTCCAAAGGACGGGCCGGAAATTGAAATGTGAATTTATGAAACCAACTGATGAAATAAAAAAACAGGCCGTGAACGCGTTCACTTGTGCGGAAACGGTCGCCCAGGTCGGCATGATTAAGCTGACCGGCGGCATTGCCTTGTATGCCGCCCATATCCGTCAAATGGATCGGCAATCGCCCCCGCCGCGACAGGTGCGGCGGGACGCGATTGGGAGGGAAGTATGACTGACCCGCTGGCGCAATACCGGAAAAAGCCGGATGGCGTGGTGGCACAGCCGCCTCCGCCCAAAGGCCCGGATGAGTATCTGGCGTTTGACGCCAAAGACCGGGTTTCCCGCCTGAAAATCCGGCGGGCCAGCGAAGATGACCCGACGCGGTCGCCGGGGTATCACTACCTGCTGGACGTGGTTTATAGCGGCCCGAACGTCACGCATCTGGTGCTGCTCTACACGTTCCTGATTGTGAAGGTGCGAGGGACAAATTTGTCACCAATCGTGATGGCGGTGGAACTAGGCACGGCGGATTTCATACAGGAATTTGACGCCGAAAGATGGCCGAAACCCAAAGACACTAAAGCCCCGCTGATTGAGTCCATCGAAGTGGTGGTCAAGGAAAACGGACCAGAAGTTGAGGAAACGGAAAACACCGTCAGGGCCAAGCCGGGGCCGAATCTGCATTAGTGGCGATTCTGGCGGGGTGGCAGGATTCCGCCTCTTTCGCACCAAGCCCGCCCGTTCCACCGCTGGGCGGGCGTTTTTACGGGCTTCCTGGGCCTATAAGCCGGTTCTCGCTAATCTTCATGTCTCCATCTGAAATCGTCAGGTTTTCCTCTCCTGCCGCCCTTGGCGTGGCTGCGAACTATCTCTAGCCGGTTCCGCATAACGTCCAAGGCGATTCGCTTCCGCGCTGCGCTTGTGCAGCTTCATCCCGCGTCCTCGGCGCTGCGCGGCCTTTCCCGTTGTGCTTCTGAAACCGGCTTTTGACCTCGATCACGTCACGCCAATTAAGGCGGACAAATTGAGGAAAAATCCATGACCAACATTGATTTCACATTGCTGATTGACGCGCTTGTCCGGCTCGTGGCCGCACTCACTGCCTTCGTCATCGCGCTGCGTCGCCGTCGCCGCTAGGCGATGGTTGGTGCGGATGATCGGACTTGAACCGATACTCTGTAAGGAACGGGAACCTAAATCCCGCGCGTCTGCCAATTCCGCCACACCCGCCTTATGTCATCTGTAACGGGGAAAATTAATTCTGCAACCGATATTGCGGCGTCCGATTATTCCGTTTCATCGGCTGGCCGCTTGCCTAGCTTCGGTTTTTTAACATTGATGGCTGCGGCATCAAGTGTGTTTTTAATATGCGATGCGTAATACTTCTCAATCATCTCAACGCTGGTGCGGCAATTTTTTGCAACTTGATAAATATCCGCGCCCTCCATCAGGCGCAGGCAAATGTAAGTATGCCGCAGACTGTATGCGGTGCGCCGGTTGCCGTCGCGGTCAAACTTTAATTCGAGTTCTTTCAAGATGGCATTCAATAATTCGCGCTGGCTCTTGGATTTTCCAAAGACACGGTCGGTTGGCTTTGTCTTGTTGCGCTTCCGCAACCGTTCAAAAGGCAGGATCGCGCCAGTCATGCTTTTGCAATAACCAACCCCGCGCTTGCCGCGCACTTCGATTTCGAGGATGCGTTCGCCCGTTGCTTCATCGGTGACGATGGCAACGTCTCGAAATTCGAGGCGGGCGGCTTCGTCCGGCCTCAAGCCGGTGTTGGCCATGAACAAAACATAGTCGTGCAAGTTCTCGCACGCTGTTTTCCAGCGGGCATTCTTGGGAGTTTTCGCCCGCTGGCGGGTCGCTTGGTAAAGCTGCTTGTATTCTGCGGGCGAAAACCACGCCCGGTGGCCGATCTTCCCGGACATTTTGTAAGGGGCGGAAAGGTCGGGCAAATAAGCCAGCCAGCCGTTCCGGTTGGCAGTTTTCAAAACGTGTCGCAACACGACGATTTCCTGCTGGAGCGTTTTACGCGCTGGTCGCACCGGCTGGCCGGTGTGCCGATTCTTTCGGGAAGTGGTGCGGTGGATGCGATATTCCTGCACCAAGCCAGGGGTGATTTCAGTCAAGAGTTTGTCACCAAAAAACGGCAGCAGATGAACTTTGAGCGCAAGCCCCAAACTGGCGACATATTCGGGACTCCGTTCGCCGATGGTGAGGGCTTGGTATTCGGGCAAGAATTTTTCCGCTGCGTCCTCAAAGGTCTTGCCGATTTTCAACTCGCCGCCGCGCATCTTGCCTTTGAGTTCTAAATACCAGTCCTCGGCAATGGCCTTGGCGTGGGCAAAGCTGTCCTCCTTGGTGGATTTCCGCCAATTTTTCCCGGCCAAGAAAGTTGAACATTGCCATTTGGTGCTATTTTCCCGGCGGTAAACATGAAGTTTCCCGCCCATTAACTCGACCTGTTCGACCATTGCGCCCCCTCCTGTGCAAAAAGTGTGTAAGAAATGTGTAACGGTTTTTTAGGGCGGGGTCAATCGGAAATAGCCTGATTTCATTGGCTTTTTTGATGGCATTGGGTTTTCGTCACTACGTTTAGGTTCGCCTTTGGACTGAAATAAACGATTGATACTGCTTCATAAAATCACGGTCGAATTGTCACTGTGTAAGCCAGTGTGTAAAAAATGGCCGTTTTTACGTTTTTGTAGTGGCAGGACTTCCGCGATTAACACAAACGGTGGTAAAGGGCGCATTTCTGCGCGGAATTCCAAACCAGAAATTTAGGGTTCCAAACCCGGTTCCGGCGGCTTCGGCCCCCGGTCTTTGTCGGGGCTTGGCGCGGGCTTGCTGGCGCGGCTGGCGGTCTGCTCCTGTTCCCATTGCTCCCGCACGGTGTTCTTGACCGATTCCAGGCTCTTGTCAGAAACCGGATGTTTTTTGGCCCAGCCCAAGCGCACGCGATGCCCCAGCTTTTGCAGGGCGGCTTCGGCGTCTGTGTTTTGGTTTGGCATGGTCAGGCAACGAGCGACTTGGCTTCGTCCAAGCAGCGCCCGATTTTCATTCTCACGTTATCGTAATTCAGGTTTTGTTCCTCGGCAATCTCGGTGTAATCGAATCCGATCACATAATGATTCCAAAGATAATCCCGGCATTCGGGTTTTGAGCCATCGAGCAATTTCAACGCGTATTCCAAATCGTGCCGGTCTGCCGCCGTCATGGGTTCGGCCTGCTCTGATGCGTCCACCAAATCCAGAATTTCCTCATGGGGCATGGGCTGCAAGCGGTCACTGGCTTTTTTGCGAAGATGGTCGCACACCCTCCGGCGGGCGATGGTTTTGCACCATGACCAAAATTCCCCGTTTGAGCGGCCTTCAAACTTCTTCAAGCTGTCGCTGATGCTTATCAGAATGTCCTGTAACACCTCTTGGGCCGCATGTGGCTTGAGGGTGCTGAATACAAAACCGCTCAATTCCGGCGCAATCAGGCGGCAGATGGCGTCTGCCAGCCGTTGCCGTTCCGCCAGTCCCGCCGTCACGCGGTAGGTGCGGACAAGTTTAATCAAGTCGTCCATTGCTTGCCCGTAGCCTAATGAAATTGGCTGTTCTATTTCAAGCACTGTCCGCGACTCAATTTGCATGAAAGAAGAACAGCACCGTTTCCTGTCGCTCTTGGGACAAATGCCCGCCCGCCTCACGGCGGAGCAAGCGGGCTGGGTGCTGAACTGCCAGCCGCACGATATTCCCGCGCTGGTCAACGCCCGGTTGCTCAAGCCGCTCGGTAATTTTTCCCCAAATTCCACCAAGTATTTCGCCACGGCGGACGTGCTGGAAATGACAAAAGACCGTGGGTGGTTGGTCAAAGTCAGTAACACCATTTGCCAGCATTGGCAAAAGCAGAACGCCCGCAAGTCACAGCATTCGGCAAACGGTTCACTGAATGGCAGTGCGGCTTTGTTGACGGTTGCTTAACAAAGTCAAAACCTTCTTTTAGGTTGTGAATAAATAAGCGCGAAACGCGCGGTGAAATTTTAGACGGTGCTTCTGTCGCTCTCTGCCGCCGCGACGGGCGGCAATCCGAAAAATCAAGCTTGGTCTGTAATGTCCGTCATCTGTTGTAGGGTATATCGAGGCCGCCCTTGGCCTACTTGTATAACGTGAAATTTCGCCGTCAAATGCTTATGCAGAATTCCGTTCAATACATCTGCGTCTTCAATTTCAGGGCCGACTTTGCCCCGCAAAATTTCGTCGCCGTCAAGCACCTTAAATTCAAAGGTTCTGCTTTTTGGCAATACCCCCTGAAATTCGCCGCGAAAACTTTCGTCAGCTTCTTTGATATTGTTGGACAGAAGCCTCGCCGCACTTTCACGGACTTGCTCTACACCGCCAAATCTAAAAACCGTTTCCTTAAATTCAACGCCACACCAAGCATCCTGTTGTGAAAGATAATCCAAAAACTCCCATGCCTTTTTTACTGCGCGAGGATGAATTTCATCAACCAACTCAGCGATGTCATCATCGCTTCCTTCAGCAGCAACCTGAAAAAGCTTTTCAAGCTTTTCCATTGCGACCTCGGGTCTATTTTCAGGTTTAATCCCTTCAACAAATAAATCGACTTGGCCATTTGTGTTTTCGATCTGAAGGGGGGGGAGCTCGAATTCAAATCCAAAAGACCCAATGGCCGTGCCAGTAATGAGCAACTGGTTTTTTTCTTTATCGGGAATCGGCCCCATGTATCGAAGACTTTCAGAGATACCCGCCACGACAGCAGAAAACGCTTCGGTAAAATAAGTGGAAGCCCTTGAAGCAAATTCAGCGGATGCACCATAAGAACCGACAACCGGCCTGCCCCGGAACGTGAGCCGTGCCTTTCGAGGCAGTTCTAGCGGATTAAATCCAGCAATTGCTTCCCGCGCAGCTTTCAGGCGAGATTCCAAACCCATCCGGCTGATAACATTTTCTGCCGGAATTCGAGCCAAGAGGGATTCCAATTCCTTGACTTCCGAGGCGAACGAAATGTAATCGTTATGGTTCATTGTCTCGCAAGCTCCTGTGCAATTTGAGCCATGAGTGCCATAGCAATATTGTCCTCGTCCTCTGAAATGTCCACTTGGACAAAGCCTTTCCAAAGGCCGTTTCGACGATGAGACCACATGCTATACCAATATGAAATCAAGGTTACATGGGTTTCCCCCAGGGAGACGCCTAGCACATAAGGATATGCATCAACGTGGTAAATTTGCTTGGTGTTTTGGACATCGAACAAGTCAGCAACTTGGGGAAGAAAAGCTGTTTCATTCAATCCATCTGGCAGATTGAAAAACGTAACAACGTCAACGTCGTTTGGGGGCTCCTGAATTAAAACTTCCTTATGTTCCATGAAGCTTCCATTGAGCCATTGAAAACCGGTCGAGATTCCTCTTTTCCGCAATTCTGCTCGGTAATTCAAAAGTCCCCGCAAAATTTCTAGGCGTGCAGGGGTTTTTGCAAATCTTTCGACGACTTCAGAAAGTGAAGCCTTGTAAGGAGAGCGATCAGGGCTGTGCCCTGCCGCCCCCGGCCTGATAGGCGGCAAAACCGCCGATATATTCCATTCAGGAATCATTGTTGGCCTGTAATTCTGCGTTCTGCAAAACCTGTTTATACGAAAATTGCGTTAAGAAAACAACAAGAAGCAGATTATCTTTATATTACAGCGAATTCCACAGAAAACCTAGCGATTGAACGAACAGCAATTTTGAAACATTTTTCTTTCCGCCGTGCGGAAAGTTGCGCGTCAGCGATCAGGCCAGCGCGAGCGGGTGATGAGTCCAGAGGCAACGCCTCTGGCGCGGGGCTTGGGGACGGCGCAAGTCCCCAAAATACTAAAAGCGGTTGAGTCGCGGGACTCAACCGCTTCGTTCCTTTTGGCGGCTTCAAGCCGCAACTAACTTTTGCTGCGCCGCTTTCGCTTCGTAATCCTCAAGTGACGGCGCAATGATGATTGCCTTCTTCGCATACGCGCGGTGAATCGCCTTGCTGTTGTGGCCTAGCGCGGCCTGTGCGAACCGTTCCGGCATCCCGACAATCTTCGCCCGTTCCGCCCATGCGTAGCGGTAGCTGTGCAACGTCACACCCGACACGCCCGCCCGTTCGCAACGGCGGCGAAAGCGGCTGGCGCGGTCGCTCTGCGAGAACGTGGACAACTTCGGAAACAAAACGCCGGTCGTCGGTAGATGGCTCAAGACGGTTTCCAATTTCTTGCTGATGGTGAACTGTGCAAGTGATCCGGTCTTTTGCCGGAAATAAGAAATCGTCCGCGTCTGCTGGTCAACGTCCTCGGCTTTGAAGTTCACCGCGTCGCTCTGCGCTGCGCCAGTTTCCCAAAGCAATTCCAGATACAATTTCCATTCGGCGTTTTTCTCCTGCTGCAAAACGCTCTGGTGTTCGTCCTGGGTGATGCCCCGCCGGTCTTTGGCTTCATACTTCGGCCAAAGGTAGGGGGCGACAATCGGAATCGCAATCCAGCCCAAACTCAAGGCGAAGTTGTGAAGCCGTTTTAGAAAATAGACGATGGACACTTTGCCGTCTTTGAACACGGCAAAGAAATCGTCGGTCGTTGTCTCTAACAGTTTCTTGTTTCGCAGTCCGTCAAAGGACGGCGATTTGAACACGCTGGCGTAACGCTCGCGGCTCGTGTCCTTGCCGCGTGATTGTAATTGCTGCATGACGGTCTGCCATGTGCGTTCTACAAACGCGGGGTCACTGGCCGTCAGGTAGGCGCGGGCAAGGTGCAAGTTTAGCGTTGGCTGCTGCTGCGCCGCGTTGCGGGCGTTTAGCAAGCTGCTGGCCTCGGCTTCGTCTTTGGTGCGTAGGCTGGTCTGTTTGCCGGTCGCGCTGTCCTGCATATAGAACATTGCGCCGCGCCGGAACATCGTGAATTTTGTTTTCATAACTGGCTTTCTCTGTTTCGAGATACCAGTCCCGTTTCAACGGCGTTTGTGAACGCCAGTGGTGGCAAAGTTTCAGCAAGTTCTAGCCAGTTTTGGCGAATTGTTTTACCATCCGCCCCATGACTGACACTTTTGCTGACAGTGGCCGTCCATCCGGCGAGCAAACCCTAATAAACAAAGGGTTTAATTAAACCCGCCACAGATGGACACGAATGGACACGGATATATTTCCAAAAAGCCGGCCCTCGCAATAACGCCGAGGCGGCAAGGGAAAGAGAAGACCGGGCTTCAGTATCGTTTTTTCGTCTCCTTCGCGCGCCGCTCTTTTTAAACGTAAAGCTGTGCGGCGCGGATGGCGTCTGCCACGAACGGCGGCACCAGGTGGTCTACTGGCTGGCCCGCCTTCACCCGCGCGCGAACGAGCGAGGAGGACAGAGCGAGAGGGAAACCCGTGAGCGTGCGGCCGCGGAACGGGGGTTGAAAGTGGGGGGCAGCTCCGCCCGGCCGCGGAACAGCCACAAACTCCGCCAGCGTTGCCAGTTCGCTGGCCTCTCGCCAGCGGCTCAGCGCAGCGGCGTTATCGGCGCCGATCAGGTAAAACAGTTCGGCTCCGGGAAAGCGGCGCGCATAATCCCGCAGCGTCTCCACCGCGTAGGAAATGCCCCCGCGCTGGATCTCTTGCGCGTCCAATTCATAGTGGGTCCGCCCTGCGAGCGCGAGGCGAAGCAGCTGCAGCCGGACGGCGGCGGGGGACGGCGGGCTTTGCAGTTTGAAAGGCGACTGGCCGGCGGGGATGAAAAACAGCCGGTCCAGACCCAGTTCCTCCACCGCCGCCTGCGCGACGAGCAGGTGCCCGAGATGCACCGGATCAAATGAGCCGCCAAATAATCCCAGTTTCATGGTCAATCCCAGTCCAGGTAGCAGACGCGGAAGTTTTCCAGCCGGACGGAATCGTTCACGTCCAAAAGATGCAGCAGCGGCTTCCCGCCATAAAACGAGGCCCATTCCGAGAAGGTGCTCTTGGGGCCGAGAATATAATCGCACAGGGACAGGGCAAAGACATCGCTCACGGGCGAGGGGGTGCCGAATCCAACAGTCAGGCCGGGAAATTCTTCCGCGCGGCGCCGCTCATCGCTGCAGACCAAAAAAGAAACCCGCCGGCCGGGAAATTGAGCGGCAAGGTCCCGCATCCATGTGGCGTAGCGTTCCACCGGATAAAAATAGCGGCCATTCTTCCATCCGCGATAGTCGCCGTGACGCACGTGCACGCCAATCACCACGTCGGCGTCGCGCCGGAGCGGCTCCACGGCGGCCCGGCTGGCGGTCTGGAATTCCGCCCGCGGCCGGAAGTAGGCCCGGATTTTATCCGCGTGTTTCCGCACCAGATCCGGTGCTCGAAAGCGCCAGCCATAGACAAAAACGATCCGCGCTGGGCGGATTTTCTCCTGCACTTCCGGGCCGTCCAGGGCGGTGATGAAATGCCCCTTCAGCTGGCAGAGCGTGAGCACTTTTCCCCCAAAAATCGGGAGGCTGCCATTCAGCACGCTGGCGTACCGGGTCAGGTGATAAAAAATCCGGGAGCGGCGGAGGACGGCGCCGAGGCCGGGGATGCGGTCGAGCCAGCTGATGCGTCCGGGAACGGGGTAGGCGCAATGGAGGTTGTCGCGCGTGGCCTCGAACAGGCCGGAATAGCTGTGGAACGTGTAATTGATGAGGCGGTGCCCCTGTTCCTCCGCGAGCGCGATGAAATTAGCGAAGAGAATGAGGCGGTTCGCCAGCCGGCCGCACCGGCGTCCGATGGTGAACAACTTCGTATGCTGCGGCGTCATTGTGTTTGATTATCCACGCGGCCTGTTTCAAAACAAATCTTTCTTTGGCGCCGCTGCAGGCGCGTCGATTTCAGCAGCATCGCCGCACGCCGTTGAAGCGCTGCTCGGTCGTCTCCAGGTAGATCTGTTCCCGGGTTTTTGTGGGCGCCGGGTCGTGCGCGCGGCACTCGCAGACAGCCGCCTCCTGCCGGGCCCGTTCCAGCTGCGACTCGCCGGATAGCTCCTTGGCCAGGGTGAAGGCGATGGCCACCGTCCCCAGGGCGCTCACAGGTTTGCCGCCCTCGTTTACGGCGTACTCCGGCAGGTAAACCGGCTCCGACTCGTGCAATACCGCCGGCTTGCGCCGCGATAAAAGCAGAAACCATTCCCGGAGGCTCAGCAAAAGAATCACTGTGACGAGTAAAAGGAAGGTTCCGGTGACAGCGGCATCAATCATTTGGTTGGCATAAAGCTGGATGCCCAGAGCGTGATCTTTGGAAGCTTGCGCCGCGGCGGCCGGGTCGGATGAAGTCAGTGCCAGGTGCGCCGCCTGGATCTTCTTTGATTGCACGTCCGCCTGTGCCAGAAAACCGATCTTCGGGTCCGGATGAAAGATTTTTTCCAGCCCCGCCGTGAATGTGACCGCCAGTAGCCAGGCCAGCGGGATCAGGGTGATGCAGGCGAATGCGGGCTTGCCCTTCAGCGGACCCTGGGTTCCCGGTTCCCCCGCCGGGGTGGAAGGGCGGGAGGCGGCGGCGAGCTGCATTTTCAAAATGACGGTGGTCCCCAGGCAGAGGGCGATGGCGGCGAGCATCTGATTAGCGATGCCGAACAGGGGCCAGAGCGAATTGATGCCGCCGAGCGGATCGCGCACGCCTTGAATTAAAAACCAGCCCCAGGCGCTGACCAGCAAGACGGTGGCGAACAGGTTGGCGCGTAGGTCGCGGGTGTTGCCCAGGGGCTTCCAGAGGTGGCTGAGAAAATCCTGGAGAATATAGCGGCCCACCCGCGTGCCGGCGTCGATCGTGGTCAGGATGAACAGCGCCTCGAACATGATGGCAAAGTGGTACCAGAGATCCAGCCAGCGCCCGTGTGTGACATTGGCAAAGATCTGGGCCATGCCCACCGCCAGCGTGGCGGCGCCGCCCGTGCGGCCGAACAGGGATTTTTCTCCCACCTCGGCCGCGAGGGAATCCATTTGTTCGATGGAAGCGTGAAAGGCGGGCGCGTGGAGCGCGTTGATTTTGGCCACGGTGGCGGCGGGGTCGCCTTTGATATTCATGCCCAGATAAACGCCCGGATCCAGCGTGCAGGCGGCGATCAGGGCCATGATGGCCACGAGCGATTCGAGGCACATGGCCCCGTAGCCGATGGAACGCGCATAGCCTTCGCGGGTGATCAGCTTGGGGGTCGTGCCGCTGGCGATGAGGGTGTGAAAGCCCGAGATGGCGCCGCAGGCGATGGTGATGAAGCAGAACGGGAACAGCTTGCCGGCAAAGACCAATCCGGAACCATCGGTGAAGGCGGTGAGCGCGGGCATCTTCAATTCCGGCAGCACGAGTAATATCCCAAGAGCAAGGGCGAAGATGGTGCCCAGCTTCATGAACGTGCTCAAATAATCGCGCGGCGCGAGCAGCAGCCATACCGGCAGCACGCTGGCGGCAATCCCGTAAAGGATGATGCTCCATGCAAGGTGGATGTCCGTGAGGCTGAAGACGGAAGCCCAGGAGGCATTTTCGTGGACGAACTTCCCGCCCCAGACCGCGAGCAGGAGCAGGCCGACGCCCAGCGCCGACGCCTCCAGCACCCGGCCGATGCGCAGAAAGCGCATGTAGCCGCCCATGAACAGAGCAATGGGAATCGTCGCCGCCACGGTGAAGACGCCCCAGGGACTTTCCGCCAGCGCCCGGACGACCACCAGGGACAGCACCGCCAGCAAAATGATGAGAATGGCGAGGATGGCCACCAGCGAAATGAAGCCGGCGGTGGAATTCAATTCCTCCTTCACCATCTGGCCGAGCGATTTTCCATTCCGTCGCATCGAACAGAAAAGGACCACGAAATCCTGAACAGCGCCCCCCAGCACCACCCCGATGAGAATCCATAGCGCTCCGGGCAGATAGCCGAATTGCGCGGCCAGCACGGGGCCCACCAGCGGGCCCGGCCCGGAAATAGCGGCAAAATGATGGCCGAAGACGACCCACCGATGGGTGCGGACGAAATCCTTGCCGTCATCGTGGATCATGCACGGTGTCGCGCGGCGGCTGTCGAGGGTCAGCACGCGGGCGGCAATCCACTTCGAATAAAAACGGTAGCCGATGACGTAGGTGCAGATGGCGGCAATGAGGAGGTGGGCGGAATTGACCGGCTCTCCGCGGCGGAAGGCCAGCACGGCATAAGCCCAGGATCCCAGCAGAATGAGGGCAAACCATAAAGCAGGCGCAAAGAATTTCTTCATACGTGAAAGGCTGCGTCCATAAAAACGGGATATTGCCAAAAGGGCAAACCAATTCCATCTGAACGCAGTGCGCGGCTTTCCGCCGCAGTGATGGAGCCGTTCCAGTAGGCCGTCCGCAAGGGCTCTCCCGCGATGGAATAGAAGTAAAGGGAACCGGCGGTTCTGGACAAGGCGCCTTGGCGGCGGATAAAATGTCCTGCGACGTGATCACGACATTTTACAAAGCGCCATGGGGAAAAACGGTGCGCTGGGTTTCCGCCCTATCCACAGGGGTGCTGCTCTGGGGCGGGGCGTCACTGGCCGGCGAGCCGGCGCCCCTGCGCTGGCTGGCGGTGCTGCCGGCTTTGATTCTCATTGGCGCCGCCCTGTTCGTCATCCGCAGCTATGCCATCGAGCCGGAGGCGCTGGCTATCCGGCGTTTGCTGTGGACAACGCGCCTTCCACTCTCCGGTTTGCAGTCGGCCACGCTGGAGTTCCATGCCATGCGCTGGAGCCTCCGCCTCTGGGGCAATGGAGGCCTGTTTTCTGTCACTGGCTGGTATTACAACCGCACCCTGGGATGGTATCGGGCGTTCGTCACGGATCCGGCTCAAACTGTGGTCTTGCGGTACCCCAAAAAAACCATCGTCCTTTCCCCAGAAAACCCCGGGCGCTTTCTTTCAGATATGACCCCATTGATGATTCGCACTTCCGGAAACTCATGAAACGACATTGCCATCACTGTGGCGAACCTTGGACGATTAGCGGCAATCCCGGGCGCGGGGAAGTCTGCATGAAGTGCCGCGCCGATTTGCGCGTCTGCCTGAACTGCGCCAGCCACGATCCGCGGGTGGCGCAGCAGTGCCGGGAACGCCGTGCCGATCCGGTGCTGGAAAAGCACCTCGGAAATTTCTGCGAATATTTTGAATTCATCCCCCGCACCTGGGCGCCAACGACGGTGGCGAATCCCCGTGAAGCCGCGGCGCGCGCGCGGATGAATCAGCTGTTTGGGGATTGAATCGGCGCCGCTCGGGCTTCAGCCCCTTTAAACTTTCATTGCCAAGTCAGAGGCCAGCCCAATCGGAAGCGGCATAAACGCCTTGCTCCGCGCCACTCCAAAAATAAATCGCAGTTGACCCGAGGCCGTTTTTGCTTTGCAATCGGTGTCTTAGCGGAATCCATTATGATTTATTGGTTCACAGGACAACCGGGTGCGGGCAAGACGACGCTGGCGCTGGCGTTGCAACGGGAATTGCGGCAGCGCGGCCGGGTGGCGGTGCATCTGGACGGCGACCTGTTGCGCATTGTCACGGCGAACCAGGATTTCTCCACCGCCGGGCGGATGAAGAACATCCGGGCGGCGCAGGCGCTGGCGGCCAAAATCCACGACGACGGCGCGTGGGTGGTGGCGGCGTTCGTGTCGCCGTTCCGCCTCTTGCGCGAGGAATTCAAGCGGCGCCCGGAGGTTTTGGAAATTTACGTCCACACGTCCGAGCGGCGCGGCCGGGAAAAAAACTTTGCCGATGGCTACGAGCCGCCGCTGGAGAATTTCCTGGATATCGACACGACCGGCGTGGCCGTGGAGGACTGCGTGCAGCGCATTCTCGCTGCGGAAGTTTTTTGACCCGGCATCCGGTGTTTCAGCTGGAGCGATTGAGTCAATCATCTCGACTCGGCGTTTGGCCTTGGCTGTTGGCCGCCGTTTCCCAGAAGGGAGGCCGACCGGAGGGCTCAACGGCGTGACACGGCAAGCCAGTGCCGTTGCCGCCTAGAAATCCAGCACTTGAAGGAGGAGAGGCGTAAAACAGCTGAGCGGTCTGAAACTTTCCGGCCTTTTGGCTGCCGGATCCCCGCCCGACGGAGAAAAAAAACGGCGCCGGACTTTATAGATCTGCCGGAATACCTTGTTGTAAACCCGGCCGAATTTATATTTCAGCCGCAGGTCATTCGTGGAAACCTCAAAAGAGGGGGCCTGGGCCAGTGGATTGAGACCTGCTTTACGGCACAGTTTTGGGAATAGCTCGTTTGCGGCAAATGCGTACAATTCAAGGTCGAGCTGATTGTGTTTGCGGGCCAGCTCCAGCATCCCGGGGTCAGCCAGCAGTTTTTTTTGAATCTGGTTATCCCTTGCGACGATCAGCCGCCGGTAGCGCAAGTTCATCGGCCGGGGGGCCAGCTTGCCAAAAACCTGCAGGGACAGGTTGAAGTGTTCCGTCAGGCCGATGAAGTCGCAGCGTTCCAAAAAACGTTTTGCCTGGTCGAGATTCTCCCCGCCGGTCATGAGTTTCACCTGCCAGTTATTGAGACGGGTGTCGGTCTGCAGGCTTTCTTCGAACGATTTCCGGTTTGTGCCCCGCAGAACGGAGTCTTGATAATGCGAAATCACCCGCTCCACCGGGGCCCGTAAAAACGTGGCGTAAAAGGGATTGGCAACCTTGAGCTGCAGGGGATTCACCAGGTTGTGGCCGGTGATCGCGCCCAGGTTGGGGAACACCTTTCCAGCGAATTCCAGATCCGCCTGACTGAACAGATCGCCGCGCGTCTGATTGGTGTGGCAGCAAGACGCGCCCAGGTTCTTTTCCAGGATGGAGCGGAAACTGGTGCCGCCGGTTTTATGGATGTGTAAAAAAATGATCACAGGGCTTGAATTGCGGGCTAAAGTCCACCAACGCAGCCCTGCTGGCAATCATTAATTTGCCCATTGAGGCTTGCGCTGGTGGCTGCCCCTGCTTTATTAAAGCCATCCAATGTTGATCCACCCGCGCGCATGAAAGTCAGCGCGTTCACTTTTTTGAGGAACGGCCAGAAGCTGGGCTACCCCTTTGTGGAATCCATCCGCTCGGTGCTGCCGATCGTGGATGAGTTCGTCGTGGCGCTCGGCCCCTGCGACGACGACACGGAGCGGATGCTGCGGGCCATCGGCGATCCCAAGATCCGCATCTTTCCAACGCAATGGAACGAGCGGGTAAAAAACGACTACAGCATCAAGGGATTCGTTTACGGCCAGCAGAAATCCATCGCGCTCTTCAACTGCACGGGCGACTGGGCGTTTTATCTGGAAGGCGACGAGATAGTTCATGAAAGCGAGCTGGCGAAAATCCGTGCCGCCATGGAGCGGCATCTGGACGATCCGCGCGTCGAGGCGCTGGCGTTCGACTATCTGCATTTCTACGGCAATGCGAACACCATCGCCTGGTCGCCGCGCTGGTATCGCAGCGAGGTGCGCATCCTCCGCAACACCATCCCGGCGTGGGGACCGAAGGGATTGTTTTTCGTGGTGCTGGACTCAGCGTTGCGTGGCCATTACCCGACCGCAGCGCACACGGGCGCGACGATTTACCACTACGGCTGGGTGAGGAGCGAGACGCAGATGAATTTAAAATCGGAGGCGGTGGAAAAATTTTGGAGCAATCAGGTCAAGACGGGAACGGACTACTCCCAAATTGATGCGGCCACGCTAAAACCGTTCGCCGGCGTGCATCCGAAAGTCATTCAAGAATGGCTGCCCCCGGCGGCCGGGGTATTTCAGGCCGACCCGGGCTATCGCCTCACGAGGCGCGACAGGAAACATCGCTTCATGTTGCAACTTGAGCGGTGGTTCGGCTTTCGCTTCAACAAAAAGCATTACAAGCGGGTGCGCTGACAGGGAGCGCGGCATGGTAGGGAAGCCGCGCTGCGGCGTCCCCGCCCGTCAGCGAAGCGAGGGCGGAACGAACGTGGTAAACCGTGCGTCTCTGCCACTCGATTCCGTCACCTGACGCTGCGCTCGGTGACGGGGAACGGCGCAGCGCGCCTTCCCTACCAGTGCAAACCGTCCTATTTGCCCCGCGCGTAATCCCGATAATTCCTCTGATATGACCAGCGGTTACGAAGCAGCCAGACGCGGTGTTTCATCCGCTCCGCCCATCCGAAGTCGGCGTCGTGCAATAATTGTTTCCGGCGGGCTGCAGGAACCTGCAGTTCTTCCAGCCATGAAACCAGCAGAGCAAAAAGCTCCTCCGCCACCGGGCGATTCTGTGCGGCGACGTCCTGAGTCTGCGCCGGGTCGGTGGGGCGATGAAACAGTTCTGCGCCGCCCAGTCCTTTAGCAGGGGCATAGACGAGGCACCATGTGTCGGTGAGCACGGTCAGGCAGCTCACCTGGCCCTTGTGCGGATGGCAGCCGCTGACGGCAAAGCGTTGCGTGCCGGGCTGGCCTTTTATGCGCGGCAGCAGGGAGTTCCCCTGTGCCCAGCGGACTTTTGGAATTCCCGCCAGCTCCAGCGCGGTGGCGAACAGGTCCGGCGGCTGGCAGAGTCCGCGCAATGCCTGTCCGGCGCCGAGGCCCGCGGGATGGCGCACCAGCAAGGGGATATGTCCCAGCTCCTCATAAATCGTGGTGGGACGCGATAACTGCCCTTTCAACGGTTTGCCCAGCATCCCGTGTTCGCCGAAATAGTAGCCATGGTCGGAGCAGAAAATCACCGCCGTCGATTCCAGTAAGTTTTTTTTCTGCAGGTGCGCCATCAATTGGCCCACCCAGAAATCGGTTTGACTGACTTCTGCCTTGTAGAGGCTCCGCATATTTTCGAGATCTGCCATGGGATAACGGCTGGCCTTGCCCGAGTGGGGCCAGAAAACCTTGTCACCTGAAGGATTCCAAGGGTACTGGTCCAGATAACGCTGGGGTGCGTCCCAAGGCTCATGGGGGTCGAAGGTGTCCAGCCAGAGAAAAAATTTATCGGGCGGCTGATCGAGCCAGCGCAGGGTTTCCTGGAACACGGTCTCAGTGGGGTTCGTGTTTTTCTGGCGATACCAGTGAGCGTTCCGGCGGTAGCGCTCGAGCCGGTTGGGTTTGGGTTCCAGTTTTTCCACCGCACAGGGGAGTTCGATCATCGGTTCCGAGGCGGGCTGGAATGGATCGTGCAGCTGGCCCGGCACGTCCCTGACAAAATCAAATCCCCGCCCGAATCCGAAGCCCTCCTGCATCAGGTGCAAATTGTCCGCGATGAGCGCCGTGCCGAAGCCGTGGTGTTTGAACACTTCCGCCAGCACCGGGAATTGAAACGGCAGCGCGCCCCAATCCACCAGTGGAAACGTGTAGCGGCCGCTGAACACTTCGATGCGATTGACCAGCGTGGGAAAGGAGCAGAGCCAGAAGTCCGAGAAGCTCGCGCTCTCCTTCGCCAGCTGATCCAGATGAGGCGTGGCGACGGGCTGCCGCCCGACAAAGCCGAGGTGGTCGTAGCGGAACGTGTCTGAACAGATGACGAGGATGTTCATGGGCGGGAAATCTTGTCCGATGACGACCACCGGCGTTCCAGCAGAAAGGCATACTTGGCGAAGACGTTCATCCACTTTGCGCCAGCGATCACCCAACCGCGCCAGCCGTCGCGCCAGCCGTTCTTTACCATGAGTATTTTAAAAAACGCCATCCAGGGAGAAAAGACCGCCTGATACCATCGGCAAGACCGCCCGGAGTGCTCAAAGGAATCAGCCGCGAGCTTGGCGTATTTCAAAGTGTTCTGAAAATGATCCAGAACAGAACAAAACGGATAGTGCAACAGATCGCCTGCCAGCCGGCGGGTAATGCCTGTCACTTCAAGTTTTTCGTGAACCTCCAGCCCGACCCAGCGCGCACAATTCCCGCGCACCAGGCGTAAACGCCATTCCGGATACCAGGCGTGGCGTATCCATTGGCCCAGATAAAAATTCAGACGGCTGCAGAAGAAGCCCTGTTCATGCGGCTCCCCCTGGGAAAAAAGCTGGCGGATATTGGCCGCCAGCTCCGGGGATACCGCTTCATCCGCATCCAGAAAAAGAATCCAAGGTTGGGTGCAATAGGACAAGGCGACGTTTTTCTGCGCGACGTATCCCGCCCAAGGGTTCACCTTGAAAACCGCCCCGGCGCGTTCGGCGGCGGCACGCGTGCCGTCCGTGGAGCCGGAGTCAATCACCACAATCTCAGCTGCGAGGCCGCGGATGCTTTCAAGGCAGCGGGGCAGATTGTGCTCCTCGTTTAAGGTGATGATCGCCACGGAAAGCGGCAGCCTGTTTTCTACCGGCATGATGGCGGAGTGTAGCCGGGTTCATTCACGCAGTGCAAAAAGATTCCGCCGCGCCCTCCGGCTTAAGGCGCAGCGCGTGAGTGGTCGCCTTGATCACCGTGTTGATTTCCACCGACGATATCGGCTGGCCGGGGGATGCCGCAACCGTCCAGTCCGGATGCAGGAAGGGAAAGGTCGGGCCGCACTTATCGTCCTTGCGATCGGAACGCATGAGCATCACCACGCGCCGGCCCAGCGCCACGGCGAGGTGCGGCAGTCCCGTGTCGCCACCCACGACGAGCGTGGACAGTTTCATCAGTCCGCCGGTGACGAGCAGCGGCACGCCGGCGGAAACAGGAAAGCCCGCCGCGCGGACGGATTCCAGCGCGGCGCGGTCAGCCGGGCCGCCGCCGAAAACAACGTGCACGCCCAGGGCCTGCCAGTGTCCCGCCAGCGCCAAAAAATTTTTCAGCGGCCAGTTGTTTTTCGTCTTGCTGGTGAAGGGCTGGAGAAATAGCGTGGGCCTGCCCGTGTCTAGCCTGTGCGCTGCAAAAAACCGCCGCGCTTCCTCCAGTGCGTCTTCGGGTAAGATGTATTCATTGCGGATGGGGCCGATACGCAGTCCGCAGTCCCGCAGCAGCCCTAGGCTGGCTTCGGCCGGATGCTGAGTCTCGACGCGCGGCACGCCGTGGGTATAGGCCCAGCTGCGCGGCGACTGATAGACCGTGCCCCAGCGTTCCGGCGCCCCGGTCCACCAGGACAGTAATGCCGTCTCGCCATAGCCTTGAAAATCAATGGTGCGGGAAAATCCCGGCTGGCGGAGGGCGCGCAGCAGGCGCAGGGTGCTCGCGCAGGCAGTGGAAATTTTCCCTGAACGGTAAATCTTGCGATCCACCGGAATGACCGCGTCAATCTCCGCAAACCCGCGCACCAGCGGCGCATGTTCCTGGGAGACTAGAAAATGGAGTTTCGCGTCAGGAAAATTTTCCCGGACGACATGAACGGCGGGTAGCGTGAAGAGCACATCGCCGATGGATCTCAGGCGGATCAATAAAATATTTTCCCGGGCGGTCATGCGAGTGCTTCCTTCAGTTTATGTGGAGAAGTGTCTGCGGGCAAAAACAATCCTCCTCGACCAATGGTGGGCGGAGCAACGCGTCCCACCTGTCCCAAAGTTACCCGGAACTGCTAGAGACGAAGTCCCTCGAGAAATTCTACGGCGATGAAGCGTTTGCCGCTGCGGCTGACCCCGGATGGGTCTCACACCCTGAAATCAGCCGCGCCGTTCGACCAGCGCCCGGAATTCGGCGAACAGCGGGGTGGAATCATGCGGCCCCGGCGAGGCTTCGGGATGGTATTGCACGGAAAACACCGGCTTGGTCTTGTGTCGCAATCCCTCGACCGTCTGGTCGTTGAGATTGATGCGGTTCACCACCACCTCGGACGGAAGGCTGGCCGCATCCACCGCGAAGCCGTGGTTTTGGGAGGTGATCTCCACCCGGCCTGAATCCAGATCCTTGACTGGCTGGTTGCCGCCCCGGTGGCCGAATTTCAACTTGAAGGTTTTCCCGCCAAACGCCTGGCCCAAAATCTGGTTGCCCAGACAGATGCCGAAAATAGGGATGCCGGTGTCCAGCAGGGCCTTCACTTCCTGCACGATGTAGCCGAGCGCGGCAGGATCGCCGGGGCCGTTGGAGAGGAAAATTCCGGCGGGCTTGTGGCGCAGCGCCTCCGCCGCGGTCGTCGTCGCAGGCAGGACCTGCGTGGCAAAACCGTGCTGACGCAGGCGGCGCAGGATGTTGTATTTCATCCCGTAATCAAAGGCGACGATGGGAATATCGGCGGGCGGCAGCGGTTTGCGGGCGCTGCGGGCATCGGCCATCGCAATCCCGCGCACAAGATCAAATGCGGCACTTTGTTCGTCTTTTTCGTCCCAGCGAAACGCCTTCGGATGCGTGACCTCTTTGACGTAGTCCACGCCGGCGAAGACAAACGCCTTCGCGCGGCGGACCGCCTCGGTTTCAGTGATGTCTTCGGTGGAGATGAACCCGTTCAGAGCCCCGCGCACCCGGAGTTTCTTGGTCAGCGCGCGCGTATCAATCCCTTGTATGCCGGGGATGCCGTTTTTCTCCAAATAATCTCCCAGGGAAGAATCGGAGCGCCAATTGCTGACCACCGGCGAGAGTTCGCGGACGACAAATCCGGCCGCATGCGGTTTCCAGGATTCCACGTCCACGGTGTTGACCCCGTAATTGCCGATGAGCGGGTAGGTCATCGTGACGATCTGGCCCTTGTAGGAAGGGTCGGTGAGGATTTCCTGGTAGCCAGTCATGGACGTGTTGAAGCAGACCTCGCCGCTGGCGGAGGCGCGCGCGCCAAAACCCTGACCGTGAAACACCGAGCCGTCTTCAAGTGCTAAAATGGCTTTCATCAGATTCGCAGCAGCGTAGGGGAAATTCCGGCCTGATGCAAAAAAAAAGGCGCGCCAGTTTCAGGCGCGCCTGGAAAGTGTTCGGAAGAAATCTAGGGCTTGTTGAATTTTTTCAGTTTCGCGATGAACGCGTCCGGCCCGCCGGGGGCGTAGCCGACCTGGCGTCCGATCTCTTTGCCCTCGGCATTGAGCACGACAAAAGTCGGATAGCCATCCACCTTGTATTTCGCGCCCAGCGCCTTGTTGGCGGCCTTCAAGGCGTCGCTTTGAGGTTTTGCCTTAGGGTAATCCACGACCACCAATTCCAAGTGGGTCCTGGCGTATGCCGCAAAGGTGTCCGTGGCCAAGGTGTCCTTGTCAAACTTGATGCACCAGCTGCACCAGTCTGAGCCGGTGAAATCCAGCAGGACCATCTTCTTTTCCGCCTTGGCCTGAGCCAGGGCCTTGGGCAAATCGGTGCCCCAATTCAAGTCCGCCGCCATGGCCTGCAGGCCAATGCCAGCCATCAGCGCCACGGCCGCCAGTAGTTGTCGTTTTTTCATAATGGGATTTTCAGAGTCAGACTCCGGGGGCTTTCACCCGTTCGCTCCAGACGGTTTTTCCTGCGACCACGGTTGCCACCGCCTTGCCTTTGAGCTTCCACCCAAAAAATGGGGAGTTCTTGGATTTGCTAGCGGAGGTCCCCGGTTGAAAGACCCATTCGCAGTCGGGATCCAGCACAGTCACATCCGCTACGGCGCCGACGCTCAGCGTGCCCCGGTTTAGGTTCAGCAACCGCGCCGGATTGATCGTGAACTTCGCGAGCATGTCGGCGAGCGACATCCGGTTCGTGTGGACGAGCTGCATGAGCGAGAGCGCCAGTTCGGTTTCGAGGCCGGTGATGCCAAAGGGCGCGTAGTCGAATTCTACTTCCTTCTCGTAATCGCAGTGCGGCGCGTGGTCGCTGCACAGGATCTCAATCGTCCCGTCGGCCAGGCCCTCTAGAATCGCCTCCCGGTCGCGCGCGGAGCGCAGGGGCGGATTCATCTTGAAATTCGTGTCGTAGGCCGGCCAGGTCGGCAGCCCCTCCCTCCTCCCGCCCCCCGTCGCCAGAAGCGATTGGCCGTCGTCGGCCCAGAATTTTTCGCTGCCCGCAACCGCCGCATCCGTCAGGGTGAAATGATGGGGGCAGGCTTCGCCGGACACCGGCACCCCGCGCTTTTTTGCCTCGCGGATCAGTGCCACGCTGCCCGCCGCGCTCAAGTGCTGGCAGTGGATCCGTGTGCCGGTGAGTTCCGCGAGCAGGATGTTCCGGGCCACGATCATTTCTTCGCCGGCCGACGGCCAGCCGCGGAGGCCGAGCGCCACGCTCCAATAGCCCTCGTTCATCACGCCGTCCGTCACCAGCGGATAATCCTGGCAATGATCCATGACCGGCAGGTCGAACATCTTGGCGTATTCACAGGCGCGCCGCATGAGTTCGTTGTTCTGGACACAGTGTCCGTCATCGGTGATGGCGACGACGCCGGCTTTTTTGAGCGAGCCGATGGGGGAGAGCTCCTCGCCGGCGATGTTTTTGGTAATAGTGCCGGCGACGAAAACGTTGACGAGGCCGGCCTGCGCCGCCCGCTCGTGGATGAGCGCCACGGTGCCGGCATTGTCGATCGCCGGGGAGGTATTGGGCATGCAGACCACGGAGGCGAATCCGCCGCGTGCCGCTGCGGCGGCGCCGCTGGCAATGGTTTCCTTGGCGGTCTGTCCTGGTTCGCGAAAATGGACATGCAGGTCGATCAGGCCGGGGCAGACAATTTTCCCGGTCGCGTCGAGCCGGGGGATGTCGGCGGGTGCTGGAAGGAGGTTGCCGACGGCGGCGATTTTCCCATTGAGAATCAAGACCTCAGCGCGGGCGTCAAAATGGTTGGCGGGGTCGATCACCCGTCCGCCGGTGAGCAGCAGTGAATTCACGGGCCCAGACTAGTGGCGGGGGTGGGGCAAGGCAAGGTCAGACCACGGCCGGGCGGCCATAAATTGACTCGCGCGCGCGCCTTTTTTTTGACACGGTCGCGGCGGTAATTGCAATGTGGCCATTCCTTTTCAAGCGTCTGCTGCACCTGATTCCGCTCTTGCTGGGCGTTTCCCTGCTGACGTTCCTGCTCATGGCCCTGTCCCCGGGCGATTACTACACGGCGCTTTCGCAGAACCCCCAGATCTCCCCGGAAACCCTCGCCCATCTCAAGGCCCGGTTTCATCTCGGCGAGCCCTGGTACGTGCAATACTTTTACTGGCTTAAAAACATCCTGCACGGCGATTTCGGCTACTCGATGGCCTACAAAATCCCCGCCAGCTCGCTCATTTTCGAGCGCCTCGGCAACACCTTTCTGCTGTCGTTCTCCGCCCTGATCCTCGCTTGGGGCGTTGCCATCCCGCTCGGCATTTGGGCGGCGGTTAAAAAAGATTCGTGGGCCGACCGCGCCTGCTCGCTGGTGGCGTTCGTCGGCCTCTCCGTGCCAGATGTGCTGCTGTCCCTGCTTGCCTTATGGTTCGCCGCCGCCACCGGCTGGTTTCCCGTGGGCGGCGCGCAAAGCCCGATTTACGATCTGCTTTCACCGGCCCAGCAATTCTGGGATCGGGCCCATCATCTGCTGCTGCCCGCGCTGGTGCTGGCTGCCGCCGACATGGCGGGCATCATGCGACAGACCCGCTCCAATCTGCTCGACACCCTCCGGGCCGAATACGTCACCGCCGCGCGCGCGCGCGGCCTTGGCGAAGGCTGGGTGATTTACCGGCACGCGCTCCGCAACGCTATCAACCCCCTGCTCACGATTTTCGGCTACTCGCTGGCCGCGCTGTTGAGCGGCGCGTTCATTGTTGAAAACATCATGGCCTGGCCCGGCCTCGGACGCCTGACCCTCGAGGCGTTTTTTGCAAAGGATTCCTACCTGGTCGTGGACTCGGTCGTTTTGGCCACCGCCCTGCTGGTCGCAGGCAACTTCATCGCCGACCTGCTCCTCGCCTGGAGCGACCCGCGCATCCGACTCAAATAAGCGATGAAGTCCTCTTTTAAAGAAGAAGTTGAGATGGTTGCCCTTTCGCCGGGGCGGCTCTTCTGGCAACGGTTGAAACGTCGGCGCTTGGCCATGGGGGGCGGGGTGATTCTCGGCGGATTATATCTTATCTCGCTGTTCGCCGGGTTTGTGGCCCCCTACAGCCATGACCGGCTGGATCGCGACCGTTTTTTTCACCCGCCCACCGGGCTCCGGATGCAAGGATGGCGTCTGGCCGTGCCGCGGTACGAACCCCAGCCCGGCCAGTTCCGGTATCATCCCGTGGCGGACGACCGGAAGCCGGTGCGCTGGTTTGTGGCGGGCGAGCCCTACCGGTTGTTTGGATGCCTGCCGGCGACCGTCCATCTTTTTGGCACCGGGGATGACCGGTATCCCGTCTATCTGCTCGGAACCGACCAGTTTGGCCGCGACGTTTTTTCGCGGCTGCTTTACGGCTCGCAAATCTCGCTTTCGATTGGTGTCATCGGCATCGCTCTGTCGTTCAGCCTCGGCCTCATCATCGGGGGTATCTCCGGCTACTGCGCGGGCGGGGTGGACACGGTGATCATGCGGTTTTGCGAGCTGATCATGTCCGTGCCATCGCTGTATCTCATCATTGCGCTGCGCGGAACCTTCCCGCCAGGGCTGAGTTCGGCCCAGGTCTATGGCATGATCGTGGCGATCCTGAGCTTCATCGGCTGGGCCGGCATGGCGCGGGTCATCCGGGGCATGGCGCTCACGCTGCGCAAACAGCCCTTCGTGCTCGCCGCCCGCTCGTTGGGTGCGCCCCCCTGGCGCATCCTCGTCCGCCACGTTTTGCCCAGCACCTTTTCGTATGTCATCGTGGCGGCGACCCTGAGCGTGCCGTACTACATCCTGGGCGAGGTGGTCTTGAGCTTTCTCGGCGTGGGCATCCAGGAGCCGAGCGCGAGCTGGGGATTGATGCTTAATGCGGCCCAAAACATCGGGTACCTGCAGAATTATCCCTGGTTGCTCGCCCCCGGCGCGGCGATTTTTGTCACCGTTCTGGCTTTCAACTTCCTCGGCGATGGATTAAGAGACGCGGCGGACACCCGATCCCATTAAAACCAAAATCACATCCTGAAAGGTCCGGCGCCGGAAATCCGGCGGCTGCTTTTTATGAGCCGTTTTCATTGTTATGCCCCTGCTTGAAATCAAAAATCTGAAGATGGACTTCGGCGCCGGTGCCGCGGCGCTGCGGGCCGTGGACGGCGTGTCGCTCACCATCGGCGCAGGCGAAACCGTCTGCCTGGTCGGCGAAAGTGGCTGCGGCAAAAGCGTCACGGCGCTGTCCGTCGCGCAGTTGGTGCCGTCGCCGCCTGCTCATTACGTCGGCGGCGAAATCCTGTTGAACGGCCGGGACACGATTAAAATGTCCCGGGCCGAACTGCAGCAGATCCGGGGCGGCGTGGTCAGCTACGTGTTTCAGGACCCGGGCGCCTCGCTGAACCCTGTGTTCCGGATTGGCAGCCAGATCATGGAATCGCTCAAGCTGCACCGGCCGGAGAAGGCGCAGGACGCCGAGGTCATCCGCCTGTTGAAACTCGTCGGCATTCCCGCGCCAGAATCGCGCCTCCGCAATTATCCGTTCGAGATGTCCGGCGGCATGCAGCAGCGGGTGATGATCGCCATGGCGCTGGCGAGCGAGCCCCGGTTGCTAGTGGCCGACGAGCCGACGACCGCCCTGGACGTTACTATTCAGGCGCAGATCCTCGACTTGCTGCGCGAGCTCAAGCAGCGGCTCGGAATGGCGATCCTGCTCATCACGCACAATTTGGGCATCGTCGGCGACATGGCTGACCGCGTGGCGGTGATGTACGCCGGGCAGATTGTGGAGCTGGCGCCCGCGCGCGAACTCCTCCTCCGCCCGCTGCACCCCTACACCCGGGCCCTGATCCAGTCCGTCCCCAAACTGGCCGGCGGGGCCCGCCGGCTCTCGGCCATTCCCGGCAATGTTCCGCGCATCGGCCATTTCCCGCCCGGCTGCCGGTTCGCCCCGCGCTGCCCGATCGCCCGCCCGGCGTGCGCGGAAAAAATCCCCGAACTTATCGAAGTCGAACCCGGGCGCTGGGTGCGCTGCCCGTTCGGGTCCTGAGCGGCGCGGTTCGCCCTTGGCTCATTTTTTGGCCCGGCCTGTTCATTAACCCATTGCAAACGTGCGGGCGGTTTGTAATCTCCTTGCACAGTCATGCGCCAATTTTTGACCATTGCTACCAACGCCTTCATGGAATTGATCCGGCAGCCGGTCTTTCTGCTGTTGATGACGAGCTCGGTGCTTTTCGAGATTTTCCTGGCGGTCCCCTATTATTTCGCGTTCGGGGATGAGCCGAAGCTGATCAAGAACAGCGCGCTGGCGGTGATGCTTCTGTCGGGCCTGCTCGGCGCGGTGTTGAGCGCCTCGGCCTCACTGGCGCGGGAAATCCGCACCGGCACGGCGCTGGCGGTGCTATCCAAACCCGTTGGGCGCGCGCAATTCCTGCTGGCCAAATATGCCGGCGTGGCGATGGCGCTGACCGTATTGAGCTATGTCAATCTGATCGGCGTGCTGCTGGCCAGCCGGATGGCATTTGATGCCTATGGTAAAACCGACCTAGCGGCGCTGGGAATTTTCGGGGTATTTGTGGTGCTGGCTTACGGGCTGGCGGGCTTCAGCAACTTTTTCCTGCGGCGACCCTTCGTGAGCGATGCCGTTCTGGCGCTGGTGGTGCTGGCGACGGTCGCGGCGTTTATCATTTTCCGGTTCACCCGCCAGATGGAGAGCCTGGGCACCGCAGCCGCGGTGGACTGGCGGCTGGTGCCGGCCGGTCTCTTAATTTTGTTTGCCCTGTGGACGCTGGCGGCGGTGGCGATCGCCTGCTCCACCCGCCTGGACACGAT
Source organism: uncultured Verrucomicrobia subdivision 3 bacterium (assembly GCA_903835255.1). GTDB lineage: Bacteria > Verrucomicrobiota > Verrucomicrobiia > Limisphaerales > UBA11358 > UBA11358. The sequence continues at coordinate 66,041 of CAILMI010000012.1, forward strand.
TCCGACGCTGGCGATTTGCTCGGGGATTTTTTTACTCGGGCTGATGTCGGATTACTTCTTTGGCCGGCGTGCGGAGGGGGGCGAGTGGTGGGCGTCCGCGCTTTACACTCTGGTTCCAAACTGGCAGCTTTTCTGGGTGGCAGATGCTCTGGACATGGGTAAAAGCACCTTTCATTGGGGCTATGTGGCCAAAGCCTTTGCCTATGCGGCCGGCGCCGCGGGCGCCGCGCTGGCCATCGCTGCAGCGCTGTTTGAAGAACGGGAATTAAGTTGAATGGAACGCAACGTCCAAAAAAACGGCTTGGTGAACCTGGTCCTAGCGGCCTTGGTTTTCATCGCCACCCTGATTGTCACTGGTTACGTCCATTCGCTGGCCGGGCTGGCGGCCTCGATGTTCCTCGGGCTGGGCGTGCTGGTGGCCTTGGTGAGCTGGTTCCAGATGCGGCTCGAGGAGGCGGTGCGGCTGGAACGGCTGGAGCTGGATGAGCTGGTCAAAAGCAAGGGCAGCTCAACGCTCTTTGAGGCGAAGGATCAGGAGGTTTTTCCGGCTGAAAAAGCGCGCGATCAATTCGAGCGGTATTGTGTTCCCGCTTTTGGCGTGCTGCTCTTCCTTCTGGAGGCGGGCTGCGCAGCCTACCTCTGGCGCTCGCTTTCCGGGGCATCCGCCGGTTTTGCCGCCGACCGCGCTCTGCCGGCGCTGGCGCTGCTATCGATTTTCGCCCTGTTGCTCTTCCTGTTCGGACGTTTTTCCGTCACCCTGGCGCGGCTGGAAAATCACCGGCTTCTGCGCCCCAGCGCGAGCTTTTTGCTGCTGGGGGCCTACATGTGCTTCTTCGCGGCGCTCGGCATCGCCGGCGTTCAGGCGGAGTTTCCCCGCGCGGACTTTTATGCGGCCAAAGGCCTGGGCGCACTGCTGGGTCTGATGGCGGTGGAGATGCTGGTCACGCTGCTTCTGGAAATTTACCGGCCGCGCGTGGCGGGCAAAATTTCCCGGCCGGTGTATGACAGCCGGCTCGCCGGGCTGCTGGGCCAGCCGGAAAGCCTGTTCACGACCGCGGCCCAGACGATTGACTACCAGTTTGGATTCAATGTTTCGAAGACCTGGTTCTTTCAACTGCTTAAAAAAAACCTGCTCATCCTGCTGTTCGCGCAGGGGGTGGTTTTAATGCTCTCCACCTGCTTCGTGTTCGTGGACGCGGGCGAGCAGGCGGTGCTTGAACGTTTTGGCAGGCCGGTGGCGGGCGGGCCGCTGTTGCCCGGCGCCCATGTCAAGCTGCCGTGGCCGGTGGAAAAAGCCTTCCGGTATCGGACGGAACAGATCCAGACCTTCGACGTGGGCTACACGCCGGATCCGCAAAGCGATCTGGTGAACACGATTCTCTGGAGCGTTGGCCATGCAAAAGAGGAAAACTTCCTCGTCGCCAACCATGAGTCGGTCACCATCAAAAATGCGGGGGCCGATGACACGCTGAAGGCGCCGCCGGTGAGCCTGATCACCGTCAGCATTCCTGTGCAGTTTCAGATTCATGATGTGATGGCGTGGGCTTATCACAACGCCGACCCGGCGGCCCTGCTGCAGGACTTGGCCGCGCGCACGGTGGCGCATTATCTCGCCGGGGTGGATTTGAGCGATGTGATGTCGCGCGCCCGCTCGGAGGCGGCGCAATTGCTGAGGGAACGCCTCCAGAGCGAAGCGGATGCGCGCCAGTTGGGCGTGCGAATCCTGTTTGTGGGGGTCCAGGACATTCATCCGCCGACCACGGTGGCTGCGGACTATGAGAAGGTGGTGGGCGCGGAGCAGACCAAGCTGGCAGCCATCCTGAATGCCCGGGCTGAAGCCGTCCGCACCAACGCCATCGCCGGCGCGCTGGCCTTCACCATCACGAACATCGCCGCTGCCGCGCGGCAGCAGCTGGAGGTCTCCTCTCAGGCCCGCGGCGCGCTGTTCCGCAACCAGATTCCTGCGTTTGAGGCGGCGCCGTCGGTCTACCAGCAGCGCGCCTATTTCCAGGCTTTTACCGCCGCCACCGCCCCGGCGCGCAAATATGTTCTGCTGGTGACCAACACGCAGGACGTGGTGATTTTCAATCTGGAAGACAAGATCCGCGATGACCTTTTGAATTTGAACGTGAACGAAAAACCTTAACCGCCATGAAACAAAATTTCCTCACCGTCGTCATCGGCGCCCTGCTGCTGCTGATTTTTGGGCTGCTGCTGTTTGTGTTTCAGGTGCGCCAGTCCGAGGTGGCCGTGGTCACCACCTTCGGCAAGCCGACCGCGCAGCCCTATGACCAGCCGGGCGCCTACTTCAAATGGCCGTGGCCAATCCAGAAGGTCTACAAATTCGACCAGCGCGTGCAGAATTTCAACGACAAGTTCAGCGAGAACCTCACCGCGGATAACAACAACCTGCTGACCAGCGTCTATGTGGGGTGGAAGATTTCCGATGCGAAATCGTTCTTCCCAAAGTTTGCCGGCGGCTCCGTGCCCGCCGCGCAGCGGATGCTTGAAAGCATGCTGCGCAGCGCCAAAAGCGCGGTCATCGGCCGGCACACGCTGTCCCAGTTTGTGAACGCCAACCCGCAGGAGCTGCAGTTTGAGGCGATCGAGCAGGAGATTGCCCAATCCGTCCAGGCCCAGTTGCAGACGAACCGTTGCGGCATCGCCTTGGAATTCCTCGGCTTTAAAAAAATCGGGCTGCCGGAAAGCGTGACGCAGGCGGTGTTTGCCCGGATGACCTCCGAACGGGCGATGCTCATCAGCCGCGCCCAATACGAGGGCGAAGCCGAGGCCCAGAAAATCAAGTCGGCCGCCAACCGCCAGGCTTCCGAAACGGTTAACAACGCGGTCGCTGGCGCCACGCGCCTCCGGGGCGAGGGCGAGGCCCAGGCCGCCAAGGTGCTTCCGGTGTTCCAGCAAAACCCCGCTCTGGCGAATTTTCTCCTGCGCATCGATGCCCTCCAGCAGTCGCTCAACCAGCGCGCCACCCTGATTTTCGACGAGCGCACGCCGCCGTTCGACCTGTTCACCGGCCTGCCCGCGAATGCGGCGGCGAAATAGGTAATTGAGATTTGAAAATGGACCAGTCCATCGCCCATAGCCCGCGAACCACACCCCTGCCTTCGGCGTTGCGGGTGCAGGGCTCGCTGTTTCCCAACGGACGCCCATGAGCCACAAACCCGAAGATCATCAATCTGTGTCGAGCGGCGCCGCTCCAGGGACGGCGGAGGATGCTGGTTCACGCGCTCTCGCCGAGGCGCTGGGCAGCAGTTTTGCGATTGTTAAAATTGTGATGGGACTGATGGTGGCGGCATTTTTCGCCTCCGGATTTTTCACCGTCGGCCCTCAGGAAAAGGCGGTGATTCTCCGTTTCGGACAACCGGTCGGCGCCGGGTCGAAAGCCTTGTTGACCGCGGGATTGCACTGGTCGCTCCCCTATCCCATCGATGAAGTTGTGCGGATCCCCATCACGGAAATCCAGAAAGCTTCCTCCAATACCGGCTGGTACCTGACGTCGCCGGAGGCGGAATTGAGCGGTGCGGAAGCGCCCCCGGGCGCGTCGCTGAATCCGGCGGTGGACGGCTATGTGCTGACCGCCGACCGCAACATCCTCCACACGCGGGCCACGCTCTATTATCACATTGAAGATCCGATCCGGTTTGTGTTCGACTTCGCGTCTGCATCAAACACCGTTCAGAATGCGTTGAACAACGCGCTGCTGTTCACTGCTGCCCGGTTTAACGTGGACGACATTCTCACGCGCGATGTGGCCGGTTTTCATGACGCGGTGCTCGGGCGCGTCAGCGCCCTTGCCGACCGGGCGCAGCTGGGCATCGTCATTGACCAGATCGAAGTGCAGAGCATTCCGCCGCGCCAGTTGCAGCCGGTGTTCGCCCAGGTCACCACCGCCCGGGAAAACCGCAACAAACTGCTCAACGAGGCCCACACCTACGAGAATCAAGTCCTGAACCAGTCCGGGGCGCAGGCCACCTCCATCACCAACGCCGCCGCCGCGGAGAGTGCGCGCGCCTTGGAATCCCTCAACGCCGAGGCCAAGCGATTCACTGATTTGCTGCCTCAATACCGGGTCAACCCCGGCCTGTTTGAGCAGCAGGCGTTGGTGCAGGCGCTGGGGCAGGTGTTCACGAACGTGCAGGACAAAATCTATCTGCCCCAGCGAATCGATGGCAAGCCGCGCGAGCTCAGACTGCTGTTGAACCGGGAACCGCCCCAGCCGAAATCGGCGGCAGCCCCGTGAGGTCCGGACTAAAATCGCGCCGGGAATCCGGCCAAGGCCTTTTATAATTTTATGCAAGTCACTTCCCTCATCAGCCAGACCGGACATCACGAGCATGGTGACGGGTGCGGCTGCGGCCACGACCACGAACATTCGGTGGTGCACCTGTGGCAGGCCATCACCGGCGTGGTCTTCGTCCTCAACGCCTATGTGGTGGACGGATTGTTCCAGCAGGGCGGCACCATTGCCAGCGCCAGCGCCATGATTGGCGCGGTGATCCTTGGCTACCCCATCCTGCAGACGGCCGTCAAGGATCTGCGCCGCGGCCGGCTGAGCATCAACGAGCTCGTCGCCATCGCCGTGCTCGCCGCCTTCGCCTCGGAGGATTACAAGACCGCCGGCATCGTCGCCTTCTTCATGCTCATCGGCGAAATCATTGAAACCCGCACCGCGGAAGGCGCGCGCGATTCAATTGAATCGCTCATCAAACTCACCCCCACCAAAGCGCGGCGCCTCCGGAAAGACGGCGGGGAAGAAGAGATCGCCGCCAGCCAGCTCGCGGTCGGCGATGTCATCCGCATCCGGCCGGGCGACAACGTCGCGGCGGACGGCCTGATCGTGAACGGGCAGGGCTCGTTCAATCAGGCCACCATCACCGGCGAATCCCTGCCCGCCGACAAGAAAGCCGGCGACGATGTTTTCGCCGGCACGCAAAACCTCACCGGCGTGCTGGAGATCCGCGTCACTCGCGCCGGGACCGACACGACCTTGGGCCGTGTGCGCGAGCTGATCATTGCCGCAGAGCAGACCAAATTGCCAATCCAGAAAATCGTGGATCAGTACATGGGGTTTTACACGCCGCTGGTGCTGGTCATCGGAGCGCTCGTCTGGGCGTTCACTCATGACCTGAGCCGCGTCATCGCTGTTTTCGTTGTCTCCTGTCCGTGCGCGTTTATTCTGGCGACCCCGACAGCCATGGTGGCGGCGCTGTCGGCGGCGGCGCGTCTGGGGATTCTGATCAAGAATGTGGCCGACATCGAGCTGGCCGCAAAGATCAACGCGTTCGTGTTCGACAAGACCGGAACGCTGACGACCGGTCAGCTGGCCGTCAGCCGCCTGATGCCGATCGGAGAGACGAAGCCCGCCGAACTGCTGCGCTTCGCCGCCTCCGCCGAAAAATACAGCAATCATCCGACCGCGAAGGCGCTCGCGAAGCTGGCGGGCGAAGCGGGGGTGCCGCTGGTCGAGCCGGGGAATTTTTCCGAAGCCGCCGGGCGCGGCGTGACGGCGCATATCGATGGCGCCGTCGTTTTGGTCGGCCGTGCGCAATGGCTCAAGGACAATGGCGTGACGGAATCATTCCTGAAATCCGTTGACCTCGACGAGGCGGAAGGCTGGAGCCTGATTTTTGTCGCGCGCGACGGTCACTGCATCGGCTGGATCGGCTTGCAGGATCAGACGCGCCCGGAGGCCGCGGAGGCGCTTGCGGATTTGAAGGCTGCCGGGGTGCGGCGGATCGCCATGATTTCCGGCGACCGGCAGGCCGTGGCCACCCGGGTCGCCGCCGAGATCGGTTGCGCGGAGGCCCAAGGCGATTGCCTGCCGCAGACCAAGGTGGAATTCGTGCGCGCCATGAAGCTCAAGGGCTATACGGTCGCGGTCATCGGGGATGGCGTGAATGACGCGCCGGCGCTGGCGGCTGGGGACCTCGGCATCGCGATGGGCGCGGCGGGCAGCGAGGTGGCCATCCACAGTGCGACGATTGCGCTCATGAACAACGATCTCCGGCGCTTGCCGTTCCTCGTGAAGCTGTCACGCAGCACGCGCGCGGTCATCAATCAGAATTTTGCGTTCGGCGTCGCCTTCATCATCGTCGGGCTGGCGGCGTCGGCGTTCGGCTTCATCGGCCCCATCACCGCCGCCCTGCTGCATGTGGCCGGCACGCTCATTGTGGTTTTCAACAGCGCGCGACTGGTGCGCAAAGGCGAAGAGCTCGAGCATTTTCATTCCGAGGCGGTCGCGGACACGCGCGGCCCCGGCTCGCCTTCGAAACCCGCGGGCGAATGGATGCCGAAGACGGTGTGACCCTCGCCGGCAACTGCTTCAAATTTAAATTCATTGGACTATGCCTGTCGCTGAACTCAATCCGCAGTCCGCAGTCCGCAGTCCGCCATCGCCCGGCGAGGTGGTCGTGTCTGTGCGCGGGCTGACGAAGGTGTTTAAGGATTTCTGGAATCGCCCCAAGGCGCGCGCCGTGGACAACGTGGATTTCGAGGTCCGCCGCGGCGAGGTTTTTGGCCTGCTCGGGCCGAACGGTTCCGGCAAGTCCACGACCATTAAGCTGCTGCTGGGCCTGCTGAACCCCACGCGCGGGCACATCGAGGTGTTTGGGCATTCGCCCCGGCACGTGCAGACCAAGGCGCGCTTGGGCTATTTGCCGGAGGAATCCTATCTCTACCGCTATCTCAATTCGCGGGAGACGCTGGATTTTTTTGGCAACCTGTTTCAGCTCTCAAAAGGCGACCGGGACAAGCGCGCGGAGCAGCTGCTGGAAATGGTCGGCCTCAGCCGGACCCAGACCCGCGCGGTGGGCGAATTTTCCAAGGGCATGCAGCGCCGCATCGGACTGGCGCAGGCGCTTATCAATGACCCGGACCTTGTGATCCTGGACGAGCCGACGGCGGGGCTGGATCCGATCGGCTGCCGCGAAGTGAAGGATCTGATCCTCGCGCTGGCGCGTCGCGGGAAGACGGTGATCCTGAGCAGCCACCTGCTTTCCGACGTGGAGGACGTGTGCGACCGGGTGGTGATTTATTATGGCGGAAAAATCCAGGCGGCCGGGACGCTCAAGGAGCTGCTCGCCGTGCCGGATACGGTGCGCATCACCTCGCCGGTGCTCCCGCGGGAAACCCTGGAACAGGTTTTAGCCCTCCTTCGCCGGGACCTATCCCATGGCGAGGTGCGCGTGGACAACCCCACCCAGAACCTGGAGAGCTACTTTCTCGATGTGGTGCGCAAGGCGCGCGCGGCGCAGGAAACCAGCGGCGCCCAGTCCGGCGCTCGCGTGGCCGAGTACCTGCGCGGGGGGCTGGAGGTCCGGCCGGCGGCGGCAAAGGTCTTGGAACGGCTGACCCAGGTTTCCCCGCCGCCTGCCCCGGCGAATATTCCTGAACCGGTCCGCCCGGCCGTGGATGACAAAAAACTGGAGGCGCTGTCTCAACCCGGCGGGCCGTCGCCGTTGATGGAACTGCCCGCCAACGCTGTTGCGTCGGGGAATCCGGCGGATTTTTCGAAGGCGGATGAGAAGCTTTCGTCGCTGCTTGGAAAACTGAAACAATGATTTTGACGCGTCCTCTGGGAATGGCCGCTCCTTAAATCCGCCGGCGCCGCGGCACTTTTTAAAATCCGCATCCACGTCTCAATGCAAAAAATTCTCGCCATTGCCGGGTTGACCTGGAAGGCCGCCTTCCGATTCCGGCTGTTCTTGGTGCTGGCTGGGTTGCTGCTGGCGGCGGTGGTGGCGTTGCCGCTGCTGATCCAGGATGACGGCACGGCGCGCGGGTTCACCCAGATTCTGCTGACCTACACGCTGGGCGCCATCACCGTGCTGCTGGGGCTGTCCACGCTCTGGCTGGCGTGCGGCACGCTGGCGCGCGACATCGAGGAATGTCAGATGCAGGTGGTGGCGACCAAGCCGGTCGCGCGCTGGCAGATTTGGATTGGCAAATGGCTGGGCATCCTGGCGTTGAACGCGGCATTGCTGGGATTGTCCGGCGGCTGTGTCTATGCCCTCTTAGAGTGGCGGGCCGGAAAACTGCCCGCCGCCGAACAGCAGGTGCTGCGCGAACAGGTGCTGGTGGCCCGCGGGTCGGCGAAGGAAAACGATCTATCGGCGGAGATTGATGCAGAGACGAAGCGTGTCCTTCAGGAGCGGCTGAAGAACAGTCCGGTGACGACGGTCGATTTGCCGGAGGTGCAGCGGCAGATCCGGGAACAGGTCAAGGCGGGGTACCAGGTGGTGCAGCCGGGTTATTCGCGGGTGTGGCGGATCGACCTGGGATTCGCCCGGAATTATTTACAAGGCAAGCCCCTCCAATTGCGGGTGAAGTTTAATGCGGCGCAGAAAAGCGCGTCCGGCACCTTTCTCGCCCTCTGGCAGGTGGGCGTGCCGGAAACGGCAAAACTGTGGCGCACGGAAACGCCCATGAGCCTGGCCCCGGACGCGGTCCACGAGTTTCAAGTCCCGGCCAACCTTTTTGATGACCGGGGCGTGCTCACGGTGCTGTTCGCCAATCCCAACAGCACCTCCCTGCTGTTCCCCTTGGAGGACGGCATGGAAGTGCTGTATCCCGAAGGGGGCTTCGCATTGAATTTCGCGCGCGGGCTGGGGATTATTTTTTGCTGGATGGCGTTGCTCGCGGCGCTGGGGCTGGCGGCGGCCAGCTTCCTTTCGTTCCATGTCGCGACTTTCTTTTCGCTCGCGATGCTGGTGATCGGCTTGTCCAGCGGCACGCTCGCGGATGCGGTGGACTCCGGCTCGGTGGCGGCCGGCAATGAGGAGACGGGCGTGGCTGGCTATTCGGGGGCGGATGTGATCTTAATTCCTTTGTTTAAGGGGATGCTGGCGGTCATCCGGCTGGTGAAGGATTTTTCGCCGGTAGATGCGTTGAGCAGCGGGCGCGCTATCACTTGGGGGGAACTGGGGCGGGCCGTCGGACAGATTCTGGTCCTGGTCGGCGGGGGATTGGCGCTCGCGGGCATTGCGCTGTTTCAGCGCCGAGAACTGGCGACGGCGCCGGGAACGTCATGAGCCCGCGCGCAAAAAAAATCCTCTGGCTGCTGCTCGCCGCCGCACTGGTGCTCGGTTCGGGGCAGATGCAGAAGGCCTTGAATCGCGACCGGGAGCGGCTGGGGCTGACGCGGGTGAGGCCGCTGGACAATGCGCCTCCCGTGCTGGCTTTTACGACGGTTGCGCTGGGCGGCTTCCGCGGCTTGATCGCCAACGTACTTTGGATCCGGGCCAACGACCTGCAGCAGGACGACAAGTTTTTCGAGGCGGCGCAGCTGGCCACCTGGATCACCCAGCTGGAGCCGAGTTTCACCCAGGTCTGGCTCTTCCAGGCCTGGAATATGGCCTATAACATCTCGGTCAAGTTCAAGGAGAATGGGCCCGGCGATTTTTCGGACCGCTGGCGCTGGGTGGAACGCGGCATCGAACTGCTGCGGGATGACGGCCTGAGCTATAACCCGAACGATACCCTTCTCTATCGCGAGCTGGCCTGGTTTTTTCAGCACAAGATGGGGGCAAACCTTGACGACGGGAACCAGTTTTATAAACGGCAATGGGCGGCGGAAATGACGCCGCTGTTCGGCCCGCAGGGAACTAATTTGGACGGCCTGATCCACCCGGCCACCGCCGAAGCCAGGACTAATGCCCAGGTGCTCCTGCGCAAATACAAAATGGACGCGGCATTCGCGCAGGCCATTGATGATCGCTATGGCCCGCTCGACTGGCGGCTCCCCGAGGCGCACGCAATTTACTGGGGCGCGCGCGGCCTGGAGGCGGCCCGGGAAAACCCCGGCAAGGTGAAGGCGGATGATCTGATCACCGTGCGCCGCAACATCTACCAGTCCATGCTGCAGGCGTTTCATCATGGCCGCATCATCCCAGATCCCTTCAATAAAACCTACGCCCTCGGACCCAACCTGGATTTGATTCCCAAGGTCAATGACGCCTACGAAATCCTGATGCAGGAGGATCCGGGGAACCGCGACCACATCTCCATCGCCCACCGAAATTTCCTGAGGGATGCGGTTTATTTTCTTTATGAAGCCAACCGCTTGCGGGAGGCGGCGCGGTGGTTCCATTATCTGGGTGAAAAATATCCTGATAAGCCGATCGTGGAGAACCAGCCGGACTCGCTGCCCAAGAATCTGACGCTGGATGAGTACGCCGTGGCCGTCGTCCAGATTGACATCGGCGAAACCTCGCAGGAGCGGGTGACGGCTGCGGTGCAGGGCCTGCTCACCCGGGCCTATTACGAGCTCGCGATCGGTCAGGACGACCGCTATGCCGGATTTAAGCTCATCGCCGGGAAGGTGTACGAAAACTATCAGAAAAAAACCGCCTCGGTGAAGAGCAATGCGGGCCGCATTGGCCTGCCGGCCTATGATCTCCTGAATCGCACCGTGCTCAATCAGTTGCTCGACCCAGAGAAGGGCGCGCCGTTCGCGATGCGCGCCGTGCTGCGCACTCAGTTGGGGATGCCGGCGGAAACCGTCCCGACCCCGTCCGCGCCCGTGACCGGCCCCGGGGAAAGTTCAACGAACAACGCGCCTGCAAAATAAACTCGGACCTCTTCGCACTGGCGTAATGCGCCGTGCGCAAGATTGCTTCACGACCCCGCTCTGGTAGCCTGTGGTGACTGTGACGAAGAATAATTCCAGTTCCAAGCCGTTGCGCGTGGGTTTGATTTCGCTGGGCTGCGCTAAAAACCTGGTGGACGCCGAAATCATGCTCGGCTCGCTGATGAAGGGCGGGGTGGAGATCACCAACGACGCGTCCTTGGCCGACGCCGTCATCATCAACACCTGCTCCTTCATTGACTCGGCGCAGGAGGAAAGCGTCGACACGATTCTGGAATCCGTTGAGCTGCGCGAGGCAAACCACCGGGGACAGGCCGTCATCGTCTCCGGCTGCCTTTCGCAGCGGTTCCGCGAGGAGCTGCCTAAGCTCATGCCCGAGGTGGACGCCTTCATGGGCATTGATCAGGTGGCGCAGGTCGGGGACATCGTGGGCCAAGCTATCGCCAATCGGGCGGGGAAAGCCCGGGATCCAAAGTCGGAAGCCCGAAGCCGGAAGCAAAAAGTCGTTGGCCGATTGAATGAGCTGGAAAAGAATCGAGATTTCACCGGACATGAAAAGGAAGAATCCCTCCGCGGCTCGGACAAATTCGGAAAAACAAAAACGGTCCTAGCTTCCAAAGCTTCCCTGCCCGGGCCCCTGCTCGACGTCACCGCGCGCCCGGTTTTCATCCCGGATTTTGAGACGCCGCGATTCCGTCTCACGCCGAAGCATTTCGCGTATCTGAAAATCGCCGAGGGCTGCAATCACCCGTGTAGTTTTTGTATCATTCCCCGGATGCGCGGATCGCATCGCAGCCGGACGCAGGCGGATATAGTGCGGGAAGCCCGGGCGCTGATCGCCGATGGCGTGAAGGAGATTAACCTGATTTCCCAGGATTCGACGTATTACGGGCTCGATCTTCGACCGAACCACAGCCGCGCGATTTCGTCGCCGGAGAAATTCGCCGCTGCCACCCAATCGCTGGCGGCCGATGCCACGACCATCTGCACGCTGTTGCGCGAATTGAATGCGCTCAAGGGCGATTTCTGGATTCGCCTGCTGTACACCCATCCGGCGCACTGGACGGACGAACTCATCACAACCATCGCCCAGTGCAAGAAAGTCGCCCGCTACGTGGACATTCCGCTGCAGCACATCCACGAGAATATGCTGGAACGGATGCGGCGCGAGACGTCGCAGTCGTACATTGTGGATTTGATCCGGCGGATCCGCGCCGGCATCCCCGGCATCGCTTTGCGGACGACGTTCATCGTCGGTTTCCCCGGCGAGACGGAGGCGAGTTTTCAGGCGCTGCTCGATTTCATCCGTGAGACGCGGTTCGAGCGGCTGGGGGTGTTCACCTATTCCCAGGAAGACGGGACGCTTGCGGGCAAGATGGCCGGCCAGATTCCCGATAAGGTGCGCCAGAAGCGGCGAGAGCTCGTGATGGCCGCGCAGCACGAGATCGCCCGGCGGGTTTCCCAATCCTTCGTGGGCCGTGAGATCAAGGTTGTCGTCGAAGGGGAGGCGAACGCCAAACAATTACAGAGCGCGAATGTCAGCTCCTGGGAGCACGGCCTCATCCGCGAAACCAGCCGGCCGGCATCCCAGCTGAAAGGCACCTACCTTGTGGCGCGCGGCGAGGCCGATGCCCCGGACATCGACGGTCGTGTTTATGTGCGCGGGAAATTGCCAGTGGGCCAATTCGCCACGGTCAAAATTGTCGGCCACACGGATTACGACCTGATCGCGGAACCGGCTTAAACCGCCCCGCGGCATTTCAAACCAACCAGAATAATTTTCTTGGCGTCTTCGGCGTCTTGGCGGTTAATCTTCCCCTATGGCGACCCTAGTATTTGACATTGAGACGACCGCCCAGCCGCTCGAGAATTTCGACGAGGCGCAGCAGGAATACCTGTTCCGCGAGGCTGGAAAAATTGCTGATGAGCCGGCGCGGGAGAAGAAGCGCGCCGAGATCCAGCAGCTCTTCAGCCTCTGGCCGCTCACGGGCCAGGTCGTCTGCATTGCCATGCTCAACGCGGAAAAGCAGCGCGGCCAAACGCTGTTCCTCGCCGAGGATTTTGAGGAGGACGCGGAGGAGGCCTCCCCGGTGAAATTCGTCCCCTTTGCGGAGGAGGCGGAATTGCTGACGGCTTTCTGGGATGTGGCCAAACATTACGACCAGGTGGTCACCTTCAACGGGCGGGGGTTTGACGTGCCCTTTCTGTACCTGCGGTCGGCGCTGCTCAACGTGCCGATCTCAAAAAAGAACTGGCTGGGCTATCGTTACGCGGTCGAGCCGCACTGCGATTTGGCGGAGCAGTTCACCTTTTATTCCGTCGGTGGGCAGGGCGGCGCGGCGCGGCGGTTTAACCTGGATTTTTACTGCAAGGCGTTCGGGATTGAATCCCCCAAAAGCCACGGGGTGACGGGCATGGACGTGAGCGCGCTGATGGCGGAGCAGAAATTTCGCGAGATTGCCGACTATTGCCTGCGGGATGTCCGTGCCACGGTGGAGCTGCATAAAATCTGGAAGGAAAGGCTGGCCGGAATCAAATGAGAACGGAAGTGCAAGCGGGGAAGGCGTCCGTGAAAACGCTGGTGTGTTTCGCGCTCGAGGTGGAGGCGGTGCCGTTCCGGAAGCGAGCCTTGAAAACACCCGGGGTCGCAATTCTCGTCACCGGAATCGGACCCCGGAACGCTGAAAATTCCCTGCGCCGGTTTCTTGAAAATACCCGGCCCGAGCAGGTGTTGACCTGCGGTTTTGCCGGCGGATTGAATCCGGAACTCAAGAGCGGCGAGGTGGTTTTCATGACCGCATCCGCCCCGCTGGAGGCGCGGCTGTTGGCGGCGGGGGCACAACCGGCAACTTTTTACAGCGCGCCGCGCATTGCCACAACCGTGGCGGAGAAGCGGCAGTTGCGCGAGCAAACCGGGGCCGATGTGGTGGAAATGGAGTCCGGAGCGATTCTGGCGGTGTGCCACGAAAGTCAAATTCCCTGCGCCCTGGCGCGGGCGATATCCGATACGGCCCACGAAGATCTCCCGCTGGATTTCAACCTATTATCCAAGCCGGATCTGAGCCTGGACTCCGGCAAGCTGGCGTGGGCGATTGCCAAAGCGCCGTGGAAAATCGCGGCGCTGATCCAGCTGCAAAAAAAGACGAGCCGCGCCGCCCAGCAGCTGGCGGATGTGTTGGTTAAAGTCCTCAGGTGAGGTCGGCAGGTGCCTCCGCGCGGGCTATGCGACGGAGACGATGCGGGCCGGTTGACGCGTGCCGCCCAGGGTGAGGGGAAGACGCTCGCCCTGTCTCTTGCCCAGCAGTTGTTCGCCCAGCGGGGACTGGGGGGTGATGACGAGAATCTCTTTTTTATCGTATACCACTTCCGTGCCGCCGGCCCGGGGGCCAATGAGGTAAAAGGAGGAGGGGTCCCCGCCGTGCTCCAGTTCCACCAGGGCGCCGAGTTCGATGGCATCCTCCGGACCGAGCTTTTTCACGGGGAGCTTTTGGAATTCAGCGATGGCGGATTCGATCTCCGCCGCCTGACGGGACTGGCCGCGGGCGAGGTAGGAGGCCTCGAGGCCGCGGGTGTCGTATTTGCTCTCGGCCCGGCTGGACTCGTGTGTGGCCTCGGCGCGGGAGAATTGGGCGGCGCGAAAATAAACCGCCAGCTCCTCGGTGAGTTTGGCGATGACCTTCTGCAACAGGATGCGCTTATTCATTTGTCCCGGCAGAGTGTTCCCGGCGGCGATGGGAAGTCAACGCCCAAGCTCCTCAACCGCCAGCTCTCTCCCTGAAAATCCCCGCGGGAGGCTTACTGTTGCAGGCGGTAGAAATTCTGTGTCGCCCCGTTGAGGATGGGATTGGTGAAGAGGAACCCGCCGTTCGCATCAAACTGATTGGTGGCGATGCGCAGCCAGTTGGTGAGGGGCGTGGTGAGATTAGTGGCAGCCAGCACATAGTAATTAAGGAAGGGCGTGCCATTGCTGCCGCTGAAAACCAGCTGGGAGCCGTCGAGGCGGATGTTCCCAAAAGTCGGCGGCGCATCGATCGACACGACCAGCTTCACGGTGCCGGGTGTGTTGGTATTAAAGCTGTATTGATAGCCGGCGGGTGCAGTGGTGAGCACGAAGTTGCCCAAATTAAGCGAGCCGCTGCAGGTGAATAGCGTGTAGGTGCCTGCACCGAAACCGGCGGTGTTTGTCACCTGCAATAAGCCGGCGAGCACGAGGTTGCCCCCTACAACAACGCGGTCGCTGCTGGCGCCCAGGGCAAATTTCAAAACCGAGCTCTCATTCAAGGTGAGGCTGTTAGTGAAGGTCAGCGCGCCGAAAGGGTCGCCGGGCGCCAGGGTGGCGCCCCCGTCCAGGGTGGTGGCGCTGCCGATGATGCCGGCGCCAGAAAGGGTGGCCCCCGTGAAAATTTCCAGGTCGCCCGTGCCGGTGCCGCTTCCGGTGGGGGTGTTCACGCATAAGGTGCCGCTCTCCACGGTGAGGCCGCCGGTGAAGGTGCTCGCACCGCCTAAGGTCAATTTTCCGCTGCCGGTCTTGGTGGCGCCGGTTTCGCTGCCCGCCACGGCAGAGTTGCTGCTGATATTGCCGTTGAAAAGGGAATCAGAATGATTGCCGCCGAGGATATAGAGCGTATCGCCGCTGCCGGCATTGGACTGCGGCCCCGCCAAAGTGCCGGAGC
Source organism: uncultured Verrucomicrobia subdivision 3 bacterium (assembly GCA_903835255.1). Taxonomy (GTDB): domain Bacteria; phylum Verrucomicrobiota; class Verrucomicrobiia; order Limisphaerales; family UBA11358; genus UBA11358. The sequence goes on from CAILMI010000012.1 coordinate 81,317, forward strand.
CGGTGAGCGTGCCGATCTGAATGGTATTGCCCGCGTCGCGCGGTTGCAGCGTGCCGTCCACCTGCATCACGGGCGACAACGATCCAAACGTGTTGCCGGTGGAATCGGAGGAATAACGCAGGGCGCTGCTGAAGGGGATGTGGAGCGTGCCGTGGAAATTGTCAAACTGGGCAGAGGTGGTGCCGCTGAAGCTGACGCCGCTGACGATATTCAAAGTGCTGTTTGTATTGCCGGAGTAAAGCGGCCCTGAAATGTTATAAGCCAATCCGCCGGCGGTGAGATTGCCGGCGGTGTTCGGGGCAACGGTGATGGAGCCTCCGTAATAAACTGCGGCACCACTTAAGGGCAGCGAAAACGTCCCGTTATTGCTGAGGGTCATCGAGCTGGAGCCGATGGAGCTGCCGCTGCCCAGCACGAGCGTGCCGCCAAAAATATTGACCCCTCCGGCGAAGGAGCTGTTGGTGTTGGCAATCGTCAGCGTGCTGCTGCCGAGCTTGGTAAGCGCGCCCCCGCCGGTGAGCGCGCTGCCACTGAATGTATAATTCTGCGACGAGTTGACGGTGATCGAGGCGGGGGAGACAGGCGCGGGCAAAGTGACGTTTGCCGCGTTGGATCCGGTGTCGTCGAACAGGACGGCATCGAGGTTGTAGAAGGTACCGGGCGTGGAGCCGTTCGCCCAGTTCACCGTGCTGGTGTCCCAGTTTGCGCCCTGGGTGCCGCGCCACACGAGGCTCGCCGCATTGCCGGCGACGACCAGGCGCACATAAGACGGATTGCTGCCCGCCGGCGGGCATACGAGTGAAAATGTCTGACGGGTGGAGCTGGGTAGGTTGTGAACGAGCGAGACGCTGGAGGCGGTGGAATTCGTCGCGCCTTCAATCAGTCCGTAGGTTCCTGCGCTGAGGGCAAATTCGGTGAGGTTGAAATAAAAATTCTGAGCGCCGGACATCGCCAGCGTGCCGGAGAGATGGATGCGGTCGTTGGTGCCCGTGGGCGAAGCCGAGAGGTCAAAACACATTGCGGGTGCGGCATTCGTCAGGTGCCCGGCGATGGTGAGAGTGCCGATGCTGCCGGCGCCGTGTGCACCGGGCGCCAAGATGCCGCCGGACCGAATGGTGACCGGGTTAGTGATGACGCCGCTGCCGCCGAGCGTGGCGCTTGTGTAAACAGTGGTGAGCGAAGGGGTGAGGGTGCCGTTGATGAGCAGCATGCCGGCAGCAACGGTGTTGGTGCCGGTGAAGGTGTTATTGCCCGTCAACGTGAGTCGTCCGGTGCCGGTCTTGATAAGGCAGGTCGGGTTGGTATTGATTAAAGCGTCGGTGATGGTGCCGGTGAAGGTGGAATCCGTATTGTTGCCGCCGATGTTATAAAGGACGTTACCCACGCCCCCGTTTGCAGCATCTTTTTCCTGACCGGTGAGGGTGCCGGCACCCGAGATGGATCCAAGCAGAAGTGTGCTGCCGCCCATGCGCGGTTTAACGGTGCCGTTTACTGTAAAGCTGGGAACCAAAGCCCCGAAGGTGGTGCCGTTGGTGGTGGAGACAAAGCGAAGCGTGGCATTGGGTTGGATTTGAATAGTGCCCAAAAAACCGCCGAACTGGCTTGCGGGAGCACCGGCAAAACTCACGGAGTTGCTCACGTTCAGCACCGAGTTGGTGCTGCTGGTTGAAACCGCGCCGTTGAACGAGGTGGAAAGTTGGCCGGAGGAAATTGTGACAGTGTCTCCTGGCGAAACCGTGATTGGCCCGCTGATGGTTGAACCGCTGCCGCCGCCCTGCACTTCAAAAGTGCTGCCATCCGCCAGCACGATGCTGCCTGAACCGAGATTTGCCCCAGAAGAGAGCGATACTTTACCGTCGCGGATATTTACCGTTCCCGAAAGACTATTAGTGGTGCCGATGGAGAGAGTGCCGGTGCCAGATTTGATCAAAGATCCGGAGCCGCTCCATGAGCCGCTGCCGGTGATGGTGTAATCCCGCCTGTGGCTAAATAGCAGCGCGCCGGGCGACAGCGCGCCAGAAACCAGGATGGCGGGCGTGTTCGAGCCGGTGTCATCCAGCGTCGCTACGTCATTGTTTTTGAACGCAGCCAATCGGGTGCCGTTAAACCAGTTTGAAGCCGTCGTGTTCCACGCATTTGAGGCGCCGTCGCCGCGCCAAGTCAGGTTTGCTGGCTGCGGTGCAGATGCGGTCGCCACGGTCACGCCGATGAGCGTGCCATTGAAAGCGGCTGTGCTTGAGGGCGGCGCGACGGGGGTGACGCAGACCGTGACTGCAACGATCAAGCTGTAGCTGCCTTCCGTGACGTTGAAATTAAAACTGCCGAGGCCGGAGAAGTTTGCAGTCGGGGTAAATACCGCATTCGTTCCGTTGATCAGCGAAACGGTGCCGTTCGTTGCATTGGTCAGGCTGAAGGTGGCGCTGGCTGCAAATCCCCCGGCGAATTGGCTGAGGTTGACCGTCACCGTCGAATTGCTCTGCGTGACGGCGTGCGGGGCGGCAAGGAAATTCAAATAGTTTTCCAGCAGCGTGTAGCCGGTCAAGGTGTTCGTCAGCGGGTTGGCGGCGTTGGGATTGGAACCGGTGGCCAGTTCCCAGTAATCCGGCATGCCGTCATTATCGGCATCCGTCAGCGCCGTCAGGCCTGCCAGAGTGCCATAGCCGTTATTGCCCAAACCGGTCTGGGCCTGGCTGGTATACAGTCCGCCACCCGGACCCGCGGTGCCGGATCCGGTGCCGGTGGTGCCGGACCCGAGCGTTTTCATCTGACTGATGACGAGCGCGTCCACTTCGTCGCGTGGAAAGGCACCGGCGGCAGAAATACCATAGCGCCAAGCCAGGGCGGGAGACATCGTCGGGATGATTGAGGTCCAAGAGGACCACGGCGCGCTCAAAATCGTCCCGCCGCCTTGATAGCCGGGCAGAGGAGCCGTGGTGCTGCCGCCAAGGATCCCGTTCTTATCCGAGTCGTTCAGATTCCCCGTGAAATAAATGCTTTGGTTGTTGTCCATCTGATACCACGGGAAATTTCCGCCGCTGGCGGGCCCCCAAACAAAATAATTATTCACGATATCGTGTTTGAACTTGGTGCTGGTGTGCGTGGTGTACCCGGCAGAATTGTTGTATTCGATATTATTGATGAAGACATTGTTCACCTTCGCGAGCGGGTTGCGATTGTGGGAATTGGCAAAAATGTTGTAGCACCAAGTCCAGTCACTGCTCACCGATTCGGTGTGGGCGCCGAACTGCTGGCCGGTGGGGTTGGCGTTGATGCAATGCTGAAACGTAATGTCGGTCACGGGTGTGGTCTGCCAGGCGGTGCTGACCGCGCCGACGTTGTTCCAGGGCGCAAAAGCGATGGAGCAGTGGTCGAAAATCATGGCGCGCCCGTTGGCAAAGGCAATGGCATCATCCGTGGAAGAGGCAGTGTCGCTCCCGGGTCGGATGCGGATGAAGCGGCAGATGATATTGCTGCGGCTGGAGAAGGAGATTTCGCCGCCGTCAAATTTGATGCCGCCCGGGGCCGTCTGGCCGGCGATGGTGAGATTGCCCTTGGCGGAAACGGCCGTGAGCAGTTTGATGGTTCCTCCCACATCAAAAACAATGGTGCGGCTTGAGGAGCTGACGGCGTCGCGGAACGAGCCCGGGCCGCTGTCCGCAAGCGTGGTGACATGATAAACCGTCCCGTTGCGCCCGCCGGTGGTGTAGGCGCCAAAACCCAGAGCCCCGGGGAAGGCGATGGTTTGTGACCGGGCGGCGGGGGCGAGGGAGAAAAGAGACGCTCCCAGGAACGCTAGAAAGAGCAAGCCGAGACGGGCTCGGAAAGGGCTTGGGCCACAGGGCGGAAACATAAGGGAACTATTAAATTAATCGCCCTCCGCTAACTGTCGGCTGTTCATCCGACAATTGAATTGGCGGTGGGCTTTGACTCCAGCAATCATACCCCTTGCCGCCGGACTGTCACCCTCCCCCGTATTGGCGATGCTGCCAAAAAACTTAAGAAAAGTGCCGCGCCAGCAGGAACCTAAACGGTCCGCATCTGAACCGCGTCCACGATCTCTGTGCCGACGGAGATGGCCCCGATGATGACGACCGTCGCGCCCGGCTGCAGCCGGCCCTGCTCCGTGAGGTTTTTCAGGGCGGTCTCGATGGTGTTCTGGGGGTTGATGAAATCGAACGGCATGACGAAGGGGGTGACGCCCCAGCACAAAGCCATTTCGTTCGCCGTCTTTTCGTTTTCGCACAGGGCGTAGATGGCCGAATAATGCGGGCGCATCCAGCTGGCGTACTGCGCCATGCTGCCGTGCCGGGTGAAGACCAGCAGGGCGGCCGCCTTCAGTTCGTTGGCCATGACGACGGCGCTTTTGACGAGCTTCTGGCGCGGCTGGGTGAGCTCGGCCGCATCGTGAAACTGTGCGCTGCCGCTGCGTTCGATGCGCGTGGCAATCTTATCGAACACTTCGATGCACTTCAGGGGGTATTTGCCGACCGTGGTCTCGCCGCTCAACATGATGGCATCCGCCTCCTCGAAGACGGCATTGGAGACGTCGGTGACTTCGGCGCGCGTGGGCATGGGCGATTCAATCATGCTTTCCAGCATGTGGGTGGCAACAATCACCGGCCGGCCGACCCGCAGGCAGGTCTTCACGATGCGGCGCTGGACGATGGGCAGCTCTTCGTAGGGGATTTCAATGCCCAGATCGCCGCGCGCCACCATGATGCCGTCCGCCTCGCTCACGATCGCTTCCAGGTTTTTGATGGCCTCCTGATCCTCAATCTTAGCGATGACAAAGGGATGCGGCTTGCCCGGCTCAAACATTTCGCGCAGCTGGAGCAGGTCGCGGGCCTCGCGCACGAATGATAGCGCCAGGAAATCCACTCCCAGCTCCAGGCCGAGCTTCACGTCCTTGATGTCCTTGGAAGTGAGCGCGGGCAGGCTGACCTTGACCCCGGGGAGATTGATGTGACGGCGGCTGCCCAGGGTGCCCTCAGTGAGGACTTCGCACTCGACCTTGTTCCCATTTTTGGCAAGGACCTTCATCTGGATGGTGCCGTTGTCGATCAGCACCACATCGCCGACGCTGATGTCGTTGATGAAATTCTCGTAGTTCACGTCCACGGAATGCTCTTCCAAGTCGCGCTCGCCCCGGACGGTGAGAGTGAATTTCTGGCCGGGCTGGAGATCCAGCGGCACGCTCAGGTCGCCCGTGCGGATGGCGGGGCCCTGCGTGTCCATGAGGATGCCGGTGTGGCGCTGGCGCTTGGCGGACTCGGAGCGGATATCGGCAAACACCCGGCGCACCCAGTCGTGGGGCGCATGGGACATGTTGAGGCGGAAGACGTTCACGCCCGCATCCATGAGCTGGCCGATCATCTGGACGGAATCCGTGGCCGGCCCCAGGGTGGAAACAATTTTGGTTCTGCGAACTATCCCGCGTATCATTTGGGAAGAATAGAATAAGAAGCCCCCCAAAAAAAGAATTATTCTGCCCCGGGCTTCAAGATTGCTTCGGCAGAATGGGCCTGGAATCGGTGTCCGCGCACACCGATTGCGAGAATGGCGGGCGCGACGGGCTTTGCGTTAACCTTGATGCGTCTGTCAGCCAGCCCGCTGCGACTGCACCAGCGCGCACATCTTTAACGTCAACTTATCCTGCAGCCCGTAGTAAATGCTCTGCCCGGCCCGCTGGCGCGAGAGGATCCCCGCCGCCGCCAGCAGGGAGAGATGCTTGGACACGTTCGCCTGCGTCGCGCCCACGGCGGTGACAATGTCGTTCACCTTCCGGGGCTCATGGCAGACCGCTTGCAAAATTTTCAGCCGCATCGGTTCGCCGAGCATCCGGAAGTGCGCGGCGATCTGCTCCAGCTCATCGCCGGTCAGCAGCCTCTTCTTTTTTTCGGTTGACATATATCTATTTAGTTATACATTTATATATTGCTGATAAAAACGATGCAAACCAAAACGTCGATTCTGCCCCGCGAGCTCCATCGGCTCATCGCTGCGGGCCATCCTGCCGAGCTGCTCGATGTCCGCACCCCGGCCGAATTCGCCAGCGCCCACGTTCCTGGGGCAACCCTTGTCCCGCTGGATGAGCTGGATGTTGCCGGGTTTTTGAATCAGCGCGGTCCGGACGCCCCGCCCCTTTACGTCCTCTGCCAGTCCGGCGGTCGCGCCCTCCGCGCCATCGAGAAGTTTCGGCGCGCTAGCTTCCACGCCTGCGTGCTGGTTGAGGGCGGCACGCAAGCGTGGATGGACGCAGGTCTGCCGGTGAACCGGGGCGAAAGCAAGGTGCTCCCGCTCATGCGCCAGGTGCAGATTGCCGTCGGTTTGGTCTCCGCCGTCGGCGCGGCGCTGGCGCTTGGGGTTGATCCCCGGTTCGCACTTATTTCGTTGGTGATGGGCTGCGGACTTTTGTTCGCTGGCGTCACAGGCTTTTGCGGTCTGGCGCGGGTGCTGGCAAAGATGCCGTGGAACAGGACCGGCAAATCCACTTCCTGTTGCGCCGATTGATCCGCTATAAAAACTCCCCGCAAAATCATCGTCGGCGGTGGGGCGGGCGGCGCATTATGACGTATCGCCAGAAAAGCTGATGCGGTTATCTGGCCGCTTCTGGGTACACGGCGGCTACTTACAGCCCAAGCTAAACGGATATAAAAAACTTTTCGGTTAAGCCCGCCGCTCTTTGATGCTCGCCAGAATATCCGCCACGACCTCCGCCTTCGGCTTTGCGCCCTGTTGACCGCCGTGGTGCAAGCGAACGGAAACCGCGCCGGCTTCCATGTCGCGGCCGCCGATGACCAGCATGGTGTGGACGCGCAATTGTTCCGCGTTGGCAATCTTCGCCTTGAACGGCGTCGCGCTGAAGTCCGCATCCACCCGCACCATGTTGGCGCGCAGTTCGGCCACGATGGGCTGGGCGTAGGCGATCAACGCGTCGTCGTCGTTCAGCGTGATGACGCGCACCTGATCCGGCGCGAGCCAGAGCGGGAAGTTCCCGGCGTAATGCTCGATGAGAAAACCGATGAACCGCTCATGCGTGCCGAGCGGCGCGCGATGGATGCACAACGGCGTCTTGTTCGAGTTGTCCTTGTCGCGATAGGTCAGGCCGAACTTGGCAGGCACGGCGAAGTCCACCTGGTTGGTGGCGATGGTGAATTCGCGGCCGATGGCGCTCCACACCTGCACGTCAATCTTCGGCCCGTAGAACGCCGCCTCGTTGGCGACCTCCACGTAGTTGATGCCGGATTCGATCAACACCTTGCGCACCATGTCCTCGGTTTTCTTCCACAACTCCGGTTCGTTGACGTATTTCTTGCCGAGCCCTTCCGCCGCGTGCGTGCTGAAGCGCATCTGATATTTTTCCAGGCCGAAGATTTTGAAATACTTCAGATACATGTCGTTGACGGCGCGGAACTCGTCGGCGAACTGCTCCTCGGTGCAATAAATGTGCGCGTCGTTCATGTTGAGCGAGCGCACGCGCATGAGGCCGAACAGCTCGCCGCTCTGTTCGTAGCGATAGCACGTGCCGTATTCCGCGAGGCGCAGCGGCAGGTCGCGGTAACTGTGCGGCTCCGCCGCAAAAATGCGGTGATGATGCGGACAGTTCATGGCCTTGAGGTAATAACTCTCCGGCTCGCCCAGCTTTTTCAATTCCGCGCGCAACGCGGACAACTCGTTGAACGCAGCGGCCACGGGCTGCGGCGCAACGCCGGCTTTGACGGCAGCTTCAACGGCAACAAATTCTTCGTCTTTCAAAATGGCAGACATGCCGGAGAAAATAGCCGTTTGCAGTGCGCGAAGGAACTTCAATTTTTCGGCAGGCCGAAATGCCGACCAGAAGCACGTTTTGGAGCAGCCGTAGTTTAGCTGCGTGGAAAGCAATTGGCCGTTGTGGTAGTTAAACTGCGTGCTTCAACGAAAACTCGGCCAACAAATCGCCAGCCTCCGCAAAGCAAGAAAGCTCACCCAAGAGCAGCTTGCCGAGGCCATCGGATGTTCGGTTGAGTTCATCAGCCTCGTCGAACGTGGAGTGAATGCGCCATCGGTCGCCGGTTTGGAGAAGTTTGCCAAGATTCTAAAGACCGAGGTGAAGGAACTGTTCAACTTTGAGGACAAGAAGCGATGAGCAGCTTGTCTTTTAAGAAAGTTGCAGCTTGTTGCCAAAAGATCCGCACTTCGCTGAACACGCTTTGTGATGGCCTTGGGCCAATTCAAATTGGCAGCGTTGAACAATTTCCAAATGGCTGGGGAAAAGCGGCAAAGGGCCGCACCGTATGGCGCATTGTTGAAGAAGCCATCAATCAGAATCTTAAGAAGGAGTCTGAAAATCTTGGAGTTGATGAAGTGACACCTTCCGAATCTGAATCGAGCATTTATGATGTTTCGCTTCGCGTTTCCAGTGTAGAAACCAAGTTTTTTCTTAATTTTAAGGCTGCGGTCGAGGGTAACGAAACGGAGAAGGGAGACATTTCGAAAGCGAGGAAGCTCGTTGAGTTTTATGATGAGGGGGCAACAAGGCAGTTATTGATAGTGACATTTGTCATTAGCTTTCACGACGACATGACGATTCAAATTAGGCGGTGTCTCGTCACACCGATTGCGTGGCTGCCTGACATTTATGTGAACCCGAGTAACAACGGAAATCTACAATGCAGCCAGCTAGAAAATTTGGAAGACGCAACCCGAAGAAGTAATAAGAGGTTTTTAAAATTGCTGAAACGCGCCATTTCAACCGCCAAAAGAAAACAGGCCGCTAAACGGGGGGAAAAGCAGTAATCAAAACAAAGCTATAATCTCAATGGCTTCATCCCATATCCAACAATTGCAGTCCACCCTTGAGGAAGTCGTTGCCGTATTGACGGCCAAAGGTATTCAGCCTCAGCGCCTCAACTTTGGTGGCGAAGGTCCTGCACCAACACAAAAACCGAGAGTGCCAACGGACGCGCGTTCCGAGTTTCTCGCCAATCGCGCAATGGGTGATTGGGCGGAACGAATGTTGAGTGCAGCAATTGTCTCTGCGCTGCCGGAATGGAAGGTTGTGCAATATGGCAACACCGACACCATTGCAGCCGGACATCCTGAGTTCAAAGCTCGTTACCTTGCTGGTTTGGAGGAGACGCGACTATTTGGCAAACGCCCGGACTTGCTTGTGTTTCCAAAATCCTTCGCCGTGAACAGCAACTTGTCGGAACTCCGGCACACGGAAATTGAATCTCTGGTCAAACAAGCCTCGGCAGCCGTCGAAGTGCGCTCCAGCAAGTTTGAAGCTTTGAAATACATGGCCGTGCGACAAAAGCAGCGTGATGACGGCGAAAAGGGCGGACGTGAAACGCCAAGCTTCACGGTCAAAGTCGAAGACCTTGTCATCGTTTATCGCTGGCTGGAACGTCATCGCGTGTCACAGAGTTATTGCCAAGTCTTCTTCGACTCGGTTTTTGCCATTAACTTCTTGGATATTTTTGCGACGATTGCCAGCGGGGAAGGTTTTTCGATCGAGACACCTGCGAAGAGCCAGGAGAAGGCGACCATCATGATTCCGATCACCTGTGGCATTCAGGTGGGAAAAGCTACCGGCCTTCCAACATTCGCAGCCGAACATCACGTCACGAAACTGGGACGGCATGATGCCTACGTTGTCCCACAGGGCGGCGGATTTGAACTCGATGCGGCGGCAATTAAACAGGTTCTGCTGCCTTGATGTCAAAGTAGCTCACGGCGAGTTCGTCGATGCCCGCCAGTTGTTCGGGTGAGGAAAGCTTTTCCAAAGCTGCCAGTTTTTCGACAAGCTCAGCCGATTCTTCCTGACTCAGCCTTGTCATCGCCGGACACGGCATTTCTTCCACATCCTTGGGTTCAAGTTTGTTGAGTCCGTTTCCGTAAAACCGGTTTACCATCGAAAACGAACGGCTTCCGCCGGAACTGTTGAGAAACAGAGTCATCAGCGGGGAGATGGACTCCCAACCCGGTTTGGCGTAAAGGCCGTGGAAGCACGTCAGATTCTTTGCGCCCGAAGTGTTGAGGATATATTTGACGGAAGCGCGCGAAAACACGGCGACCCAAATGTCAGCAGCAGCGCGGTTTTCTGGAAGATACCAAACGGGCCGATGGCTTGGCAGATGCCGCTGCGGGATGCCTTGCTGCTCGCCAAGTTTCAAGTAACGCATCAAGTCTTGCCCGTTGCGTGAAGGATTCAACAGAAAGCATCGGCGCTCGCGGGCCGCCAATGAATCAAATTTGTCAGGGGTGAAAACGAGTCCGTCCGCATCAACGGCCTTGGTGATACACGGCTCAACATGAGCTTCCGTCAAATGATGCTCGCGGATGTCGGCTCGGCTAAAACAAAAAAAGTCGTTTGCTCCGGTGGCAATGCCGCGACGACAATTGAAATAGTCACCAACCCGATTCGACAACGCATCTGAACCGGTTGGCCTCTCACCATTAAACAAAAGATTAAGCCACTTGGTGCAAGGCTGTAGTTTTTTCAGGTCAACACAGCCATCACCTGCGCACGTCGCTGCCTCCGAAAGCAACCCGTTCAAGAAATGCGATGCGTCCTCAATTGAGTCCACTCTCTTAACCCAACATGGCAATTTTGGTGAACGGCTTTTTTCCAGAAACACAATTGCGCTGGTGGTGAGCGCATCCTCGAAAATGTTTAGCGACGGCGCGAAAACGGTAATCGCCACAGGCCGAATTATCCGCACAAGCTGCTCCTTGATTTCTTCGCCAAAATTCGCGTTCAGAAATTCGGCCGGCAGAATGACAGCGGCGCGACCGTGTGGCGCAAGGTCTTCCCAAATCTTCAGCAGGAACAACGCGTAGATATTTGTAAGGCGATCCAAAGGAGTGCCGAATCGTTCCTCGAAATAGCACCAATCCTTTTCGGAATAATCCAGTCGTTGGGATTTTACATACGGCGGGTTGGCAATAATTCCATCAAACTGGCCGGCATCAGATTTGAGATAATCTGCCAGAATCAGCTTTGTCCCGCTGGGCGCAGCGGTTTTTGCGCGCTGCAATGTTTCAATGTCGCGTTCAACGCCAATCAGAACCGTTTGCTTTTGGAACTTCCGGCAGGCAGCCAACAAACCGCCCAAGCCCGCAGCCGGATCAAGCACAGCAGCAGGTCTTGCCGACATCACCCACTTTGCCATCAAGTCTGCAATCGGTTCAGGCGTTGCCACCTGACCAAACTGCTTGGTATTGCGCTCCCAGTTCTCGGCAGAAAGGAATGAGTCCGCTTCGCCAGTGGCAAATTCCACTGAATTCGGATCGAAATACAGCGACATGAAAGTTTGATTGTCGCGCAGCTTCATCGCCAAAAATATGCCAGCAGTTTAACTACGGGTCAATTGGAATCTCATTTTCCAGAATTCGTGGTGTGGTCGCCAGTTTTCTTCGCGTAATCGGCCAGTTGTTTTTCCAGTTCGGCGATGCGGGCTTCAAGTTTCTGGCGGTCGGCGCGGTGTTCATCCATTTCCATTTTCGGAAACATCGACTCCGCGTAATACGGCAGGTGGCCGGAGGTTTTATACATTTTCTCCTTGGCCAGATGCGGCGTGCGGACGCGCACGTAGCCCGCCGCGAATTCGGTTTCCTTGGCCAGCTTCTCCAGTTCCTCGACCAGCACCGTGCCCTTGGGCAGCCACAGCGGCATGCCCGGCCCGACAAATTCCGTGTCAATCGCGAACAGCCCCATCTCCGCGCCGATTTTGCGATGGTCGCGGCGCTTGGCCTCCTCGATCATCTTGAAGTACTCGTCCATGGCGGTCTTGTTCTTGAACGCCGTGCCGTAAATGCGCTGAAGCTGCGGACCTTTTTCGTCGCCCTTGTAATACGCGGCGGCCACGCTGGTGAGCTTGAACGCACCGATGTTGCCCGTGCGCATCACGTGCGGCCCGGCGCACAGGTCAACGAAATCACCGTTCTTAAAATAGGAGATCGGTTCGCTCTCGGGAATCTGCTTGAGCAAATCCAGCTTGAACTTCGAGGCGTTGCCGGGCCGCTCACCGAGTCCGCCCAGCCGTCCGCTCTCCGCGTCTTTGATCGCCTGCTCGCGGGTGACTTCGCTCTTCTCGAAGACGTTGTTCGCCTTGATCTCCTTCTTCATCTCCGCCTCGATCTTTTCAAAATCTTCCGGCGAGATACGGTGGGAGCATTCGAGGTCGTAGTAGAAGCCGTTCTCGACGGGCGGGCCGTAGGCGAACTGGGCGTCGGGCCAGAGGCGCAGGATAGCGGTGGCCATGACATGGGCGCAGGAGTGCCGGAGGCGCTCCTGCTCGGTCATCTTCGCGCGGTCGTCGAGGGTTTTGCGTTCGGGATTGGGTGCCGCCGGCGACGGGGATTGTTCTTCAGCCATAATTAAAAGACGACTTTAAAGGATTTTCGGGATTAGGAAAGAATTCTGTCAGGCCTTAAGGATCCCATTTTAGCGCCGGTTCATGAGCGACTCGATTTCATCGGCTTCAATCGGGATGTCAGCCATCAGGTCCAGGGGCCCGTCCGGGGTGATCACTACTGTGTTTTCCAGGCGGATGCCGAAGCCTTCTTCCGGGATGTAAATACCCGGCTCCACGGTGAGCACCCAGCCAGGGCCGATTTTTGCGTCCGCACTCATCACGTCGTGCACGTCCAGGCCGATGGAATGGGAAACGCCGTGCATGAAGTAGCGTTTCACGGCGGGGTTTTCCGGGTTTGACTTCCGGATCTCGGACAGTTTGAGTAGGCCGAGGTCCACGCATTCCCGGGCGGTGCGCTCCTCGCATTCGCGCCGCAAATCCCGGGTGGTCTTGCCGGGCGTCAGCGCGGACACTTGGGCGCGGAAGAGGCGCAGCACCGCGTTATAAACCTGCCGCTGGCGGCGCGTGAACCGTCCGCTGACGGGAATCGTGCGCGTGAGGTCGCTCATGTAATTGCCCAAGCCGGCCGCGACATCCAGCAGAAGCAGGTCCCCCTTGCGGCAAATCTGGTCATTCTGCGTGTAGTGTAAAATAGTGTTGTTCGCGCCGCTCGCAATGATGGGCGGATAGGCGAACTGACCTTTGTTCCGGATGAATTCATGGGCGAAAATGGCTTCGACCTCGGCCTCGTTGACGCCGGGTTTTACGCCTTTGCAGGCCCGGCGGAAACCCTGTCCGGTCAGCGTGCAGGCGGCCCGGATGGCGTCAATCTCCGGCGGCGATTTGATGGCGCGCAGCGCATGCATCAGCGGGGCGAGGCGCTCGTAGCGGTGCAGCGGAAAGGACCTCTGGCAGTCGCGGAGAAACCGGGCGTCGCGCGTCTCGACCCTGGCGTCGGTGCGCCCGTGTTCATTGGTATTCAGATAGATCCGCTCCAGCTCGCAGGCGACTTGCCGGAAAACAGCCGGGAACTCGGAGAGCCATTTGACATTCGCGATGCCCGAGATGGCAGTGGCTTGTGCCCGGGTCAGCTTATGCCCCTCCCAGATTTTTAGATGATCATTGGGCTCGCGCAGGAATAGGATTTCGCGCTGAGCCGGATCGGCGGCGTCCGGGGCGAGCAGCAGGAGGGTTTCCTCCTGATGAATGCCGGTGAGGTAGAACAGGTCGGCGTTCTGGAGATGCCCCATGACCCCGTCGGCGTTGGTGGGCATAGGGTCGTTGGCATTCAAAACCGCCAGGGAGCGCGGCCGCAGTTTTCGCACAAGCCGGGCGCGGTTACCTATGAACAGGGCGTGGGGCAGCGGGACAGCTTTCATGTTAAGCCACGGGATACACCACCCCGCTGAAAAGTGACAGGAAGAAAAGCAGCGGTGCGGGATGCGTTTTGGTAGCCGCCTTCCGGCGCGAGGCCGGGAGTTCAGGTTTTTTTTCGCAGCCAGACCAGTCCGCCAAAGCCCAGCGCCAGCAGGGCGGAAACCGACCAGGCGCCGGCATTCATGCTTTGTGGTGCCAGCCAGAGCGCCGCGGCGCCTGCTGCGGGCCCAACGCAATTGCCTATTCCAATAGCCGCTTCATGGATGCCCCCATGCTCGGCCTTGGTGTCGCTGTCGTCCATCGAATAGAACAGGGACGAATAATAAATCAGACCGATGGCGGCGCCGAAAACCACTTGGGCGGCCAGCACCGTCTCCAGGTTGGGCACGGTGAGGATGATGGCGAATGAGAGGACGAGCAGTGCAAAAGCGGACGCCAGCCAGCCGAACCGATAATGCCAGCCGCTCCAGCGCCACAACACCACAAACGCGGCGAGCCGGGCAAATCCCCAGAGCGAGCAGGCGAAGCCGGCCAGCATGGGGGAGAGTCCAAATTTCATCGCGACGCCCGGCAGGACGGCGATGAGCGTGTTGATGGCGATGTAGGCAAACGGGTTGGCCAGCCAGGCCAAGCGAACAAAGTGCTGATTGCGGGCCGCCGGCACCTGCCCCGGCTCCGGTGGGGTTGCGCACAGTGGCGCGGCGGCCGGCAGCTTTATTTTTTCCAGTGACACGGTCAGTGCCCACTGCAGGGCAAGGATGCCCAGCGGCAGGTAATAAAGACTCGCGTAGCCTAATTTTTCAACAATGGCTCCGCCCAGAAAGAGCGCCGCGGCATTGGTCCACGCCCAAGTGATATTGTAAAGCCCCACGGCGTGGGGGATGTGGCCGGGCTCCTCGCCTTCGCTAACGAGCGCCTCCAGCACGGGCCAGGTGAAACACATTCCGAGAGAGATTACCACCGCGCCCGCAATTTGCCCGGCCGCGGTATTTAGCTGCGAAGCGACGGCGTAGCCCGCCGCCATGATCCCGAGTCCCACTTTGAGCGCGGTGAAGTTGCCCCGGCGCTGCGCAAATTTTCCGGCCTGCCATGCCGACCCGGCATAGACCAGGCCTAGCAGCGCCGCCACCGCCAGTCGCGCCTTGTCGTCGTAGCCGAAGCGGTCATACAGGAGAAAATAAAGGTAGGTGAAATAAAGGACGGTGGCGAAGGAGTTGAGTCCTTCGATCGTGTAGCAGAGCGTCTGGTGCCGTTGGCGGGGCGTCATGAGGTCTTGTTCGCAGGAGGATCGGTGAAGATGCTCCGGTTACTCCCCGACAGTTTTTACTATCCCCGTGATTTCCTCGAGAGCCTTGGTGCAATACCACTTCACCGCCTCCGTCATGGGAGGAGACAGGCTGTCCAACTCTTCTCTTCGGCACCAGCGAATGGCGTGATGTTCGCCGGCAGCCAGGATGGGGTCCGTATTACTGGCGCCATATTTGGGTCGCGCCCAGTAAATCAGGCCGATGTGCTCATGCGTTTCATTGATGCGATGGATGTCTAGGAAGCGCGGGGCGATGAGCGCGCGGGTGCCGGGCGAGGTCGTGGGCGGGCGTTCGCCGAGCAGTTCCACGTCCAGCCCGCTCTCCTCCCGGGCCTCGCGCAACGCCGCCTGTTCGGGGTCTTCGTCCAGCTCAATGTGCCCGCCCAGCGGCAGCCATTTGCCGAGCTTGCGATGGTGGATGAGCAGGATTTTTGCGTCGTGAACGATAAAAATCGCGACGGTAAAATCAATTTTTTCGTGAAGATGCGGCATGGCTTTTACGAAAATAGCAATAAACAGGTGCGGGCGCAAAACTTTGACGCGGGGAATCGGTTTTCAATGCGGCTGGCTTATTCCATTGGAGGGTAGAAACAAAAAAGCGGCTTCCATTTCTGGAAGCCGCTGGAGTGCTGTGAAAAATCACTTCATCCGGTCAAAGTTCTTCTGGAGAATCTGCCAGTCTTTCAGGCCGGTCACCTTGCTCTGAAGGGATTGGACAATCTCCGCCTCTTTCGCATTTTTAGTCGGCTTGTTGGCTTTATAGAAGATGCCGAAGTGGCCCGGGAAGGGTTCGCCGGAGAGCTTGTAGGCTGCCAGTTCATCGGTGACGTCATGCGTCTTGGGAACCTCGTTGAACACGCCGCCCTTGCGCGGGTTGCTGGCGTCGAAGGCGCCCTCATAGAACTCCACGCACTCGCTCAGGCATTCGATGAAGCTGAATCCGTCGTGATCCATCGCGGCCTCCATCATCTGCAGCACATGGTTCGGATTGGTGTGCGTGGTGCGCGCCACAAAGGTGGCCCCGGCGGCGATCGCCTGCTTCATGGGGTTGATCGGATAATCCACCGCGCCCCATTGATCCGTTTTGCTCTTGAAGCCGAGCGGGGACGTGGGCGAGGTCTGCTTCTTGGTCAGGCCGTAGACCCAGTTGTCCATGACGCAATAGGTCATCTTGATGTTCTTGCGCGCCGTGTGGCTGAAATGGTTGCCGCCGATGGAGAACGCGTCGCCGTCGCCGCCGAACACAAACACGTGGAGGTCGGGGCGGGTCAGGGAAATGCCGCTGGCAAAGGGAAGGGCCCGTCCGTGGATGTAATGGGCGCCGTGGGCCTGCACGAAATACGGAAAGCGGCTGGAGCAGCCGATGCCTGCGACGGTGGTGATCTTCTCGTGCCACATCTTGCGCTTCTCAATCAGCTTGAAGTAGAGCGCGAGCACGGAAAAGTCCCCGCAGCCGGGGCACCAGGTCGGATGGTCGGCGGCGACTTCTTTTTTGGTCAGCCCCTTGCGCTCCTCGGATCCGGTCGCCGGCGGGTTCACAAGGGCGGGGGTTGCGGACGGTTTTTCGGTCAAAGTTTGGCTCATACGTTTTGTGGCGGTTTAAAATTACAGCTTCCGCAATCCGGCGGTCATGTTGGTTTTGGCCCGTTCTAGGATTTCCTTCACCTTCCAAGTGAGGCCGTCGGTCTTGTTCATACCTTGGATTTTCGGGTCGCAGAAGCGCGCCCGCAAAATTGACCCCAGCTGGCCAAAGCCGTACAGGCCCTCATCGTTCATCTCGACCACCAGCACGTGGTTGAAGCCGGAGAAGATGTTTTCCAAGCCGGGCGGCAGCGGATTGACGTGCCGGATATGCACGGAGGAAACGCTGTCGCCGGCGGCGCGCGCGCGGTCCACAGCCTCCTTGATGGGACCCTCGGTGGACCCCCAGCCGACCAGGAGCACGTTTCCTTCCGCCGGCCCGTAAACCTTGGGCACCGGCAGGGAGGCGCCCAGCGCCTGCAATTTCTTGCGGCGCTTGGCGGTCATCTGCATGTGCAATTTCGGCGAGCCTGTGGGATGGCCCAGCTCGTCGTGTTCCAGGCCGGTGACGATGGGGTATTTGCCGCTGTTGATTTTGGTGCCGGGCGCCAGATGCGTGGTGATGCCGTCGGCTTTTGAAAGATCGTAGGGCTTGTGATCTGCCACCGGGGTGAAATCGGGGGAGATGTCCTGGCAGACTTTTTCCAGGTTCGGCTCCACGAATGCCTCGATGCGCGTGGCGATGCCCTGGTCGGTCAGGATGATGACCGGCACGCTGTACTTGCGGGCGATGTTCACGGCCTCGATCGCCATGTAAAAACAATCCTCCACGTTCGCAGGAGCGATGACGACGCGCGGGGCGTCGCCGTGGCCGCCGTTGACGGCGATATTCAGGTCGGACTGCTCAATGTTCGTGGGCATTCCGGTGGAGGGCCCGCCGCGCTGCACGTCCACGATAACGAGCGGCATTTCCGCCATGATGGCCCAGCCGAGCGCTTCGGTCTTGAGCGAAATTCCAGGGCCGCTGGAGCCGGTCACCGAGACGCGTCCGGCGTAGCTGCCTCCGATGGCCATGGAGATTGCGGCGATTTCGTCCTCGGTCTGGATGAAGGTGCCGCCGTACTTGGGGAGTTCGCGCCGGAGCAATTCCATGATGTCCGACCACGGCGTGATGGGATAGCCCGCGCCGAAACGGACGCCGGCCGCGATGAGGCCGTAGCCGAGGGCTTCGTTGCCGTTCATCACAATCTGGTGGCCGTTTTTTTTCTGGGCATCCACGAACTTGAACGTCTCCAGCACATTGCCAAGCGGGTTGGCGTGGCCGGCATGAAAGGCGGCGAGCGCGTTATTCAAGATGCTCGGGTCCTTGCCGGTGAAACGCTCGCCGATAAGCTTCTCGAGCTTCGGCAGGTTCAGGTCGAACATTTTGGCGATGAGCCCCAATGAGAAAATGTTTTTGCCCTTATCTTTGGCGGTGCCGCCGATGGCCTCGACCGTGAGGCCGGAAATAGGGATTCCCAGGTGATGGTAGTCCTTCTTCCACTCTTCCTTCGGTTCGATGTGATCGGAATCGTACAGCACGATGCCCCCCTTCTTGAGGGAGCTGATGTGGGCGTCGTAGCTGTGCTGGTAAAAGGCGAGCAGCACGTCCGCTTCGTCGCCCGAACTCAAAACCTCGCCGCTGCCCATGCGGACCTGAAAGATGGAGGCGCCGCCGGAAATCGTGGCGGGAATGGTCATGAAGGTCATGACCTCCTGCTCGCTGCGGCCGGCAAGCCGGGCCAGAAATCCCCCGATGGCCTGAATGCCGTCTTGGGAGTTGCCCGCGATGCGGATGACCACTTCTTGGATGGGGGAGATGGTTTTGGCGGCGCCGGGAGACGGGGAACCTGCAGTTGTATCGCTCATGAAAGTTTAAATAAAGTTGACCGCGTTGCAGCGCGGTCCGCAGCTGAATCGCAGGCAGCGGGCACGGTTGCATTTTCATAGTAGGCAGCGGGCAGGAATGTGTCAATTTCTAATGCACGATTTGCTGTCATTAGAAAATTTAATTAAACCGCCCTGCAATCGGAATTGAACTATTGCCGTGCCGCTTGCGCTGCGGGGCGGACCTGTTAGCGTGGCGGGGACGCATGGATTTGCAGGAACGCTACGACGACGCGATGTTCGATTTCAGCCGGGGTGAGTTTGCCCGCGCCATTGGCGGCCTGCGGGCGGTGCTGGCGGCGGACCCGGCTTACTTTGACGCCCAGCTCGCCCTGGGCATGGCGCATTACCGGACTGGGGATTTTGCGGCGGCGATTGCCGAGGGGCACAAAGCGGAGACGCTGCGACCCAAGGAGCAGCTGGTTCACACCAACCTCTCCCTATTCTATATGAAGTCAGGGGACAAGGTGACGGCGGAGCATCACGGCCTGCAGGCGCGCATCGCCGGGTGGCGCGCGGAAAACCAGGCTGCGAAAGCCGGCGAGCCGACGGCTCCGACCGCCATCGACCCAGAAATGCAGATGGCCCGCCCCCAATCGCCGGCGGTCAGTCCCCTCCGCCGTCCCGACACCTTCCCCGAGCAGCCTTGGAAGAAGAAAAAAACCGATAGTGGACCGGGGCCTGCCGCGGGTAGCACAGCTCATCAGATGCCGGAATGAACCCGCTGACAATGTTATGAAATCCTCCTATGAACTGGCGATGGAACGCCTCAATAAAACCGCGCCCGCCGGAAAACTCACCCCGGCACAGAAGCGGCAGCTTGCCGAGCTGGAATCGCAATACACCGCTAAACTCGCTGGGCGGGAGATTGCTTTGGCCAGTGAAATCCAAGCGGCGACTGAGGCGGGTGATGGGGACACGGTGGAGATGCTCCGGCGCCAGCTGGCCGCCGAACGCAAAAATCTCCAGTCCGATCTGGAAGACAAAAAAGAAGCGGTCCGCCAAGCGCCGGCCACATCCTAGCCTTCGCGGAATCTTCGGCCCGCCCCACCGCGCCGGCGCAGGACGAAAATACAGATGAAACCCGGTAAAGCCGGTAGCCGTCTGGTGGTGGACATGAATAAAAAGACTGCCTTCCAGATTCTTCTGCTGGCCCTGCTGGTTGGCGGCGGCCTTTACTGGGTCGCGGGGCTGTTCCGGCCGGAAAAAATCCAGATTCTTTGCGACATTCACCCTCCCCGGGTTTCAAAGAAAAATCCACGCGCCGCGAATCCCCCACCCGCATTCGAAGTGGCATTCGGCTTTGACCAGAAATGCACGCTGACGGATGTCAGGGTTGTCGCGCTGGAGGAATGGGCGACCAACCAGCTGGCGCGTCCGCTCTGGCACCTGGTTGCCGATTCCAATGCGGTCCCGACGCGGGCGGTTGTTTACGGCCAGTGGGTCCGAGGCATGCGCCCCGCTGTCAAGGGTAAGCGCGCTGAGCCATTGCAACCCAATGTGGCTTATCGCCTGCTGATCGAGGCGGGCTCGAGCACGGGCGAATGCGACTTTAAGCTCTCCGCTTCGCCGGCCCGATGAATCATGGTTAGGCGGAAAAATCCGTGTTCTTCCGCGCCCATCTGTGGTTAAACTTTCCCCGCCTTTATGGAATACGAAGCTGTCATCGGTCTGGAAACCCACGTCCAGCTCAAAACCAAATCGAAGATGTGGTGCGGCTGCGCCAACGCCTTCGGCTCCGAGCCGAACACGAATGTCTGCCCGGTCTGCCTCGGCATGCCGGGCGTGCTGCCCGTGCCGAATGACGAGGCCCTGCGCCTGACCGTGCTGACCGGTTATCTCCTGAACTGCGAAATCCCGCGCTTCGCCAAGTTCGACCGCAAAAGTTATTTCTACCCCGACGCATCCAAAAACTATCAGCTCACTCAATTCGACAAGCCGAGCACAGCGAACGGCTTCGTGGATTTTGAATTCAGCGGTCTGGGATCGGTCGAGGGTATGGGCCGCGTCCGCATCACCCGGGCGCATCTCGAGGAGGACGTGGGCAAGAATTCCCATCTGGAGCGGTTCAGCGGCGTGGACTTCAACCGCGCCGGCGTGCCGCTCCTGGAAATCGTTTCCGAGCCGGATATCACCGGCTCCGACATGGCCTATGAATACCTCAACGCGCTTAAGGACATCCTAATCCATGGCGGCGTGAGCGATTGCGACATGGAAAAGGGGATGGTGCGCTGCGATGTGAACGTCAGCGTGCGCCCCGTCGGCACCCGGGAGCTCGGCGCGAAGATTGAGATCAAGAACATGAACAGCTTCTCCGGCGTGCGCCGCGCGCTGGATTACGAGATCCCCCGCCAGATTGCGGCGGTGAAGCGCGGCGACAAGCTGATCCAGTCCACCCGCCGCTGGGATGATGTGGCGGGCATCACTGAGGAGATGCGCACCAAGGAGCACGCGCACGATTACCGCTATTTCCCCGATCCGGATCTGATGCCGCTGGCGCCCACGGAGGCCTGGCTCGCCGAGGTCAAATCGCGCGTGGTGGAGCTGCCGCTGGCCCGCAAGCGGCGGTTCATGCAGGCGTATCAGCTGCCCGCGCCGGATGCGGAATCATTTGTAAACGACGTGCCGCTGGGAAATTATTTTGAGGCGATGGCTGGGCTGTCCAAGAGTCCTAAAGCCGTTGCCAATTGGGTCATCAACAATCTCCGGGCAAAAATCGCCGAGGCGAACACCCGGGACGCTGCCGAGCAGATGTCCATGGGCATTGAGCCAGGGGAAGTGAAGCGGCTGACGCTGACGGATTTGAAATTCAAGCCGGAAGCGTTGCTCGAGCTGGTCGGTCTCGTGGAAGCCAAAGCCATTAGCAATGCCGCCGCGCAGCAGGTGTTCGGAGAAATGTTCGACACCGGCAAGGCGCCGGCTGCCATCGTCCAGGAAAAGGGGCTGGCGCAGGTTAGCGACACTGGGGCGATTGAAACGTTCTGCGACGAGGCGATTGCTGCGAATCCGGCCCCGGTGGCTGATTACAAAGCCGGCAAGGTGGCGGCGCTCAATTCGCTGAAGGGGCAGGTGATGAAGCTGTCCAAGGGCAAAGCCAACCCCGCCCTGGTCGGCGAGATTTTGGAGCGGAAGCTGAAGGCCTGAATTC
This sequence comes from uncultured Verrucomicrobia subdivision 3 bacterium, assembly GCA_903835255.1. Classification (GTDB taxonomy): domain Bacteria; phylum Verrucomicrobiota; class Verrucomicrobiia; order Limisphaerales; family UBA11358; genus UBA11358. The sequence continues at coordinate 102,933 of CAILMI010000012.1, forward strand.
CATTCCTGGCAGCGCAATCCTTGATCTGCTCTGTCCGCAAAAGTACATCCATTTGCCGCGGGCCGCGTGGGCTCCCATCTTGTCGCCGCCACCCGCGTTTTCAGGTTCATCAGTGAAATCCCGTTGGAGGTGGTGAGGACCGCCCGCTTCCCGTCCAGATTTAGCCCGAATTCCGCAGCGAGTTTTTAAGCAAAATGGTAGGTGCAGCGCGCCATCCAGGTCCCCGAGCGCAGCGCCAGGCGACGGAAAGCAATGAGGCAAGGCGGATGTCCTACCCGTTCGTTCCGCCCTCCCGGGCGGGGGCATCGCAGCGCGATTGCCCCTACCTATTTTGGAATTCGGGTTAAGTCTGAAAAATAGTTTTAGGGATGCGGTGGAAGCACCCGGATTTTGGCTGAGCGACAGAACTTCAGACATCGAATTTTATTTTTGATTTCAAAAAGCTTTGTGCCCCGGCGCCCGGGCGGTTAATTTCGTCATAATGTTTTCCTCAGAAATTAAATCGGTTCACTTTGTTGGCATCGGCGGCACGGCTATGGCGTCCGCTGCCGCCGCCATGCATGACAAGGGCTTTCTGGTCACCGGCTCTGACCAGAATGTCTATGAGCCGATGGCGTCGTTCCTGGCCGCCAAAAAAATCGCAGTGATGAACGGCTACGACGAAAAAAATCTGGCGCATCAGCCCGACCTCGTCGTCATCGGCAATGCCATCTCTCGCGGGAATCCCGAGGCGGAGCATGTCCTCGATCACAAGAAGCGCTACACGTCGCTGGCGGCCCTGCTGGCGGAGTTTTTCATCCGGGGCCGTCGCGCGCTGGTGGTCAGCGGCACGCACGGCAAGACCACCACCGCGTCCCTGCTTGCCTGGGTATTCGAGCACAGCGGCCTGAACCCCAGCTTCCTCATCGGCGGCATCCCGGCCAATTTTGGACAGGGGGCGCGCTTCACCGACAGCGACTGGTTCGTCATCGAGGGCGACGAATACGACACGGCCTTCTTCGACAAGCGGAGCAAGTTCATCCATTACCAGCCGGAGGTGGCCATCATCAACAACCTGGAGTTCGACCACGCGGATATTTTTGAGGATCTCAGCGCGGTCAAAAAAACCTTCTCGCACTTCATCCGTCTGGTGCCGCGCAACGGCCTGCTACTGGGCAATGGCGATGACCCGAACCTTGCGCCGCTGCTCAACGTGACCCACTGTCCGGTCAAGCGCTTTGGTCTGGGAAACGATTGCGCGGTGCAGGCTTTCAATGCCCGTTACGGCCCGACCGCGACGGAATTCGAAATCCCGAGCTTCACGTTCCATATCAATCTCGTCGGCGAACTGAATCTGCGGAATGCCCTGGCCGTGGTCGCCTGCGCCAAGCACTGCGGCCTGTCGAACAAGCAGATCCAGTCGGCCTTCGACACCTTCCGGGGCATCAAGCGCCGGATGGAGGTGCGCGGCATCGCGGGCGGGGTGACCTTGATCGATGATTTCGGCCATCACCCGACCGCCCTCCGTGAAACGCTCAAGGCCTTGCGCATCAAATATCCGCTCCAGAAAATCTGGGCCGTTTTTGAGCCGCGCTCCAATACGACGCGCCGGAATGTTTTTCAGGCCGAGCTGGCAGAGGCCTTCGCCGACGCCAACGCGGTGGTGGTCGCCGAAGTCGCCCGCCTCGAGCAAATCAGCGTCGATGAGCGACTCGACCCCGAAAGGCTGATGCGGGACCTCAAGGCAGCTGGCAAGGAGGCTGCCTACTTGCCGGACACGGACGCGATCGTGGCTCATCTCGCCAAAAACGCCCGCGGCGGGGATATTGTCTGCGTCTTCAGCAATGGCGGCTTCGGCGGGATTCATGGAAAGCTCTTGAATCGGCTCGGCAGAGCGTGACCCCCTGAGAGGCATGCTTTTCTGGCACATGAATTGCATCTCTTCTGGGCATGGCAAAAAAAATAAATGCGTTGCGGCTGGCGCAATTGTCCCGCGGACATGCCGAAATCACGAATCGCCGGATTGCTGCGGTTTCGCCCGCCCTCTATCTCATGCAGTTGCGGCTTCCGAGGTTGAGGATTCCCTTGCCGGCCCAAAAACTGCTGGTGACTGGCGAGTCTTCAGACCGGGCCCAGGTCGAGTGCGCAGTCAGGATTAGACACATCGCCTGAAATCAGGACAACGGGATGGGGGCTGTTTCTTTCTCAAGTTGCCCCACCTCGAACCCCGTCGGGCACAGCTCCTAATTTGCCTTTCAATCCGGTGATGGGGCGGATCACTTCCTGGATCCCAGCTCGCGCCTAAGCATAGGGCCGGGTTACAGGCTTTCCCAAAAGCGGCCGAGCCGTTATGTTTTGCCCCGGATTTTATGCCGCAACCGAAAATCAATCGCACCGCCCTCCCGGCGACCCTTGGCTACCGCATGCCGGCCGAATGGGAAAAGCACCAGGCGACCTGGCTTGGCTGGCCCCACAATGCCAGCGACTGGCCCGGTAAGTTTGAGGTGATCCCGTGGGTCTATGGCGAGATGGTCCGGAACATCTCCGCCGGCGAAAAAGTGAATCTGCTCGTCCGGCACGCGGCCGACGAAAAACAGGCCCGCCGCATTTTTAAGCACGTCGGCGTGGACCTCCGAAAAATCCGTTTTGTCACGCATCCGACCAATCGCGGCTGGACGCGCGACACCGGCCCGCTGTTCATCCGGCGCGAGCGCCCGGGCGCCCGGTCCCGGCCCGTCGCAACCGAGACCGACATTGTCCATTTTCATTTCAATGGCTGGGCCAAATATGACAACTGGCGCAAGGACACCCGGGTGCCCGAGACCGCCGCGCGTCTGCTGGGCAAAACGCTGTTCCACGCCGAGTGCCGGCGGGCCGGTTCCCCCCGCACTCCCCCGCAGCCCTTCGTGATAGAGGGCGGCGGCATTGAGGTCAACGGACGCGGCACCCTGATCTCGACTGAGGAATGCTATCTGCATCCGAAAATCCAGGTGCGCAACCCCGGCTTGGGCAAGGCGGAGATCGAGGCGACGCTCAAAAACTATCTCGGCGTCACCCACATCTTCTGGCTGGCCAAGGGCCCGAAAGGCGATGACACCCACGGTCACATCGACGACATCTGTCGTTTTGTGAATGCAAAAACGCTGGTGTTGGTCCGGGAGAAAAATCCCCGGGACGAGAATTACCGGCCGCTGGCGGAAAACTGGGACCGGATTCAGGATTTGAGGCTTGAAAATGGCACCCGGCCTGAAGTTGTGGAGCTGCCCATGCCGGGACCGCTGTATTTCGACGGCGTGCGGCTGCCGGCCAGCTACGCGAACTTTTATATCTGCAACGCGGCCGTCATCGTTCCGACCTTCAATGACCCAAACGATCGCGTGGCCCTGGGGATTTTAGGCGACCTGTTCCGCGACCGGCCCGTGGTCGGCATCCACGCCGTGGATCTGGTCTGGGGCTTCGGCTCTCTGCACTGCCTCACACAGCAGCAGCCGGCATAAAGCCCCTCCGGCGTCGAGGATCCCCGGGATGAAGGGGCGCCGACAATTTTAGAAAAAACCTTTGCCAAAACCGGTTCCGCGGCGTTTCATCCTGAAATCACTATGCGTCCAATGATTGCCATCGCCGCTGCGGTTCTCTTCGGGTTGATGCCGCGTCTGCTCGCGGCGGAAGAAAAGCCGTCCTCCATTGAAATCATTCCGCCGCCGCCGGCGCGCGAGTTTCGCGCCACATGGATTGCGACGGTGGGGAATTCGTGCTGGCCTTCCAAGCCTGGCCTGACGACGGCGCAACAAAAGGCCGAATTGATCGCCCTGCTCGATCGCGCGGCGGCGCTGAAGTTGAACGCCGTCATTTTTCAGGTGCGTCCGGCATGTGACGCGCTTTATTCGTCCCGACTGGAGCCGTGGTCGGAATATCTCACCGGCGTGCAGGGCCGCGCCCCATCCCCCTTCTACGACCCGCTCGCCTTCGCCATCGCCGAGGCCCACCGGCGCGGGTTAGAATTGCACGCGTGGTTCAACCCGTTCCGCGCTCACCATTTTCAGGCGGTGTCCCCAATCGCCCCGGGCCACATCAGCCGGACGCGCCCCGAGCTGGTCCACAGCTACGGGAAATATCTGTGGCTGGACCCCGGCGATCCCGCCGTCCGCGAGTACTCGCAGCGCGTGGTGATGGACGTGCTAAAACGCTATGACGTGGACGGCATCCACTTCGACGATTATTTTTATCCGTATCCTGAGAAGAGCGCAGCGGGCCAGGAGATTGATTTTCCCGATGCTGCGAGCTGGAAAAAAAACGGTGCGGCCAGCGGTCTGGCGCGGGACGACTGGCGTCGGCGCAACGTGGATGTTTTCATGCAGCAGATTTACCGCGCCATCAAGGCCGAGAAGCCGTGGGTGAAGTTTGGCATCAGCCCCTTTGGCATCTGGCGGCCAAAAGTCCCGCCGACCATCCGCGGCTTTGACGCCTACGCGGAGCTGTATGCTGACGCGCGCACCTGGCTGCGGGAGGGGTGGTGCGATTATTTTGCTCCGCAGCTTTACTGGGGCATTGCGCCGCCCCAGACGAGTTTCACCGTCCTGCTGGACTGGTGGAACGGCGAAAACGTCCGGCACCGCCATATCTGGCCGGGAATGAACTCGCTCAATGCCGGCGGGAAGTGGCCGCCCTCGGAGATCGTGAACCAGATCCGGGCCACGCGCCGCTATGCGGACGCCGGGCACATCCATTGGAGCAGTTCGGCCTTGATGAAAAACGCCGCGCTGGATGAGGCCCTGCTCCGGGACGCCTACCAGCAGCCGGCGCTCATCCCCGCCTCGCCCTGGCTGGATGCCTCTCCCCCCGACCGTCCTAAACTGACGGTGACGCCGTGGAAGAAAACCATGACCCTCGGCTGGAAAAAAACCGGGGCGGAACCTGTGTGCTGGTGGGTACTGCAATGCCGGACCAACGGGGTGTGGACCTCTGAGATTTTACCGGGGAACGAATCCGGCCGTTACCGCGAAAACTTCTCGCCGGACGCCGTCGCTCTTCGCGCCGTGGATCGCGCGGGCAATCTGAGCCCGGCGGCGGTCTGGGCGCCGGCATCGGGGAGGCCCGGGGCGGGGATTGGGAAGCCGGGGCCGGCCCGCTGAAGGGTTTCGGGATTTCCTGCCCTGGCTTGAAGTGGTTTTGGAAGGGCTGTAAGCCGAATTCTGTCTGCGTTCTTGCGAACGGAGAGAATCATTTGTCTGAGCGACCGATACCCGAAACCTGTTTCGCTTTCACGAAACCCGGAGCGGACAACTCCTCGGTTTCCTATTTGGCCTTGCACCCGATGGGGTTTTCCGTGCCGCGTTGCTTGCGCTTCGCGCGGTGGTCTCTTACACCACCTTTTCACCCTTACCGCCTCAAACAGACGGCGGCGGTCTTATTTTCTGTGGCACTTTCCGTCGGAACGTCTTTCAACTTTCCTCCCGCGTGTATCTCCGGCCGAACCGGAGTTACGCGGCATCACGCCCTGCGGTGTTCGGACTTTCCTCCCCCCGCTTGCGCCGGGAGCGATTCTCCGCCCTTCCAAAACCAGACGGAGGATAAACGATCTTGGGGGAGTTCTCAAGCACGGACCCTGTCCTGGATTTGAGGGGCTCGCTCGCGTTCCCGCCGGCGCAGTTGGCGCTCCCGTCTTCCGATCTCCGCCTCCAGCAATTCTTCCGCGCTCCAGCCGCGAGACCGGGCCAATGCCACTAGGGAAAAAAGCTCTCCCGCCAACACGGATTTCCGGAGGGGGCGGGCGGCGGCGCGGGCTCGCGGACCCTGTGGGGCATCTAAAAGCTGAGCTTTATCCGCCTTTTTCAGGAGCTTCTCGGCGCGCAGGAGCGCAGGCAGATGCCGGGGAATGCCGTCCAGCGCAGAAGGACGCGCATGTTTGGTCCCATGCTTTTCCGCCTTCTTGATTTTCTCCCAGTTCGCCCAGACCTCGTCCACGTTCTTCACCTTGGTGGTGCCAAAGACGTGCGGATGGCGGCGGACCAGTTTGGCAACCAGCCCGCGGCAGACCCGTTCAAAATCGAAGGCCCCGCGCTCCCGGGCCAGCTGGCAGTGAAAAACCACCTGCAACAGCAGGTCGCCCAGCTCCTCCGCCATCTCGGAGTCGTCGCCCGCCTCAATGGCGTCAATCAATTCATACACTTCCTCGATGGCATGACGGCGCAGCGTCCGATGCGATTGCTCGCGATCCCAGGGGCAGCCCGTGGGGGAACGCAGCGTGGCCATGACCTCCAGCAGACGATGAAGGGCAGATTGTTTTTTCATAGGGTTCAAATGCAGGGAAAACTCAGCCGGGCGTGACGTCCGGGTCGGCATCGTCTCCTTCCCCTGGACCTGTCACAAAATCACCAGATCGTCGCGGTGCACCAGCTCCTCCTTGGACAAAGTGCGCTCGCGCACGGCGACGGAACCGGCCCGGGCAATGCCGCGTGCGAACTCCAGGCCGTCCAGGTCGCAGAGGCGCACGACGTCGCCGGCCACAAAATCGCCCTCGCAGCGTGCCACGCCCGGCGGCAATAAGCTTTTACCCGCCTCGCGCAACGCTTTCTTGGCGCCGTCATCCACGAACAGCGCGCCTTTGGGGTGATGAAAGAAGGCGATCCAGCGCTTGCGACCCTGCAGCCGCGTGGGCGGGGCTACAAACAAGGTGCCCTCATCCTCGCCCGCCAGGATCCTGGCCAGGGCATCGGTCTTGTGACCGGATGCGATCACCAGCGGGATGCCGGATCGGACGGCGATTTTTGCCGCTTGAACTTTTGACGCCATGCCGCCCACGGCGGTGTCGCTGGTGGTGCCGCCCGCCAGGCCTTCAATGGCGGCGTCAATCTGCTCGATCACCGGGATGGTTTTGGCGTGGGCCTGTCCGAAATGTTCCATGACGCCGTCCACGGTTGTCAGGATCACCAGCAAATCGGCCGGCAGAAGCGACGCGACCAGCGCGGAGAGCTTGTCGTTGTCGCCGAACTTGATTTCCGTGAAGGACACCGCGTCGTTCTCGTTGATGATCGGCACCACGCCGCGGTCCAGCAGCGTGACCAGCGTGTTGCGCGCGTTGAGATGGCGCTCGTGGTGCTCGAGGTCGTCGTGCGTGAGCAGCACTTGCGCCACGAGGAGGCCGTGCGCGGAGAAAAGCTTGTCATATGCCGCCATAAGCCGGGACTGGCCGACGGCGGCGCAGGCCTGCTTTTCCGCGAGGTGGGCCGGCCGCGATTCGTAGCCGAGAGCGCCCATGCCCGCGCCGACCGCGCCCGAAGTCACCAGGACGACTTCCCTGCCTGCCCGCCGCAGGGCCGCGACCTGGGCGACGAGCTGCTCCAGTTGCGCGGGATCAATCAGCTTGCGGCTGTCGGTCAACACGCCGGTGCCCAGCTTGACCACGATGCGGGCGGCGGACTTGATGGATTCGCGATGCACAGGCGTCAGGTTAGGAAAAAGTGGGCAGGCGCACAACGGGGATTCCAACCCCGAAAAATTGTCCCGGTGTCCGACATGGAAGCCGGTGCGGCGATTTCAGCGGGGCCGCTGGAGCTGCGGGCGGTCAATCCCCGCCGGTCAAATCCATGTCGCGCGTGTAATACAAGATCCGGCCGCAGCTGGAGCAGGTGACCAGGTCTTTCTGGGCCTGACAGGTCACGATCAGCTGCTGTTGCAGTTTCATATGGCAGCCGCCACAGACGCCATGCTGGATGCCGACCACCGCGTTGTCGCCCTTGTTCTTGAGCAGGCGATCGTAGCGGCTGCGGGTGGATTCCTCCACGGCGGACGCCAATTCCGTTCGGCCCTGCTGCAGTTCGGCGAGTTCCCTCTTGAAATTTTCCTCGCGCTGGCCCAGTTCGGTGATCTGGCCCTCCGCCAGCTTCTGCGCGGCATTTGCGGCGCTGTTAGCGCGGGCGACTTCGGCTTGGGCGACTTCGGCCTGCTCCATGAGGCCGATTTCCCGGTCCTCAACCTTGTGGATATCGGCTTTGCAGGTCTCGATTTCGTGGGCGAGCGCCTTGTATTCCTCGTTCTTGCGCGTCTCAAGCTGCTGGTTGGCGTAGCGGGCGATCTGCGCCTGCTTCGCCTGCACCTCCAGCTCCAGCTGCTTGCGTTCCGACTCGTTCTGTTTGACGCGGGTCTTGGCGGCGGCGAGTTGCGCCTGGGTGGCGGCGGTCAGATTGCGCAGGGATTCGCGTTCCGGAGCGATCTGGGCGAGTTCCTCTTGCACCCGGTGAATTTTGCGGTCGCGATCCTGCAAAATCAGAAGTTTTTCCATTGAGTCCAGCATTAATGAAAGAGCGTATCGACCCCACTCCGGCAAGTCAATTCGCAGACACAAGAGTTTTGGGCGCCAGAAATCTGGAGCCGGCCGGCGCTGGCGGATGACCCGCTGCGTGGCTGGACTCGGGCGCCCATCGGAACCGCGCCAATTTCATTGTGCAGTTTCCGCTTTCACGGCTAATCTTGCCCCATGCGTTTCATCGGCAGCGTCATCGAAAAATTGCAGCGGCACCCCAAGCGGGTGGTGTTTCCCGAGGGCGAGGAGCCCCGCATCCTGCAGGCGGCACGGCAATTCCAGTCCCTGCGGCTGGGCGCGCCCATCCTGCTGGGCGACCCGGCAAAAATCAAAGCCGTCGCGGAAGAGCTCAACCTTCCGCTCGAGGGCATTCGCATCATCAATCCCGCCACCAGCGAGGATACGGACTCCTTCGCCCGGCGCTTTCTGGCGCTGCGCCGCGACAAGGGGCTGCGCGCTGCGGAAGCCCGCGAGGCGATTCTGCAGCCGAACTATTACGGCGCGATGATGCTGGCCATGCATCAGGCGGATGGCTGCATCTCCGGGGCCTCGCATATTTCCGGCAGCGTCCTGCGGCCGCTATTCCAGATCATCAAGGTCGCCCCCGATATCAAAACCGCCTCCAGCTGCATGGTCATGGAGGTCGAAGACACGCGCATCGGTGAAAACGGCGTCCTGTTCATGGCCGATTGCGGGGTCATCCCCGACCCCACGGTCGACGAGCTGGCGGACATTGCGGTGACCACCGCGCGACTGGCCCGGCATCTGCTCGGCGTGAAGCCGCGCGTGGCATTGCTCTCGTTCTCCACCAAGGGCAGCGCGACCCATCCCTCCATTGGCAAAGTCCAGGCCGCAACGGCCATGGCCCGACGGAAGGCGAAGCAGTTATTTCTGGAGGCGGACTTCGATGGCGAAATGCAGGCGGATGCGGCGCTGGTGCCGGAAATCGCACGGCGGAAGCTTCCCGATGGCAAGGTGGCTGGACGCGCCAACGTGCTGGTTTTCCCCGACCTCAATTCCGGGAACATCGCCAGCAAGCTGGTCCGCACGGTGAGCCGCGCCAACGCGTACGGCCAGATCCTGCTCGGCCTCAACCGGCCGGCGGCGGATGTCTCCCGCGGCTCCAGCGCGCACGACATCTTGGGCGTGGCAGCGATCATCGCCATCCAGGCGACCGATTACCAGAAGCTCTATCCCGGAGCGGATGCGCAATTGCCCGGCGAGTAAATGAACACTTCCACTCCCCGCGTCTTCATCGCCGCCACCCGTCAGAACGACGGCAAGACCACCACCTCCCTCGGGCTGATCGCAGCGCTCCAGCGGCATTTCCCCCGCGTCGGCTACATCAAGCCCGTCGGCCAGCGCTTCGTCGAGATCGAGGAGCAGAAGATTGATGAGGACTCCGTGCTGATGGATTCCGTTTACCACCTCAACTGCCCGCTTGGGGACATGAGCCCGATCGCCGTCGAGCCCGATTTCACCCGCAAATATCTCATGGCGGCCAACAACGAGACGCTGGTCCGCAAAATCCAGAAGGCATTTGACCGGGTGGCTTGGGAAAAAGATTTCGTGCTCTGCGAAGGCAGCGGCCATGCCGGCGTTGGCTCGGTATTTGACCTCTCCAACGCACAGGTCGCTAAAATACTCGGAGCAAAAGTCATCCTCGTCTCCCAGGGCGGCATCGGCAAGCCGATCGACGAAGTGGCTCTCAACCAAGCCCTGTTTCAAAAGGAGGGCGTCGAGATCATCGGGGTCATCTTGAACAAAGTGCTCGAAAGCAAGGTGGAGTACATTGCCGACTTCGCGCGGCGCGGCCTCAAACGCAGGGGACTGGAACTGCTGGGCGTGCTCCCTTATGAGCAGACCCTCAGTAATCCCTCAATGGATTTAATCCGCGAAGAACTGCGAGCCGAGCCGCTGAATGCCGCCCCCACGCTCCATGCGCTCGTCGGGGATGTGGTGGTGGGGGCGATGAGTGCCCAGAATGCGATGAAGTTCTTTAAGCCCGGCGTGCTGCTCATCACCCCCGGGGATCGCGATGACATTGTGCTGACGGCCTGCACCGCCATCGACGCTCAAAGCAAAGAAAAAATGGCGGGCATCGTCCTTACCGGCGGCCTGCGACCGCCTGAGAGCATCCTTAAAATTATCCGCACCATGCCCATCCCCGTCCTGCTCGCTCAGGCGGACAGCTATCAGGTTGCTTCCCGGGTCCATAATCTGACCGTCAAAACCCGACCCTCGGATTCGGAGAAAATATCGCTCATCCGCGACATCGTCGCTAAAAACGTCAACCTTAAGAAAATTCTCCAAGCCATATGATCCCCCCGCCCACCAATTCTGCGCTCAGTACTCTGCCGCGATACCAACCGGGCCGTCCGATAGAAGAGGTGGCTCGCGAACTGAATCTGCCGGCGAATGAAATCATCAAGCTGGCATCCAACGAAAACCCGCTCGGCCCATCGCCGCTCGCCCTGGCCGCGATGCAGAAAACCCTAGCCACCCTGCATCTTTATCCGGACGGCAACGCCTTTTACCTCAAGCAAAAACTGGCGGAAAAAGTCGGCGTGGCGCCCGCCAACTTGGTGCTGGGAAATGGCTCCAATGAAATCATCGAGTTTGTCGGCCATGCCTATTTTGCACCCGGCGTGGACGTGGTAGTTTCGCAGTTCTGCTTCGCCATTTATCCCCTGGTGGCAAAAATGTTCGGGGCAAACCTAGTGACTGTTCCGGCTAAAAATCACGGGCACGATCTGCCGGCAATGCTCCGGGCCATCACGCCGCAAACGCGGGTGGTGTTCGTGGCGAATCCGAATAATCCGACCGGAACGCTGGTGCCGCGCGAGGAGGTCATCGCGTTCGTCAATGAGATCCCCGACCATGTGCTGCTGGTGATGGATGAGGCCTATCTGGAATTTCTGGAGGACCCGGCGGATTTGGCCTCGTTGGTGCGGCTCGGCGTGCGGCCGAACCTGCTGCTGATGCGGACGTTCTCGAAGATCTACGGGCTGGCCGGCCTGCGGATCGGCTACGGCATAGGGCATCCGGATTTGATCAGCGCCCTCGAAAAAATCCGGCAGCCTTTCAACATCAATTCCCTCGCCCAAGCGGGCGCGCTCGCGGCGCTGGATGATCAGGAATATGTGCGCCGGACGCGGGCGAACAATCTCGCCGGGCTGCAATTTTTCCAGCGCGCGTTTCGCGCCCTGAAGCTGGAATATGTCCCCTCCGCCGCCAATTTCATCCTGGTGCGCGTGGGCCGCGGGCAGGCCGTGTTCGCGGCGATGCAGAAGCAGGGAGTGATCGCGCGCCCCATGGACGGCTATCAGCTGGGCGAATGGCTCCGCATCTCCGTCGGCACCCCCGGGGAAAACGAGCGGTGCCTGAGCGCCCTGAAAAGCGCGCTGGACCCGAAATAATTGATTTGAATCGCGGCCGAAACCGATTACTTATTCCGTTCTGAAACCCAACTGACCAGCCAAACGTGAAACCCACTGACCTGCGGGGCATCCTGCAATACATCCCCCAATTCCGGGAGAAGACCTTCATCCTCGCGATCGACGGCGCAATTGTCACCGACGAGAACTTCGCCACGCTGCTGCTGGACGTGGCGGTGCTGCGGTCGCTGAACATCCGTGTCGTCCTGGTGCACGGCGCCTCGGCCCAGATCAAGTCCCTCGGCGCGGAGCAGAACACGAAAGTGTCCGATCTGGACGGAACGGGGATTACCGACGCGCCCACCCTCAAGCTGGCGCTCACGGCGGCCAACCGGCTCACCCATGAGATTCTCGAGGGGCTGTCCGCCAACGACCTCCGCGCCGCCAGCACCAACGTCATCATTGCGCATCCGCTGGGCATCCTCGGCGGGGTGGATCACCAGTTCACCGGAAAGGTTGAGCGGGTCGATACCGAATTGCTCCAGACGCTGCTCGCTCAGGGCGTGGTGCCGGTCATTCCGCCGCTCGGCTTTGACGGCGACGGCAAGACCTACCGGGTGAATTCCGACGGGGTCGCGCTGGCGGTCGCCGAGGCGCTGAAGGCGATCAAGCTGATTTTCATCACCTCGAGCGACGGCCTGATCTGCAACGGCCAGCTCATCCGGCAGCTGCTGGTGGCGGAACTGGAAAAGCTGTTGCAGACCAACAGCGCGGGCTTTGCGCCGCCGCTCCTTTCGAAGGCGCAGCACGCCGCCGCCGCGTGCAAGGCAGGAATTCCGCGCGTCCATGTCATCAATGGCCGGGTGGATGAGGGCCTGCTCGCAGAAGTTTTTTCTAATGAGGGCATCGGCACGCTGGTGTATGCCAACGAATATCAGCAGATCCGGTCTGCCAAAAAGAAGGACATCCGCGCAATCCAGTTGCTCACCCAAGCCGCGGTTGATTCGGATGAACTGGTGAAGCGCAGCCGGGCGACGATCGAGAAGAGCTTGGGGGATTACTACCTCTTCGAGATTGATAAAAACCCGGTCGCCTGTGTCGCGCTGCATATCTATCCGGAACAGAAAAAAGGCGAGCTGGCGTGCCTTTATGTCAGCGCCTCCCACGAGAACCAGGGCATCGGCCGCAAGCTCATCCAGTTCGTCGAGAGCAAGGCGAGGGAGTTGAACTTGGTCGAGCTGCTCACGCTCTCGACCCAGGCCTTCACCTATTTCCAATCCAAGGGCGGCTTCGCCGAGGGCACGCCCGACGATCTGCCGGCGGGCCGCCGTGAAAAATACGATCTGAGCGGGAGAAACTCCAAGGTGCTCGTTAAGAAACTGAAATAACGTGGAAACGATCCTAATCGCCTGCCGCCAGCAGGGCGTCGTTCCGACCCCCTTTATACTGGCTGTCAGCATCGCCGACCAGACCCTTTCGCTTTTTGACCGGGGCCGGTGCATTCGACAATTCTCCTGCTCCACATCGCGTTTCGGCATCGGCCAGACGGAAGGTTCCAATTGCACGCCGCTGGGCCTGCATCGCATCGCCGAAAAAATCGGTGCCGGCGAACCCGCGGGGACGGTGTTCCAGAGCCGCGAAATCGTCGGCCACACATCCCAGGCGGACTTTGCGGCGGCCGGCATCACCACGCGCATCCTCTGGCTGGAGGGCCTGCAGCCAGGCTTCAACCGGGGCGGATCCGTGGACACGCATGACCGCTACATCTATATCCATGGCACCAGCGACCAGAAATCCGTCGGCCGGCCTGCATCCCACGGCTGCATCCACCTGGCGGACCCCGACTTGATTGCTCTGTACGATCAGGTCCCGAGCGGAACATTGGTTTGGATTTCGGCAGATTCGGCGTAGCCGGCGGTGTGGCAAAGTTGCGCTCTGGCAGCCCAGTTTTCTGGGGGGAATTTGAAGTTTGAATTCAAAACGGATGCAGCCAAAAAGTTTGAAGCTTTAACACTTGACTGAGTGGGATCCTGATTTAAAGTGGCGCGTGCTCTTCCGTTTTGGCCATGTGCTGATGCTCGTTGCGCTGCTCGCCGCCAGCGGCACGCATTGGGCCGCCCTGCAATCGGTCGCGTGGGCGACGATGTTGGCCCAGAACTGGCAGTCCGCGCCCCTCACGCAGGCGCTGGAAAAAACCTTCGACGGAAAGCACCCGTGCCCGCTCTGTAACGTCGTGGCAGCCGGACAAGCGGAGGAACAGAAGTCGGATTTCACTCGGGAGCTAAAAAAGCTCGAATACCCGCCTGCCCCGGAGCGCTGGGTCCTAATGGGGCCGGCGCAATTCCGCCTTTTGCCGGAAATCACTTTCTCCTCAGAAGCGCTCACTCAAGAGCCGCCCGTGCCGGTTCCTCGAAGCCTCTTCGTTTGATTCAATCGTAGTCTTTTCCCGCTCAGGTCGCGAGGCTTGGGCAAATTGTATTCCTTTTAAACTCGAGGGCGTCGCGTCGCGTGGCGGTCTCGAAATCTCCACTTTAAAAAAATTATTGCTTACGGCAGTCCGGTTGGGCCGCCAAAACCAGCAACCCTAAACAACTTTTTTGTACCATGAAACTGTTAGAACTGAATACGGCTCGAAAATCATTTACAGGCTTTACCCTGATTGAACTCCTCGTAGTTATAGCCATCATTGCCATTCTAGCCGCGCTGCTTTTGCCCGCGCTGGCAAAGGCCAAGGAAAAAGCCAAAAGCATCCAGTGCCTGGGCAATACCAAACAAATCGCCCTTGCGAACGCGCTGTATGGCAATGACTACGAAAAGCATATCGGATATGTCGCCGGCACGGACCGAAAAATGCTCCTTTACCCCTACCTCGCGCAGGGCCAAAACAATGCGGACGTGACAAACAATCAAGTGTGGAATTGTCCCGCCAACTCGTTCCCGACGAACGCGGCGGGCTATGGCTTCAACACGCTCATGAACCTCGTCAAATTGGCTTCCATAATCCGGCCGTCGGATAAGGTGGATGTAGCGGACGCTGGCCTGGGCGAGTCTGCTGCCGGGTCCAGCCTGCTTGTACCCACGCTGTCCACCCATCTGTATCCGCCGTCGGCCGTCAGCGTCTCTGGCATTGGCCGTCCCAATCCCAGGCATGGGCGTGGTGGCCTGGGGGTCAATGTTGGATACATCGATGGCCACTCCGCGTTGACGCCGATGAACCCCCCATTTTATCCCGATGTTTTGGGACATTGGTGGGGCAACGGGATTACCGATCCAGCCAATCCGGAATTCAAGAACGGGCTCTGGACGCCCAACTACTGATTTATGACCAGGCAAAAAACAACTTTCGCACTGGCGCTCGATTGCCGCACGGTCTGGCGCTGGCATTTCTACGCCGGTCTGCTCACGTTACCCTTTGTGATTATTCTGGCGGTGAGCGGCGCTATTTATCTTTTCAAGGATCAAATTGAGGCCTGGAGCGACCGAGCTTATGACCGCTTGGAATATAGTGGCGACTCCGCCAGTGTGGCGGATCAGGTTGGGGCTGCCCTGGCGGCCTTACCGGGCTCAATACCCGTCGGCTACGAATTACCGACCGGTACGAATGCTGCTGCCCGGGTGATCGTCAGCCAGAGCCAGGTTTCTATCCGGGTGTATGTGCATCCTGGAACTTTGCAAATCTTGCATATGATTCCTGAAAACGACCGTTTGATGAGGACGCTGTTCCGGCTGCACGGGGAACTACTCATGGGCGATCGCGGCTCCAATCTGGTAGAACTCGCGGCATCTTGGACAATCATCTTGATTATCACTGGCCTTTATCTCTGGTGGCCCCGCCATGCAAAGGGCTTGGGCGGGGTGCTCTACCCGCGGCTACGGAGCGGCTCCGCCCCTTTCTGGCGCGACTTGCACAGCGTCACCGGCGTCTGGATTTCAACTTTGGCGTTGTGCCTGCTTGTCACTGGGCTGCCATGGGCAAATTGTTGGGGAAATTATTTCAAGACCCTACGCCACATCACTGGCACGGCGGTGGCACAGCTGGATTGGACAACTGGCAGTGAACGGCTCGTTGCTGCGACAGGCGCCCCCGGTCATGCTGGCGAACACAGCGGTCATGGTGGCCGGGAGGGGGGAGATTCAGGGCCTTGGCGGCGTGACAGTGGCATGCCAAAAGATATGACCGGCTTCGACCGGGTTGTCGCGGCAGTGTTGCCACTGAAGCTTGAACCTCCCGTGGTCATCGCCCCACCCCCATCAAACTCCGAGAATTGGTCCGCCAAATCAATGACTCCCAACCGCCCACATCGGGTCAGCTTGCTCATCAATGGAACAACGGGTGAGATTGTCAGCCGCAAAGACTTTAAAAATGGCCATCTTTTGGACCGCATTGTCGGAACCGGTATCGCAGCTCACGAAGGCCGGCTCTTCGGCTGGCCGAATCAACTGCTCGGCCTTTTAACGGCGTTGGGTTTAGTTATGCTGAGTGTGAGTGGCGCAGTCATGTGGTGGCGTCGCCGCGAACAAGGCGTTCTGGGTGCGCCGAAAATCCTACTTAATCAGGGCGTTTCATTCGGCCTGGTTGTGCTGGTCGTGGCGTTTGGCATTTACCTGCCGCTGTTTGGCGCCTCGCTGCTAATTGTACTGCTGGCCGAAAAGTTTTTTTTAAGCCGTATCCCCCGCGTGCGCCACTGGTTGGGGTTGCCGCTGCCCAGAGCGCACTCAAGGTCGGGAGCGGTCTGTCTCCCCCCTAAAAAATAATCCGGCCCATGATTCGAGAATCCATTTTGCCTGCATTCATAGGGATGAAAGCAACCGTGAATTCAATGTTTTATGATGCATCGCTCCCAGCCCTGATTCCCGTGCGCGCCGCCCTCGCCTCAATTCGTGACTTCCCCCTTTTTTCAAAAGTGGTTATTATTAACGGGGGAAGGTTTAAAATGTCCCACAATAAAAAAAACAGCCGTTGGCGCGAGGAGTATACCTTTCTCGGCGTCGCCCTCGCGCTCGCCGCCCTCGCGGGCTTGGGCGGCTGGCTTATCGCTGCCGCCCGGCATTCGCACGGCACGCCGCCGGACCGGCCCCGCGAATTAGCCGCCTTCACCCTGACCGACCGCACCGGCCGCACCGTCACCCGGGCGGAGCTGGCCGGAAAATACCTGGTGGTGAATTTTGTTTTCACCGGCTGCTCCATCAGCTGTCTGGACGTGAACCGGCGCATGGCGGAAATCCAAGCGCTGACCGCCGGGCAGCCGGACGTGAAGCTGGTTTCGCTGACCGTGGACCCGCGCTCGGACACGCCCGCGGTGCTGGCTGAGTTCGGCAGCCGTTTTGGCGCGGACACCAATCGCTGGCTGCTCCTCACGGGCGACAAGTCCGCATTGTACAGCCTGATCGAGAATAGTTTCATTCCGCGCAATCCCGCGGATCCCTACAACTTCATGCCCGGGGGCTTCGCTCACACCGAGCGCATCGCCGTGGTGGACGCCCGCGGACGCCTGCGCGTTTTCTATGACGGGATGAAGCCGGAAACCTCGCAGGCCGTGGTTGAGGCGATTAATCAGTGGCGCGCCCAAGGCGATTCATTATGAAAAAAACAGTCCCGCTCCTCATCCTCATGCTGTCCCTGCTCGCTGGATGCAAACCTACAGCCCCCGCGCCCGTGGCGACTTCCGACGCCGCGTCTTCTGCCGTCCGGACCTATGAGGCCCGCGGCATCGTCCGCCAGATTGCGCCCGACCGGCGCGAGGCCACCATCCAGCACCAGGCCATCCCCGGCTTCATGAGTGCCATGACGATGGATTTTACCCTGATAGATAGGAATGACCTTCAAAATATTTCGCGCGGCGATGAAATCACTTTTAAGCTGTGCGTCACCGAAACGAATTCATGGATTGAGTCGGTGCGCCTGGTGGCCCACGTCGTTGAGAGTGTGACCAACGGCGTGTTCGTTTTTCACGCGCCCTCGTCTGAGCTCAAGCCTGGAGATCTCCTGCCTGATTTTACTTTGACCGCCGAAGACGGGCGGCCTATTCGCTTCTCGGACTATCGCGGGCGCGTGCTGGCCTTCACCTTCTTTTTCACCCGGTGCCCGCTGCCGGATTTCTGCCCGCGCATGGATTTGAATTTCGCCGAGGCGCGCGTCCTGCTCCGGGCTGCGACGCCTGCGACCAATTCCTGGCAGTTCCTTTCCATCTCCTTTGATCCCGAGCACGATTTGCCCGATACCCTGACGAATTATGCGGCGTATTATCGACAGCAGGATGCCGACCGCTGGCTGTTTTCCGTGGCCGACACCAACACGCTGGCCCGCCTTGCCCCCTTGCTGGACCTGATGATCACCCGTGAGGACAACACCATTTCCCATAATCTCCGCACGGTCGTCCTGGACCCGGAAGGCCGCATCGCCCGCCAGTTTGACGGCAACCGGTGGACACCCCGGGAGCTTGCAGACGCGATGCAGTCTGCCGCCTGCCCCGGGACGAACGCTCCGGCGCCGTAACGGGGGGTGGGCGTGGCGCTCCACGCTCCGTTTTGACTTCCCCTGCATTTCGTCTACCTTGGCGGCACTCTATTTCAGCCATGAACTTGAATGAACAAATGACGCGACTGGCTCAGCAGGCCAAGGCCGCGTCGCGCGCGCTGGCCCAGATGACCACGGCCGAGAAAAACGCCTGTCTGCTGGCAATGGCCGCAGCCCTCGAACAGAATGCCGCCGCCATCCAGAACGCCAACGCGCTCGACATGGCCGCCGGCGCGAAGCAGGGGCTCTCCGCCGCCATGCTCGACCGGCTGAAGCTGGATGACCAACGCATCGCCGGCATGGCCAAAGGCCTGCGCGAAGTGGCCGCCCTGCCTGACCCCGTCGGCAGGATTCTGGACGAGCGACTCCGCCCCAACGGGCTCACGCTGCGAAAGATCTCCACGCCCATCGGCGTGGTGGTTATCATCTACGAATCGCGGCCCAATGTGACCGCAGACGCGGCCAGCCTGTGCTTCAAGTCCGGCAATGCCACGATTCTGCGGGGCGGCAAGGAGGCGTTG
The DNA here is from genome assembly GCA_903835255.1 of uncultured Verrucomicrobia subdivision 3 bacterium. Classification (GTDB taxonomy): domain Bacteria; phylum Verrucomicrobiota; class Verrucomicrobiia; order Limisphaerales; family UBA11358; genus UBA11358. The sequence goes on from CAILMI010000012.1 coordinate 121,629, forward strand.
AACTCAAACCTGATCATCGCCCAAACCCTCATTGAGGCGGGCAAAAATGCCCACCGCCTGTTCCCTGAACACGCGATCCAGGTCGTGCCCACGCCCGACCGCGAGGCAATCCCCCTGCTGCTGTCGCTCACTCAATACGTGGACCTCTGCATGCCCCGCGGGGGTGAGAGCCTCATCCGCGCCGTCGCGGAGTGCTCCAAGGTTCCCGTCATCAAGCATTACAAGGGCGTCTGTCACGTCTTTGTGGATGCCGACGCTGATTTAAAGATGGCAGCGGACATCGTGATGAATGCCAAAGTCCAGCGCCCCGGCGTCTGCAATGCGATGGAAACCCTCTTGGTGGATTCCGCCGTCGCCGCAGCCTTCCTCCCGCCCATGGCGCAGAAGCTTGCCGAAAAAAAAGTCGAGCTGCGCTGCGACCCGGTTTCGCTCGGGCTCATTCAATCCGGAATCCGGAATTCAATAGCGCCGATTCACGCGGCTACCGAACAGGATTGGTTCACCGAATACAACGACTACATCCTGAATATCCGCGTGGTGGACGGGGTGAAGGCGGCCATTGATCACATCCATCACTATGGCTCGGCGCATTCGGACAGCATCGTTACGAAGAATGAAGGGCGCGCGAAACAGTTTCTTGCCGAGGTGGATTCGGCGGCGGTGTACTGGAATGCGTCAACGCGTTTCACTGACGGCGGAGAATTCGGCATGGGCGCGGAGATCGGCATCAGCACCGACAAGATCGGCGCGCGCGGCCCGATGGGTCTGGACGAGCTGACCAGCTACAAGTGGCTTGGCCTCGGGAGCGGACAAGTGCGAGGCTGATTCAAAGTGAATCCTCCCACCCACCCCGCCCAAGGCATCCGGGATGCTCTTCCCCCTGGCGGTTTATTCGCCGGCCAGTCGTGGCGGATCTCCCCGACCCCGTTTCCGCTGGGCGAGACTCTGGCGCAGGAGATCGAGTCGCTCGGGCGGGTGCTGCTCCAGTTTTATCGTGCGACCAATCTGCTCTACCGCAAGAGCGTCGAGGGCAAGCAGCCGGAATGGGTCGCGCGCTGGCTCGACCTCGGTAAACCGCGAGAGTTGATCGAGCTTCAGCGTTCCGCCGCCTTCAAGCACGACGTGCCGCGCGTCATCCGCCCCGATCTTTTGCTGACGGACAACGGCTTCAGCATCACGGAGCTGGATTCGGTGCCCGGCGGCATCGGGCTGACGGGGTGGCTTAATCAGATCTACTCCCAACCCGGGGTCCGCGACTCGTCCTCAAAAATACTGGGCGGCGCCGACGGGATGCTGCGGGGGTTTGAATCCATTTTTGGCGACGCGAAGCAGGTACACATTGTCGTTTCGGAAGAAGCAAAAACTTATCGACCGGAAATGGAATGGGTAGCGGCCCAGCTTGGTGGCCGATTTACGGTTCACGATGCGCGATTCACTGATATTGGTGACTGCAGCGCTGTTTATCGTTTCTTTGAGCTGTTCGATTTGCCAAACGTGTCGAACGCAAAACAGATTTTCGACCTAGCGATGGAAAAGAAAATCCGCCTCACGCCGCCGCCCAAGCCGATTTTCGAGGAGAAGATGCTGTTCGCTCTGTTGTGGAACCGGAATCTGCATCATTTCTGGCGGCAGGAACTGGGTGAAGGATTTCTCATGCGGTTGAAGAAAATCATCCCCTACACCTGGCTTGTGGATCCGGCGCCGCTGCCGCCACACGCGGCCATCCCGGAACTGAACCTGACAGACTGGGCGCAGCTCAAGGCGATGTCGCAGAAGGAGCGCGATCTGATTTTGAAGGTGTCCGGCTTCTCGGAAAATGCCTGGGGCGCGCGCGGGGTCCATCTTGGCAGCGACTTGTCGGCGGGCGATTGGAGCGCGGCGGTGGACGCGGCGCTGGCAAACTTCGAAACCTCTCCGAGCGTGCTGCAGCGGTTCCACAAGCCGTCGCTCGTGGATGCCAGCTGGTTTGATTTTGAAAAAAACGAGCGGGTGCCAATGAAGGGCCGGGCGCGGCTGTGTCCGTATTATTTCGTGGGTGGCGATGGGGACGCCCTGCGCTCGGAGCTGGGCGGGGTCCTGGCCACGATTGTTCCCGCCGACAAGAAAATCGTCCACGGGATGAGCGATGCCATCCTCGCCCCCTGCTCCGTTTGACCTGAAGGCCGAAGTGAACTCCTGCTGAGGACGGAAGAGCGGGTGTGCCGGGCTAGGCTGGGTGACGCCAAGCCGTATGGCAATGATGCTTGGGAAGCGGAAGCCTGAAAGCCTTTGTAGGCGCTCAGGCCGCGGCGCCGCGGGGCGGCATTCGGACTAGACGGCGGCGTCGCCCTGTTCGTCGGTGCGGATGCGATAGGCTTCTTCGACGGACCAGACGAACACCTTGCCGTCGCCGATTTTTCCGGTCTTGGCCGCTTTGATGATGGCTTGGACGGCCTGGTCCACCAACGGGTCGGGCAGCACAGTCTCTATTTTGATCTTCGGAAGGAAATCGACGGTGTATTCGCTGCCGCGATAAATTTCGGTGTGGCCCTTCTGGCGGCCAAATCCCTTGACCTCGGTAACGGTCATTCCTTGGATACCGATTTCATTGAGGGCGGCTTTGACGTCGCTCAGCTTGAAAGGCTTGATGATGGCTTCGATTTTTTTCATATAGTATTCCGGTCCGTTATTCAGAATAGGCGCGTTCGCCGTGTTGAGTGAGATCCAGGCCGAGGCTTTCATCCTCGGCATCCACGCGGAGGCCCACCAGCGCGTCCACGAGCTTGAATAGGATGAATGTCGCCAAACCCGCAAAGACGGCCGTGAACAGGACGCCGATGGCCTGATTGCCCAATTGGCTCAGGCTGCCGGCCAGCGAGACCGTCACCCCATTGACTTGAAAGGTGGAGGCGATGGCGGGATTGACGGCGGCGCTGGCCAGGCCGCCGAGCATCAGCATGCCGATAATGCTGCCGACGCCGTGCACGCCGAACACGTCGAGGGAATCGTCATATGCAAAATGGGCTTTCAATTCAGTCACCGCGAAGTAGCAGGCGACCCCGGCGACCAGGCCGATGCCAAACGCGGCAGGGACCGTGACAAAGCCGGAGGCCGGCGTGATAGTGGCGAGGCCGGCGACCATGCCTGAGGCGGCGCCCAGTGCGCTGGGCCGGCCCTTATGCCACCATTCGGCGATCGCCCAGCTCAAGGCGGCGGCGGCGGCGGAGAAGTGGGTGGCGGCGAAGGCGCTGCTGGCAAGCCCTCCGGCATTCAGGGCGCTGCCGGCGTTGAATCCGAACCATCCGACCCACAGCAATCCCGTGCCCACCAGCGTGAGCACCACATTGTGGGGAATCATGGGCTGGTGGGGGTAGCCCGCCCGCCGGCCCAGCAGGATGGCGCACACCAGTGCGGAGACGCCGGAGCTGATGTGGACCACCGTGCCGCCGGCGAAATCCAGGACTGGAATTTTCCCGGCCAGCGCCCAGTTGAAATAACCGCCCTTGCCCCAGACCATATGACACAACGGAAAATAGACGACCGTCACCCAGAGCGCCACGAACAGCAGGTAGCCCTTGAATTTGATCCGTTCCGCCACCGCCCCGCTGATGAGCGCGGGGGTGATGATGGCGAACATCATTTGAAACAGCATGAAGGACTGCTGCGGAATCGTGCCGGCATAGTCTGGATTCGGCGCCGCGCCCACGCCCTGGAGCATGAAATAGGTGAGGGGATTTCCAATGAACGCATTGCCCTCCGCGAACGCCAGGCTGTAGCCAAAAACCATCCACAACCCGGAAACCAGCCCCATCAGAATCAGGCTGTGCATCATCGTGGCCAGCACGTTTTTGCTGCGCACCAGCCCGCCATAAAAAAGAATCAGGCCCGGCGCAGTCATCATCAGCACTAGCGCCGAACTGGCCAGCACCCACGCATTGTCACCGGCATTGAGAGGGGATGCCGCATGGCCCGCTGCCAGTTGTTCCAGATGTTCGAGGCGTTGATCCAGACTGATGGGATCGGCCGCCGCGCTGGCAGCTCCTAGCCCGGCAAACATAAGCGCGACCCAAAATGAAGATGAGACGGAGCGGAAAAAGTGATTCATGAGTCGTGATAATTGAACAAAATCGTCGTACCCCGTCAACCCTTCATGACGCGGAAGGGCTTTCGCTTCCCTGTGGAATCCGCATCAGCTCTCCGCGAACTTGTGCCGGAATCGCTTCGTTAATCGCGGGAGGCCGATTCCTCGCGGGTCGGCGGCTCCGCTGGTTCCTGCGGTTTTGAAGGCTCCGGCCGTTCCACACGTTCCGGCCGCATCGGCCGGTCGGAACGGTCAGGACGGTCAGGACGGTCAGGACGGTTTTGGCGCTCGGGGCGCTCGGGGCGCTCTGAGCGCTCTGAAAACTCAGGGCGATCGGGTCGGCTGCCCCGCGACTGGAACTGGCGCAAAGCGCGCAGCAGGGATTCGATTTCGCGTTCGTCGGTCAGTTTCTGGCGCTCGGCCAGTTCCACTAACTCGAGAACTCCTTCCATCTCTTCCAAGGTCTGCTTCAGCGATTCAACGATCTTCAAGACTTCGTTGACGGCTTGGCTGATGGCGGAGCCATCGGTCCGAGGGACCCGGGGAGCAGAAGTCGTGGGTTCAATAAACCGGGGCCGGGCTGGGAGCGGGCGGCGAAAGGGTTCCGAGGGCCGGGCCGGGGATTCCACGGCGGGCGCGGGGGGTGGGCCGGCGGGATCTGCCGGAACTAGGGATTCGCCAGAGGATCCCAGGCCGGAAGCAGGCGGCGGGTCCTGAAAATCGTTTTTCGCGGGTGGACGGGGACCGCGACCGCGGCCCCGTCCACCGCGATGTCCACGGCTGCGACGGCGAGGTTCGAGACCCTGGGCGGGGGCGGGGGCGTTTGTTTCCGGCTTGGATTCCTCTGACATTTGAGAACCAGCATGACGCGCCAACGGGCAAATGCAATAAGGAATCGAGACCGGGCGGGGGCGTATCTCACTTTTTGACGAACAGGGCGAGCGATGCCGTGAAGCCGTGGAGGTAGTTTTTATCACCCACCGGACCAATTTCCCCATTGCCATAAAACCCCACCAGGCCCATTGGGCCGAATTCTTTCTGAACCAATTCGGCATCGTGATTCGGCTGGCCAAAGAGATTTTTCCCGCGGCCATTGCAGCAGCACAGGCAGCCGCCATAAATGGTCGACCCGCCGATTTTTTCCTTCGCGCGGCCGAGCAGTTCCCCCATGTCCTCGTTTGCCGCCACCGCATCGCGCCGTTGAAACTGGATGGTCTGCCCTGCGCGCGGCAGGGCCGCCACGGCCAGCACGCCCGAATTCGGATCGCCGCCAATCAGGTTGCGCACGAGGAAATCGCCCCGATGAAAATCCTCAAGGTATTCATTCATTACCAGGCCGATGAAAAGGTTTCCGCGCGCCTTCTGCTGGTCGGCAGGCGACAGTTGCTGCACTGTTTCTGAGAGCACGGCATAGGCGGGGCGGTTGGCAATCTGGTGGATGAGGTTCTGTTCGACGTGCGTCAGGGTCCAGGTCTCGCCGATCGGGGTGCAACCCTGCGAAATCACCCCGGATAGTTTCACGTCGCCGCCCACAGAAATAGCCACTCCCCCCTCCTCGAACACCTCGCCATTCAAATACACCTGAGTCACCTGGTCGGTATAAATGCCGCTCGCCAGGCCGCCGAACGTCGGCAGCGGGGCATAGGCCCCATTCCACGAGCGGATCCAGCTTTCGGCATCCATATGAAAGGGGTCCGCAAAGGCCAGCCAACCATTGGTGGACTGGGGGGACACGCCCGATTCTAAGGGCCAGTTGGCGGGATTCTCTGCATCCCCGATGTGCTCCTGCGAGAAACGAAAGCCTTTCAGTTCTGCGCCCGGCAGCGAATACAGCGCCAGCACGATGCCGGAAGCGTCTTCAAACTCTTTCTCGCCGGCCACGAGACTGGTGCTGGAACAGCCCGCGAGCAGGGGGATCCGCGCATGGACGCGGAGGATATCCAGCGTGGCCTGCGCATTCGGAAAAAAGCGCGGCGACATGAAAACCAATCCCAGCGAGACGGGATTGGCGCCGAGTTGCGCCCGCAATCCCTCCGCCCAACCGCGCAGGCCGTCTTCATCAAAATCGCCCGGCCAGTAAGCGGCGCTGGAATAGTGGCTGTTCATTGGTACAAAATAGCCTTACCGCAGACGATTGTCAGCCTGGAACTCCCGGATCAGAAATTCCGCAAGGCAGTGAGGATTTCGGTTTTTGGGATCCCGCGGATATTGAAGGAGGATGATTTACTGCCGGAAAATGCCGGGTACGTTCTTCCCAGTGTTCCTTCGCCCGCCTCACCCGCCCCGGCTCGATGGCCGCGTCGGTGACGGGCAGGTCTTTGACCTCCCATAAATCTACGGCCCCGTCGCCTGAATGCCTGCCTGTTTTTTACCGGCTCAATGCCGGGGCTTCCTGCTGAGCACGCCGCCTCTGCCCCAGTATCCGCAGCGCCGCCTTGCGCTGGCGCCGGACCGGGGCTGACGTACGACGAAACGGGTATCTCTAAGCCATTTTAAGGAGAAAAAAAGAAGGCTGGGCTGCCGGGCAATCAAAAAAAATCTGCGCTAAACCGAATCTCCTCAAACTCCCAACGCGATCGCGCGCTTCTCTAAATCCTTGCGGAATGACTTTGAAGTTGAGTTTCCGGCTTTGCAGCCAGACTGATTTTTGATTTCATCGCGTCATGCCGAAAGCCCCCCTCGCCGCACTCGTCCAGTATTGCGACCGGATCCTCCGCACCCGCGACCGGGGCGACTACGACGGCGCCGCCAATGGCCTTCAGATGGAGAATTCCGGCGCTGTCACGCGCATCGCCGCCACGGTGGACGCCACGCTGGCGACAGTGAAGCTTGCCGTTGCCGCCAAAGCCGATCTGCTCCTCGTCCACCATGGCTTGTTCTGGTCGCCGTCACATCCCTGGACTGGCAAACGCCGCGAACTGCTGCAGCTGCTCGTCCAAAATAATCTCGCGGTTTACAGCTCCCACCTGCCGCTGGACGCGCATCCCCTGCTGGGGAACAACGCCCAGCTCGCCGCGGCGCTCGGCTTAAAAAAACTCCAGCCGTTTTTCACCAGCCACGGGCAAACCATCGGCTTCAAGGCGCAGATGAAAATCTCCCGGACCGATCTGGCCCAACGGTTGGAGCGCGCCACGGGCGCAAAACCTAGAATCATTCCGGGCGGCAAATCCCTGTGTGAACGGATCGGCGTCGTCACCGGCGGAGCGGGCTCCGATTTAAAGATTGCCGCCGCCGAGGGCGTGGACACCTTCATCACCGGCGAAGGTCCGCACTGGACCTATGCGCTGGGCGAGGAGCTGGGGCTCAATGTTTTTTACGGGGGGCATTACGCCACGGAAACCTTCGGCGTGAAAGCGCTGGCGGCAGAGCTTTCCAGAAAATTCAAGCTGCCGTGGGAATTTCTCGATCATCCCACAGGATTGTGATCAGACCCGCGTTTCCGGGCCACCAGGAAGGCGTTGAAAATCCAGTACCGCCACGGCCCGAGGTTTAACAGGAAGTCCGCCGGCGCCGCCACCAGGCGATCGGTGCATTCGACCCGCTCCACGTCACACCCGTTGCGGGTCAGAAAAAACTCCATCTCCACGGGGTTCGTGGCGATGATGGCATCGTCGTCCGGGGTGAAGGGTTCTTTCTTAATGGGCGTCATCCGGTCGAAGCGCACCCCGGCCGGGTTGCCGGCGATTTGCCGGCGTTTCTCGGCCAGGCGGCGCCAGTTCCGCCATTTATTCCGAAGCCCCCGCATCTGGGGATGATAGTCGTGAAAGCCGAGCGCCCGGAAAAAATTCGGGCTGGAAAGAACCACGCGCCCGCCTGGCGCCGTGACCCGCACCAGCTCAGTGATGAACGCCTCCGGCTCATCCACATGCTCGAGCACATTAAGCGCCCCCACGCTGGAAAAGTGGCCATCCGGAAACGGCAGGCGGCTGCCATTATAGCGCTGGCAGCGCTGACTGAAGTGGCGGGCGCGCTCAATATTGGGCTCGGAGACATCCACGCCCCACGCTTCGAATCCCGCTTGGGTCAGCCGGTCCACCGCCTGCCCGGCGCCGCAGCCCACGTCCAGCACGCGGCCGCACGGCAGGGCGGGGCGGAGGGTGTCCGTGTATTTGGCGTAGAATTCCTTATCCCAGCTGGCCAGAAATTCTGCTACCGCTTCATTATGTGTGTAGCTATCCTGATGGCTCATAGGGACTTCTGTAAACTGGGACTCGGCTCCAGAGTTCACCCTAAAGCCAATCGAATGAAACCGCGAGTTTCGGATTTCCACGGCTGGCGAAAAACAGGAAGCCGTACAGGATGATTCCCAACCGATGGCAGAATTAGAATCTTAGAATCGGGCCCCCGCAATCCTCTTGACCTTTTTGTCCCCAGAGAGTTTAATAGGCCTGTTAGTAGGCATATTCATGTTTGCACAATTCAAAAGCCTGTTTTCCAATGACATTGGGATCGATTTGGGCACTGCCAATTCCCTTGTCTATGTGCGGGACCGTGGAATCGTCCTGCGCGAACCCTCCGTGGTAGCCATCGAGGCTGGCACGACCAATGTGCTGGCGGTCGGGAATGAAGCCAAACGGATGCTGGGCCGGACCCCCGGCAACATCGTGGCTATCCGACCGATGAAAGACGGCGTGATCGCCGACTTTGAGATCACCGAGGCCATGCTGCGGCACTTCATTCAAAAGGTCCATCACCGCAAGCTGATTGCCCCACGCGTTGTGGTCGCAGTGCCTTCGGGGATCACGGAAGTGGAAAAACGGGCTGTAAAAGATTCCGCCACCCACGCCGGCGCGCGCGAGGTGTATTTGATCGAACAACCGATGGCGTCGGCCATTGGCGTCGGTCTGCCGGTGCATGAACCGGCGGGCAACATGATCGTGGACATCGGGGGCGGGACTTGCGAAATCGCAATCATCTCCCTGGCCGGGATCGTCTTCAGCCGCAGCCTGAGGGTGGGCGGGGACGAATTTGACAGCACGATTGTCGCGCACATGAAACGCGCCTACAACATGATGATAGGTGAACGTACTGCGGAAGAAATCAAGATACGCATCGGCTCGGCCTTTCCTCTGGAACAAGAACTGACCATGGATGTCAAAGGCCGCGACCTCGGTTCCGGCCTTCCTAAAACCCTGACCATCCGTTCCGAGGAAGTCCGCGAGTCGTTGCAAGAACCGCTCTCGAGCATTTTGGAATCCATCCGGCTCACGTTGGAACGCTGTCCGCCCGAACTTTCTGCCGATCTGGTTGATCGGGGTCTGGTCATGGCTGGGGGCGGTTCGCTGATCCGGGGGATTGACCGGCTTGTCGCTGAAGAAACCGGCTTGCCGGTCCATTTGGCCGATGATCCCATGAGCGCTGTGGCGGAAGGCACCGGCCGCGTTTTGCAGGAGATTGAATTCCTGAAGCGCGTCGCGACCAACGCCAAGTATTGATCTGATTTCCCGCCTGCGTCCACCTGCAACCGGCTGAATTCAATTCAGCTCCAACTCCGAAATAGTTTCGGGGGCAGGAATGGCCAAACAAAAAAATTATCTCGCGTTCGGTGCGGTCGGTCTGGTGGCACTGCTGATGTTCAGCCTTCCGCCGGAGACGACCAACCGTATCAAACAGTCCATTGGCAGTCTGTTTCTGCCGTTGGTGGGCGTGGCGGGCACCGCTCAACAGCTGCCGGTTGCGGCGGCGGACGCGATTTTGTCCCGGCGCGGACTCCTCCAACTGACGGAAACCCTCCGGCACGAAAACGACCAGCTCAAAGTTCAGGCGCTGCAATCCGCCGCCACCCTCCGCGAGAACGACCAGCTCCGCAGCTGGCTCGGGCGCCAGCGGGAACTGCCTTGGAAACTCAAATTCGCCAGGGTCATCCTGCGCGACCCGGCCAACTGGTGGCACACGGTGGAAATTGACCTGGGCAGCCGGGACGGCATCACCAACAACCAGCCGGTGCTGACCGCCGAAGGCTTGGTGGGCCGTATCTCCTCCGTTGCCCTCACCCGCTCCCAAGTGGTGCTCCTCAGTGACCCCAACTGCAAGGCGTCGGGCCTCGTGGAAAACCCCGCACACGATATCGGCGTGATCAGTGTCGGCGGGCCGCTCGACCCCTCGCTGGTCCATCTCATCTATCTTTCCGGAAGCGCTAATCTGAAACCCGGCCAGAACGTCTTCACCAGCGGCCTCGGGGGTGTTTTTCCAAAGGGCATCCCGATTGGCCAGGTGGTGGATTCGCGACCGGTGGACTTTGGCCTCTACACGGAGGCCCGTGTGAAACTGGCAGCCAATCTGGGCGCACTGGAACAGGTCTGGGTGCTGATGAAATGAACCCCCTGATACAATCCATCCCCGACCGCCCCGGCCTGACTGCCCGCGCCGCGGACGCATTGCGTCTTCTCGTCCCGAGCGGGTCGGAGGTTCCTTGCTGATGAATGCCCTGCAGACCATCCTGATTTTGGCCTTCGCATTCCTGGCCGTGTTCGGCGAAGCTCTGCTTCCCGGCGTGCGCCGACTGCTCGGGGCGCAGGTGGACTTGCTGCCGGTGCTGATGGTCTACGCCGCCCTGAATGCCAGCCTGCTGACCGTGACGCTGCTTGCCGTCCTGGGCGGGCTTTGCTTCGACGCCCTTTCCGCCAACCCGCTGGGCATCACCCTGCTGCCACTATTCACAGTGGGGCTGGCGATTTTTTCGAAGCGCGAATTAATCCTGCACACGCTGCCCTTTGCGCAGATCGTCCTCGGAGCCGCCGCAAGCGCCGCGGTCCCCGCCTTGACCGTGCTGCTGCTGCTCTCAGGGGGGCAACAGCCGCTGCTCGGCTGGGGCTCGCTCTGGCAGTGGCTGGTGATGACCTTGGGCGGAGCGGCGGCGGCGCCATTTGTTTTCGCCCTGTTCGCGGGCTGTCACCATGCGCTCGGCCATCCGCCGCGAACTGAAACCAGCTTCCGTGCCGACCGCGAAATCCACCGCGGCAGATCCTGAGATGCTCATTATCGACCAACTGAAAAAGAACGACCCGCACCTCCGCCTGGTGGCGCTGGTCCTGGCCGGGGGTCTTTTGGTCCTGCTAGCGGGCCTGTGGTGGGTGCAGATTGTTTCCGCGAACGAATACCAATCGCATCTGCAAACCCAGGCGTATCGCACAATCCGGATCCCCGCCGTGCGCGGGAAAATCCTCGACCGGGAGGGGCGGGTGCTGGCCGAAAACCGGCCGCGCTACAATCTGTGCCTTTATCTGGACGACTTGCGCAAGCCCTTCGACGCGGCCTATGCGCCGCTCCGCAAGCAAGCGCTCGCCGGGCAAAGGGCTGCCATCGCTGCTGAGGAAAAAAAGCTCGGCCGGGGGCTCACGAAATCCGAACGGAAAAAGTTCGCCTTCGCTAAAGACCAGGTCGAGCGCCTCCGCGCGCAATCCCGGCTGGGCGTCGTTACCGCGCTTGCGACTCGAATCGGCCAGGCGCTGGGCCAGCCATTGACGGTGGATGCCGGCCGGTTCGAGCGGGCCTACCAAAAAACACGGGCCCTGCCCTATCCGCTGCTGCCCAACCTCAGCGAAGCGCAGATCGCACGCTTTGAGGAGGCGTTCACCAACGGCTTCGGAGCGGATCTGGAATTGCAGGCGGCGCGCATTTATCCCTTCGGCGAAACAGCGGCCCATGTGCTGGGCTATTTGCGGAGCGACGACAGTTCGGCGGAGGGCGAGGAATCCTATTTCTCCTACCGGCTGCCCGATTACCGGGGCGTGGTCGGGGTTGAGGCCGGCTACGACGCCCAACTCCGCGGAACGGCCGGAGCGCAATCGGTGCTGATCAACAGCCAGGGCTATCGCCAGTCGGAGAACCTCTGGAACCATCCCGAACCGGGCCAGAATGTCGTGCTCACCATCGATCAGGACCTCCAGCAGGCGGCCGAACATGCGCTGATGGCGCGCCGGGGCGCAGAGGCGCGCGGAGCCATTGTCGTCATGGACGTGCATACCGGGGACGTGCTGGCGCTGGTGTCCTCGCCGGCGTTCGACCCGAACGATTTTGCAAAGGGCATCTCGCAGGAAAAGTGGAACCGTCTGCAACAACTCTCAGCGGAAAAAAACCGAGCCACCTACGAAAACTATGCGCCGGGCTCCATTTTTAAAACCGTTGTCGCGCTGGCCGCCCTGGAAGGCGGGCTGGATCCCGCCGAAGTATTTCACGTGCAGGCCAACCCGGAAAATCCGGCCCGGGGGGTTTTTTATGTGGGGCGCCGGGCAATCAAGGACACGGCGGCGCCGGGCGATTACAATTTCCAGAAAGCGTTCATCCATTCCAGCAATTCCTATTTCATCACCAACGGCTTGCGGGCGGGCCCTGAAAGCCTCATCCGCCTGGGGGAGAAATTTCATCTGGGAGAACGCACCGGGCTGTTCGCCGGACAGGAGACCCGCGGCAATTTTCCAAGCCAGGCCCGGGTGAATTCCCGCGACTGGCGGGACGGCGATACGGCAAACCTGTGCATCGGGCAGGGCGAGGTCGCCGTGACCCCGATCCAGATGGCGGTGATGACTTCGGCGATTGCCAACGGCGGCAAAGTGCTGTGGCCGCGGCTGGTGGACCGCATTCTGCCGCAGGATCCGGCAGCGGGTGAAACGGCCGCTCACTTTCCCTCCGGGGTCGTGCGGGACGAACTCGGCGTGAGCGCCCGCAGCCTAAAAATCCTGCATGCGGCCATGCGCGCCGACGTGCAGAGCACTGACGGCACGGGCTACGACGCCTTTCACCATGGGGGTGAATTGAAACTGTCGGTGTGCGGCAAGACCGGCACAGCTCAGGTGCAGGATGCAGCCAACAAGCTGACGGGTTACACGTTCTGGTTCGCCTCGTTCGCCCCGTATGAAACTCCTCGTTACGCCGTCGTGGTCATGGTGGAATCCGAAAGCGGCGGGTCGGGCGGCACGGTGTGTGCGCCCATCGCCCGCGACATTTATGAGGCGCTCTTGAAAAAAGAAAACATCCGCCCGGGAAACGCCCTGGCCCAAAATTAAGATGAAACCCCCAGCCCTCAACCTTCAGCGGCCCGACATGCGCCATGGTTGATTCTGCCCTCAACGAACGCGAGCCGAAGCTCGACCGGCTGCAGTTGGTGGCGGTCGCCCTGCTGATGCTGATCGGCGCGCTCTTCATTTACAGTGCGACGATGTCGACCTCGGGGGCGGTCGCGTTGCCGTGGCAGGATCAGGTTTGGATCCGGCAGATGGTCTGGTATGCCTTGGGGTCCGGGGTGGGGGTGGTTTTGTGCCTGGTGGATTACCACACGTTGGCGCGCTGGGCGTTCGTGGTGTATGGCGCGGCGATTTTCTTTTTGGTCCTCGTCCTGATTCCGCACATTGGCACCACGCACGGCTGGGGGGCGCAACGCTGGATTGACTTGGGCTTCTTCCAGTTTCAGCCGAGCGAATTCGCCAAGCTCGCCTTCATCCTTGCCGCGGCCCATTATCTGAGCCGTCCGGTGGAGGAGTTGCGCGAGCGACGGGTATTCTGGCGGGGCATCGGGCTGATTGTACTGCCGTTCGTCCTGATTTTGAAGGAGCCGGACCTGGGGTCGGCGCTGGTTTTGATTCCGACGGGCCTGGTGATGATGCTGGCGGCCGGCACGCCCAAGCGCTATGTGCTCCAACTGGTCGGCGTTGTGGGCGTGCTCGCGGCGCTGTTGCTGGTGGATATCCTGTTTGCGCCGCCGCGCTGGCAGGTGCCCATGCAAACCTACCAGCGCCACCGGCTGCTGGTCTATTTCGGCCAGGATTTTGCTGCGGCCGGAGCCAGCCCTGCGGAACGGGCGCAAGCGCGCCAGCTTCAATTTGATAAGTCGTATCAAGTCACTCAGGCGCTGATTTCGGTCGGCTCCGGCGGCCTGCTGGGCAAGGGCTGGGGCAAGGGCGACCAGACGGCGCTGGGGTTTTTGCCGCCGGGGGCGGCGCACAATGATTTCATTTTCTCCGTCATTGCCGAGGAGGAAGGATTCGTCGGCTCCGTTGTGGTGCTGACGCTGTACACGGTGATTCTCTTCACTGGTTTGAGAATTGCCGGCCGGGCGCGCGATCGCTTGGGCAAACTCGTGGCGGTGGGCGTCGTGACGCTCCTGTTTAGCCACGTTTTCGTGAATATCGGCATGAACATTCGCATCGTCCCGGTGACGGGCATCCCACTGCCGCTGTTAAGTTATGGCGGGTCTTCAGTGCTGTGCTCGTTGATCGCGCTGGGCCTGATGCAAAACGTCCACATCCATCGAAGAGGATATTAATATGAGCAACAACAATAACAACTTCTCGCGGCGCCGCCGCGGTATGCGTTTCAAGCCCAAGGGCGGGCTGGGCCCGAATCCGCAGCGAACCGACCGCGATGCCAGCCAGGCCCGCGCCGAAGTCGTGGCCGAGCAGGGCGGCGATGAGCGCCTGTTTGAAAAACGGCACCACGCCGAAATTGAACGTGCTGAAAACATCGCCGCCGGCCTGCCGCCCCAGGGCGCGCCCGAGCCGGCCGCGCCGCACGCGCACGACGCGGACAAGAAAGATTTCCGCGAGCCGCATCTCGACACTCCCGCCGTGGTGGAGGAGGAGAAATTCGCCCCGGTGGCCTTCAAGGAGCAGCCCAAGGGCCTTGTCGAAAGCATCAAAGCCGCCGCCGTCAACCTCGTCAAAAAAGTCCAGAAGCTCATCCGTCCGGAGAAGAAAATCCACAAGGAGGTCGTCATCAATGCCGAGACCCTCGAAACCCGCGTCGCGGTGACAGAGGACGGCAAGCTTGAAGAATTCAACATCGAGCGCACCTCCGAGGAGCGCCTGGTCGGCAGCATCTTTAAGGGCAAGGTGCGCAACCTCGAGGACGGCCTCAAGGCGGCGTTCGTGGACATCGGGTTCGAGAAAAACGCCTTCCTGCATTACTGGGACATCGTGCCGAACCAGTTCGACAGCGGGGTGGAAATTGTTGAGCGCGAAGGCAAGCGCCGCGACAAGCCGAAAATCACGCAGCGCGACATCCCGCGCCTGTATCCGCCCGGCAGCGAAATCATCGTGCAGGTCACTAAGGGGCCGATCAGCACCAAGGGCCCGCGCATCACGACCAATCTGGTCCTGCCCGGACGGTACCTCGTGCTGCTGCCTAACTCGGATCAATGCGGCATCTCTCGCAAGATTGAAAGCCAGGAGGAACGCAAGCGGCTGAAGAAGATCCTCCGCGAGCTCGCCATCCCCGACGGCATGGGGGTCATCATGCGCACCGCCGGCGAGGGCCAGCAGTTGCGCTATTTCGTGCGCGACCTCGCGCTGCTGCTCGAGGAATGGCGCGAAGTCCAGGAAAAGATCAAACGGCAGCCGATGGCGACGTGCGTTTTCCAGGAGCCCGACCTGATCGAGCGCACCGTGCGCGACTTCCTCACGGAGGACGTCGAGCGGATCGTGGTGGACAATCAGAAGGCCTACGACCGGATGTGCGAGATGATCTCCAAGATCTCGAAGCGGTCCGCCAGCAAGATCAAGTTCTATTCCGAGGCCCAGCCGGTATTTGACCGCTTCAACATCAGCAAGCAACTCGAGAACACTTTCTCGCGCCAGGTGCATCTGAAGGGAGGCGGCTACATCGTCATCGATGAAACCGAGGCGCTGGTGGCGGTGGACGTGAACACCGGCCGGCATAAGGGCGGGCGCGATCAGGAAGCCACCATCCTGAAGGTGAATCTCGAGGCCGCCGAGGAATTGTGCCGCCAGCTCCGGCTCCGCAACATGGGCGGCCTCATCGTGCTCGACTTCATCGACATGAAATCACGGCGCGACCAGCAGCAGGTCTATACGCGGGTGAAGGACGGCCTGCGCCGCGATAAGGCCAAGACGCACATCCTGCCCATCTCCCAGCTCGGCCTGATGGAAATGACCCGCCAGCGCCACAGCGAAAGCGTCCGGTCCGCTGTCTATGATGACTGCCCTTATTGCAAGGGCCGCGGCAAGGTCAAGAGCGTCGTGACTATGAGCGTGGAGATCCAGCGCAAGCTGCAGGAGATCCTCAAGAAGCGGACCCGGGATGAGAACGACTTCCAGCTGCGCATCGTCGTGCATCCCACCGTGCTCGACCGCCTGCGCACGGAGGACGAGAAACATCTCATCGAGATGGAGAAGCGCTACTTCGGCAAACTCTCCTTCCGAGCCGACACCGGCATGCACGCCGAACAGTTCAAGATCGTCAACGTCCAGTCCAACGAGGAGCTGGCGAACGTCGGGGCCTGAGCCTCAACGGCAGTTAATAAACGCCAAACGCCCCGCGAATCCTCGCGGGGCGTTTGGGTTTCCGGGGGGATTTCCAGCCGGCGGGATATCGGTTTTTAAAATTACAGGAAAGGCGAATGCCCCCGGGAATCAATCCGGTTGCCGGAAGACTGCAAAGGAGTTTTCCTCCTGCACGTTGGTCACCAGTGTCTGGTCTTTGCCCACCGACTGGGTGATTTTTCCGCGGTGAATCAGCGTCAGCTCCACCCGCTCCCCGCCCAGGTTTTTCACAACCATCTCACTGCCGCCCAGCACCAGGCGCTTGTCCTCCCCTTTCGCTAGAGAAAACCGCTCGGTCCGGAGGATGTAATAATTCCCCCATTTGAGCGGGAGCCGTTTGAGTTTTTTCTCGATCTGCGGTGAAACCGGGGTGCCGTGGATCTGCGGGTCATTGGAACCCACCACCAGCTGCGCCTCCAGTTTCAAAGGGGCGTCAGCAGCGAGCGCGCCCGCGCACAGGAGAAAAAAAAGGGCGGTGCAGACCCGTCGGGCTGAAAAAATGAGGGGGATGTTCATGGGTTAATTGACGGCGTTCGGCTTCGGATTTCGCGCGGGATCGCTCCCCGCCGCAGGGGAGAACCACACGAGGGTCGTGCCTTCGCGGACGTCACGATAAATGGTCGCATCCCCATCGGCCAGTATCGTTTCCACGACGGGGGCGCCGGCGTCCATCAGCGCCTCCACAGGGGCCGTCCGGCCATGAAAATAAGCCGCCACGCCCGCGATAACCAGCCCGACAGCGGCAGCCGGCAGAATCCAGCGGCGCAGGACGACAGCGAGGGATGCTTTGGGGCGCGGGGTCAACCGGAGTTCGAGCCGCTGGATCTCGCGCTCGATCTTCGACCAGAAAAATTCGCGCGACTCCGGCAGGCCCGCCCGCGGCCCGGATTGGGCTAGGGCCTGTCGAGTGTTTTTCAGTTCCGCGAGCAGGCCCGCCGCGGCGGAGTCGCGCTGGGTCCAGGACAGAGTTTCCCGAGCCTCGCGCTCTGGCAATTCCCCGTCGAGGAGGGCCTGCACTTTCAGTTGTTCTTCCGGATTCATGATTCTTCTCTGGCCGACGCCAGCAGCGCGGCCATCTTCCGCCGGGCATAATACAGCCGCGACATCACCGTGCCCACCGAGCAGCCCACCGCGGCGGCGACGGCCTTGTATTCCATGTCCTCAAACTCGTGCAGCACCAGAACCGTCCGGTGCTCCGGGGTCAACTGGCCGAGCGCCGCGTCAATTTTTTTGCGCAACTCGGCGCGTTCCAAGCCGGCAGTGGGGTTTAGATTCACCACGGGCATGTGCCGTTCCACGCCGCCCCTTTCCTCCTCCAGCTCCTCGATGGAATCCGTGCGGTGCCGCTTCTGCCGCCGCAGGTGGTCGAGGCAGAGGTTGATGACGATGCGCGTCATCCAGGTCGCGAAGCGGGATTCGCCCTGAAACTGTGCGAGCCGCTGCCAGCCCTTAACCCAGGCTTCCTGTGAAAGATCCACCGCATCCTGCTCATGACGAGTCAGGCTCAGGGCGCGGGCGTAAAGGGAATCCCGATGCCGGAAGACCAACTCCTCAAACGCCGCCAGATCGCCTTGCCGGGCGGCTTTCACCAACGCTTCGTCATCGGCAGAGGAATGATTCATTCCAGACACGAATTAGACGCCGCCCGGGAGGACTTATTCAAGGCGCACTACAGTTTTCCCTTGGTGCTGGGCAGCTGGCCAGCGATGCGCGGGTCCCGCGCGCAGGCGGCGTCGGCGGCGCGGGCAAAGGCCTTGAACAGGCCCTCGACGATGTGATGGGGCTCATCGCCGTAGAGCAGTTCCAGGTGCAGATTGCAGCGGGCTTCATTGGTGAAGCCCTGGAAAAATTCACGGGCGAGGCCGAAACGGAAAGCGCTGGAGGCGTCCTGCTGCTTTTCCGCCGCAGTGATTTTTTTCTGGGAAAAACAGTCGAGCCCGCGCCAGACGAGATGGGGCCGCCCGCTGAAATCGATGACGCACCGGGCCAGGCATTCGTCCATTGGCACGTAAGCCTCGGCCGGGGGCAGTGCAACCGACCCTTTCTCCCGGGGTGACCGGGGGGCGTGCCACCCGTAGCGGCGGATGCCGCGCTTGTCGCCGAGCGCGAGCACAAACGCCTGCCCGAGAGCAATGCCGCAGTCTTCGACGGTGTGATGCGCGTCCACCTCCAGATCACCCTGGCACTGGAGCTGCAAATCCAGGGTCGCGTGCTTGGCGAACAGCGTGAGCATGTGGTCAAAGAATGCGATGCCCGTTTTGATTTTAGATTTGCCAGAGCCGTCCAGATTGAGGCGGATCTTGATTCGGGTTTCCTTAGTGTTGCGCGTGAGTTGAGACGACCGAGCTTTCATGGCGGGGATTAAATCAAAGCGCGCGGCGAAAAACAAACCGCAATCAGTAGGGGGTCTAGGGCAGGAGCTTGGACGCCGGATCGGCAAGCTTCTCTCTCAAGGCGTCAATCTGTCTCTGGAGGTTTTCCGGGGCGGGCGACATGGTTTGGGCAGCCTGCAGCCAGCGGAGGGCATCGGCCCAGTTCCCGGCCTTCTCTTCGAGGCGGGCGAGGTGCAGGGTGATTTCCTCGTAGCCGAGCCGGTTCTCTTTTTGCGCTTCGGGCGGCTGCTGCTGCCAGCGGCGGAGGGCGAGTTCCCAGACATTCCGGGCGCGGTCGGGATCCTCCAGGTTTTCCTCATAGAGCCGGCCTAATTCAAAGAGAATTTCATAGCTGTCGGGGTTGTTGCGCAGCCCTTCTCGCAGGAAGGCCTCGGCCTGCAGCGGCTGGCGGAGATGCTGCCGCAGCCAATAGGATCCGACGGTGTAGGTGTCGATCATCTGCGGGTCCAAGTCGGCGGCCAGCTTGAGCCAGGGCAGAATCTCCCGCTCGTCACCGTGCTGCAGGTGCCGGTGCTCGGAGATCAGGAAACGACGCCCGAACGCCTCGATCCAGTCCCTGGGCGGACCCCTGAAATCCCCCATTTCCTCCGCCTCCCCGCCCGCAGAGTCATGGGTGGCTTCCTCGATATGAATCTCTTTTCCCTTGCGATCAAAAATGCCGGGATAATAACCGCTGTGAAAATAAACATCCGCCATCGTGAAAAACTGGCTGGCGAACAGTTTTCTTCCATCGCCGAACAGCATGCCCAGGACGGTGTCGGACTGGACGCGGCTGCTCCAGGCGGTGGCGCGCGGGGCCAGGCTGGTCGCCAGCGTGACGCAGATCGTCAGGACCAGAGCCAGGAAGAGGCGGGGCGAGGCGTTCATCCCGGGTTCAGGCTTTTGCGGCGGAAGCCGAGCCAGGCAAGCAGCAGGAAGACTCCGGCATAGGCGGCGCCATAAACCGAGGCCAGGGCAATATCCTGCCAGGCCGGCGATGCCCAGCCGTAAACTAGCCGGTCGCGGACGTCGAACCACTCCAAGTGCGGAATGAGAAAATAGACGGTGTAGGCGATGGTCTGTAGCGGTTGGGGTTGCTGGAGAGCAATCGTGTTCAGATGGGGGCCCACAACCACGATGCCGGCGACGAGCACAAAGCAAATCGTCGAGGTGGAGGACGGGGCGGCGAAATGGATGGAGCCGAGCAGGGACATGGCGATGACGATGCCGAGCATGACCCATTGCAGCCAGATAGCCTGGAGATAGCCCCCCAGCGGCCAGCGGTGTTCATGGGATCCGGTGACGATGGCAAAAAAGGCATAGAACATCAGGAGCGCCAAGCCCACCGCCAGCCAGCAGCCCAAAAATTTCCCGAGCAGGACCTGGCCGCGGGTGACCGGCTTGGCGAGCAGGGAAAAAATCGTGCGCGCCTCGCACTCCGCGGGAATCTGGCGCGCGGCGGTGACAACGCTGATGAGCAGTGTGGAAATCCAGATGAGCAGAAGGCACAGGTCTTTGACGTATCGGATAATTTTTTCGTCATTGAAGAAATTGACCGAACCGGCGGCGAGAGTGACCACCGCCGTGAGGATGAACAGGACATAAAAGTCCTTGCGGCGGTAAAGCTCCGTGAGGGTGAGTCGGGCCAGGGCAAAAAGGGTCTTCATTAAGGAATCGGATAGCCGATGGTTTCCAGAAAGGCGTGTTCGAGGTTTTGATGTCGGGGCTGAACGATGTCGGCCACGCGGCCGGAGGCCTTGAGCTCCCCCCGGTGGATGATGGCGACGCGGTCGCAGACGGTTTCGACCTCGCCCAGCTCGTGGGAGGAAAAGAAAACCGTTTTCCCCTCGTCCTTGAGTCGCCGGATGATTTCGCGGACCTTCATGCGGCCCAATGGATCCAGGCCGCTGGTCGGCTCGTCCAAAATCAATAGATCAGGATCATTGATCAGGGCCTGCGCCAGCCCGACGCGCTGCTGCATCCCTTTGGAATAGGATTTGATGGGTCGATTGCGGACCGGCTCGAGCTCGACCAGCTTGAGCAGTTTTTCAATCCGCCGGTCGGATTCCGCCCGGGACAGGCCGAAAATCCGGGCATAGAAGCGGAGCAGTTCCTCAGCGGTGAGAAACTTGTAGTAATAGGTCAGCTCCGGCAGATAGCCGATACGCTGGCGGGCGATAGGTTGGCGGACATCGATGCCGAACAGGTGCGCCGTGCCGCTGGTGGGGGGGACGAATCCGAGCAGGGCATTGATGGTGGTGGTCTTGCCTGCACCGTTCGGCCCCAGGAATCCATAGACCTCACCCGCCTGAACCTCCAAATTCAGGCCCACCAGCGCCGTCGTGGTCGTCCCCCGGAATTCGCGGCTGGCAAATTCAACACGCAATTGATCGGTTTTAAGGATCGCGCTCACGATTGCATCAAACGATTGCAGTTCACAGCCCAGTCTCCTAATTTAAAAGGCTGCCCGAGTCAACTGCGGTCATGCCTTCGCACCCGGATCGGGCTCCCCGCATACGGCCGGCCGTTGGGACAAAAGCAGGGCTGCCGGGTCTCAGGGGCCCGAGAAAGCCGGTGCATTTGACCTTGTCGCCGTCCGGCGCATTTCCCATGCTGGACGCGATGGCCGAACATAGCGTTTCCACTTTGAACAAACCCGACGCCGCACTCGAAATGACGCTGCGCCCGTCGATTTTTTCCGATTTCACCGGTCAACCGAAAGTGAAGGAACGCCTGGAAATCGCGATCCAAGCCGCGCAGCAGCGCGGCGAGGCGCTGGACCATATCCTGCTGAGCGGCCCGCCCGGTCTTGGCAAAACCACCATCGCCAACATCCTCGCCAAGGCGATGGGCGCGAACGTCAAGGCCACCAGCGGCCCGACCATTGAAAAAGCCAGCGATCTCGCCGGCCTGCTCACCAATCTCGAGGCGGGCGACGTGCTGTTCATCGACGAAATTCATCGCCTTCAAAAAACCATCGAGGAATATCTGTACCCCGCGATGGAGGATTTCAAGCTGGACATCATCATCGACCAGGGGCCCAACGCCCGCAGCGTGCGCCTGAATCTCCCGCGCTTCACCCTCATCGGCGCGACGACGCGCAGCGGCCTGCTCAGCGCGCCGCTGCTCACACGCTTCGGCATGCGCGAGCGGCTGGACTATTACATCGGCGAGGATCTCCAAAAAATCGTCCTCCGCTCGGCGCGCCTCTTGAACGTTGAAATCGAGCCGGCCGGCGCGCACGAAATCGCCCGGCGCAGCCGCGGCACGCCGCGCATCGTGAACAACCTGCTCCGCCGCGTGCGCGATTATGCGCAGGTCCGGCACGATGGCCGCATCACCCGGGAAGTTGCCGACAAGGCGCTGGCGATGCTAGAGATTGACGAAAACGGCCTCGACGAAATGGATAAGCGCATTCTCGAAGCCATCATTGTTAAATTCGGCGGCGGACCGGTCGGCGTAAATTCGCTCGCCGTGGCCGTGGGCGAGGAGCCAGATACGATCGAGGAGGTCTATGAGCCCTACCTCATCATGGAAGGCTACCTCAACCGCACCTCGCAAGGCCGCATTGCGACGGAGTTGAGCTACAAGAAACTCGGCTTGAAACCGGCGACGGGCGGACAATCAAAATTATTCAGCTGATTCGTCCGGTCGTTTGCGATCACACCACCAGCGCCAGACCACCCACAGAATCGGGAGCGTCATCCCGATCCAGCCAATACATTTCACGGTGCCCGCGATGTTCAAATCGTATTGGAGCACATTCCAGCGCGTGAAAATGGTGTTCCAGTCGTGATCACCGCCGCCGACCAACGGCAATTCCAGCGCCCGCGCGTCAGCCATGTAGCGGGCAATGTTCAGCCCGTTCTCGAAAAACCATATAATCGATGCGGCGAACGACAGGGCTTGGCCCTTGCGCCAGAAAGAGACGGCTAGCAACACGGGAAAAGCCAGCTGGCCGATGGTTCCGCCATAAGTTTCCAGCCGCGAGCTGAATAATCCGATGATCGGATGGCCCGCCTCGTGAAACAGCAGATTCGCGTGATCCAGGCCGAAGACGAAACCGCGCTCGCAGACCAGCAACAGCCCAAAGAATGCGCCGAGGCCGAAACCAAACCCCGCCAGCTTCCAGCTGGTGATTTTTCCCCAGCGACATTCGTCCATGCCTGATTGTGGTTCAGGTGGACATCTTTTCTCAAGTGCCGAGTCGGCTTTTGTCTTTCGCTCCGGGCCCAATTGGTGTTTCATTCTGGCGTTTCGATTTATGCCTAAACGCACCGACATTCATAGCGTCCTCATCATCGGCGCCGGCCCGATCATCATCGGCCAAGCGTGCGAGTTTGATTACTCCGGCACCCAGGCGTGCAAGGCCCTCCGCGAGGAGGGCTACCGTGTCGTCCTGATCAACTCCAACCCGGCCACCATCATGACCGACCCGGAGTTCGCCGACCGCACCTACATTGAGCCCATCACCCCTGAGTGCGTGGAAAAAATTATCCTCCGCGAGAAGGCGGAAATGAAACGCCTGGGCGCGACGGGCAAACTCGTCCTGCTCCCCACTCTCGGCGGCCAGACCGCTCTGAACACGGCGATGGCGCTCAACAAAAACGGAGCGCTCGCCCGCCATGACGTGGAAATGATCGGCGCCAAACCCGAGGCCATCCACAAGGGCGAAGACCGCTTTGCGTTCAAAGAACTCATGTTGAGCATCGGCCTCGATGTGCCCATCTCCGGCGTCGCCCACAACCTCGACGAAGCCCGCGACGTCGCGAAGAAGATCGGCAAATTCCCGCTCATCATCCGCCCCGCGTTCACGCTCGGCGGCACGGGAGGCGGCATCGGCTACAATCAGGAAGAGTTTGAAGCCATCGCCAAGAACGGCATCGAGCTCTCGCCCGTGAACGAAATTCTCATCGAAGAATCCCTGCTCGGCTGGAAGGAATACGAGATGGAAGTCATGCGCGACAAGGCCGACAACTGCGTCATCATCTGCTCCATCGAGAACTTCGACCCCATGGGCGTCCATACCGGCGACTCCATCACCGTCGCGCCCATCCAGACGCTGACCGACAAGGAATTCCAGATCATGCGCGACCAGAGCTTCGCCGTCATCCGCGCCGTGGGCGTGGAGACCGGCGGCTCGAACATCCAGTTCGGCGTCAGCCCGGAGAATGGCCGCATGGTCATCATCGAGATGAACCCGCGCGTCAGCCGCAGCTCGGCGCTCGCGTCCAAGGCCACCGGCTTTCCCATTGCGAAGATCGCCGCCAAGCTGGCCGTCGGCTACCTGCTCGACGAGCTCAAGAACGACATCACGCGCGAAACCCCCGCCAGCTTTGAGCCGAGCATTGATTACGTCGTCACCAAAATTCCGCGCTTCGCGTTTGAAAAATTCCCGCAGGCCGACCCGACCCTGACGACCCAGATGAAATCCGTCGGTGAGGCAATGGCCATCGGGCGCACGTTCAAGGAAAGCCTGCAAAAATGCCTGCGCTCGCTGGAGATCGGCCGCAGCGGCCTGGGCGGCGACGGCAAACCCTGGCGCATCGGCACGGAAGTCTATGGGGACCGCGACATCCTCCCGCGCGACGTCATCAGCCGCAAACTGAGCGTGCCCAACGCCGAACGCATCTTCTTCATCCGCCACGCCCTGCGCGCCGGCTTCACCCTCGAGGAGATATTTAATCTGACCAAGATCGATCGCTGGTTTCTGGTGCAGATCAAAGAGATTGTGGATTTTGAGGAAGAGCTGGCAGGGTCGAAGAATTAACAAACTTGAAGTCATAATTTGTGATTTCAAGTTGAACAACGAAGTTTTTCAAGGTCACAAAATGTGATCTTGAACAAGAAAAGTGGTCGCAAATTACGGCCACCTTTGAAAGGTGAGCGAAGCTACAAACTTAATTCCGGTTGAGCGGATTGAACGGGCTATCCTGTTGCTTCGCGGAGAAAAGGTCATGCTCGACAACGATCTCGCTGAACTTTACGGCGTTGAAACCGGCGCTTTGAACCGGGCGGTAAAACGTAATTCCAGTCGCTTTCCCGATGACTTCATGTTCCAGCTCACGCCCAAGGAATTGGAAAACTTGAAATGCCAAATTGGCATTTCAAGTTTGAGCCACGGCGGTCGGCGTCGTTCACTTCCCTACGCTTTCACCGAGCAAGGTGTGGCCATGCTTTCGAGCGTCCTCCACAGCGAACGTGCGGTTGCGGTGAACATCGGGATTATGCGCGCGTTTGTGAAGCTGCGCCAGATGCTGTCGTCCAACACGGAACTCGCGCGCAAGCTGGAAATGCTGGAGAAGAAATACGACGCGCAGTTCAAAGTTGTCTTTAATGCCATCCGGCAGTTAATGTCACCACCAGCCAAGCCGAAACGGGAAATCGGTTTCCATGTGAAATATGACGACGACAAGCCCAAGGCCAAAAAGCGTTGAACGCCACGCCCTGCGCGCCGGCTTCACCCTCGAAGAGATTTTTAATCTGACCAAGATCGATCGCTGGTTTCTGGTGCAGATCAAAGAGATTGTGGATTTTGAGGAAGAACTGGCGGGGGCGAAGAATTAAGGCGTTTCAATTGCTCTGACTAAAGAATGTCCGAGCCGCGTAACAACTTCGATTTCGAGCGCATTGCCCATGAAGAAAGCGCGCTTCGTGCCGATAATATCTCCGAGCTTCGTGTGATTATCTAGAAACGCGTTAATGCGTTCCAGTTCGACAGGCATCAATCGGCGATAGCGACCATCAGTCATTTGGACGACGTGCTTGAATCGTGACGGGGTTGCTCCGCCTTCTGCCGTGATGATTGTCCGAGCTGGAAGGTCAAGCGGATCAGGAAAAGACATCGAGCCTTCATCATACGAATAGACAATCCCATTCTTTTTTATTCGGGTCAGGTGCTTTGCGCCTTTGCAGTACCTCCACTTTTTCACTTCGTCGTGTGGAATGATGTAGCTTGAATCGACCTGCTTTTCGGGAACGAGAATGTCGCCGAGAGTCATTCTTTGCCCGTTGTAATCGGGTGTTGTTTTCGTCGGTCACAGACCGACGCTACAAAGCTGGTTCGCAGCTCCGTCCGGAGCGAAATCTTTGTAGCCACCCGCGCCACCCAATTCCCCAGCCCCGTCGGGGCGGCCTATTCCGCTGTAGCGGCGGTCTGTGACCGCCGTCCTTTTCAAAATTCTTTCGGCGCTCACAGAGCGCCGCTACAATGAGGCTCATGAATTCCGGCGATCCAATCGGCGGTGACACACCGCCGCTACAGCCCAGACTCAAACGTCTTGATAGGCTCTTCACCAGCCACCCGCTCTACTTCGTCACCACGAATACCGAGGACCGCAAACCCATTCTTGCCTGCGCCAAAGTCCACGAAGATTTCCGGAAGTTTTGTGAGGCGGGGCTGACGCGTGGCGTGTTCGTCGGCAAATATGTTTTGATGCCGGATCATCTGCATCTATTCGTGGCGTTTGGTGACGAATATGAATCGGCTTTAATCGAACGTCGGCGCTCACAGAGCGCCGCTGCAGAAGGCGCTGCTGCAGCGGCGGTCTGTGACCGCCGATCCCCCGACCGCCGTCTATCGCTGCTCTCTGAATGGATGAAGAGTTTGAAAAACTCACTCTCGAAAACATTGCGTGGAATGAATGTTCCCGCTCCGCATTGGCAGAAAGGATTCTTCGACCACGTGATGCGCTCAGAGGAATCGTATTCCGAGAAGTGGCTTTATGTTGCGGGAAATCCAGTTCGTAAACACTTAGTCCCACGCCCTGACGATTGGCCGTATCAAGGGGAGATTTATCCGCTTCAAGCCAAAGGACACGTTTAATTCGGCGGTCACAGACCGCCGCTACAGTCATATCCCGCCGCGAATCCCAACAAGATTCAAATCCATCAGCCCTGGGCTGCATCCGTGCCGGATAGGCCACCCGCGCCTATCTGGGAGCCGTTCCCAAAATCCATCAATTCACCCCCGCCACCGCGCAGCCGTCACCTGGGCGAAAAACAGAAGCTGAGCCGGCTCTTGCTTTCGCGCCTGAGATTCCGTTTTAGCTTGGGCCGCTATTCTTCTGAACCGAACTTCAGGTTTGGGTTCGTGCTCCAATACCATTTGAAATCTCTTTGTCTCTTCATTTATTTTTGGTTAATCTCTGCGAATGGAATTTAATCTAAATTCTGAATTCGTTTTAAATCAGCAGGCTCACGGCTACCCATGACATGAAAATCAAGACCCTCCTCCTTCTGGCTCTGACCGTTTTTGGCGCATTCCTCTTGCCGCGTTCCACCGCGCAGGCCCAAGGCACGGCCTTCACCTATCAGGGCCGGCTGAACCGCGATAGCAGCCCAGCCAATGGGAGCTATGATCTGGCCTTCACGCTTTATAACAATGGCACTAACAGCAATCCTGGAGACCTGCTGGCCGGGCCGGTGACTAACCGGGCCGTGGCAGTGACCAATGGCCTGTTCACCACGGTGGTGGATTTTGGCCCCGGCATTTTTACCGGCGCCGCCAGCTGGCTGGAAGTGGCGGTCAGCGCTGACGCCTTGACCAACGGCTTCACCCCGCTAACGCCCCGCCAGCTTATTGCCGCCACGCCCTACGCCATCCTGGCCGGCAGCGTCAGCGGGCCGGTCAGCGGCAGCCTGATCACGGCCGGGAGCATTCCGGACAGCGGGCTTTCCACCAACGTTGCATTGCGCAGCGGCGGGAACGCTTTTAGTGGAACTCAGGTCATCACCAATGGAAATGTCGGCATCGGCACGGCGACGCCCTCCGTCATGCTGGAAGTGGCGGGCACCGCCAAAGCGATCGCTTTTGTCGGGAGCGGTGCGGGCCTGTCTAATATCCCCGCTTCATCGGTGACAGGGGTCATCGCGCCGAGCCAGATCGCCACGCCTCCCCCGGGCATGGCCTACATACCGGCCGGGGCATTCACGATGGGCGACACAGTCGGCAACCCGCCAGATAACCCGCCGACCAACGTGACCGTGTCGGGATTCTACATGGATGTGAATCTGGTGACGCTGAGCCAATGGCAGTCGGTCTATTTCTGGGCGACTAATGGCGGGTATGGCTTTAATAATCCCGGCTGGGGCAAGGGGCTGAACCACCCGGTACAGACGGTGGATTGGTATGACTGTGTCAAGTGGAGCAATGCGCGGTCGCAGCAAGCGGGGCGGGCCCCCGTGTATTACACGGATGCCGGGTTGACGGCGGTCTATACAAACGGCGAGCCGTCCA
Organism: uncultured Verrucomicrobia subdivision 3 bacterium; assembly: GCA_903835255.1. Lineage (GTDB taxonomy): Bacteria > Verrucomicrobiota > Verrucomicrobiia > Limisphaerales > UBA11358 > UBA11358. The sequence continues at coordinate 149,574 of CAILMI010000012.1, forward strand.
CGATCTATGTAAACTGGGCAGCGGACGGGTATCGGCTACCGACGGAGGCGGAATGGGAGAAGGCGGCGCGGGGCGGGGTGAGTCGTCAGCGATTTCCTTGGGGGAACGTGATCAATCAGAACCTGGCCAACTACTATGCCAGCGTGGGGGGCTATGATTTGGGGCCAAACGGCTACAATGGACTCTTCCTGAGCGGAGGCGAACCCTACACCAGTCCGGCGGGGTCGTTTGCGGCCAATGGCTATGGGTTGAATGACATGGCGGGGAATGTGTTTGAATGGTGTTGGGACTGGTATGCGGGGCCGCCGTATCCAGCAGGGAGCCCTTATTTGGGGGGCACCGACCCCCGGGGTCCAACCGACCCCTCCGGCTCCCGCGTGTTGCGGGGCGGCAGTTGGTACAACAGCGCCGAGTCCGCCCAATGCGCTAAACGAGGCGACTACGGGGCCAATCTCATGAGCTACAGCCTCGGGTTTCGGTGCGTGAAGGGCCTTTAGTTTCTGGTTTTAGACTTTTATCCTCTCGCAAACTAGGGCGGGATGCGGCAGGTCTGGAAGCCCCTGATTTTGGTCGATGGCCGCATTGGAACTGTTTAAATATGATTAAAAAAATTCTGAATTTCTGCGGGATGCTGGCCGGAGGGTGGTTCACCTTGGCCACGCTCCACGCCCAAACCTATTCCATCGACTGGTCCAAGATCGCCGGCGGAGGGGGCAACAGCACCGGCGGCGTGTATCAAGTCAGCGGCACCATCGGCCAGCCGGACGCCAGCGGGGCGATGAGCGGGGGCAATTACTCCATTACTGGCGGTTTTTGGGCGCTGATTAACGTGGTGCAGACACCGGGTGCGCCCACCCTCTCCATCAGTCACAGCGGCGCTGCGGTGACGGTTTCCTGGCAGGCAGTGCCCGGGTGGAATCTGGTGCAGAATGGGAATCTGACAACGCCCGCCGGCAGCTGGCAGGCGAGCAGCGGCATCACAACGAGCAACGGTGTGAATTATCTGAACCTGGCAAATCCGGCGGGCACTCTCTTCTTCCGCCTGAAACAATAGCCCGGCCTGTCCCCGCCCAGACCTCCGGGCGCGGTCAAAGTGTAGCCCCACGGCTACCCACGCGATTCGCCACCTATTCCCGGGAAATCAAAACCGGATTTCGGTTCACCTATTTATTTCGCGGTGACGCCTTGGGTCTCCGAATCTAAGGTTTGGAGGTTTGGAATTGAGGTTGAAACACTGTTAAAGCATTATCGTGAGCCGGAGGTTTTCCCTCCTTAAATTTTATGAGCAAACAAGTGAAGAAAGTTGGCATTCTGACGGCCGGCGGTCTGGCGCCCTGCCTGAGCGCCTCCATCGGCTACCTGATCGAAACCTACACGCGCCAGGCGCCGAAGGTAGAGATCCTCTGCTATGTGAACGGCTACATGGGCCTGCTGCAGGGCAAGAGCCTCAAGGTGACCGCCGCGGTGCGCAAGAATTGGAAGGCGCTGGTGGAGCACGGCGGCAGCCCCGTCGGCAACAGCCGCGTCAAGCTCACCAACGTGAAAGATTGCGTGAAGCGCGGACTCGTCAAGGAAGGACAGAACCCGCAGAAGGTCGCCGCCGACCAGCTGATCAAGGACGGCGTGGATGTGCTGCACACCATCGGAGGCGATGACACCAACACCGCCGCCGCCGACCTCGCCACGTTTCTCAGGACGAACCACTACAATCTCACGGTGGTCGGCATGCCCAAGACGATTGATAACGATGTGATTCCGATCCGGCAAAGCCTGGGCGCGTGGACGGCGGCCGAGGAGGGCGCCCATTATTTTGCGAACGTGGTGGCCGAGCACAACGCGAACCCGCGCATGCTCATCATCCACGAGGTCATGGGGCGCAACTGCGGATGGCTCACCGCCGCCACCGCCGCGGAATACCGGAAGCGGATGGGGCAAATGCGGTTTTTACCGGACCTCGGCCTCAGCCCCGAACGCCGGGATGTGCACGGCATTTTCATTCCCGAGATGGCGCTCAATATCAAGGCCGAGTCCGCCCGGCTCCGCAAGATCATGGACCAGCACGACTGCGTGAACCTGTTCGTCTCCGAAGGGGCCTGCGTGCCATCCATCGTCGCCCAGATGGAAGCCCGCGGGGAAGAAGTGCCGCGCGACGCCTTTGGCCACGTGCGATTGGACAAGGTCAACGTCGGCGCGTGGTTCGCCAAGCAGTTCGCCGAGATGATCGGCGCCGAGAAGACGCTCGTCCAGAAAAGCGGCTACTACAGCCGCGCCGCCGCCGCGAATGCCGCCGACCGCAAGCTCATCCAGCGCTGCGCCGTGAAAGCCGTGCAATGCGCCTTCGCCGGCAGGGGCGGCGTGGTGGGGGAAGATGAAGAACGCGGCAACGCCCTCCGCGCGATTGAGTTTGACCGCATCAAGGGCGGCAAACCGTTCAATATCAAAACCCCGTGGTTCGTGCGATTACTCAAGGACATCGGCCAAACCCCAGGCAAGCCGGTCCGAGTGAAGCATTGACGGATTGTCCAAAAAATTTGCGGAAGGCGAAGTAGCTGCAGAGGCACTTGCCTCCCGTTTTTATATCCTCACGGGGCGCGGAGGCTTTCGGCTTATTATTCCTCAAACAGCGCCTGAGCGAACTGTTTCGCGTCGAAGGGCTGCAGATCTTCCGGCTGCTCGCCGAGACCGATGAATTTGACGGGCAGGCCAAGCTCTTTCTGGATTGCCACCACCATGCCGCCCTTGCTGGTGCCATCGAGCTTGGTGACGATCAGGCCGGTGAGCGGCACGGCCTTGTGAAACTCGCGCGCCTGATTGAGCGCGTTCATGCCAGTGGTCGCATCCAGCACCAGCAACACCTCATGCGGTGCCCCTGCCCGCTGTTTGCCGATGACGCGGTGCAGTTTCTGCAATTCCTGCATAAGATTGTGCTTGGTGTGCAGGCGACCGGCCGTGTCGAGGAACAGATAATCCACCCCGCGCGCTTGCGCGGCGGTGACGGCGTCATGGGCTACCGAGGCGGCATCCGCCCCATAGCTGCCTGCGATGACTTCCACCTTGAGCCGGTGGCCCCACACCTTGATCTGCTCGATGGCCGCGGCGCGGAATGTGTCGCAGGCGGCGAGCAGGACGGTTTTTTTCTGCGCCTGGAAATAATGCGCGAGCTTGGCGCTGGTCGTGGTCTTTCCCGTGCCGTTGACGCCGACGATGGAGACGACCGTGGGGCCACCCGGCACCTGGAGCAGGTCCGATGGGGAGGAGGCCAGGTTCTTTTCCACTTCGGCCCGCGCAATGGCGAACACATCGGGTCCAGTGGCGCCCCGGGTTTCATAGGCCAGCTTGACGGCGGCGATGATTTGGAGGGTCATGGCCGGGCCGAAGTCGGCGCCAATCAGAGCGTGCTCGAGTTCCTCGAGCGATGAGCCGGTCAGTTTGGGCGAACGCGTGACAATGCGCTTGATCTCATGCACGAGCCGGCTGTGCGTCTGGGCCAGGCCGGCCTTGAATTTGGAAAAGAGTCCCATGAAAAACTTTGCGGCAATGCCTCGGGGTTTCTACGCGGCACCGCTTGAGATGTCCGCTTTTCGTTCCGCCGCCTTGGCCCGGAGCTTTTCCACGCGGTCGTAGGGCAGCTTCACCGTGCCGATGAGCGGCCGGATCTTGCTGTAGCCGTGGCAATCGCTGCCGCCCGTGACGAGCAGGCGGTGATGTTCGGCGATCTGCAGGTACCGCCCAGACACACTGGGGGAATGCTTGGTATGGAAACATTCAATCCCGTCCAAGCCCGCCGCCACCAGGTCCGGAATGATTTCATCCGTCCGGTTCAATCCCGGATGCGCCACGACGGCGAGGCCGCCGGCCTGGTGGATTAATTCGACGCTTTCCAGTGCGGACATCTTGGTCTTGGGCACCCACGCGGGCCGGCCTTTTTTGAGAAACCTCTCGAACGCCTCGTCCAGGCTGCCGATAAGTTTTTCCTTCACCAGCGCCCGGGCCACGTGCGGGCGCCCGGGCGAGCGGCAGTTGGCGAGCGCAAAGACGGATTCGGCCTTGAGCGGGATGCCCGCCGCATTCAAGGCGGCGACCATCTCATGGATGCGGTTCTGGCGGACGGACTGGAACCCGGCGATGCGGGTGAGCAGCGCGGGGTTTTGGGTGTCCACGAAATAGGCGAGGATATGGACCTCGGTGTCCTCGTGCTCCGCGGTGAGTTCGGTGCCGGAAATGAATTCCAGCTTCGCCGCCGCACAGGCCGCCGCCGCCCGGTCGCAGCCCTCCACCGTATCATGATCGGTCAGGGCGATGGCGGCAAACCCCAGCTGGCGGGCGCGGGAAACAAGCTCCTCGGGCGTGAAGGTGCCGTCCGAAAAAAGCGTGTGCAGATGGAGGTCGGCGAATTTCATTTCAGGATCCGCGCGGGGCGCATCAGCTCGCCCCGGATCTTGTCGAGGATGCCGTTCACAAATTTGCCGCTGTCCTGCGTCGAGAATTTCTTGGCGATGTCCACCGCCTCATTGATGCTGACGACCGGGGGAATGTCCTCGCGATGGAGCATCTCATAGATGGCCAGGCGCATGATGTTGCGGTCCACGGCGGCGATGCGGTGGAAATCCCAGTTTTTCGCGTGCCCCTTGATTCTCTCGTCGATGGCGTCGCGGTGCTCCAGCACGCCCTTAATGAGGGGCTCGGCGAACAGGCGGGTCTCGGCGTCCTCCACCGTGGGAGGGGGCAGTTCGACAGGCTGACCCCAGTTAGAGGGCCCCTTTTCATCCTCAATCGCCGCCGTGCGCTGCGATCCCCAGAACTGCGCCAGCTCCAGCTCGAGATTTTCCGGCGGATTCAAGTCATGCTGAAACAGAAATTGCACTGCGCGTTCCCGCGCTTCACGTCGTTTGCCCATGGGAACAGCATGCCTTAAAAAAACCCGTCGGGAAATGAAAATTGATCGGGCCCGCGCCGGCGTCTTTTCTCTGCTTTCTCCTTTTGCGCCTGAACCTGTTCCCGCTAAGATGGCCCGATGAGCAAGGTGACCAAGCTGCTGCACACGCGCTATCGGGTGAACGATCTGGACCGCACGGTCGCGTTTTACCGCGATATCCTGGGCCTGGAGGAAATCAAGCGCCATCGGTCGCCGCGCGGCTCCGAGCTGGTGTTCCTCAAAACCCCGGGCAGCGAGGAGCTGATCGAACTGTGCTCCTTTCCCGCCGCCGGTTCGGTAAGCGTGCAGCCCGATCTCACGCACCTGGCATTCGAGGTGGAAAGCCTCGCGGAATTTGAGCGGCACCTCGCCCGGCACGGTCTGAAATATTCCGACGGCCCGACGACCAGCTCGACCGGGACGACGTTTGCGTTCATTGACGCGCCCGAGGGCTACGAAATCGAACTCATCCAGAAAAAATAACCCATCTTTCTTTCCCTGGACCCGATCCCGCGAGGGGGCGGGGTCAGGGAGAGTCACTTTAAATAAACCCCCATCCCCATGAGCCTCCTGATTGTCGGCACCACTGCACTGGATTCGATCAAAACCCCCACCCGCGAAAACCCCCGCCTGCTGGGCGGTTCGGCCAGCCATGCGGCCGTGGCAGCGAGTTTCTTTTCGCCGGTGAAACTCGTCGGCGGCGTGGGCGAGGATTTTCCAAAAAAATATATCGAGCTGTACCGCCGTCATAAAATCGACTTGGCCGGCCTGCAGGTCCTGCCCGGAAAAACTTTTCATTGGTCGGGCGAATACGAGGTGAACATGAACAACCGCCGCACGCTCGCCACCGAGCTGGGCGTGATTGAAACGTTTACCCCGATTCTCCCCCAGGCCTATCAGAATTCGGCGTTCGTGCTGCTGGGCAACATCGCGCCCGCCCTCCAGCTCGCGGTGCTGGATCAGATGAAGAAGCCGAAGTTCGTCGTGGCTGATTCGATGGATCTGTGGCTGAATATTGCGCTGCCGGACCTGCTCAAGCTGCTGAAGCGGATTGACGGCTTCGTGCTCAATGACAGCGAGGCGGAACTGCTCACCAAGGAGGACAATCTTTTCCAGGCGCTGAAAAAAATCCACAAACTGGGTCCGAAGTATGTGATTATCAAAAAGGGCTCTCACGGATCCCTTCTCTCCGGCCCGAAAGGCGTCTTTCTCTGCCCGGCATACCCCTTGCACACGGTGGAGGACCCGACCGGCGCGGGCGACTCGTTCGTCGGCGGCATGATGGGCTATCTCGCCACGGCCCGCGGATCGCTGGAGTCCAACCTCCGCCGCGCCATGGTCTACGGCAGCGTCACCGCATCGTTTTGCTGCGAGGGTTTCGGCTTGAGCCGGACGACCCGGACCCGGCGCGCGGACATTGAAAAGCGCGTCAAGGAGCTGGAGAAGCTGACGCATTTCTGAACGAAGGTCACCGGAATCGCCGCCGGAGGGTGTTTGTGCCCGGCTGATTTCGGGTTTATTTCAAGAGGCAAATACCGGCTCAAACACCGGGCCAAGGCCGTGCTTGCGCAGCAGCCCGCCAAAGCAGGCGATGCCGCGCTTCTCATCCTCTGCAAGTTGATAATGGATGTGCCGCGTGAAGTAATCCCGACGGAACGCCTCGTCAAACTCCGGGCGCGACCGGATGATCTCCTCCCTCTGCTCCCGCCCGGAAACCGCAGCCCGGTTCAGTTCGCGGCGAAGTTCCCGGTTCTCGCCCCCCCGCCGCAAGGCCCAGACCGCGTACACAAAAGGAAGGTGCGTCAGCCCCGTCCAGGCCGCACCGAGATCGAAGATGGCGTGCGGGCCCGCAGCGCGGCGGAACTCGATCGCCGGGTCGCCGATCAGCAGGACGAACTCCTTGTCGCGGGCGGCGGCATAGCTTTCCAGGGCCTTAAATTCAGGCTTCAGCCCGCGTTCGGCCAGCAGCACTTTCAAAAGGTTCACGCTGGTGAGCGACGCCGGATCGCAGAAGATCTCCGTCGCGTCTTCAATCGGTTTTTGATGGGCGAGCAGGACGCTGTAAACCTCACCGCGGGACGCAATGGCGATGCCGTCGAGAATATCGTAGCGGTCGCGAAGCAGCACTTCGGTGACGCTGACCAGCGCGGCATCGAGCGCATCGGCCTGGAGCATCTGAGCGAGCCGGGCGGGCGGGGCGAAGATCAGCCTGTTCCCGAGTCCGCAGGTGAGCGGGGCGGCATTCAGGTAGGGCACCGCGCCAATGCGGGAGGGGGACAGCGCACCGCTCATGCCGTTGCCAGATTGCTGTCCAGAAATTTCGAGCGCGCGGGATTATCCGGCAGCCCGTCTTGGGGGGCATCCGGCAGCGGCTCCCAAACCCGGAGGGGCTCATAAAAGGTGTCCCGCTGCACCGGCGTGCGCCCGGTTTCCCGGATGGCTTTGACCATGTCCGCCTCCGTCTGCAGCTGGGGCGAGGTGGCCCCCGCCATGTGAAAGATGTGCTCCTCAATGATCGTGCCATGGAGGTCGTCCGCACCGTAGCTCAGCGCGACCTGCGCGAGCTTCATTCCCAAGCCGACCCAATACGCCGTGAGATGCGGGAAGTTGTCGAGATAGATGCGGCTGACGGCGAGGGTGCGCAGCGAATCGAATCCGGTCGGCGGAGTCGAAACGGGGATCTCATTATTTTCGGGCTGATAGGCGAGCGGGATGAACCCGGTGAAGCCGCCCGTCTCATCCTGCAGGGCGCGCAACTGCCGGAGATGATCCACGCGGTCGGCCAAGCTTTCGACATGGCCGTAGAGCATGGTGCAGGTGCTGCGCCCCCCCAGCCTGTGCCAGAGGCGATGCACGTCCAGATATTCCTCCGCAGATTCCTTGCCCCGGGCGATCGCCGAACGGACCTCCTTGCGGAAAATCTCCGCGCCGCCACCCGTGAGCGAGTCCAATCCAGCCGCCTTCAATTCCGTCAGCGTCTCTAGAACCGACTTCTTGGCGAGCCATGCCAGGTGCAGGATCTCAATCGCGGTGAAACATTTAAGATGAAACTTTCGGGCAGGAACGGCGCCCGGCGTCTTCGGATCATCGCTCGCGGCTGTCGTGGACTCCGCCTCCAGCGCCTTCAGCGCCTTCAGCATGTCGGTGTAATGATGGAACGGCAGCGACGGGTGCAGGCCGCCGACGATGTGCAATTCAGTGATGCCGATCCTCAGCGCCTCGCGGGCTTTCCCGACGATTTCCTCGATGGACAGCTGGAACCCGTCGGCGTCGCGCTTCTTGCGAGCGAAGGAGCAAAACTGGCAGGAGAGAATGCAGTAGTTGGAGTAATTGATGTAGCGGTTGACGATGTAGCTGGCGCGGTTGCCGTTTTTTTTCTGACGCACGAAATCGGCGATGGCCCCCAGAGCATTCAGGTCCTTCGTCTCAAACAACCGCAGGGCGTCCGCCTCGGTGATGCGTTCGCCCGCGACCACCTTGTCGTAAAGGTCGCGGAGGTCGCTTTGCCGGATGAAAAAATTCACGCCGATAGATTAGCAGCCCGCACGGAATTGGGAAAGTGAGTTTGTGCGCAACTGGACGGGAAAGAAAAAGCCGCTGTCAGGGGTTGGGGCTTACCGCCGGCTCCCCCGCTCCAGCGCGATCAGCTTGAGCGCCAATGCGGCGTCCTGGGCCGTGACGGGGTCGGTCGTATCAGCGGCAGCGATGTCCGTGAGCGCCGGGATGACGGTTTTCCTGTCCGCATCGGTGCAGGGCATCATTGCCAGCGAAAGACAGGCCGCCTGCCGGAGCGTCGGGTTTTCACGGCGCAAGGCCTGAATCAAAACAGGCACGGCGGCCCGGTCATAGACGCGGTGGTTCGCCAAGGCCAGCGCCACCCACAAGCGGACATCCGGGTCGGAATCGGCCAGCGCCGCGGTCAGCCGCAAGGACGCTGGCACGGGGGCGGTGCCCAGATGGTAAATCCCGGCGGCGGCCTGACGCCGCACCGCGGCATCGGCCGATTGAAGCGCCTTCTCCAAGGGCTCCAGACGGGGATCGGGCGCGAGGGCGACCGGGTCGGGGGACCTCGAAAGGATCGGGACTTCTTTCACTATCCACAGGCCCAGAAGAGTCAAGCCCGCCAGGCCCGCCAGGGCACGCCATCGACGTCCCTGCCAACGGGTTCGGGACGGCGGCAATGGCGGGAGGAGGGTTGGCTCCATTGGTTTTACAGGCAAGAGGAGCGCGGGGGAAGCCAGCGGTTCCTGGCGGAAACAGGCGGTGACTTTCCCTAATTCCAGCTGGTCGCCATCCCGGAGGCGGGCTTCGGCAATGGACTGGCCGTTGAGGGTAGTGCCATTCGTGGAATTCAGATCCTTGATGTAAAAACTATCGCCGACCCGGGTGATTTTGGCGTGTGAAAGCGATACCGACGCGTCATTCAGGGTGAGGGAATTTCCCTGCATGCGCCCGAGGGTAATAGCGTCTTCCCGGACAAGGTGCTCCACCGGCGGCAGGCCGGGCAACTGGATGATCAGCGTTGGCATGGTTCCACAAAAACGGGTTTCAGCCTACTGGAACGCCTGTTGACCGCAACCCCTTAAACTGGATCTCTGAGCAGGAACGCCTCGCAGCGGCGCCCCCCCGGAAGCTGTCCTCGCACATTCCCTCCCTCTTCTCGCGCTGGGCGCATCATCACCGGGTTCGGCTCGCTCTTTCCGGGCAGTTTCCCGGCTTGTTCCCCTGCGATTTTCTGTTAGGATTGGCGGCTCTGTGGATTTAGCCAAAGAAATTCAGCGGCGGCGCACGTTCGCCATCATTTCGCATCCGGACGCGGGGAAGACCACGCTGACGGAAAAGCTCTTACTTTACGGCGGCGCGGTGCAGCTGGCCGGCTCGGTGACGGCGCGCAAAAACCAGCGCGCCACCACGTCCGACTGGATGGAGCTGGAAAAGAAGCGCGGCATCTCGATCAGCTCCACTGTCCTGCAGTTCGACTACGACGGCTATCGCCTCAACCTGCTGGACACGCCGGGCCACAAGGATTTCTCCGAGGACACCTACCGCGTGCTGACCGCCGTGGATGCGGTGGTGATGGTGATTGATTCCGCCAAGGGCATCGAGCCGCAGACGCGGAAGCTGTTTGAGGTCTGCCGCCAGCGCGGCGTGCCCATCTTCACCTTCATGAACAAGTGCGATCGGCCGATGAAAAACCCGCTGGAGCTGATCGACGAACTGGAGCGCGTGCTGGGGATCGGCGCGTTTCCCGTGAACTGGCCGATCGGGAACGGGCCCGAATTCCAGGGCATCTACGACCGGCAGACCCGGACGATGCACACCTTTGAGCGCGTGGTGGGCGGCAAATACCGCGCCCCGGTCACCGTCGGCGGACTGCACGATCCTGCCGTGCGCGGCACTTTGAGCGAGGCGGATTTTAACCGGACGCTCGAGGAGCTGGAGATGCTCGAGCTGGCCGGGGAATCGTTCGATGAGGCCGCCGTGCTCGCGGGAAAAACGACGCCGGTTTTTTTTGGCAGCGGCGTGAATAATTTCGGCGTGCAGCTGCTGCTCGACGGGTTCCTGAAACATTCGCCCGCCCCCAAATCCCGCGTGATGGGCGGCATCGAAATCGCCCCGGAAAATCCCGCGTTCTCCGGTTTTATCTTCAAAATTCAGGCGAACATGGACCCGAAGCATCGCGACCGGATCGCCTTCATCCGCGTCTGCTCCGGAAAATTCGACCGCGACATGACCGTGCACCACTCCCGTTCGGAGAAGAAGGTCCGGCTGTCCAGCTCGCACAAGCTGTTCGGCAACGAGCGCGAAACCGTGGATGAGGCCTATCCCGGCGACGTCATCGGTCTGGTCGGCCATGACAGTTTCGGCATTGGCGATACCCTGACCACGGATCCTAAAATTTTATATAAGGAGATTCCCCGCTTCACGCCGGAGGCGTTTGCGCACCTGCACAATCCGAACACCGGGAAATACAAGCAATTCCGGCAGGGACTGGACCAGCTGTTACAGGAGGGCGTCATTCAGGCGCTGTACCTCCGTAATTCTTCGGTGAAGACGCCTCTGCTGGCGGCGGTCGGCCCGCTGCAGTTTGAGGTTGTGCAATTCCGGCTTGAAAGCGAATACGGCGCCGAGTCCCGCCTGGAATCCGCCCCCTGGAGCGTGGTCCGCTGGCTCCCGCCAGAGACCAGCGAAGAGGCGCTGGACGCGCTCTCGCTGCCGACCGGCGCCAGGCTCGCCTACGATGTCGGTAAAAACCCGGTCCTCCTTTTCCAGAACGAGTGGTCGGCGAATTATTTCGCGGAGACGAACAAAAATACGCCGCTCTCGGCGCTGCCGGTGCAGACCGCCAAAGAATGAATATTTCCATTTTTGTAGCCGTGCCTCATCCAACGAGGACTTTTTCCACTCGAGACCTGGACATTTTTAAAGCGGCGAACGCTTTCAAAGAGGGCCGGGGGGAGGCTTTCCCCTGATGCTGCGCCACCCGCTGCCTCGTCAGAAATTTTCCGCGGAACTTCCCGCCTGCGGTCATCCGTAAATCAAAAAATCTAAAACAATTCATGGGCACCATCCTTTCCGCTTCAGAAATCACCGTCCGCTACGGGGACCGCGCCGTCCTGGACGCCACCACGCTCGGGATCCAAGAGGGCGAGCGCCTCGGGCTGGTCGGCCGCAACGGCGCGGGCAAGACGACGTTCCTGCGGATCCTGGCCGGACTGCTGACGCCCGACAGCGGCGAAGTGGCCCGTCAGCGCGATCTGGTGGTGAGCTATCTGCCGCAGGATTTCATGCTCGATGCGACGAAGTCCGTGGAGGAGAACATCCGTGACGGCGCAAAGCCGGTGCTGGAGCTGATCGCGGAATTTGAATCGCTGCCGCACGACTCGAAGCGGCACGAATTTTTGGAACATCGCATTCAGATGCTGGAAGGCTGGACGCTGGACACGCGCGTGGAGATTGCCATGGCACATTTGAACTGTCCCGCCGGCGACCGGCGCGTGGACACGCTGTCCGGGGGCGAGAAGCGGCGCGTGGCCATGTGTCGCGCGGTTGTGTCGCTGCCCGACTTTCTGATTCTCGACGAGCCGACGAACCATCTCGACCCGGAATCCATCGAATGGGTTGCCGAGTTTCTTGATGAATTTCACGGCACGTTTCTGGTGGTCACCCATGACCGCTATTTTCTCGATCGCGTGGTGAAGCGCATGATCGAGCTGTCGGACGGGAAATTCTTCTCGCACGACGGCAACTACACGGAGTACCTGCTGGCCAAGGCTGAACGCCAAGCTGCGGACGCGACCGTGGAGCACAAGCGCCAGATGTTCCTGAAAAAGGAGCTAGCCTGGGTGCGCCAGGGTCCGCGCGCCCAGCGCAGCAAGCAGAAGGACCGCTTCGAGCGCTACTACGACACCGCTGCCCAGTCCGGCCCGGTGATTGAGGAGGACGTGGAGCTGTGCATTCCGCCGCCGCCGCAGCTCGGCAATCGCACGGTGGAGGTGGCGGATCTGGGCATGACCCTCGGCGGGAAAAAATTATTCTCCGGTTTCTCCTTCAACTTTGCAAACGGCCAGCGCATCGGGGTCTGCGGACGGAACGGCCTCGGCAAAACCACGCTGCTCAAGGCCATCATCGGCCAGCTTCCGCCGACCGAAGGCACGGTCAAGATCGGGCAGCTCACCAAATTCAACTACGTGGATCAGGCCCGGATGCAGCTGAACGAAGAACTCACGGTCATGGATGAAATTGCCGAGGGCCGGGAGTTCGTGCAGTGGGGCGACGACAAGATTTCCGTGCGTTCCTATCTCAAGCGGTTTCTCTTCTCGGACGACCGCATCATGACCCAGGTAAAAAAGCTCAGCGGTGGAGAACGCAGCCGTTTGCTGCTCGCGCGGGTTTTGAAAAACGGCGGGAACTTCCTGATCCTCGACGAGCCGACCAACGACCTCGATTTGCCTACGTTGCGCGTGCTCGAGGAGGCGCTGATCGCCTTCACCGGCATGGTGCTGGTCGTGAGCCATGACCGTTATTTCCTCAACCGCGTCTGCACGGACATCCTCGCCTTCGAGGGCGATGGCAAAGTCGCCCACAGCGTCGGCGACTACGACTATTATCTGGAAAAGAAAAAGAAGGCGGTGGCGGCACCCCGACCGGAAGCCAAAAAACAGGCGGCGCCGGCCGCTCAGCCAAAGCCGGCCAAGCCGCGCAAGCTCTCTTTTAAAGATCAGCGCGAGCTGGAGGGGATGGAAGCCCAGATTCACGGGATTGAGGCGGAGGTGGCGCGCATCGAGGGCCTGTTTGCCGACCCGGAGTTTTTCCGTAAGCACGCAGCGCAGGTGAACCAGCTCACCTCGGAACTGGACGCGGCCAAGGCAAGCGTGCCTAAACTTTACGCCCGGTGGGAGGAGTTGGAGGCCGTCCGGGCCGCCGGCGAAGCCCCCATCCCGGCGGCGTGAGTGACTTGGAACAGGGCCAGGCAGGTCTGCGCGTGCCCGGGATCATTCAGGCAGAGGGCGCCCTCGCGGATTCGGGCCGCGGGCTCGCCCTGAAAACGGAGCGGAAAGCGTTCAGCCCAGGAACGTGCCAGGGCGCTGAAATCTTCAAAGCCTTCGGCCCGCGCCTGCTTGCGGCTGATTAGGCGGAACAGACCGCTGCTGCCAGGCGCAACCTGTTTCATCAATTCAATCGTCACGCGCCCCATCGTGTAGCGCGGGTTGATTTCCACAATCGGCTTGAGCCGGACAATTCCTTCCGCGTCGCGATAGGAAAACGCATCGATGCCAATCGGGCCGAGATAGCGGGCGGATTGCAATTCCTTCTCCAGCAATTCAAAGATGTCCGCGTACAAGGCATGGAGACGTCGGGCGATATCGGGGGGCTCGGGAAACAGGGCGATGAGGTCCGCAGGGATTTTTTTCTGATGGCCGGGCGCCGCGTGATTGCCCTGAAATTGGCCGCGGACATCCGTGAGCAGCCCGGTATAGCCGCAGAGTTTCAGGCCGCCGCCCTCCATTTCCAATTGAACAGAAAAGTCCAGCACCCGATCCAGCCAGGGTTCGACGACCAGTTGCCTGCCCTTTTCGAGCGCGTGCCCGATCCAGCGGCGCTGGGATTCCAGGAGTTCCGGCTCGAACAGGCGCAGTGCGTTGCTGCCGGCGAGGCCCAGCGCCTCCTTGACGACGATGTTGTGATGGCCGCGCTGGCGGATTTTGGCGATCGCGGCCAGCGCTTCGTCCAGTGACTCCACCGCCGCGCCGACTTCGCGTTCGGTGCAGAGGTAGCGCGCGTCCCTCGGGGCGCGCGGCTCGGCGAGCTGGGGACTTCCCGTCTTGCCAAGAATTTTATTGAGCAGCGCGGCACTCCAGGCCTTGGAATAAAGCAGGGCGATGGCTGGATTAAAACTCCCAGAGGCGTCGCGCTGCTCGCCCGTGAGATTGCCGAAGAGGGGTTCGAATAATTCCACGCTGTCCGGACCCCACGCCCACGGGCGCAGGCGGCCGAGCTTGCGCGAAGCGAGATGCGCCATCCCGGAGGCGTCCGGCCGGGCCTTCCCCGCCGCACGATTCCCTAAGAGGTGGCCGGCGGGATTCTCCACAAATTCCGGCAGGGCGAAGCCGGCCTGCTTGATGCTGCTCAAAAAAGACACAGAGGGTTTTTGATGCACCAGCACAATGTCATCCTGCCGGCATAAAAACTGCGGCAGCGCGGCGAGGTCGCCCGCGAGCTGCGCCTGGTGCGCGGTGGGGTTGAACGATTTGCCGTGCGCGATGCGGGCTTCGGCGAATGGATTGAAGACAAATACATTCGGCGTGCGGCCCCGCGATTGAGAGAACACGTCCAGCTCGGCGATGAAATGCGCATCGAGTCCGGCGGCGCGCCGCCCCTCGACATTCAAGGTGATGCCCTTGGCCCGCTGCGGCGACAGGGGGAATTTCAACTGGCGGCAAAAGGCGTCCCAGTCGTTTTCGCCGGGATTCTTCCAGCGCCGGAACCATTTCAGCCCGTAGGCGACATGGCCGATTTCGTCGCGGTAGATTTTATTCAGCAGTTTCGCGGTAGCGGCGTCGCCGACGGCGGCGAAGCCCTGCGCGAAGTGGCGGGCAAAATCCAAGTTGGCCTGCTCGAAGGTGAGGCACAGGCTGGAGACGTATTCCATCGGGTTCTGCATCCCGGAGACCGAGCGCCAGAAATAGCCGCTCACCGGCAGCTCGCCGAAGTGGACGCCGCACTGCTCCATGCGATGGAGGTAAAGCTGGGTGTGTTCCTGTTCGTCCTTCAGGGTTTGATAGAGGCCCTGGCGGAATGCGGCGGGGGCCTCGGGAAATTTCAGGAGCACCAGCGCCATCAATTCCGTAGCCAGCAGTTCGTGGTTGGCAAAGAAATGAAGCAGTTTCCCGCGTTCGGATTCCCGCTCCAGATTTTTCGTGCCGGGGAAGGCGTCGCGGGCGGCGCCGGTCGCCTTGAATTGCAATTCTGCGGGGCGCCCCGGGGCAGCGGGCGTATCGAGCGCCGGGCCGGGCCGGTCGTCGGTGATGTGGGCCGGGCGCAGGAGTTTTTCCTCCAGCGTTGTGGCGAACAAGACCCGCTCGGCAAATTCTCGAAGTTCCATGAACGCGAAAGGGCGTAATGGGTGCTAGGGGGGTGGTGCGCCTGTTTTCGGGGACGGATGCAGCGGCGCATTGATGCGGTGCGGCTTCAATTCGGCGTAGATGGATTTGGCGAGGTCGGACTTGGCAAAGCCGACCGTCTTTGCCCCCTTGATTTTGAACAGCCGCTCAAAATCCGCCGCCGAGAACTGCTGCACCACGGGATAATGCTGAAAGTCGGCCAACACTTCCTCGCGATGGCTAGCGATGATATCCGTCGCGATCAGAACAAAATGCAGATGGCTTTTGTTCCGTCGCAATGTTTCGCGCCCGATCAGCAGAAGCTTCGATTCCACTGCAAGCTCGAACAGGGGTTCGACCCGCGACGCTGGAATTTCACCGCTCATCACGCCGCCTTGATCTTCACTTTATGACCCTTGATCTCGGCCCGGTTGAGCTTGGCGAGGATAGCGTTGGCGTGTTCGGTGGCGACATCCACAAACGAATGCCGTTCGCGAATGTCCACCTTGCCGACCACTTTGCCCGGCAGCCCCGTCTCGCCGGCGATGGAATTCACCACGTCGATCGGCACCACGCCCATCTCCTCGCCAACGTTGAGGTGCAGCCGCGTCTGATCCGCCGGGGTGGCGCGTTCGGCCTTCACGCGTTTCTTGGATTCTCCAGCCGCCACCTTCGCATAAAAGGGCGCCGGCTTGGGCTTGATGAATTCCGGCGCTTGCGTCTCCGGCTTCACCGACGCGAGAATTTCCGAGTCGGAAAAAGTTTTCACCTCAGGTTTCGTTTCGCTAGCAGGGCGCGTCACCTCGTGCGCGCCGCTCAAAGATTTTTCCACGGCGGCGGGCAGAGAACTACCCGCTCTGCCTGCAACGGCTTTTACCGCTGGCGCGACTGCCGGCGCAGGGGTGGTGTGGAATGTTTTCACAATCCGCTTGGGCGGGGGGATGATGGTTTTCGGAACGCGCGGCGAAGCCCCGGGCGCAGACGCCGGGCGCGGAGCTGCAGTGCCATAGGGCCGGGGAGCCGGACGCTCATCGCGGGAATCCCGGTACGGGGGGCGCCGGTCGTCGTCCCGGGAACGGGCATTGTACGCCGGGCGATCTTCATAGCGGCCGCCGCGGTCGTCGCGCCGCTCACGGTAGGGCGGGCGTTCCGGGCGGTCAAAGACCGGCTCTTCGGGCGGCGCGGGTTTGGCAGGTGCAGCGTCGCCCCCCTGCAGGTGATGGATGAGCGCGGACGCGATGTCGGTGGAATTAAAGCCTTCCTCCAGGAGCCGTTCGATGAGGTGATCCTGTTTTTTGTATTCGCCGACGGTCAGCGTGGTGCGCAGCTTTTCAAGAAACAGGCTCGCGCGGACTTCGTGGACCTCATCCACGGTCGGAATCTTAGCGCGCTGAATCCGCATGTTGGTGTAGCGCTCGATGTTGCGGATCTGAAACAGCTCCCGGCCCGCCACGAACGAGATGGCTCGACCGGTGCGGCCGGCGCGGCCCGTCCGCCCGATGCGATGGACGTAATCCTCGCCGTCATAGGGCAGGTCATAGTTGAACACGACCTGGATGTCGTCCACGTCAATGCCGCGCGCGGCGATGTCGGTGGCGACCAGGAATTCCAGGCCGGACTTGCGGAATTTATTCATTACCCGGTCGCGCTGCATCTGCGTCATATCGCCGTGCAGGCGGTCGGCCATGTAGCCCTGGGCCTCCAGATGATCCACCAGCTCATCCACCATCCGCTTGGTGTTGCAGAAAATGATGCCCAGCTTCAGGTCGTAGATGTCGATCAGGCGCGTGAGCAAATCCACCTTGAAGCGGCGGTCCACCTCGTAATAAACCTGCTCGACGGTCGGGACGGTCATCGCCTTCTGCTCGATTTTTACGTTCTGAGGGTCGCGGGAATACTTTTCGATGAGGTCGCGGATGGGCCGCGGCATGGTGGCCGAAAAGAAAATGGTCTGCCGCTCCTTGGGCGCATCCTTCAAGATGGTTTCAATATCCTCGCGAAAACCCATGTTCAGCATCACGTCCGCCTCGTCGAGAATCATCATCTTGAGCGTGTCGAGGCGGATGGTGCCCCGCCGCATGTGATCCATCACCCGGCCCGGGGTGCCGATAACGATCTGGGCGCCCTGCTTGAGTCCCCAGAACTGGCGCTCGTAAGATTGCCCGCCGTAGATCGGGAGGGAGATGATGCCGCGCTTGAACAGGGCGAGCTTGTGGATCTCCTCCGCCACTTGGACGGCGAGTTCGCGCGTCGGGCAGAGGATGAGGACCTGGACGGCCTTGAGGGTCGCGTCGGTCTTCTCGATGGCCGGAATGGCGAAGGCTGCCGTCTTCCCGGAGCCTGTCTGGGACTGGCCCACGACGTCGCGCCCGCTCAGGAGAACAGGGATGGCTTCGGCCTGGATGGGAGCGGCCTTTTCAAAGCCGAGTTTTTCAATGGCTTTGAGGATTTCGGGGGAAAGTCCGAGTTCGGAAAATAATTTAGTGCTCATACAATATCGTTCAATCCCGCCAGCCTATCCGGTTTTAGCAGGGAAAGAGAGTTAATTCGGCGGCGGCGGGCGGCGGCCCAGGGTCCGCGCTGCAAAGGCGCGCATTGCAAAGACAGTTGCTCGACGCATTGACCTGCGGCAAACTGGGGGTTCATGGGCGGAACCGGCGAAAAAACAGCTTCGGTGCGACCCAGCCTTTTTGAAACGAAACGGCTGGTCTGGGCTCTGGTGTTGTCGCTCCTCCTCCATGGGGCGGGCTGGGGCGGCTATGCGCTCGCCAAAAAATACGGGTTGTGGCAGCGCTGGCACTGGCTGGCTAAGAAGCCGCTGGCGGCGAGAGTTCCCCCGCCTGAACGGGCCCAAAAGCAGGAGGAATCCCTGATTTTTCTGGAGGTGGACCCAGATCAAGTCGCCCCGGAACCGCCCCAGAACACAAAATATTATTCCTCAAAAAATTCCCGCGCCGCCAACCTTGAGGCCGATCGCGATCTGAATCAGGCCAAGCTCGCGGGGCGGCAGACCGACGTGCCCAAGACCCGGGACACGCCCCGTCAGCCGAACACCAAGCCGCAGCCGACGCCGGCCCCGCCCCCGCCCAAACAGGCCGCGCAACCCGAGCCGGCAACGCCGGCGGAACCGCCGGGTGAGATGACGCTGGCGAAGCCGCAGCCGAAACCGCAGAAAAATAAAACCGAGGAAAAACCCCGCACACTCAAAGAGGCCCTGGCCCAGTCGAATCTGAGGCCCAGCATGGCCCTGCAACAAGAGGGTGGGGTGCGGCGGCAGTCGCTTGTGCCCTCGCTGGATGCCAAGGCGACGCCGTTCGGCGAATATGACCGGAGGTTCATCGATGCCGTCACCGACCGCTGGTACAGCCTGCTGGACAGCCAGAAATTCGCTCAGGACCGGAGCGGCAAGGTGACCCTGCGCTTCCGGCTGAACTACGACGGTAGCATCACCGATATGACCGTTTTGCAGAACACCGTCGGCGACCTGCTGGCCTACGTCTGCCGGAATGCGGTGACAGATCCCGCGCCGTTTGAGGCGTGGCCGTCGGACATGCGCCGGATGATTGGAGCGAATTTTAGAGAAATCACCTTCACCTTTTACTATTATTGAAACTGCGCCGCGCATTGCGGCTTTTAAAATTATGGACGCACTCATTTATACGTTGCTGGCACTCACTTCGGTGGTGGGGCTGGCGTTTATCGTGGAACGCGGTCTGGCGCTGCGCTGGAGCCGGGTCGTGCCACCCCCGGTCATCGCCGCACTCAGCGCCTGCCGAACGCCCGCCGACGTGGATGTCCTGCGGCGCATCTGCGCGCAAAAACCCTCGCCGCTGGGACGCCTCCTCATCCAGGGCGCGGACCATCTGGACTGGCCGAAGGCCGACAACGTGGATGCGATTCAGACCGCCGCCCGCCATGAAATCGTCCGGCTCGAGCGCGGGATCGTTGTGTTGGAAATCATCGTCGGCATCGCGCCCCTGCTGGGACTGGTGGGGACCATCGCCGGCATGATGACCGTGTTCGGGGACCTGGGACAGACGGGGCTGAATGACGTTGCCAAGCTGGCCCAGGGCATCGCGCTGATTCTTCGCGCGACGCTGATCGGCCTGCTCATCGCCATCCCGGCGCTCATCTCCTGGAGCTATTTCAGCAAAAAAGTCGAGGTGCTCGCCGTCGAGATGGAGGCTTTGTGCGATGAATTCGTCCGTCGGCAATACGCCGAACCGCGCGGGGGAATTCCGGGGCCGGGGACCATCCCTAACGCCAAATCCTAGACGTCACCCCAGACCCATTGCCATGCGCTTCCACGTCCGCAAACGCAGCAACACCCCGACGGTCATCATCGTCGCGCTGGTGGACGTGCTGGTGGTGCTATTGATTTTCCTGATGGTCACGACCTCCTTCAAACAGCAGCCGACGCTGCGGCTGGCCTTGCCGGAATCCTCGCAGACCCGGAAATCCGGCGCGTCCACCAACGAGCCGCCCTTCGTCGTCAATATCACCTCCAACGCCGTCATTTTTTTGGACAAGACCCCCATCCCGTTTGACACTCTCAGGGCGCGGTTACAGGCGGAAGTCGCGAAGAATCCGCAGGTCAAGCTCGCCATCAACGCCGATCGCTACGCGCCGTTCTACCGGATTGTGAACGTGATGGACATCGCCCGGGATCTGAAGATCAAATCCGTCAGCGCCGCCACCACCGCCGCCAAAGATACGGCGAAACCGTGATTTCCAGACTGGGCTGAAGGTTCCGCCCGGTCCCGCCCGCTCCGCCGAGGGGCGCCATCAGCGTCCTTCCTGGGCCTGAAGTTTTTTCCAGAGCAGGACGAATGCGCTGGCAAATTCCTGCGGCTGGCCGTCCACCCACCGCGTCACTATTTCCGGCGCAAACCAGCCGCCCGTCTCGATTTCCTCGGGATGCAAGACGAAGGGCCCCTCGCTGTGGCAGCGGTAAATCCAGCAGAATTCCCAGCCCGTCTCCGGGCAGGCTTCCAGCTTGAACAGCCGGGCCGGCGGCTGGGGGAGATGCAGGCCGATTTCCTCGCGCACCTCGCGCACCGCGCAGTCGTCATAGGCCTCGCCGCGGTCCAGGTGGCCGGATGACGACGAATCCCATTTGCCGGCCGCGATGTCTTTTTTCAGGGAGCGCTTCTGGAGAAAGACCTCGCCCTGGGCATTGAAGACCAGCACATGCACTGCGCGATGCATCAATCCGAGCCGATGCACCTCGTGCCGCACACGGTGTCCCACCACTTCGTCCTGCGCGTTGACCACATCAAAAATTTCTTCACTCATAAAACCAGCTGTTTGCTCTCCGTGCAATTCTATGGGGCGCCGGGGTTCTTGGAAAGAAAGACCGCCGCTTCCGGCGGGAACTTCACGACTTTACTTGCGGCGAAAATGGGGTAGTTATTGCGCATGCAAAATTATTACGTGCCGATTGTGGTGGAGCAGACGGGCCGGGGGGAGCGGAGCTGGGACATCTATTCCCGGCTGCTCGTGGACCGCATTCTTTTTCTGGGCACGCCGGTGGACGACACCGTGGCGAACATCATCATCGCCCAGCTCCTGTTTCTCCAGATGTCCGACCCCAAGAAAGACATCCATCTCTACATCAACTCGCCCGGCGGCAGCGTCACGGCGGGACTCGCGATCTATGACACCATCCAGTATATGACCTGCGATGTGAACACCTATTGCGTCGGACAGGCGGCGAGCATGGGGGCGGTGCTGCTGTCGGCGGGGGCCAAGGGCAAGCGCTACGCCCTGCCCAATGCCAACATCATGATTCACCAGGTGCTGGGCGGCGCGGAAGGCCAGGCCAGCGATGTGGAAATCCGCGTCAAGCACATGCTCAAGCTCAAGCAGACGCTCAACGCCATTCTCTCCAAGCACACGGGCAAGCCGGTGGAGCAGGTCGAGAAGGATTGCGACCGGGATTATTATATGTCCGCCGAAGAAGCCAAGGCCTATGGCCTAGTGGATCACGTGGTGCAGTCCCGGAAGGAAATCCCCGGGGGCGATAAAGCCGCCGGAGCGGTTTAATAGAAGAGAGCCAGGAGACCCCGCTGCTCATCACCTCCGGCGCTGCCCGGACAAAGTCCCCCGAAGCCCCTCGAGCCTCCCGGCGCGGCTATTTCTTTTTTCGGCCCAGACCCCAGATCAGCCAGAGCGCCAGGGCCAGCAGCAGGACCAACCACCAGAGATAGCGCAGCTCCCGGGCGGCCAGCTCCACAAACTTCAGCGCGGTTGGGAAGAGCCACGCTAGGCCGACCAGCACCCCCAGCAGAACCAACAGCCTCAGGAAGGCAATCCGGCGCGGGTTCATGCAGGGGGAATCCTGGGCGATGGGGTTATTTTTTCAGGTCCGCGGCCGGCAGTAGCATGTTCACGCCGCCGCCATTGGCGCCGCCGACGTAGAGCGGCGCCCGGCCGTCCCATTTCTCCACGATTTGCAAGTCGATGAATGCGGGCGTTTGCTTGAGGGCCTCGCCGCGGATCTTGATGGATTCAGCATCGCCCTTGGCCTTGATGACCACGGTGTCGGCTTCAATCTGGGCCTTGACCTGAGTAAATTTGGCTTTGGCGGCTTCCTGTTCCTGCACCATTTTGGCCTCGATGGCGGTTTCCAATTCATGCGAGAGGTCGATGTTCTGGATGACCACGTCCTCCACGATCAACAGGGTCCCGATCTTTTGCCGCACCCCGGCGAGGGCCTTGGTCTTGATATCCTCGCGGTTTTTGACGATCTGCTCCGCGCTCTGCATGGCGGTGACCTCCTTGAGCGCCTCCTGGACGCGGGGCGCAATCAAGCTGTCGAACGGATCGCCCGCATATCCCTGGTAAATCTGAACGATGGAGGCTTCCGGCACGCGGAACAAAACGCGCAGCTCCGTCTTCACCTGCTGCAAATCCGAGGAATAACAATCGGCCGTCAAGTCGCGCGTCTGCTGGCGGATGGTGACCGGGAAGATGGTGGTAATGAACGGGGTCTTCCAGCCGAAGCCCTCCCCCTTGAACACCGGCGACACTTTGCCGAGCGTCACCTCCACGCCGCGGAAGCCCGGCTGCACGACGTAGCTGCTGTTGGATCCGGCAATGACGAGCAGAAAGATGATCATGCCGACGCCGATGAGTTTGGAAACAGTTTGTGGTTGCATAATATGTGGCTGATTCTGGCGGGTTCCCGGGAGATGTCCAATTATAATCTGGCAGTCAATTCATATACGGGCGCGCCCGACATTCGCTCAACGCAGTTTTTTGGTCGCTCGAAAGGGTCAAAAAGGGTCAGTCAATAGTAACGTGCCATTGCCGTCATTTTCCTGACTTGGCTTAGTGAGGTCATGGCGCGTACGCTTCTAATATATTTTTAGGGGGCGCTATTTGCCACGCATTCAATCAGGATATCAGCACTCAAAGTATTCATTACGCAACGGTTGCGGCCGAGACGACGATGACGCTGGAGTGGATTGCGGAACGGCTCCAGAAGGGAGCCAAGACTTAATTGGCGCATTTGCTGTATCGGAATAGCATCAATAAAAAATAGCACGAAACTATTGACTGACCCCTTTTAAAAATAGCACGAAACTATTGACTGACCCCTTTTCGGCGCGGAAGCGAGTTGCGGGCCGAGGTCAGCGCCGCGCATTCCTGCCGCAGTGGCGCGAATACCTCTTTCAGAGTTCGGCTTTATTCCTTCGGCGCGACCGGTGCCGGTTTGGCGGCCGCGGCCTTTCTGGCCTTGGCGGCCGCGGTGTAAGCCTTGTACATCTCTTTCCAGTTCCGCCCGTTGGCGTTGAGGAATTGTTCCGACTGAGTCTTGTAGATTTCGAAGATGGCGGAAATCTGGTTCATGCTTTTGTAATCCACTGCCATTTCCCGCGCCTGCTTGAGGAAGCCCAGAATCACAGACTCCTCCGCCGGGGTGAGGTTGGGAACGATGGCGCGATACCCGTTCATCGTGAAAGCGACCTTGCCCACCGTGTATTTGTCGAGCACTGCCTCCACCTGTTCCGGGCTTAAATCCTGGCGCAGACCGTTCATCAGAGCGTCATGGATGGACCGGGGCATGGCCGAATTGGCGATGATTTGCCGGTCCAGAGTGCTGAGGACTTTTCCGGTGACGGGATTGATGCCGGCCGGGACGGTGGTGTAGGGATGGTCATTGTTCCAATCGCGGATGGTCCGTAGATGGGTGCCGATTACAGCCTGGACCCGCTCGGCCGCGGCCGGATCTTTCAGTTGGAGCGCCCGAGCCCAATCAGCGGCTTTCTTTTCCGCATCCGCATTGGATTTAGTTTTTGCATCCATCGCTCCCGCACCCGCCATGGCCGGCGCAACGGCGGAGGCCGTATTTGGGTCTTGCGCGAAACTCATTTGAACGACGGCGCAGAGGAGGGCGGTGAAGGGGAGGAATCGAAAAATCATGTGCTGAAAATGGCACGGTTGACTCACGGCGGCAAGTGCCTCATTCGGCGAGCTTAGCCCAAACTTAGAAATAAAGCAGTTCACGGCAATTTTGGGACAGGCAGGGCGCGTCACTTCGTACGCGCCGTCGTGCTTAATCAGCACGCGCGGGTTAGCAACCGCGGCGGGCCGAGGACGGCCCGCCCTACCCGCGGACGTTTTTGCGCAAGCGGATCGCTTTGTTATTACCCCGGCTTCAGTAGCAAGAGTAGACCGGATACATTCGGGTGGATGAAGGATGCCTGGATCCGGATTGACCGACCCAAGGACAGTCCACCTCCCTCGCTGGATCGCTGTTAGGTAGGGCGCGACACTCCGTGCGCGCCGTCCCGGGGCCTAAGGTGACGTGGGTTGGCAACCGCGGCGGGCAGCGGACCGCCCTACCCGCCGATGTCTCAAGGTTAAGTTGTACTGCCATAGGAGTTCCGCCAGCGCGTTAGAATCAGCGCGCTGCGTTGATCTCGCCCATCTTCAGCGGGCATCAGGAAGGGTGCTGGAACAGGCGCCCGCACCAGTCCCTCCCGCGCCTGATTTTTAAAGGTAGGGACCGCCGCGCTGCGGCGTCCCCGTCGCCGAGCGCAGCGTCAGGCGACGGAAAATAAGCAGGCAAGACGGATATTTTATTCCCATGCGTTCCGCCCTGCTGGGCGGGAGGCATCGCAGCGGGATTCCCTCTACCGTTGCTTCGGCGTCCGGGTTTAAACGAAGGGGCAGACACGAGCCCAGGTCGCGTCACTCTCAAGCGGCGGGCGCATCCACAGCAGCCTCTGAATCCGGCGCCGGCTCCAGAGCCAGCCGCCGGTCATGATCCAAAAAACGCTCGCAGGTGCCGAAGAAATCCGCGGTCGTGGACACCCGGCGGATAGCGTGCAGGAAGGGTTCCTCCACGCCGTCGCCGATGAAATTCATGAATTTCTTCATGCGCATCACTTGGGAGGATTCCTTCACCCCGGGCGTGATTTCACTCTCCCACAGTTCGCGGATGTACGACAGCACATCGCGCCCCGTCGGCAGGGCTGGCTTTTCCCCGCGCAGCTGGGCGCGGATCTGATCGAACAGCCACGGGTTGCGGATGGCGCCGCGCCCGATCATCAGCCCGCGCACGCCGGTGCCGGCCAGCAGGGCCTGCGCCTGCGCCGCGCTGTGGACGTTGCCGTTCGCGAACACGGGGCAGCCCAGCTCGCGCGCCGCTTGCGCGATAAGATCGTAGCGCACCCCGGGCCGATACATCTGGGCCACCGTGCGGGCATGCACGGTGAGCAGGTCGATCGGATGTTTGGCGAACAGCTTTAAGAGCGCCTCAAATTCCGCCGGCGATTCAAACCCAAGCCGCGTCTTGACCGTCAGCGGGATACTCACCGCATCGCGCAGGGCCCCGAGGATGGCGTCGATGCGCGGCAGGTCGCGCAACAGCCCACCGCCGGCGCATTTGCGATACACGATCGGCGCGGGGCAGCCGAGGTTCAGGTCGATCGCCGCCACCGGGTACTGCTGCAGCAGCCGCGCGTTGCGGACCAGGGCGGGAATGTCATTGCCGATCATCTGCGCGATCACCGGTCGGCCGGTCGGGTTTTTGGTGATGGAATCGAGGATCCATTTTTCCGGGCGCGAATCGCCGTGGACGCGAAAAAACTCCGTCCAGTACACATCCGGCCCGCCGTACCGGGCGACGACCCGCATAAAGTCCAGCGTGGTCACGTCCTGCATCGGCGCCAGCGACAGCACGGGCGCCCCGGCGCGGAGCAGGTTGGAAAAGGTTTCGTGGGGTTTCACGCGCGGGAATGTTAAGCGGGCGGAGCAGGGAAATGCGAATAATTCTTGCCTTTGATTGCGGCGCCCGCAATTTAACGCTTCAAAATATGAGCCAGAAAATCTTCATCGGCACGGACAGCGGCGCCACCACCACCAAGCTGTGCGCGGTCTGGGAATCGGGCGAGCCGGTCTCGAGCCGGGTCCTGCAGCGCGCCACCCCTTCCGATCAGGGCCGGGAAGCCGTCATCGCCTCCTGGATCGCCGGGGTTGATGATTTTCTCGCGCAACACCAGCTCTCGTGGCCTCAGGTCGCCGGGGTCGGCCTAGCAATCCCCGGGCCGTATGAGCGCTACGGCGTTTTCAGCCGGTCCCCCAACTTGCCGCCCAGCTTCTCGGGTTGGGATGTGTTTTCCGACTACCGCGCGGCGCTCGCCCGCCGGGCCGGGCGCCCGCTGCCGCTGATTGTCGGGAACGACGGCAACTACGGGGGCGTGGCCGAGGCGCGCCTCGCCCGCGGCAAGACCAAAGCCAGCGTCCTGATGCTGATGCCCGGATCCGGCCTGGGCGCGGCATTCGTTGGCGCGGACGGCCTCTGTCTGGAAGGCGACACGCTCGCCGGCATGGAAGCGGGTCATATGCCGGCGCCGGTCCATCTTCTCGGGTTGCCGGGCCAGCCCTTCCGTTGCGGGTGCGGGCGCGACTGGGGCTGTGTGGAGGCCTACACCACCCTGTCCGGCCTGCCGCAGCTGTTCGCCGAAATCGTCAAAAAACATCCCGGCCATGAGCTCGCCCAGTCTTCCGCGCCCGTCCGGGAAAAGGTCTTTTCCCTCCGCGCCCGCGCCCAAAAAGGCGATGCCCTGGCCCTGGAGATTTTCGATTTTCAGGCGCGCGTGCTGGGCGTGCACGCCGCCGCTCTCGTGATGGCCCTCGACCCGGGCATTGTCATCATCGGCGGCGGGCTGATGGATCATGAGGCGACCACGCCGGAGTTCCGCGACCGTTATCTGCGGATTGTCCGCGAGGCCGCCCAGCCCTATCTCTGGGCGCCTCAGCGCGGCACCCTCAAAATCATTCCAGCGGAGCTGGGGGAACTTTCCCAGGCCATCGGCGCGGCACTGATGGCGCTCTACCAAACCGGACCCCGCTGAGCGGGCGCCGGGCCGGACCCGGCTCATTGCGCTCGACATTTTTCGGCGGTCGCGTTTTCTATCCGGCATGAAGATCCACTACTTCGGCGCGGCGCGGACCACCACCGGCTCGATGTACCTGATCGAGGCCAACGGCAAAAAGATTTTGCTGGAATGCGGATTGTTCCAGGGCCATCGCGCCGAGATGGAGGAGCGGAACAAACATTTCCCGTTCGATCCGTCGACCGTGGATGCGCTGATATTGAGCCACGCCCACATGGATCATGCGGGCAATCTGCCCAACCTGGTGCGGCAGGGCTACGCCGGCAACATCCATTGCACCTTCGCCACCCGCGACCTCTGCAGCATCCTGCTGGTGGATTCGGCGCGCATCCAGATGGAGGACGCGGCGTTTGTTTCCAAGAAGCGCGCTAAAAAGAATCTGCCGCCCGTCACGCCTCTTTACACGGTCGCCGACGCCGAGCAGACGCTTCACCAGTTCGTCGGCGTCAGCTACGGTCGCCCCATCCTGGTGGCGGAGGGGGTGACGGCGACCTTCCGGGATGCCGGGCACATCCTCGGCTCCGCGCAGGTGATCCTGGATGTGAACGAAGGCGGCCGGAAGTTCCGCTACCTCTTCAGCGGCGATGTGGGCCGGGGCGGCGATGAAATCCTGAACGACCCGCAGCCGGTTGAGAATGTGGATTATCTCCAGATCGAATCCACGTACGGCGGGCGCGAACACGCCGTCCGCACGGATGCCGAGGTGACGATGGCCCGGGTCGTCCTTGAAACTCTCCAGCGAAAAGGCAAGGTCATCATCCCCGCATTTTCCGTCGGCCGCACGCAGCAGATTGTCTATGTGCTCCACCGGCTGATCTGCGCCGGCCGGCTCCCCGCCTTCCCGATCTTTGTGGACAGCCCGCTGAGCGTCAATGCCACGGAGATTTACCGCCTGCATCCCGAGTGTTTCAAGCCGACAATCAATGATTCCCTCTGCCATGGCGAAAATCCATTCGGGATGGCCAATTTGACCTATCTCCGCGAAGCTGCGAATTCCCGCCAGCTCAACGACCTTGCGGAGCCTGCCATCATCATCAGCGCCTCGGGCATGTGCGAAGGCGGCCGCATCCGGCACCACCTGAAAAATCACATTGGCGACCCTGAAAACCTGATCCTGTTCATCGGCTATTGTGCGGAGGGCACCCTAGGGTCGATGATTGTGGCGGGCAAAAATCCGGTCAACATCTTCGGCGAACCGTACCCGGTGCGTGCCGCGGTGGTTTCTTTGGACACCTATTCGGGCCACGCAGACAAAAACGAATTGGCGCAGTACGTCCGGCGCCTGTCGGGCGACCTCAAAAAAATCATCTGCATCCACGGCGAAGAATCCCAATGCCTAGCGCACGCGGAAACCCTGCGCGCAGAGAGGCCGACGTCGGAAATCATCGTGCCGGAATACGGGCAGGTTGTGGAAATCTAATCCGCCCCGGCCGCCGCGGCCCGGTGATGCGAGTTATTCGGGGGGAGGCCTCCAGGCTTCTGCTGACTTTTGAATCGTCTCGGCGGTGCCGGCGCGATAAACTCAAGTCATGTTGTCGGAAAAACCGTGGCGGGCGGAGAGTGTGATGCTGTTTTGCGCAGCGCAATTCATCTGCCTTTGCCTTGGATTAACCCTGGGCGGAGTGCTGCGCCATGTGGGCGTGCCCGGCTTCCAGCAGGCCGAGGATTTCGGGAATATTTTCTTCGCCACAATCAGCTTTCAGGGCGCAGCGTGGCTGCTGATCGGATTCTTTTTAAGGCAGCATCAGACCAGCTGGGGCGCTGCGTTCGGCTGGCATTCGCCGCAATTAAAACCGGCGCTCTTCACCGCCGTCCGGTTCATCGGAATCCTCCTGCCCGTTATCCTGCTGCTCCAATATGGATGTCTCCAGGGGCTGGAGCGACTCGGCTGGCCGCCCGAGAATCAGGCGGCCGTCCTGCTGCTGCTCAAGGCCAAGGCCTGGTGGATGACCGCTTATTTCGCCGGGTTCGCGGTCGTGATCGCGCCGGTCGCCGAGGAATTCATTTTTCGCGGAATGCTCTTTCCATTTGTCCGGCAACTCGGCTATCCCCGGCTGGCCTGGTTCGGCTTGAGCGCCGCGTTCGCCCTCATCCACCTCAATGCGGCGGTGTTCGTGCCGCTGTTCGTCTTTTCGCTGGCGCAGACGTGGCTTTACGAAAAGACCGATAGCTTGCTCGCGCCTATCACGGCGCACGCCCTGTTCAATGCCGCCAATCTGGGGCTGCTGTTCTTGCAAAATCATCAGGCCCCCGCATGAACGAATTTGACCTGATCGCCCAACTCACCCGCGCCCTGCCGACCAACCCCTCGGTCGTGACCGGTGCGGGCGATGATTGTGCGGTGCTGGACATGGGCGCCCCGGACCGGCTGCTCCTTTTTAAGACGGACGCCGTGGTGGAGGGATTCCATTTCACGCGGGAGACGCCGCCGGAAAAAATCGGGCGCAAGGCGCTCGCCCGCGGCTTGAGCGACATCGCGGCCATGGCCGGCGCCCCGACCGCCGCGCTCGTGACGATCGCCCTGCCGGAGGGTTACGATCCCGGCGTTGTCGGGAGAATTTATGACGGGATGAACGCCCTGGCCCGCGAACACGGCGTCGCCATCGTCGGCGGCGAGACGACCACTAACCCCGAGCGGCTGCTGATCTCCATCGCCCTGATTGGTTCCGTGGCGCGGGGAAAAGCGGTGCTACGTTCCGGCGCGAAAGCTGGGGATGCCATTTTTGTGACCGGCGATCTGGGCGGTTCGCTGGCGGGCAAAAACCTGGACTTCGAGCCCCGGCTGGCGGAGGCCCGCTGGCTGGCCGACCGGTTTTCAATTCACGCGATGATGGATCTCAGCGACGGCTTGGCCGGCGATCTGCGGCACATCCTGAAGGCGAGCGGCGTCGGCGCGGAGCTGTCGAAATCGGCGATCCCCATCTCGCGCGCGGCCCGGGTGCGGGCACGGGAAAACACCGCCGCCAAGCCGGCACCGCTGGCGGCGCTGACGGACGGGGAGGATTTCGAATTGGTGTTCACCCTGGCCAGCCGGGATGCGGTGAAGCTGCTGGATACATGGCGTGAAAAATTCCCGGAATTGAAATTAAGCTGCATCGGAAAAATCGTCGCCGGCGAGGGGATTCAGATCCGCGACAAAAGCGGGAGCCACCGGCTCGCCGCGCACGGCTATGAACACTTTCGCTGAATCGAATCCCACCTCCCTGCGCCCGGCGAAGCGGAAATAATTCATGCCCACATTCATTTCACATCATCCGGCCGAGACGGAGGCGCTGGGCGAGCGCTGGGGCCGCGCGGCGGCGCCCGGTCTGGTGCTCGCGCTGAGCGGCGATCTGGGCGCGGGCAAGACCCAGCTCGTCAAGGGCCTGGCACGCGGGCTGGGAGTGACGATGCGGGTGCATTCACCCACCTTCACGCTGGTCAACGAATATGGCGGCGGACGGCTCACCCTGTTTCATTTGGATTTGTACCGGCTCGAAACCGCGGCGCAGCTCGTGTCGGCGGGCATCGAGGAATTTTTGTCGCCCGACGGCGTGGCGGTGGTGGAGTGGGCGGAGCGGCTATCGGCCCTGGGACCCCGCGGCGCGGGTCCGGGCAGACCGGTCGCGGTGACCATTGAAATCCTCAGTGAAACGGAGCGAAAAATTATATATGACGATTTTGGCGCTTGAATTTTCATCCTCGCAACGGAGCGTGGCGGTTGCGCGCGACGGGCAAGTGCTGGCCGAGGCCGCCACCTCCGGGGGCCGCGAGATGGCTGCCTTCAGCCTGATTGAAAGGGTCCTGGCGGAGGCCTGCCTCGGGCGCGATCAGATCGACTGTCTCGCGGTTGGACTGGGCCCGGGCTCCTACACCGGCATCCGCGTGGCGCTCGCCATCGCCCAGGGCTGGCAGCTGGCGCGCCCGA
The DNA here is from genome assembly GCA_903835255.1 of uncultured Verrucomicrobia subdivision 3 bacterium. Taxonomy (GTDB): domain Bacteria; phylum Verrucomicrobiota; class Verrucomicrobiia; order Limisphaerales; family UBA11358; genus UBA11358. Next base: position 180,408 of record CAILMI010000012.1, read on the forward strand.
TCCGGCTGCTGGGCATCCGCAGTGCGGACTGCCTCGCTGCCCAGGGCTGGGCAATGGGCCTGAGAGGGCGCGTTCACGTGGTGATAGATGCGCAGCGCGGTGAATTTTATCGGGCAGTGTATGGGATGGCAGCGGACGGCTGGCGGGAAGTGGAACCCTTGCAGATCCAGGCAGCAGCTGCGGTGACGGCGGCGGCGGCCGGGGAAACCCTTGTCGGACCGGATTTGACGCGCTGGTTTGCCTCCGGCCAGGCGCTGGCCCCCTCTGCGGCCGAGCTCGCCCGGCTGGCGTCGCGGCGGACGGATTTTTGTGCGGGAGAAAAATTGGAGCCGGTGTATTTGCGGGAGACAACTTTCCTGAAGGCAGCGCCCGGCCCGGTGGCCGGTCGCGATTTCCTACAGGGGCTAGACGGGGCGGCCTCCTCGCAGCGTCCGGAATGAAAACCGGACATTGCTGGTCCCTCCCGCCGGCACCTTAGGACACTGCCCCCGACAAAGGATTCAAACCGCGTGCATCCCGTTGGTGATTGTGTCTGGATTCAGTCCGACCTTCGAAGCGGGCTACAATCCCGCGCATGCCACCCCCCTCACCACGCGAAAGCAGGAGCGGGGAGAGAGGCCTCCCCGCTTGCGGCTCGCTGTCACCCCGCATGATTGGCAAGACCCCGTTTCGGAATTCGGATTCATTATAGTCATCGCCCTCCGCTTTCGGATGGCAAGGCTTGAGGCCGATTTCCCGATCAAAAAACTTGTGATTTCTGATTGACCGGCGTTGCGACGTATGACGAAATGATAAGCCTAATTATTTTCAGATGCCCAAATCCGCCAATCGAAATGGAAGCAGCCCGCGCGCGGGGACGACGAAGTATGATGCACATCACAAGGTGCTTTCGCAGACCTATGGCGCCTTTGCGGATTTGCGCCGGGAGCTGTCCGATTCCAAGACCACCGTCCATGAGCGCGAGGAGATGTTGCGAAGCTTTGCGACCTGCCCCGATTCGCAGCGCTCGTGGCTGCTGCTCGAGGATTATTTCGAGAAACTGCTGCTGTCGCGCAAGGATTTCCCGGACACGAACTGGTGGCCGCGCCTGCTGAACGCGACGGGCAAGGCGCGGCTGGAGGAGCTCGCCTTTCTGTTCCTGCGGGCGAAGCGCTCCGTCCCTCCCGAATTATCGGCGCACGCCAGCCTCGACCGGTTTTCTAAGGCCGAGGAGGCGGAACAGGAGGGGAAGCTCGTGCAGGAACTTGAAAACTGGCTCGCGCCCGCCGCCCTGCCGCTGCTCGACACCCCGCGCGCCACGCTCCGCGTTGTCTGCCTCGTGCAGCCGGGCGAGGACGAGCCCGCGCATCACCGGCTCGCGGTGCGGTTTTTGCTGTCCCGTCCGCGCACGGGCGAGAAGGCTCGCACCCTGCGCGAGATGATTGACCTGGTCGTCCGCGCCACCCATGAGCAAGAATTGTTTTCCCCCGCCGACTGGGAGTTCATCCAGTGGATCGCCGCCACCCACCGCCATCGCGGCGAAAATGCGGACACGCTGGTGTTGTCCGACGCGGAACTGCTCCAGTGGCTGGCGCGCTGGGGCCACAAGTCGCGCCTGGAGCTCGCCGACAACGGTCAGCCACTTCATTTTCAGGGGCAGGTCGTGGCCCTCACGCCGCATCTTGAAACTGGCGACCTGGGTCTTTCCTTCACCCACCGCATCGCGCTGCCCGGCGGCGAACCGCAGGCTGTCGCCCAGGTGAAATTTTTCAATCATCAGTCGCCGATCGTTCTGGTGGGGAACACGTTTTTCCTGCTGCGCAACGCCCCGCCGCCCTCTGTCCTCCAGCACCTGGTCCATCAGCCGTCCGTGCCCGTCCGCAAGCTGAGCCACCGGCTTCTGCTGCACTTGCGCAAGACGCAGTCGAATCATGGAGTGGATTGGGGGAGCCTTTGTATCGCGCACCCGGCTGCCCCCCAGTTTGTTTTTGAGCTGCTCGACGAGACGGTTCGCCTGCGCCTGCTGGCCAAGAGCCAGCGTGACCAGAGCGTCTGGTTTTGGAACGGCCAGGAATGGCTGGCCCATGAGAAGAAGCCGCGCGCCGAGGGGAAGCCCGAGATTCTCGACGATCCGCGCCTCGACCCCGCCACGCAATGGCTGCGCCAGTTAGACTGGTTCGCCCCCGAACCGGGATTATGGATTGGCGACGCGAACGAGAATTTCTTGGATTCGCTGGCGAGCGCCTGGGCGGCCCGCCCGCCCGAGGCGGAATTCCTTGGCAATCCGGCCTTTCACCGGCTCTTTCTGACGCCGCGCCTGCTCAAGCCCAAACTCATCGTCAAAGGCAGCGGCATCGACTGGCTGTCCGTTTCCGCCGAATGGGAGCAGGAAGGCCTGAAGCTTTCCAAGGCCGACCTCGAGCGGCTGGCGAGCGCGACCGGGCGATTTGTCAAGCTGCCCCACTCCGGCTGGGTCGAGCTCGACACCGCCGCCGTGCAGGGCGCGCACGAGGCGATGGCGGAAATGGGCGTCGAAGGCCTTCTCGCCGTGCCGCAGCGCATCGGCCTGGAAAACGTGGCCCATCTGGACGAGGACGGTCTGACCCGGTTTGTGGATTCGCCCGAGGCCATGGCCCTGCGCGAACGCGTCCGCGACTTCAAGGGGGTGCCTTCCGTGACCCTCCCCAAAATGCTGCAGGCGGAACTGCGCCCCTATCAGAAGGACGGATTCGATTTTTTAGTGCACCTCGTGCAGATCAAGCTCGGCGGCATCCTGGCCGACGACATGGGCTTGGGCAAGACCCTGCAAACGCTGACCTGGCTGGGCTGGCTCAAGGAGCGCAATACGAAGAACCCGAAGCCGTCCCTGGTGATTTGTCCGGCGTCGGTGCTGCACAACTGGCGCCGTGAGGCGGAGAAGTTCACGCCGGACCTCAAGGTGCTGGTGCTGGAAAGCGGCGCGGCGCGGCACAATCTGCGCAAACAGATTCCGCAAAAGGACATCATTGTCACCAACTACGCCCTGCTGCGGCGCGACCTAGAGGAGCTGCAGAAATTCGACTTCCGGGCGGTCATTCTCGATGAGGCGCAGTTCATCAAGAACCCCGGCGCGCAGGTCACCCAGTCCGTCAAGCAGCTGAAATCCGAGTACCGGATTGCGCTCACCGGCACGCCGCTGGAAAACCGGCTGCTGGATCTCTGGAGCATCGTGGATTTTGTCCAGCCCGGCTATCTGGGCACGCAGGAGCATTTTTTGGAGACCTACGAGCCGCGCGGCGAAAACGCCCCCTCGGAGCAGCGCATCGGGCGTAAACGTCTCTCCGCCAAACTGCGCCCGCTGCTCCTGCGCCGCCTCAAAAAACACGTCGCCAAGGATCTGCCCGACCGCATCGAGGAGCGCCGCGATTGTCCGCTGGGGGACGAGCAGCGGAAACTCTACCTGGCGGAATTGCGCCGCAGCCGCGACCAGATCCAGCACGCCGTCGCCGAGCAGGGCCTCAACAAGAGCAAGATGCACGTTCTTGCCGCGCTCACCCGGCTGCGCCAAGTCTGCTGCCACCCCTCGCTGGTCGGCAGTAACACCGCCTCCGGCAAAACCGAAACGCTGTTTGAACTGCTGGACCCGCTGATCGCCGACGGCCAGAAGGTCCTGGTCTTCTCCCAGTTCGTTCAAATGCTGCATCTCCTCGAAAAGGAATGCGCGGCCCGCCAGATCAACACGCACATCCTCACCGGCCAGACCAAAGATCGTCAGGCGGTCGTGAACGCGTTCCAGTCCGACAAGGGGGCCGGCGTCTTCCTGTTGAGCCTGCGCGCGGCGGGGACCGGATTGAACCTGACCAATGCCAGCTATGTGGTGCTGTATGATCCCTGGTGGAATCCGGCGGTCGAGGCCCAGGCCATCGACCGTTCGCATCGCATCGGCCAGACCCAGACCGTGAACGCCTACCGTCTGATCGCCCCGGGCACCGTCGAGGAGAAAATCTGGGAGCTGCAGCAGAGCAAAGCCCAGACCATCGCCGACGTGCTCGGCGAGGAAGGATTCGCGCGCAGCTTGACCACCACGGACCTGGAATACCTGTTTGCGGAGGATTGAGCCCTCCCAGACCTTGCTGAAAATCAGGAGCCATTTTAAAAAATGAATCCCCTTGACCCCCACGGATTCTTCTCGCCATGCTCCCTCCGACGTCCCTTCCATCCTTAGATAAAACTGATAATAACGAAACAGGTAAAATCACTACTGTCCCGTTTAGCTTTTGACGACAGCGATTTTACTATTGTAAAAACTGGATAAAACCGCTGTCCGGTTATTTTTCGATTTCAATTCTGCGACGACTCCCAGAGGGTGTTTCACCGCCAACCAGCGGTTTTTCA
>CAILMI010000013.1 GCA_903835255.1 uncultured Verrucomicrobia subdivision 3 bacterium
CTGCAACCTTATTTTGAACACTCACGTTCACTGAGTTTGAGGCCTGGTTTCCCGCAAGATCCTGTCCCCGGGCCACAATTGTATGGCTGCCATTCGTTACCGTTCCGCTGTTCCATGCCAGCGTGTAGGGGGAATTCGTCACACTCCCCACGGCAACCCCGTCCACTAAAAAGCTCACCGTCGCAATCCCTGAACCGCCCGTGTTGTCGCTGGCAGAAGCCGTAAGGCTGACAGTGTTGGATACAATCGCGCCGGCTGCCGGAATTGTAAGCGTGACGGCAGGAGCTGTCGTATCGGCGGGCGGAAGATTTGTGCCAGAGACGTATTCATACGCGCCGACGTCCCATGCGCCATCTGCTCCGCGGATATTGCCGTCCATGTCCACATTGAACGGACTGCCAAGATTCGCCCCCGCATTGATGGGAGAACTCCCCACTTTCAAACGAAGATCCCGCACCCATTGCCACGCGTAGGGGGCTGCCAGCACATTGGTTGCGCCTGGGTTCGTAAACATGGTGTAGCTGCTAGTAATAATATTCGCATTGGTCGACATATAGCTGACATATGTAATTGCTCCAAACCCGGCAATGTCCACAAACAGGTTATTGGCAATGACTGTTACTCCATTAGGATTGCCAGGAGCTTCCAGCAGAATTCCGCCGTAACCATGCACAAAGGTATTATTATAAATGTAAAGTGGGCCCGTGCCGGTCGCTGTATTGCGCACGTTGATAAATCGCTCCGAAGACAGGTAATCGTCCCGGAACACATTTCCATAAATCCAAAAGTTGGAGGAAACGGTTCCGCTGCTGCCAAAGTCCGTGAAGAAAATACCCGTCGCCGCCTCGCAATCGTGGATGGTGTTATAGCGGATAATACAGTCGTGCGAACTGAACACATAAATAAGGTTTTGATGGACGGCCTGATCGCCCGACGTGTTCTCAATCGTATGAATGTTACAATACTGTAACGTCACGTTGGCCACATGGACGTAGTAGGCAAAAGCCGTCCCGCCCGCAAATGTGCAGTGGTCAAACGTCAGGTCCGACGGATACGGAGCGGTGTCGCTTCCGGTGTAGGTTCCAATATAAAGGCACCGGCAATCATAGTTCCAAGCATACCCCGTAAGGGCATTGGTGGAGGGTCCATACACCCCGATGTTTCGGAAAAGGGTGTTATACGACCCCCAGCCATCAATGGAGATGCCCCGAGCCATCGAAATATTTTGAAAGTTACAGCGGATCCCATCTGTTACCTGGCCGTCAATAGTGACGAATCGCCCCGGACCATTGGGCGGCTGAAGGCTGCTATTGATATAGATGCCGCCGCTGTTGTTATTAATGATCACCTGCGCATCGTAGCCTGAGGACCAGCCTGCCACCGTGGCGCACTCCGCGTTAGTTGCGCGCGCCCGCTTGATACTGATGATGTTTCCCGCCGCTCCGCTGCCCTTGAGTTCCATTTGGACGGAATAGGTGCCGCCGGCGATCCAGAGCGTGTCGCCAGCGCCAAGCTGCCCCGCCCCGCTGCCCCAAAGAACCCCGCCAAAGCCGGCAAAGGCATTATTCCAATCGCTGCCGTTTCTCAACCCCGCCCCGGCAGCAGTGACGTAAAGGTTTTCGGCCTGAATAGGAAAAACTGCGACCAGCTGCATCAACAGAAAAGCAGCAAGTAATTTTCGGACAGGTCTCTGGCGAATTTCAGATTGACAACCACCCGCAATAATAATGTCTTTTCCACATGGCCACGATTGAAAATATTTTTGTTTCATAGACGCGTATACAGGGGTGAACAGCACAACTAGTACCGACATTATTGAACATTTAGCAGGCCGCAAACCTGCCTCGTTCAAGCCGTGCTGACAGATATATTATCGCCTGACAAACCGGCGCGGGACGTAAGGCATGCTACGGTCCCGCAGCTCGGCCAGCACCCGGCGAGTCATTGCGCCAAACGTAGTTCGGGGAAGCTCAGGCGGGAGCTCGCCGTTATTCGGATTCCGAAGCACGACGAGATCAATACTCTTTCCGGGAACCACGACAGCCCGCAGGTCATTGGGCGGCAAGATCCGGGGCGGGTGCTGCCCGGGATTCCCGGAGCCACGAATCTCGATCATTTCACTGACTGGATTCAGCCAGGGGACTTCCACTTGCAATTCCGTAATACCCTCCGGAATACGAATGGTTGTAATCCTAGAAAAAGTATGTATCCGCATGACCTGGCCATGAACATGGGAACGATAATTATTTCTCGCAATGGAGGTCATGTCGCCCCATCGCACTGGGCCAAGGCTGTTAATGAAGCGCGTGGCGGCGGACAGAATCTCCGTTCCATCGGCAAGGTCCCAGTGATGGCCGGTAGGAATGATTGGCTGATGAAGGTAAACGGCCAGCAGAATATTATTCTCTAAATTCGGCTCCAGACCGAACCGCGGAATCACCGGGAATCCGGCCACGATCGTCGCGGGGAGCGTTCCCAAGGAAACCGTCCAATCGGCTCCGGGGTTGCCAGTTTGAACCGACCCATGCGAGACGCAGACGGCTTCCAGTCCGGCGGCCAACATCGCCGCCATCATCGAGGCCGAACAGACTCCATGGGGGGGGGCCATGACTCTGGCCACGGCCACGCCCGATTTGCGCTCCAGCCGACCGGTCCGAAGAACCGCCTGTCGCATCAGGGCGGATTGATCTTCCAACGTCTGGTGGCCAGCCAACTCGCGATAGGTGTGATTGTTCCCGTGGATTAAAAACGAAAGGGTTTGGGGGTTGTCTCGGAAGATTCGGGCTGCCGCGCCATTCACATAGTAGCCGTCGAAGGGAACCGTCGCAAATGAGGCGTGGTAATGGCCAGAGCGCCCCTCCGCAGCAAGTTGGGCAAACCGGACGAAACCATAGCGTTTGCTATGCAAATTAGGGTCGTCAAACATGAAGCATGCCGACAACGGAGGCTGCTGCCACTTCTGCCACCCTGAAACCGAACGGAGCCACTCCAACAACGGCAGCAAATTCATGAAACGGCGGCTGTTCAGGTGTTCAAATACACAGTCGCTTTTTTGAACCCAAGGGAGGGGAACCCAGCAGACATCATGACGCAGGCCTCCTATAGTCGAGGTGATCCATACCGGACGTGCATCGGCGGTTGCAACCACCGCGCCGTTGAACTCCAGGGGGGCGGCTGGCCGAACACCCTCAGCCAGCACCGACCGACCTCGGAATGGCATGGGTGTGATGTTCCCAGAATTGAAGCGAACGGTTGCCGCCACGGTGCCAGAATCGCAGGTGATTACCCGGATAGACGGACATGCCAGCGACTTGAACGGGCTGGTGAGTTTCGTATCGGGACCTAGGATGATAAGGCCGGCGAGGCTACCAGCTTCATTCAATTGGGCACGCCGGATAATCAGCCCACAGGAATGGGACAAGGCGGCCAGGACATTTATGCAATGATCTACACCAACTTCACCAACTAATCCGATTATGTTCAAGTCTGGCATGGAACGATATAATTGATAGGTAGAATAAAGTTCAGCTCTAAAGCAGGGGACATGCAGAACTGCTGTCTCGCCGCTATGGCCGCCGGGATGGGGAATGGGCGGCACTCCCGACGGCAAAACTCCGGTTAAGATCGGATACCGCCAAGCCCATGGGAATAGACAAATCCCGGACCGCAGCAACCTCTTGGTCTGTTTCCATCAGGAGGGTGGCATGAAGCGACCCGATGGCAGCTAGGAACAAGTACAGGAAAATCACGGACTGATCAAAGTAGGCAACCGAGATGCAGGTGACGGCATGGGCGAACAAGCCGGCGCCCAAAGACCAAATCAAAAATCGTTGTCTAATCGGAGCTTCCGCTTGTAGCCGTAGGGACTGGCCTACGTAACGAAAACCGATCCAAAGGGCACAGATGAATATCCCCATGAGCGGTAGCCCCCCCCAGACACCGTAAAACAAGTAATGGTTCGTGATGTCGCTATGATCCTCGCTCCAGGAGACCCCGTAGGGCATCCAATGGCGGGTGTAGTCGGTACCGGCAATCCACCATTCATCCAAGTGGTCAGTGGCTTGCCGTATCAGTTCCGCACGATGCCACCCGGTGCTGCTGCCAGTAAGATCGATCCGGTTGAGGAGGGCATAATAGGCTGGCCTCGACGAGGCGAGCGTGAGCAGGCAATAGCCGACCACGGCGGTAATCCGCAACTGCCGGGTAAGGTGCTGCCAACGCCACATTAGAAGCGCGAACACGCTGACACCCACCGTCATCAACGGACCGCTGGAATTGCTGGCAATAACCATACACAAGCAGGCCAACAGACCCATTTTGGCGGCGAGCGCGTGCTGCCGCCAGAGGCCGATCATCAGCGGCACACACAGAGCCCCTACCGTGCCGGCAAGAATGGGGTGACCAAAGGGGCCTTGAGCACGAAACTTGCCGTCGCGCACCATGACGTCATCCGGAACCCCGCCAAAAAAAGCGAACAGGTTTCGTCCGGTAAGTTTTTCATTGATCATTTCAAGCGCCACCGGCACCAATAGAAAAGAGGTGAGCTTGATAAGCTGAATCATATCATCAGCGTTGCGGCAAAATATGCGGATCAAAAAGTAAAACCCTAAAGTGTTATAAACCGCGCCCAAACGGAACACCAGGGCCTCCGAGAAGGGCTGGTGGAAAAGGCTTGAACACAGCAACCAAGCGCCCCAAATCAGCAATGTCAAATCTAGCCCGTTGATCCCTCCGGGGAGTCGCTCGTTGCGGGCCAGCGAACGGATAAAACACACCAACAGCAGCAGCCGCACTACAGTGAAATGAAACGGCCCCAGATCAAGGCTCTGGGCTCCCGTCATATAGCAGGCTCCGACCAGGAGCGGCAGGGCTGCCCAGCGGCGCGGCAGCGCCAGCAACGCAACGCCATTCAGGATCAGGAAAGCCAGCGCCAGCGTGTTCAATTAAACCCTTTCATAAATGAGCGACCGGCTGAATGCGTGGTCCAACTCCTTTACCAGACGGAATGGGCGGGTGAGTAAAATGTTGGGGTAGGAATCGCTCACGGGATGAACGATCAAGAGCAATGTGCGCTGGCCCCGGTGACTGGCTTCTATTTGATCCAAGACCCGTCCAAATACCGTTGCGGGGAACGGATTAAAGAAATAGTAAACCGCGGCTTCTACAGGATAAATAAACGTGGTGGCGTCGGCGCAGGCGATCGCAATGCGGTCATCGCCGCCGGCGGCGCGCCACTTTTCAAGATTTTGTTCCGCCACGCGCGCGAAATCCGCGAACAACTCCACGCCCAAGATTCGAGAAAAGGGATACTCGGACGCCGCAAAGAGAACCCGACCCTTGCCGCAGCCAATGTCGCAAAAGGTCAGCCCATCTAAGGGCCCAAGCCATCGGATAGCGCTCCGGGTCTGGAGCAGGCTGACGGAAGAATAGCGGGCGGCGCTGGTGGATTCATGTGAGACGTCTACTGAAAAATTATAATGCTGATGGCGCCGTGTAACCTTGTAATAAAAATCGTATAATCGGAAAATAAGTCGACTTAGAAATGAGATCGTGGCGTGAAAGCCGACGCCGATCAGAGCCCCTCGTCTGTTCATTTTTTTACCAGCTTCGGGCTCCTTGCCGTCAACCTCTCCGGAGTCATTTTGGCGCGCTTGCTGAAGCGGGCGGCCGCCCTTATCTGAACTCTCGCGAATCCAGGGCCACAAATCCAAGAGGCAGGCCATTTGCGTGTTCCAGCGCAGGTGGTTCGCAGAATTCCAGCGCAGGCGAACGGCGGCGACGGCGACTTCACGGAGGGCGCGCAGCAAACAAAACGACAGCAGCAGACATCGAAAAAGAAAACATTTGAGCCGCGAATGATGTTTGGCCCAAAGCTGGAGGGCGGCCCGCTGCGCTTCCACGGCAAAACGCTCGGGCGCATTTGCGGAGCTTGCGCCTCCATAATGAACCGACTCAGCCCCAGGAAAAAACATTACTTTCCAGCCAGATTCCCAGCAGCGGCGACCCCAATCAATATCTTCGCCGAACATAAAAAATTCATCACTGAGAAGACCAAACTGCTGAACCGCCTCAAGACGAGCCATAATAAAACAGCCCACCAGGGCATCCACCGGCAGCTCCCGCGCATGATCAAACCAGAGCATCTCTTCGCCCGAAAAACGGGAGGAGGCAGGAAAAAGCAGGGATAGTCCGCTGACCACACAGAAGTTATTCCACAAGGTGGGAAAGGACCGACACGTGTTTTGCAGCGAGCGGTCCGGGTTGAGGATTCGCGGGCCAACCATCCCGACCTCCGGGTGATGGTCCAGATAGTCGGCGAGGGAGTCAAGGCACCCTGGGAACACATTCACATCCGAATTGATCAGGCAGATGTAGCGACCACGGGCTTGCTCGATTGCCAGATTGTTGCCTTTGGCAAAACCCAGATTATCGCCGGTTAGAATCAAGCGGACCCAGGGAAACTTTTCCGCCACCATCTCCGGGGAGCCGTCCCGCGAGGCATTATCGACAACCACCACCTCGCAAGTCCGGCTAATTCCCCGTTCGAGACTGTTAAGGCATTCGGCTAGATAATTGCGGGCGTTCCAACTGACGATGATCACGGAAATTTCCAGCACCGATCTCGCGGTGACAGATGAGGCGGCAGCGGCGGCGGATGGCATAGTTTTGATCACGCGCTCGTCGCTGCTGGGGTTCCCTGTGGGTCGGACACGACCGGCCGGCGACGCCAACGGATGAAGGCGAAAAGCTTGGAACTGAACCAACCGCCCGGGAACGAATAGGGAATTGATTGGGCAACCTCGTTCCCTCCGAATCCGCTTTTGAATTCATAACCGCCGGAGTTGGCCTCTGGATCGATACCGCCTAAATCGTAATAGAGAGATCCTTGAGCCTTGAGCCACAGCATCGCATGCCAATGAAGCAAGTAGGATGCAAGGAGATCCCGCGCCCGCTCGTTGGTCGCCCCGAGCAGGTATATCCCGGTGTCGCCCATGCGGGAGCAAACCAAGGCGCCGATGGCTTGACCATCCTTGCGGGCGATAAATGTTTGCATTCTAGCGGAACCGGCAAGGAGTAGCTGCATTCGGCCAAACTCGTCCACATCGACCGTGGTTTCAAACCGCTTGCGCTGACGCATCATCTCATAGAGCCTCAAAAATTCCCGATACGCTTCGGGTCGATCACTCATTTCAACCGCTAGGCTATTCTTCTCCGCCCTCTTGAGATGGCGGCGCGTTTTTGGATTGAACCGTTCTCGGATGAGCTCAGCTGCTGATTCAAGATTGACAAGAACCGTTCGGTAACGAGGCCAGGTTACCTCAAGATGCGGGCAGGAGAGATGCCGTGCCGACTTATGCGCATGACTGCGGGTATCGCCAGAGTAAGTGTTAGGGATCACTTGGAGAGTAAGTCCGCGCTGCTGGCAGAACTCTTCGCGCAACCTCGCCAACATTTCCCCGACGATGGCAGGATTCAAGGTCTGACCTACCCGGTTAAAGAGCGGCCCCCAGCGGAGATAAGCCACACCCGCCGGCAGTAGCGGCAGTCGTACAATTCGGAGCTGAGCCGCTGCCATGACCTGTCCGTCTTGGCGGATAACAAGATGACTGAGATTGCGGATGCCCCAGCGAACCGCCCCATAGGCCCACGTCTGGTAAATATTCGCATCCGCAAACTGCGCGAGGATTGCACTCCAAGTTTCAGCAGTCTGACCGTCCACCTGAACGTCAAGGGAAGCATTAAATATTTTTTTGCCGGTCATACTTGATCTAATTTAATATCGCGAAATTATGTTCGCCGATGTTAGCGAAGACTCTTGTAGAACTTGCGTAGGTTGATATTCCACTGCCGACGGGCGCTGGTACCTAACTGCATCAGTTGCCAGACTTCTTCGAGGCTCATTAGACTCGTCACGGTAGTCCGGGCCTGGATCCAATTATTTTCTTTAGTGTCGCCGCCGTCGCTGGTGTAAACAAAACGATAACCGGACTCGCGCAGGCCGTTTAATACCCGCCGATCATAATCCCCGAAAGGACAGGCGGCGGAATTCACCGGAATGCCGCAGACTGCTTCAAGTGCCCGGCGGCTTTCCACCAGTTCATGCTGAAGGTGATCCGACGAGAGCATGCGCCAGGGGACGTGAGTGATTCCGTGGCTGCCGATGCTCATGCCTTGCGCCTGTAACTCATGCACCTGGAGCCGGCTAAGAAAAGCGGGTTGATCCAACCGGTCCGAACACAAAAAAAAAGTTGCCCGCAAGCCGCGGCGCAACAGCGCAGGCAGCACAATCTCAAAGTCGGAGCAGTTGCCATCGTCCACCGTAATTCGGACGTGCGAATGGTCGCAAACAAGGTCCAGTACCGCTTCAAAATAAGTCTCTGAGAGCCAGACATTGCGTTCGCCGTCGTCTGTATTCCTTGGAACCTGGCCAACGCCGTGGAAATTAAGGATGACAAGAGACATTTAAAAATTTTAGGTGCCGTGCGGACATACCTTTGCAGCTGGCCGCAGAAGGCTCAACTTTGGCAGAAGCCGTTGCTTCTGCTCTGCGCGAAGAAATCTCAGCAGATCCGGGGGAACCAACCGTTCGCGCCGCTGGAACGCCGCGCGACAATAACCAATCCACCGCGCGCTGCTGCCCACGAACGCGGGTGAATCAAATAGGCGGGCAAGGCATTTGGCGGACTCAAATAGTGGATGGTAGCCCACCGCATAATCACGAACCCCCATTTGCCAATATCGACGCAGGACGCCGCCTTCAGAAATATTGCGGGGCTTAAGATGATCGACTACCAGCTCCGTCAATAGCCGGGTTTCAAATCCCAGCATCCGGGCACGGGCGCAAGTCAATCCATCCCAACCCCCTTCGGGAATAGCCAGCAGCCCGTTCAGGGCTTCAAAGCAGAGACGGCGGAAAAATTGGACGGCCCCTGGCACATCTTGGCGATTGCGGGGCAGGCGGTCTCTAGGCGAGCCCAAGTCAATGACGACACCGCCAGCAAGTCCTAGTTGGGGAGAGGCTTCAAAAGTCTCTAGCACCTTCTTAAAATAATCGGGCTGAAAGCGGACATCTGAATCCAGAAGTCCGATATAGCTATAGCTGGCAAGGGTGAGGGCGCGAACACCCGCTTCGGTAGCCTGAACCACGGCAGCAAAACTTCGTTGCCGGCGCGGCGGCAGCGGCAGCAGGCAAATCCAAGGATGCGACAAGGCGGCCTCACGGACAATTTCATCCGTCCGGTCGGTCGAGCCATCACTCACAATCACCCATTCTGCCGGGCGCACGACCTGATTCACCACCGAGGCAATTGTGACCGCAATGGTGGCCTCCTCATTTTTTGCCGGAGTAACCAGAACATAGGGGGAATATTCATTCATTGTCAGCGATGCGGGTGAGGCCTGACCCCGCGGGTCGTTGCCGGAAAAAGATGTTTAAGACTTTTGCTAAGCAATTGGGGCCGCCTCATCCAGTCATAAAATCCAGAAATCTTGGCCAAGAGAAAGGCGGGATCGGTATCGCCATTCACAGGCAGGCGGCGGAGGGCAAATAAATCATCACCCATTTGCACCCGGCCAATAATCGTCGTAAGGCAGTTCTGATAGCCGCACTCGGCGAGGACCACGCGCAGTTGTCGGCAAAAAGACTTATCGGCAAGTGGAAAACCAAAGGGATAAGAGAAGCTTGTCACGGGAGCGCCTAACCTGTCTTCCAGGCAAACGCGGCACTCTCTCAATTCGTTCACCACATCGGACCAGGCCAGCTGGCGCAAATCCGTGTGGGAGGCGGTATGGGTGCCTACCTGCACACCGTGCTTGACCGCTTCCAAGACATCCGCCCAGCACATATATTCTCTACCTTGGAAAGATTGCCAGACGTTCTTTATAAACTGGGAGGGTAGAAACATGGTGGCAGTGAACCCCAGATTCACTAATAAGGGCAGAGCCTGGGTATGAAAATCGCGGAAGCCGTCGTCAAAAGTCAGAACGACGGGCCTTACGTTTCCGTTAGGCGTTGGCTGCTGGCCATTAGCCTGCGCCTGCAGCCAGGCGAGGCCGGTGGATAAATCCACTCCGCAATAGCCGGCGGACTTCAATACCAACAGATGCTGGGCAAAAACTTTCGGAGCGGTGCAGGTCCGGTAATAAGCGGGCACATTGGATTCGGCGGCGGCGGAAATACTATGATACATGAGAATCGGCAGCGAGTTGCCGGCGGACGCGGGCTGCGTGACAAAAGCATCGCAGGTGCGTCGGAACGGGCGGACTAGGGTCAAGGTGATGAAGCGGTCAAGGCGCATGGGAATCAATAGCCGGATCTGGCAAGCAGTCGCTGCCAGTTATTTGACGACAAGCTTATCTATCTCGGCAGCAACGTCTGCCGACGGGCTTTTCCAGCCGTGATGATTATCCGCCGTTTTTTCGTCCAACGGCAAAGGCCGGCTTTGAATCAAGGCATCCACGAGTGCTAAATATGCGTGCTGGCGATGCTGCCAGCTGTTTTGTTCAGCATAATCCAGCGCATTGGAAACCAGGTGCCGACGCAGACCATCCTTCTGCAGGACTTCAACGACGGCTTCGGCGAGCGCCGCTGGGTTTCCGGATTCAAAAAAGCGCACGACGGAATCATTGAAATAAAAACGGTCAATCTTTGTGCTGGATGCCACCACCGGCACGCCCAAAGACATAAATTCCATAATCTTGGTACTGTAAGCCTCGTTGCCAAAGGAATCGGCGCGCTTGGGCACCACGCCCAAATCGGCCTGCGCCATGACTTCGGCAATTTCAGACACGGGTCGGGGATCAAAGAAGCGCACCTGCACCGTCAGTCCTAGTTCTCGGGCCAGCGCCATCAACTCCTCTTTTCGCCCGCCCTCACCGTAAATATGAAATTCGGCCAACGGGATGCATTCCAACACCAGCGGCATGGCTCGGATGGCGATGTCCAATCCCTGATGCCATTGCAAGCCGCCTGGGAAAAGAATAATACGTTTGTCATCTAGTCTGGTACGGCGGCGCCGCTGAAAGACTTGGCCGTCAACATTGTTAATGAATACTGAGCATTTTCCGGAAGCTGCCGACCGGGCGACGTATTGGTCGAACCACAGATGATTGGCTAGGATGACATGACTAGCAAAGCGGGCCGAGGCGCGTTCGACCAACTTGAGCGCCTTGACGGTCCGCGAGTCGCCGGCTTCGCTGAATTTGCTGGCATAGAATTCAGGAACAATGTCGTGAATATCCAGCAGCACTTTGGCCCCCATTAACTTGGGCAGCCACGCGGCGAACACAAGAAAATCGGGAATGTTGTGGACATGAACGAGGTCGTAGCGCGCCCGCAGGTGACGGCGTGTCAGCCACCAGGACGAGACCAGCAGGAATCGTAGAACCGGACCGAGGAAGGCAAGTTTAGATTTTTCAGTCTTGCCAGGGCGATCCTGTAGCCTAAACACGCGGACGCCTTTAATGACTTCTTCTTTCGGCATTTTAGCGCTCCGGCGCAACGCCGCCACCTCCACGAGGTCGCCCCGACGTGCAAGCGTTTCCGCATAGCGGAGCACGCGGTTATCGCTCTCGTAAAATGAGTGCGTGATCATTGCAATCCGCCGGGGCGGACCGTTCAGCTGATACGAGGGTATCGGACTCATAAATATTTCCAACCAGTCAGCCCCGCCGCGCTCCTGAGGAGGCGAGGTGGATCGCCTCATTTACTGTTTAGAAAGTCCTGATGCAATTGCGCAGGAACGTATGTTCGCGTCTTATTGAGTACGGCTCCGACCGTGGCTCCGGATTCGGCCAGCCAGCTGTTTGCCTGCTGCACGACTCCCAGGTCCGTTTTTTCTGATTCCACGACGAGAAGTACCATGTCCATAAAGCGGGCGAGCCGCGGGGTGATACTCGTCTGGCTCACGGGCGGCAGGTCAAAGATGATGTAATCGAAATCGCTGGCCTTAAGCTTAGGCACCAGCGCCGCGAAGCGCCGGGGGAGAATGCGCGGGAGCTCATCACTCTTTAAATCCTCAGTCACCACATATAAATTTTCCTGAATCAGCGCGTTGTCTCTGGTTTCATTTTTCAAGGCTGCGTCCAGCCCGCAATCAGCCCGGCCCTTGTAAAACTGTCGGGCCGCGCCGTTCTCTAGGTTCATGTCCACGAGCAATACCCGCCCCTCGCCCGTTTCTGAAAGCGAGGCGGCCAGCCCAGCGGCCAGAGTGCTCACACCAGCGCCCTGATTGGCGCTGGTCATAGCTACTAGCTTCGGTTTATGGGTGAGGTTCTTGACTTCAAAATAGACAATCAGCCGGTCTCGCAACGCTTCATAGAACGGCTGCAGCGAAGGGTCCCGCTCCAGTGAGACCACGTGCAGCACACCGCTGCCGGCGGTCGCATCCGCTTCCGTGGCGTTGTTGAATTGCAGCCGCCGCCGGGTCGCGGCGCGGCCCAGACGCGCGTGGCCGTTTCGGCGAACGTCAGGGATGGAAAGAAAAAGAGGCAGTTTTAATTTCGCCTGAATTTCGCCCGGCCGTTTCACCGAACCATCCAGATAGAGTTCCGTCAGAAACGACCAAGCGAGGCCGGCAATCATGCCGCCGAAAGCCACAGCCGCCATTTGTTTCAGAGCTTTGGCCCAATCCTGATAGGGTGGCGAAGGCATCTGCACCCACTTGATATTAGGGGCCTTGCCCGTGGTGAGCGATTCATCAATGTGAAAATTTTCCAGCTTCGTGGCCAGGTACTGATAGTTGGCGGCTTGAATCGCCTTCCGTTGCTCCAATTGCGCGAGGGTGGATTCCTGGCTGTTCAGATTAGTCGCCTGCATCTGGAGCTGATCCAGTTGCGCCTTCCAAATATTTAGCTTGCCTTGAAGTGCCGCTACAGGAGCGATCTGGATTCCAAAATCCACCGGGGATCTTGCCGCCATTCCGTTTACCGCCAGCAATGCGCCCCCCAGATCATTGATTTGAGGGTATTTTTTCTCCAGACTGGCTTTGGTATTAGCCTCGTCGACCACCTGTGCCGATACTTCCTGAACCAGTACGTTGCCACTCGTGAATCCCTGGACCATGTAGCCCTGTTTCTTATTTCGCAGCAGAGCCAGTCGCGTGCAGACGTCATTATAGAGATCAAGCTGTCCCGCCGGAAGGGAGGGCGGATCGTTGGTGGTGATTAACTTTGAGGACACCGTTTTATACGACGGTTTCATCGCCGGTTCATATCCGCCATATCCGGCTAGATCAGCCTGAGCATCCAAAATCGCGCTCTGGATCTTGGCAATCTGGTCAGATAGTCCCTTTTTGCTGTCCCCAAGGGATAGGATACTGGCTTTATTTTTCAAGTTGACGAGCTGCTGTTCTGTTTCGCTCAGCTGAGCGCTCAAGCGGGATTGTTCCCTGCTGAGAATGTCAACGTATTGTCCCGCCGCCGAATGGATTTCATAGTGTCGTTGGAAATAATCATTGATGATTTCCCGAAGGACGGGTTGAACTATCTTCGCGTCAGGATGCTGGAAAGTGACTATAATGACGCTGCTGCGGGAATTGGCCGGGGCCGCTTTCAAGCTGTCCTTTACCAGCGCCGCCGCCTTTATGGCATTGCCGGCGCCAGCCCCGGCCAAAATGTTGGTCGCGCCAATATTGGCTACCGCAGCCGTCGCCAGATCCAAGCTGGTCAAAATCTGAATTTCAGAATTGATGATGTCATCTCCGCGGGAATCGGGCAGAAATACCTTTTGTTCGCTCCCCACTAGTGAAAGGGATCGGGCCTGTGATACATATTGAACTAAGAGCTCCGCCCGGGATTCATACGGCGGCGGCTTGAGGGAAAAGAGAGCCGCAGCGGCCAGAATGCCCGCCAGGGAAAAAAGTGTAATTTTCCCCTTGTGGCGAAATATCACATAGTAAATGTCGCCTAGCGACATTCCCGCCATCGGCTGAATCTGTTTGCCATTAGTCATTTTATTTATTGTTTGCTGCAAAGGGAAACTTCCGTCTTGAGTGGCGTTGAATTGGGCCCTGAATCAGTAGCGGTTGCTACGAGAGCGAGATTCATCCGTCAACGTTCTGGGTCCAGCGATTTGACCACCCGGGCCGGGTTGCCCGCCACGACTGTGTTTGGCGGCACGTTTTTGGTCACCACGCTGCCGGCACCGATCAGCGCATTCTCGCCGACGGTGATGCCACACAGGAGCGTGGCTCCGGAACCGATAGAGGCACCGCTTTTGACCAGGGTCCCGATGCAGTCCCAATCCGCATCCGACTGCAACAGCCCTTCCCCATTGGTGGCGCGGGGATACCGGTCATTGATGAAGGTGACATTGTGGCCGATGAAAACATCATCCTCCAGAACCACTCCCTCGCAGACAAAGGTATGACTGGAAACCTTGCAACGGTTCCCGATCTTTGCCCCCTTCTGGATCTCTACAAACGTTCCAATTTTCACGTCATCCCCGATTTCACACCCGTATAGATTAGTAAAATCGTGGATGCGGACGTTTTTTCCTAACTTCACGTCCGAGGCGATCCGCTGACAACTCTGCGGGAAGGTGCTCATTATGAGGCAGCATTCAAATTCACTCTGGCCCGGACTTTCCGACCCAGCCCCACCGATCTGGTGCGTTTGACCCGTTTGACCCCGACGGGGACGGTCGGGGAAGCCGGAGCAGCGGCATGCGTCGCCGAACTGTTTCGGGTCCATTTTAAAAAATCGACGGCGGCACCCCCTAGCCGCAGAGATTCCGAGGAGGCCTCCAAAATGCGGACGAGTTCTAGTCCCTTGGTGCCGTTGCTCAGTGGCACCGTCCCATCCCGGATGCAATCCAGGAAATGCTGGCACTCGGTCTTCAGCGGTTCCTCCTGCTTGATGTAGGGGGCGTAAACATCGCCGTAATGGTAGGCATAATGAAATTCCGCGAACGTGTCGTAATGCGGCGGATGATCGACCCGGACATCGAACACCCGAATTTTTTCTAACGCGGCCACATCGTCATAGACAATCATGCGCTTGCTACCGACGATGGTCATCTCGCGGACCTTTCGGGGGTCCAGCCAGCTGCTCTGGATGATGGCCGTGCTCCCGCCGGGGTAGGTCAGGCACATATTGGTCACGTCCTCCACGCCCGGGGTGATGTGGGCGCTGCCACGGCAATTCACGGTAACCGGTTGTTCCCCGATGATGTGCTGAATGATAGAAATATCATGGGGCGCCAAGTCCCACGCGACGTTAATATCTTTTTGGAATAGGCCGAGGTTCAGGCGGCGGGCGGAGATGTACCGAATCTGCCCCAGGTCACCCCCGGTGACGATCTCTTGGATTTTCTTGACGGCCGGCGAGTAGAGAAAGGTATGCCCGGTCATCAGAACCAGACCCTTCTTCTGCGCCAGATCCACGAGCTCCTCACATTCCCGCGCAGAACTGGCCATGGGTTTCTCGATGAAGGTGTGCTTGCCTGCCAGAAGACTGGTTTTGGCGAGTATGAAATGGGATTTAACCGACGTGGCAATGATGACAGCGTCCAGATTGACGCCATTGAGCATGTGCGCATAATCGACTGAGCCCTCCACCTCCGGATACAGGGAGCGCAGATGCGCGAGCCGCTTCACGCTCAAGTCGCACATCATCCTCATCTCGCAATCCGGTAGAGACCTGAAGTTCCGCACCAGATTGGGACCCCAGTAACCGCATCCAACAACGCCCACTTTAATTCGTTTTGTCATAGTCCTCTCCTTTTCAGTTTTCGTTTCCAACCTGTCACACCGCCCTGCTAACTAGGGTCGCGGAGATCCTGCTCTATTGAGTTGCCAGATCGTTTGGATGCAGCCGGAGCGGCTAAGGTCAAAGAAGCTCGGCGGGAACGCGACCGGACTCTCCGGCCCGCTTCGATGATTTGACCCAGCATCACCGGAAGGGTTTTGGCAATAATTTTCAAGTCCAGCCCCAGCGTTTTAGTCCGGACATACCCGATGTCCAATGCGACCATCTCGCTAAAGGTCGTCCGATTTTTACCGCTCACCTGCCAGAGGCCAGTCAGACCCGGCAGGGCGTTGAACCGCTCCCGCTGCCAGGGTAGATAATTTTCGTATTCATAAAAAACACAGGGGCGCGGGCCGACCAGGCTCATGTCCCCCCGGAAGACATTCAGGATCTGGGGCAGCTCATCGAGACCGGAAGCCCTCAGCAGCCTGCCACCAGGGATGATTCGCGGGTCCCCCCGAAGATCCATTTTCACCATGGGCGCATCCGAACTCATCAGCGCTTGCAGATGCCCCCGGTGAACACCGGAATCCGCCTGCATCCGCATCGTCCTGAACTTGTAGCAGAGGAACGTCGCGCCCCGATATCCCACGCGTTCCTGCCGGAAAAGGACCGGCCCGCGGGAAACCATCCGTATCATCAGGGCGATGCACCCCATCAGCGGAAGCACTAGGGGGATTGCCACCATAACCAGGATCAGGTCCAGGGACCGCTTCCATGGGGGGGCTGCAGGAACGGAGACGTTTTCCAGCGCCGGATCCGGTTTTATGATAAGTCTCATCCTTCAGGCGGGCGGTCCGAGACCCGCTCTCATTGAAAGGGAGCGGGATAATTAGAAGGGTACATTCCAGACGCCGTTTAAAAACAGGGCTCCGCACTTGCTCGGCTTGCCGAACTTCTGACGGAACAACAGATCCTCCTCCAACAGACCCTGAATGACGACCTTAGCGACCGCACCGTTGCCGCACCCCTCCACTAACGGGGAGCCGCCGCTAACATCGGAGCCCAGTCGGCTACCGTGTTCTTTTCCAAGACCACCGCGGCGCGATCCACTTCCACCGGAGTAGGCCGGCCCAACACTTCCAAAAGGATTTGCACCCGCCGCGTCGCCGGCATTACCCGCAGGACGGTGGCCGGCATCCCGGCAAAAGCACCCGAGGCCACCCGCACAGCATCAGCCGGAGCCAGCTGGTCTTTCAGCGTCAAGGTCGCCTCCGCATCAAAATGACTCTGCAACTCCTGGATGACAGCCTCCGCCACCGTAGGAATTTTCTGACCAAACCGCACCAGGCTGCTGACCCCGTTGACATACTGGATCTCGCTCAGCGTTTCATCAATCCGACAGCGGATGAAGATGTAACAGGGGAACAGCGACTCCATCTGGCGGACCCTCCCGCGGGGGGTGACGTGCTGGACCCGCAGCCGAGGATTAAACACCTCCAACTGCAACTGCTGGCGCACGTTCGCGGCGGCGATGTGCTCGTGCTTCGGCTTCGTCCGGGCGCAATACCACTGTGGGACTTCGGCGGACGTCCTGAAAATAGAGGCTTCCCTACCCTCTGGTTGCGATACAAGGCTGTGCTGCAAGCACGTGGTAAACTCCATTGGTCAACCCTATCGACAGGCCACAGGGATGTCTGCCCCTTAAAACCATTACCGCATTGTAGCGCTTTCCACTACAACGGGGACCGGGGGCCGGGCGGGTCAATGTTTTGGATCGCTCGTCCAGCGGATGGCGCACTGGAGCAGGTCGATGGCATTTTTGAGGCTGAGCTTTTCCTTGATCCGCGCCCGGTAGGTTTCCACGGTGCTGACATTGAGGCGGAGGGCGGCGGCAATCTGCTGGGTGCCCCGCCCGCCGCCGATGAGCTCAAAGACCTGGATTTCACGATCGGTCAGCCCCTCGACTGAAAAACCCGTGGCGGTGCGGGCGGAGCGGGCGACCTCCGACACAACGCGGGCGGAGACTTTTTCGCTGAGATGAATGTCCCCGTTCAATACGCGGCGGACGGCTAGCAGCAGAGTGGCGGGGGCCTCCTGCTTGGCGACGAATCCACGGGCTCCCGCCCGAATGACCCGCCCGGCGTAGAGCGCCTCGTCCCTCATGGAAAACACTAGAATTTTAATATCAGAACACCGGTGGCTGAGGTCTTTAATGAGTTCCAGCCCGTGGGAATTTTTCAGGGTCAGATCCACAATCGCCAGATGAGGCTTCATCGCGACGGCCAATTTCAAGGCCTGACCCCGATCCTCCGCCTCGCCGCAGACCTTCAAGTTCGGATCCCGCTGGAGGATCATCTTCAGCGATTCCCGAACCACCGGATGATCATCCACTAGGAGAATGCGGATCCGTTTTTTTAACCGACCCCATGTGGAATTTTTCATACCTAATTGCAAAAAGCCGCTGTTCACGCCCCCCCCAACGCCTTCCCAGCATGGCGCCATGCTAATCCAGCGGCCCCAGTCTGCCTAATCCAATTTCCCCAAGTTTGCATGTTCCAAAAAACAATCCGCGACCGCGCCTTTCATCTTGCTTCTCAGCCGCACAAATTACCGGTAGAGTCCACGGCCTGTGGCCGCGACCCTCTACGATCTGATTCCGCGCGAGAAGGAACCTAGCAACGATTTGCTGCTGGACCGCTTTCTGGACTATGCGGCGAGCCGCGGGCTTCCCCTCTACCCCGCCCAGGAATCCGCCCTGCTCGAATTATTCGACGGCAAGAACGTCATTCTCAACACGCCAACCGGCTCGGGCAAATCCCTGGTGGCGACCGCGCTTCACTTTCAAGCCATCGCCCGGGGCCGTCGCTCCGTCTACACCTGCCCCATCAAGGCGCTGGTGAATGAAAAGTTCATGGCGCTGTGCCGCGAGTTCGGACCCGACAACGTCGGACTGTGCACCGGCGATGCCAGCGTCAATCGCACGGCCCCCCTCCTGTGCTGCACCGCGGAGATTCTCGCCAACATCGCCCTGCGCGAAGGGGCGTCGGCCGACATCCCTGAGGTGGTGATGGACGAGTTCCACTACTATGCCGACCGGGAGCGCGGGGTAGCCTGGCAGGTGCCGCTCCTGGCGCTGCCCCAGGCGCGCTTCCTGCTGATGTCCGCGACGCTGGGCGACACGGCCTTCTTCGAACAAAAGCTGACGCAGCTCACAGGGCGTCCGACCGTGTCGGTCACCTCCGCGGACCGGCCAGTGCCGCTCTCGCATGAATATTCCGAACTGCCGCTCGCCAAGACGCTAGAGAGCCTGCTGGCGGGCGGGCGGGCGCCGGTGTATGTCGTCCATTTCACCCAACTGGAGGCAGCGCAGAGCGCGCAGGATTTTACGAGCCTCAACGTCTGCACCCGGGAGGAGAAGGCGGCGATCGCCCGCCTGCTGGAGGGATTCAAGTTCACCAGCCCCTACGGACCGGAGATCAAGAAGTGGCTGCGGCAGGGCATCGGCCTGCACCATGCCGGGCTGCTGCCCAAGTACCGCGTGCTCACCGAGCGGCTGGCTCACCAGGGCCTGCTCAAGGTCATCTGTGGAACCGACACGCTCGGCGTCGGCATCAACGTCCCCATCCGCACGGTGCTGTTCACGCGGCTGTGCAAGTTCGACGGCCAAAAGACAGGCCTCTTGAGCGCCCGCGATTTCCATCAGATCGGCGGGCGGGCGGGACGCAAGGGCTTCGACGACCGCGGCTGGGTGGTGGCGCAGGCGCCGGAGCACGTCATCGAAAACCTCAAGCTGGCTGAGAAATCGGCGCGCGACGGCAAGAAGGTTGTGAAACGCCAGCCGCCGGAAAAGAATTTCGTCCCTTGGGACAAGAATACCTATGCGCGGCTGATCGCGGCGCCGCCAGAAAAGCTCTTATCCCGTTTTCAGGTCTCGCACGGCATGCTGCTGAACGTGCTCGGGCGGAAAACTGGCGGGGCGTCCGCGATGCGGAAGCTCCTCCGCGACTGCCACGAAACACCGCGCCAGAAGCAG
Source organism: uncultured Verrucomicrobia subdivision 3 bacterium (assembly GCA_903835255.1). Taxonomy (GTDB): domain Bacteria; phylum Verrucomicrobiota; class Verrucomicrobiia; order Limisphaerales; family UBA11358; genus UBA11358. The sequence goes on from CAILMI010000013.1 coordinate 19,724, forward strand.
GCCCACGCCCGCCGCGCCTGGCAGCTGTTCCGCTCGCTGCTGGACCGCCGGATCGTGGAGCTGATTCCCACCGCCGGGGAAGCCCCCCAGGTGCGAGTGAATGCGGATCTGCAGGGAGATTTTTCGATGGATCAGGTGCTCTCGCTGTATCTGCTCGAAACAATTCCGCTCCTGGATCCGCAGGCGCCGGATTACGCGCTCGTCCTGCTGACGCTGGTGGAATCCATTCTCGAAGATCCGGCCCTGATCCTCCGCAAGCAGCTCGACCGGGTGAAGGACCAGAAAATGGCAGAGATGAAAAGTGAGGGCATGGACTATGACCGTCGCATGGCAGAACTGGAGACACTCGAGCACCCCAAGCCAAACCGCGACTTTGTCTATAGCACGTTCAACGAATTTGCCGCGCGGCATCCCTGGGTGGGACAGGAAAATATCCGGCCGAAATCCATCGTGCGGGAGATGTTTGAGGAATTCCGCTCCTTTGCGGATTATATCCATCAATATGATCTGCACCGGGCCGAGGGCGTGCTCCTGCGCCACCTCCACAGCGTCCTTAAGGTCCTCTCCCAAACCGTCCCCGACACCGCCAAGAACGATGCCGTCCGGGAAATGGAACTCTATCTCGGCGCGATGATCCGGCAGGTGGATTCCAGCCTGCTCGACGAGTGGGAAAAAATGCGCAACCCGGATCATCGCCCCAGCGAAGCTGCTGAAGTCCGCCCACCCGGAGCCGAAGAAGCGGATCAGGATGTCACACGCGATACCCAGGCGTTCACGGCGGCTCTCCGCAATCGCCTGTTCACCTTCCTGCGCGCGTTTGCGACCGGAAACGGAGAGGCAGCCCTGGCCCAACTGGAGAAGCCGCAGGAAGGCGACGAACCGGCTTGGACTCCGGAGCGCTTGAAGCAGTCACTCAAAGATTACGAGTCCGACCATAAGCTCCTTCGCCTCGATCCGGAAGCCCGCAATGCCCGCCACACCTACATCGTTCCGGCGGCGGATCGGAAATCATGGCGCGTCCAACAGATGCTGGTGGACCCGGAAGGCGATAACGACTGGGTGGCCGAATTTGAAGTGGACCTCGTCGAATCCCGGCAGCGGGGCGAGCCCGTCTTGCGCCTGAATCGTATTGGGAGCCTGACCTGACTGGCCAGCGCATCGCATGAGCGGGTTCATTCCAGGTCAACGTTGGATCAGCGAATCGGAGCCGGAGCTCGGACTGGGCACGGTGATGACAACCGGCGGCGGCCGCGTGCAGGTCGACTTCAAAGCGGCCGGCGAATCGCGCACCTACGCCGCGGACAGCGCGCCGCTCCAACGCGTCCGCTTTCGCGCAGGCGAGACCCTCCAAACATCTACCAGGGAAACCTTCATTGTCCAGGACGTCCTCGAGCAGCAAGGCCTGTTGATTTACGTCGGCGAACAAGGTCCGCTGCCCGAGTCGCAGCTCGATGACCGGATGAGTTTACAAGGCCCCCGGGAGCGTTTGCGCGCAGGTCGGTTCGATTCCCCGGCCACATTCGCTCTCCGCCGCCGCACACTGGAGCACCTCCATTGCCTGCGCCGCTCCCCGGTGCGCGGCTTCATCGGCGGGCGCATCGATTTAATCCCCCACCAGCTGTACATCGCACAGGAGGTCGCTAGCCGGCATGCCCCCCGCGTGATGCTATCGGACGAGGTGGGCCTCGGGAAAACGATTGAGGCGTGCCTGATCCTGCATCGCCTGCTGCTGAGCGGACGGGCTCGGCGCATCCTGATACTGGTGCCGGAACCGCTCGTCCACCAGTGGTACGTGGAAATGCTCCGCCGCTTCAATATTGGCCCTGCCCTCTTCGATGAGGAACGCTGCGCCTCCATCGAAGCCGGCGAGCTGGGCGCTAACCCCTTTCTGGACGATCAACTGGTGCTGACCAGTATCGATTTTCTGGCGCAGGATCCGCGCCGGTCGGAACAGGCGGTGATTGCGGGCTGGGACATGCTCGTCGTCGACGAGGCGCATCACCTGGCCTGGTCCGCAGCGGCCCCTAGCCGCGAGTATCGGGTGGTGGAGGAACTGAGCCGCAGCGCGGAGGGTCTCCTGTTGCTCACGGCCACGCCGGAGCAGCTGGGCGTGGAAAGCCACTTTGCGCGGCTGCGACTGCTGGATCCCGATCGGTACCGCGATCTGGCAACATTTCAGGCCGAGTCAAAGGATTACGGCGCCACTGCTGCGGTGGCGGTGAAACTGCGCGAGGCAACGATGCTCACGCCGCAGGAGTCGGACTCGCTCCGGCGCCTGCTGGCCCGGGATTCCCAGCTGGAGCCGAGGCTGGCGGAACTGGCCCGGGGCAACGCGGAAGCACGGCGCACGCTGCTGGAGGACCTGCTGGATTTGCATGGCCCCGGCCGCGTGCTCTTTCGCAACACCCGGGCTGGCCTGAAGGGGTTTCCGCGGCGCATCGCCCGGCTGACCCGACTGGAGCGCGGCCCGGAAGCAAATCCCTCGGAAGACCCGGGCGCCGCCAAATTCGACGGGGCAGTCGACGGGGCAGCAGGAGACAGTCAGTTGCAGATCCCGCTGGACCCAGTCCGGGACCCGCGGGTGCTGTGGATGGTGAAGCTGTTAGAGGCGCTGGAACCGCAAAAGATCTTGGTCATCGGCCATAGCCGCCAGCAGGCGGAGGAACTCGATGCGGCCCTGCGCCGGCACCTGACCGTCAAGAACGGCCTTTTCCACGAGGGTCTTACCCTGCTGCAACGCGACCGCAACGCCGCTTGGTTCGCCGAGCCGGACGGAGCGCGATTACTAATCTGCTCCGAAATCGGCAGCGAGGGACGCAACTTCCAGTTTGCGCATCATCTGGTGCTGTTCGATCTGCCGCTGAATCCGGAACGGCTCGAACAACGCATCGGGCGGCTGGACCGCATCGGCCAGACCCGGGACATCCATATCCATATCCCCTATCTCGCCCGCAGCCCGCAGGAGGTTTTGGCGCACTGGTATCACGAGGGTTTACACGCCTTCGAAAACCACTTTCCAGGCGGCAACGAACTGCTGCAACAGCGGGGCGACGACGTCCGCCAGCTCGCCCTGAATTTTCCCACAGCGGACCCATCCGATGCCAAACAGAAACTGGCCGATCTCCTGAAATCCACCGGGATCGCCCGGCATGAAATCCGCTGCCGGCTGGAACAGGGTCGCGATCGCTTGCTGGAAATGAATTCCTTCCGACCGGAAGCCGCCGAAAACATCCGGCGCCATATTCAAGAACTGGATTGCCAGCCGGATTTGGAAGAGTACCTGCTCGACATGTTGGACCATTTCGGCGTTCACCTGGAGGAACTGGCCCCGCACACGTGGCAGCTGAATCCCCAGGGCCTAAGCACGGATTCCTTTCCAGCCCTGCCGGCCGAAGGATTGATTGCCACCTGCGACCGGCAACGCGCACTGAGCCGGGAAGACATCGGCTTTCTCACATGGGACCATCCGCTGGTCACCGGCGCCATGGATTTATTGCTCGGCTCAGAAACGGGAAACTGCGCCTTTGCCGTGCTGCCGGCAGCGAACGATCGCACCCTGCTATTGGAAGCAATTTTCGTCCTGGAAACCATTGCCCCGGCTCGTCTGCAGGCCGATCGCTTTCTTCCGCCCACACCCGTGCGGCGGGTCGTCAGCCACAAACTCGCGGACGTCACCACGGGCCATGAAGATCCCGGCTGGGAACAAGCTCTTCAGGCAGGGTCGCCCCACACCCTCATTGAGAATGCCGATATCCGCCAAAGGGTTCTTCCTGCCATGTTTCAGGCCGCTTCGGCGCTGGCGGAAGTTCAGGCGGCAACTCTGCGCCAGTCCGCCCTGGCCGAAATGAACCACCTGCTCGGCCACGAAGTGCGCCGCCTGCAATCCCTCGCGCGGGTAAACGACCACATCCGTCCCCAGGAAATTCGTTTGGCCCAGTCCGAGCAGGAGGCCCTGGCGCTCTCGCTCCAACAATCCCGCCTCCGCCTGGATGCCGTGCGCCTCATCTGGAAAGGCCCGCCCGCCACCCTGCAGGCTTGAAACGGATGGAGGACTTCCCCCCTGCGACCCCACCTATCCTTCGCTCCGATGGATACCCCACTTGTCCGCGCTCCCCTCCCGGACTATGCTCGCATTGCAACAATGAAACCCCCTAAACAAGGCGACACCGTCCAGCAGCTCATTGCCGCCGCCCGCGAATTATCGCGACAGATGGATCAGCTGACCTTTGCGGCACCCGTCGCGCAGGTTTATCATCCGCTCACCTATGCCCGCCCCATGCACGAGGCCTATCTGCGCCGCTTTGACGGAGGGCATAAACGCGTGGTTTTTCTGGGCATGAATCCCGGCCCGTTCGGCATGGTGCAGACAGGCATTCCCTTCGGCGAAATCGCCGCAGTCCGCGACTGGATGCATCTCCGCGCCCCCATCGGCCGCCCGGCGACAGAGCATCCGCGCCGCCCCATCATGGGTTTGAAATGTCCGCGCTCGGAAGTCAGCGGCCGCCGGTTCTGGGGCCTCTTTTCAAAGCGGTTCGGGTCGCCGGAAAAATTCTTTGCCGCTCATTTTGTTGCCAATTACTGCCCGCTCGCTTTCCTCTCGGCCAGCGGAGCGAACCTCACGCCCGACCGGCTGCCCCGGGCGGAGCGGGAAAGCCTGTTCGCCGCCTGCGACACCCATCTCCGCCGAGTGCTGGCGATTCTCAAACCGGAATGGCTCATCGGCGTCGGCGCCTTCGCCCGGGACTGCGGGGAACGGGTATCCGCCGGCACCGGGATTCGCGTCGGCCAGATCCTGCACCCCAGCCCGGCCAGCCCCAAGGCGAACCGTCACGATTGGGCGCAGACGGCGACCGAGGAACTCATTGCGCTGGGAGTCTGGCGGTAAAATGCCGGGTCCGGCGGGAAAACAGGCGGGACACCGATTGGATACCGCGGGCCGACACTGAGGTCTCAAGTGAAAATAAATATGACAGTTCAACTGAACCTTGGAACATCGGCGGGTAGGGCGGGCAGTCCTCTGCCCGCCGCGGCTGCCAACCCACGCGTCACCTGATGTCCCGGGGCGGCGCGCACGGAGTGACGCGCCCTACCGGTCCCACAGTTGCCAAGAACGGCTTTAGCGGTTTACTTCAATTCAAATCGCGACTACAAAGAATCCATGAGCGAACCCCATATTGCGCAGAAATCCCCCCTCGTCCAAAAAGTTGAGCCTGGCACTTATTACTGGTGCTCCTGCGGCCAGTCCAAGTCGCAGCCCTTCTGCGACGGCGCCCACAAGGGCACGGGCTTTTCACCGCAGCGGGTGGAGATCACCGAAGCCAAAACCGTGGCGTGGTGCGGCTGCAAACATTCCCAGAACAAACCGTTCTGCGACGGCGCCCACAGCCACTTGTAAGCGGTGACAGGATCAGTCTGCATGATAGGCCGCGGATTCCGCCCGGATGCGTCCGGTCAGGACTCGCGCTTACGGAAGAAGCGGCCCGGTTCGGCGACATTCAGGACCGATAAATCCAGGCCCAGCTCGGGCGCGCGTTTCCGGGCGACTTGCAATTGGGAGGCAATGCCCTGGACGGCGGCGGCAGCGAAGTATTTCACAAGCCCCACTCCCGTCTGGGACTTGAAGATCACCACCAGCATGCAGTTCTCATCAATGTTTACGACAAAAAGGCTGTGGTTTTCCCCCTGCTGATAGATGCTGTCAAAGTGAACCTCGTTCACTAGGCCGGCGATAGTCTGGCTTGCCAGATACGCGCCGGAAGACAGGGCAGCGATGCTGGTCAGGTCCAAGCCCTGCGCCTCGCCCTGATGGGTGATAAGAAAACCGCCCTTGTCGATGACCAGCGCCACCCGGGCATCGGCGGCGGCCACAAACTCCCGGAGCACTTCATCGAGCCGCTGGATGTCCTCTTCGACGAGCTGGGGCAGCGTAGCCATGTCACACAGAGGGGGAAACTTCCTGGTGAAGGTATTTTTGCAGCAACAGGCGGGTGACCATGTTCAAAGCCTCAAAGACGCCCTCCCCCTTGTGCGCGGTCCCGGCAAAGGAGGGCACCTGCACCTCGCGGCGGTTCAATAAAAAATCCAGATACGCTACCGGCGCGGCATTAGGCAGATCCCGCTTGTTGTATTGAAGCACATAGGGGATTTCGCCGAGGTCGAGCTTGAGCTGCTTCAGATTGTCGCACAAGTTTTGAAACGCCTCGACGTTCTCGGGCATTTTTTCGTACTGGGAATCCGCTACGAACACGATGCCGTCCACACCCCGCAAAACCAGCTGCCGCGTGGTGTTGTAGACCACCTGCCCCGGAACGGTGTAGAGCTGGAACTTGGTCTTGAACCCCTTGATGGTCATCGACTCAATCGGCAGGAAGTCGAAGAAAAGCGTCCGGTCGGAACTCGTTGCCAGGGAAACCAGCTTGCCCTTGTGTCCGGCCGGGGTCTGGATATGGTCGTGCACCTGCACCAGATTCGTCGTCTTACCGCCCATGGCTGGACCATAGTAAACGATTTTTAACTGCAGTTCCTTAGTCGCCTGATTGATGATAGCCATAGTGAATTAAACGGGTTGGCGGTCGAGCAATGCGGCCAGCGCGGCCAATTCGGCCCCCGGCAGGGCTTCATTGGCCCGGCCGAACGCCGCGAAATAAACGGCGTTTACCCGGAAAATCTTCCAGGGCACGTTACCCGCGGTGAAACTCAAATTGTTCATCTCCCCCATGCGCAGCTGCTGGGAACATTGTTTCACCCGGGTGAAAATCTGCGGGATGAACGCCGCAAACGTGTCCCCATTCAACCCCGCCGGAATCTGGCTGGCCACCCTCAGGCCGTCCGGCAACGCCACCACCGCCCCCGCCACCGCCGGCAGTTCCATGGCCCGGGCAACCACCTCCGCCGGGGTGGCGGCGCGAGATAGAAAATCCGTGCCCCCCTTGCGCCAGAACTCCGAATCCGTCGTTTGCGGCCGGCTCTCGCCGCTAAAATAATTTGCATCCGGCACCGACGCCACCGTTCCAACCGCCGGCAAGGGGAGCGGAGCGGACGCTGGCTGACGGCAGAACAGAGTGGGGATCTCCGCTGAAACTGTAGTTTTTTGGAGGGCTTTTTCAGGCCCATTTTTCCGGGCAAAGAACAACGGCACGAGGACCGACAGCGGCAGTTCCAGCTGCAGGTCGTCCTGAACGGAGACGCCCCCCGGCACCGATGGAATCCATGCCCGGAGCTCGCGCCAGGCAAACACCGCGCGGCCGCGTTGCAACGACAACTCGACCCGCTCTAGGGGAAGGGCGACCGGCGCATCCCGTAACCCCAGCTGATCGAGCTCCATTCTCAGGGACTCGGGCCAGCGCCCGGACAGGGCACCTAACACCACCACTAGCGGCGGAGGCTCTGCCAAGACCGGCCCCGGAGAAATCAGTAATCCGACCGCCAAAGGCAGGGCCCCAGGGGAAGGCGGCAACGGCAGCGCCACCCCTGGACTGCCCGCGCCAAAGGGACTGGCGATATCGTCGGAAACCTGGACTTTTTTCTGTCCGACCGCGCGGCGGGACAAGTCTTCCGGATTGAGCTGCGCCAGAATCTGATTTAAGTGCAGGGCAATCATTTTGGCATCCAATTCAGGAGTGCCGGGGACAAACACACCAGGAACCCGCTGGCGCAATTCGCCAAAACTGATCTTAACCGAGCCCGTCTCCAGTTGCGCCAAAACAGAGTCCTTCGGCAACGAAAGCACCCGCCCCGCAGTATTCGTTGCCACAATCCTGGCTCTCAAATCCGGGGATAACCCCGACAGAAGAGGAGTCAAGGGCAGCTGCAGAGTGTCTGCCCCGGCCAGGGCAGCAGCGGAGAGGGCCGCGGCTGACTCACTCTCCCCGGAACTACCCGCGACTCTCTGAATCAAATCCGCCAATTTTTTTTTGACAAAACTCATGTGGATTCGGGCTGGTTCATCCGGACCGCCTACCGCTAATCGAGCAAATACCGGGCCATGGATGAGATAGCCGAAAGCCTATAGATTTGGGGGGTTGGGTGCAACCTTTGTCCCGTCTTTTGTCCCGTCCTAGGACTCCCCGATCGGCGCCCTGTCCCAATTCAAGAAATCCTTTCGTGGATTAGGTCGTTTGTCGGTAGGAACGGGGAATGCTGAGGAAAGGGCATGAGATACCCTCTAGAGTTTTGGGCAGTGCGGACTTAGCCCTTTATTCCCACAAATGACGGCCACCCATAAAATCCTGGTTTTGGACGATGACGCCGACTGGCTGGAGGCGTGCCGTGAAATTTTCGCGGACCTGCCGAGCCGCCCAGAGGTCCGGACGGCCCTTTCCAGTTCTCGGGCCTTGGCGATGCTGGAAGCCGAACCGTTCCAACTTCTGATTAGCGATCTGAAAATGCCCCGAATGGACGGGTTGCAGGTGCTCTCCATCGTTCACCGCCGCTTTCCGCAATTGCGCACGGTGGTTTTAAGCGGACTGGAGGACGAGGAGTTCCGCGCGCGCGCCTACGCGCTGGGAGTCGACCTGTTCTGGCTTAAACCGGACATGCAGCGGAATTCAAAAACATTCCTGGACTGCCTGGAATCGCTGCTGAGGCAGGACGAAGAGAGTGGCTTTCGGGGAATTCAGAGCAAGAGCCTCCTGGACCTCCTCCAGATAGAGGGGCTCGCCCGCTCGTCCAGCGTCCTGCGGATCACCCGCAAGTCACTCGTCGCCAAACTATGGCTGCAGAATGGCGAATTGATCGATGCCGAGGCCGAGGGATTGTCCGGCGAAGTGGCGCTCCGCCGGATCCTTGCCTGGAAGTCCGGTGCCTTTGAAAGCCTGCCGCCCGAGCCCGAACGTCCCCGCACCATTCACCAGCCCCTCCCCACCCTGCTTCTGAAATCCGCGCAGGAGATGGATGAGACCCCGCCCCCGTTCGGTGAATCCTTTTTGTCAGACGAGGACCAGTCCCGCAGGAAACTCTCACTGCTCGCGCGTGCCGGCGCCGAATGGGTCGTCAGCGCCCCCGCCGACCGCCGGAACGAGCCTGCGGCGCTGGGCACCGGAGCCGCCAAACCCCTGGCAGCCTGGATCCGCCTCGCGACGGAAATCTCAAAAAAACTGGGGGACCATATGGAAGCCGGACCGCTTCTGTATATGGCCGCACACGGCCCGGAAAAAAACTGCCTGCTTCTGCCACAGGGAAAAACAACCTTCCTTGCCGCCTGGCCGGCCGGGGAGGACGACCGGCCGCTGCTCGAAAAAACCAAAAAAATTATCGCCGCATGGGATTCCTAAAAAAACTATGGCGCGCGCGGCGCAGCCGCGCCGCCGTCCAGCCACTTCCGAGCGGCAGCATGATGGTGAACCTCGACGGCACCATCGGGGCCACCACCGTTCCCGCCACGTATCCCCGCAGGCTGCTTCAGGAGGTCGGCAATGGCGTCCTGTCCCTGTTCCGCGAGGCACGGGCGGCGCAGCTTCCGCTCACGGAAGTGAGCCTTTATTTCGGCAGCCTGCACGTCACGGCCCGCGAACTGCGGACGGGCGTCCTCATTTACTTCGCTCCGCAAACCGGGGAAAACCCGCACCCCGCCCAAACCCCATGACCCCCAAAGAACTCAGCCTGCTGGTGAGCCAGATTGAAACCCACATCGAATGCTGGAAGCAGTTCAATCACTACCTCACCGTCGCCCGCTCCAAAAAATTTGGTCCGGCGCAGGAAACCCAGTTCCTGGAACTCAAAAGCATCCTGGTACAGGAACTGGAATCCATCTTCGCCGCCATCGAATCCACCACGCCCTCGCGCGATGAAATCATCCAGCTCATCAGCAACACCCCGTCGCTGCACCATCTGAGCGAGACGCATGAAAACGCCCTGCGCAACACCGAAACCCAATGGCACAGGATCTACATCGGCTGGCACTCGGTTCTGGGCCAGCTCAAGGTAAAACAGGCCGCCGCAAAAACTAAAAAATTCTGGCGCAAAAAAATCTAGGATTCTTCATCACTCTGCGTTTATGGCTTGCCCCGCACCCCCATTTCACGTCCAAATGACTCATGCCTGACTGGATTGTCGCGATCATGCTGGGGTTGCTGGAGGGAATCACCGAATTCCTCCCCGTCTCCTCCACCGGCCACCTGCTCATCGCCGAACATTGGCTGCCGCATCAGAGCGACCTTTTCAACGTCACCATCCAATGCGGCGCAGTCCTCGCCGTGCTGCCGCTCTTCCCCCAGCGTCTCTTCAAATTTGTCTTTGAGCTCGGCGACCGGGAGACGCAGGGCTACCTCCTGAAAATTCTCGCCGCCTTCGCCATCACCGGCGCAGGAGGCCTGGCCTTGGATCACTACAACGTCAAACTGCCGGAACACGTCGCGCCCGTCGCCTGGGCCTTGCTCCTCGGCGGACTCGCCTTTATCGCCATCGAATTCTTTTTGCGCGGAAAAAAACTCGGCCGCGAAGTCACCTGGACCATCGCCGTCGCCGTGGGCCTTGGCCAGTTGGTGGCGGCGGTTTTTCCCGGCACATCGCGCTCCGGCTCCACCATCCTGTTCTGCCTGCTGCTCGGACTGGCCCGACCCGCCGCCACGGAATTTTCCTTTCTGGTCGGCATTCCCACCCTGCTCGCCGCCGGCGGCCTTAAAATCTTCAAAGCCCTGCACCATCCCAACCCGCTCGCGCCCCATGAAAACTGGGGCTTGATCCTGCTCGCTACCGCCGTGGCCGCCGTCATCTCCTTCCTGACCGTGAAATGGCTGCTGCGCTATGTGCAGACGCACACCTTCATCGCCTTCGGCTGGTATCGTATCGCCCTGGCGGTGGTGATTTTCATCGCGCTGTTGAAGTGAACCGCCAGAGTCCGTCCGGATGAACCGGACGGAGATTAATCGCTTGCCCTAGAGCCGTTCTTGGCAACTTGGGGACAGGTGGGGCGCGACACTCTGCACGCGCCGGCGTGGCAAACCAGGACGCCTTGATTGGCAGCAGCGGCGGGCAGAAGAGTACCCGCCGATGTGCCACGGTTACGTTGAACTGCCACAGATGACACAGATCTCCCACCTCACTGACAAAGATGAAGAAGACGGGTCAGGGGCGCAGACGACAACCGGCCCCGGCCGCCATTTTCGGGAACGGCCTTACCACAACTCACTTTGCGTTCGGATCGGGAATGAAAACCTTCTTCCCCGCGAACAGCGCGTTGGGGTTCAAACCCGGATTCGCCGCAAGGATCTGCGCGGTCGTCACCTTGACGCCCTGGTCGCGATACGCTTTGGCGATGGACGACAACGTATCGCCGGAATGGATTTCATAATCGTACCCCTTCTGCTTGGTGCCGGGCGCCGGGGAGTCGCTTGAAACCGCCGGGAGTTTATGGGTGGAGCCGCTGCCGGATTTTCCAATCTTCTCGATGGCTTTGAGAATTCGCTCGTTATCCGCCTGCCGTTTCCGGTCGATCTCCTGGACCTGCGCAGCGAGTTTTCTGAGATCCTCCGCGCTCGCATCGTCGTTTGCAGCAGGCTGGTTCAGCTTGTCGCGCAGTTCGCCGATCTCCTTCTCCAGCGCCGCGATATGCTTGGCCTGCGCAACCTGGGCCTCCAGCAGGTCCTGGACCTGGCCGGACACCTTGCCGATTTGTTCCTGAGTGGCAGCGTCCTGACCGCACGCCACTGCCACCATGAATGCTAGAATAAAAAACAACAGTGAAACTTTTTGCATCCGCCGAAAATAAACCGCTGCGCGGCAACGTCAAGGTGAAGTGCACGGCTGCTCAGGGCAGACGTATCTTCATTTGAGTTTTTATTGGGATAGTGGGGGGGGGGTCGCTTTCGAGTGGTGCGGGAGGCGTGCCCATCTGAAAAATCAAAACGAGTCAAATTTTCATAAAAGTTGGCGGGGCATGGCTAGATGTAGCAGTTCTTGGCAACGGTGAGACAGGTGGGGCGTTACTCTGTGCCCGCCGTCGTGGCAAACCATTACGCGTTGATTGGCAATGGCGGCAGGCAGAAGACTGCCAGACGAAGCCAAGGGCGTGCCACTTACATGGGGGATACCGCCTCGCCGCTTTTGTATCCCTATCTGACCGGCTCTGCTCACATCGACCTCAAAAACCTATCTGGAACTCGAGGAACTGCTGCCGTGCAAAATAAAGGCCGCCTATTCGTTACACCGGCAGGTAGCAAATCATCCCACCGATTTGAACAGTCATTTGAAAAACGGCGCACCAAAACATTTCAAGAGGCGCCCCCAGCACTAAAAACGCCCCGCTGAAATCAGCGGGGCGTTGCAAACTAAAGAGAAGCTGGAATTATTTGGCAGCGTCGGCCTTGGGGGCATCCAACTTGGGGGCATCGGTCGCCGGAGCGGCGTCCGCCTTTTTCTTGGCGTGGGCCGGGAACGCCTTGGCCCAGGCGTCTTTCTCCTCCTGGGTCATGGAACCCTTTTCGGTCTTGTCGAGCTTGCCGTCCTTGTTGGCATCATATTTAGCCAGCATGTCTGACTGCAGCTGCTTCTGTTCCGGTGTCATTTTTTTGCTAGCTTTTTTGGGGGCGTCCTGAGCCTGCACCACTAGGGCAGTGGCACAGCAGAGGGCGACGGCGGCAATGATAAGTTTTTTCATAGGTATTGAAACGTGGTTTTAGTTTATTGTTTTTTCGCGTGGTTTTCGAGTGCGACCACACAGGGGAAGACGCCGACAAGGGACGCCGGTTACACTATATTTAGTCGTCCACATTAATGCGGAGGCTTGCACGACTCCCACCATGCCGATGCTATTTCTTTTTCCCCTGAACCTTGGCCGCGACTTTTAGGCGCAACGCGTTCAAGCGGATGAAGCCGGTGGCGTCGTCCTGGTTGTAAGCCTTGGTCGGGTCGGCTTCCATGGTGGCAATGTGCGGGTTGTAGAGGCTCACCGGCGATTTGCGGCCGCTGACCATGATGTTGCCTTTGTAGAGCTTCACGCGCACGGTGCCGGTTACGTTCTTCTGGCTTTCGGTCACATAAGCCTGCAGCGCGAGGCGTTCGGGCGCATACCAGAAGCCGTTGTAGACCAGCTCGGCGTACTTGGGGATGAATGCGTCGCGCTGGTGCATCACTTCGCGGTCCATGGTCAGCGATTCCATCTGGCGATGTGCAAAATGCAGGATGGCGCCGCCGGGCGTCTCATACACGCCTCGGGATTTCATGCCCACAAACCGGTTCTCCACCATGTCCACCCGACCCACGCCGTGCCTGCCGCCGATTTTATTGAGCGTCTTCATCACCCCGAGCGGGTTGAGCTTCTTGCCGTTGACCGCCACGCAGTCGCCTTTGACGAACTCCAGCTCGACGAATTCCGGCTTGTTCGGCGCGTCCTCCGGCAGCACGGAAAGCGTCGTAAAATAGCTGCGGTTCTTCAAATCATAGGAGTCAAACCACGGGTCCTCGAGAATGCCGGCCTCGTAGGAGATGTGCAGCAGGTTGCGGTCCATCGAATAGGGCTTCTTGGCGCTGGCCTGCACCGGGATCTTGTGCTGGGCGCAGTAGTCGATCATCTGCTGGCGACCGGGGAATTCCGCGCGATAGCGTTCGTCGCGCCAGGGCGCAATGACCTGCAAATCAGGCGCGAGCGCGGCGGCGGTGAGCTCGAAGCGGACCTGGTCATTCCCCTTGCCCGTCGCACCGTGCGCGATGGCATCGGCTTTTTCCTTCTTGGCAATCTCTACCATGCGCTTGGCGATGAGCGGCCGCGCGATGCTGGTGCCGAGGAAATACTGACCCTCGTAAATCGCGCCGGCCTGGAGGATCGGATAAATAAAATCGCGGGCGAATTCCTCCTGCAGGTCGTCGATATAAATCTTAGAGGCCCCGGTGTTGATGGCCTTCTGCTCGAGTCCGTCGAGTTCCTCTTCCTGGCCGACATCGGCGCAGAAGCCAATCATCTCGGCGTTGTATTTTTCCTTGATCCAGGACATCAGCACCGAGGTGTCGAGTCCGCCCGAGTAAGCGAGAACAATTTTCATATGGGCAATATTAAACCGCTAAGTGGCGGCATGCGCAAAATGAAAATGATGCCCCTAAATGATACTGCTTATTGCCAGCCCGACATCGAATCGTAGCGGAAAGTCATTTCCGCCGCATTAAAGCCCTTAAACCACTTGGCGTGACCGTCCGCGAAAAGAATATTTTGGCCTTTGCTGTGCGCCTGCCACTCCAACCACGGGAGGCCGTTGACCGCACCGCCCACACAGTTCTGGGAATAATCATCCTTATCTGCGTCTTCCGGGGCAAAATCTAGCGTATCGCCAGACACGACCTGCGCGGACGGAAGCATTATCCGCCGCGAATCAATCGCCGCCGCGTTATAGCCCGCTGCCACATACGCCGCGCGCGCGCCGTTGAAATAATTAAAACGAGACTGATCCGACGCCGGCATCAGCTTGTTGGAGGGGCAGCGGTAAATATTGGTACTTTGTGTGTAGGAAAATAATTGCTGCAACCAGGCGTTCGCGGGCGCGTCGGGATCCACATTGTTCCACGGGATGCTCTTGCCGGATTTTGGATAAAAACCGTTCGCGTCGTCCGCAAACATCACCATGCCCAAGCCAATCTGATGCAGATTGGAATTGCAGGTGATGGTCCAGGCGCGCTGTTTGGCAGAGGACAATGCCGGCAAAAGCAGTGCCGCCAGAATGGCGATGATGGCGATGACAACGAGCAATTCAATCAGCGTGAAGCCGGGAGTGCATTTTTTTGCTTTGGAAAAATCCACCCCGCCTAAGTATCAGAAGCGAAAATCGCGTCAAGGTTTCAAGTTTTAAAGTGGATAGTTATTTCCAACCCCAAAGATGGCGGTATTACGAAAGAGTTTTTAGGGGAGTCCCGGGCTTATCGTCAGGGCGGAAAACCGATGGCGAGCTTCACTGCGGAATATTCCGGATGAATTTTTCCGTCACGCGTGCGGATCACGAGCTCCGGCTCCACCCACGTCTGACCCCGGAATCCCTCGGGCAAATCGTCGGCGCGCATTAATCCAAACAAGCCAACCAGTGCCGGATCGCCCTCGCGGAAAACCACCGGGCGCTGGCGGACGATGATCAGTCCGGCAGCGCGCGCACCCGCCTCCACGCGCGCGCGCTGAGCGGGCTCATAGGGAAACACGCACGCAAAAAAACCGCCGGCGGCGAGATGCTTCGAAGCAGTCGCACAATAATCCGCCACCGTGCCGCGGAGCTCAAAGCGGCAGGCGAGCTTTTGGGGATGCTCGCTCTCGACGCCGGCGCCCAGCGGGAAATACGGCGGGCTTCCGGTGATAAGGTCAAATTTTTCGTCCGCCCGGACAATTTCCGGCGCGCGAAAATCGCCGGCGCGGATTTCATAGCGGTCTTCAATTCCATTGTAGCGCGCGGACTTTCGGGCCAGCGCCACGCTGTCAGCTTGCGCTTCCACGGTCACCAGCTTTGCGCCCGGCAGCCGCCAGGCGCAGATCATGCCCACCGTGCCGAGCCCGCTGCCGAGGTCGAGCGCCGCGCGCGCGGACGGACACCAGGTCGTGCCATACCACGCGGTCAATAGATCATCGGTGGAAAAACGGTGTCCCGCGCGCAGCTGAAACAGCCGGAAATGACCGCTCAAAGCGTCGAGCGTTTCATGCGGTTCCACCGCCACGCCGGAATCCAAGCCGGGCGGAACCGGGCCCGGTTTGGCCCAGCCTTTAAAATGGGTTGCGGGAGCCGGCGGGACGGGACTTAAACCCACTTCTGAATTCAGCGGATTCATTCCGTCAAAGACTCCTCGCCTCGTCGTTGGCGAAGAGGTTCTTCACCGGTTTGAGGGGCTCGATGTGAATTAGCACGTCACGGACGGACGGGATTTCGGCGCGCACTTGATTCTTCACCTCATGGCCGATGCGATGGGAGTTTTCCACCGTCATCTGCGGATCCACCTCCACGTGCATGTCCACGAAAAACTGGTAGCCCATCTTGCGCACATGGCATTTTTCAACGCCCTGAACACCGGGAATGGTTCCGGCCACGGCGCGTATTTTTTCCACCAGCGCGCGATCGGGCGAGCGGTCCATCAGTTCATTCAAAGCGGGGAGCAGCAGCCGCCAGCCGTTCCAGGCGATGACCGCAGCGGCAGCGACGGCTGCCCAGTTGTCCGCCGCTTCATACCCCGGCCCGCCAAGGAGCGAGATGCTGATGCCGAGAAATGCCGCGGACGAGGTGATGGCATCGCTGCGGTGGTGCCAGGCGTCGGTCTCCATGGCAGAGCTTTCCAAGGTGGCGGATTCGCGGAGCACAAAGCGGAACAGCACCTCTTTGACTGCAATGACACCGATCAAGATAACGAGGGTGAAGGCCGAGGGGGCCACGCGGGGCTCGTTCAGGTCATGCAGGGCGTTGAAGCCAATCCATATGGCAGCGAGCAGCAGCACGGTTGAGATGATTGCGGCAGCCAGGGGCTCCGCCTTGCCGTGGCCATAGGGATGATCCTCGTCCGGCGGCGTCTCGGACACGACCAGAGCGCGCCAGACGATGATGGAGCTAAAGACGTCCGCCAGCGATTCGACGGCGTCGGCGATAAGCGCCTGGGAATGGCCGAGGATGCCGGCAAGGAACTTGACCGCCGCGAGCCCCACGTTCGCGGCCAGGCCGAGGAACGTGGCGCGCAGACTGCGGGGCAAGCGGTTTGGAGTCACGCGGGTATTGTAGCGACCGCCGGGCAGAGTGCCGCAAAAAAATGACGGAGCTATTTTAAACCGAACTCCAAATCAGGCAGAGGCAACGCGCTGCGATGCCTCCGCGCCAGCCCTGCCACGGGGCGCGAACTCTTATTTCAGAGTTCGGTTTCAAACCAGCTTGCCCAATTTACGGATTTCAGGCCAGATCCAGGCGACCGCCAGCACCACCAGAATCGAGCCCAGGCCGCCGGTGAGGGTAGAAACGATGGCCCCGGTGGCGTGGGCATTGCCCAAAACCGTCGGGGTGGTGAACAGATAAGCGACGATGCCGGCGCGGAAGCCGCCGAGCTCGTTGGAAGTACCAATGAACAGGCTGTTGACGGCCGAGACACGGCCGCGCTTCTCGTCCGGGGTCAGGGTCTGGACCAGCGTCTGTCGCACCACCACGCTGATGTTGTCCACCGCGCCGGCCACAGCAAGCAGGGCAAAGGACAGCCAGAACCAGGAGGATGACGGGAGGGCAATCCAGCGACCGAGACTGTTGGGATTGGCGACGGCAAACAAGACGGTGGCCAGGCCGAACAGGGCGACGGACCAGAGCATGGTTTGCCCGGCCTTTTGGAGCGGCGGCCGGTGGGCGAGCAGAAACGCGCACAGCACCGCCCCCACAGCCATGGCATTGCGCAGCCAGCCCAATCCTTCCGCCCCGGCATGAAAAATATCATCCGCAAACATGGGCAGAATCGTTACCGCCCCGCCGAGCAGGACGGCAAATAGGTCCAGCGTGAGGGTGCCGAGAATGATCTTGTTCTGATAAACAAACCGGAACCCCTCAACCAGGCTTCGGGCGGAAACCGGTTCAGCGGGTTTGACCTTGTGCAGGTGGCGGATCGGCGCGACCAGTCCAAAGCACAGAAGCGATGCCAGCGCGTTAAAAACATACACCGCCCAGGCAGTGTTGTTCTCTTCCGCATGCGGGGTCAGCGCCACGACCAGACCGAACGCCGCCGGACCCACCACACAGGAAAACTGGAAGGCGGCGCTGTTGAAGGTGACCGCGCTGGCAAACTGCCGGTGCGGCACTAGGCTCGCCACAAACGCCGCGCTGGCCGGCCACAGAAAAGTCCGCGCCGCGCCGATCACAAACAGGCAGAAATAAATCCAAAACACCGGCGCGGCAAAATAGGAGATCAATGCCAGACAGAGGCTCGAGGCCGCTAACAAGAGCGTCATAGCCAGGATGATTTTTTTGCGGTTGAAAGTGTCAGCAAAATGCCCGGCCGGCACTGTGCACAGAATCATCGGAACCATCAGCGACAGCCCCACAAAAGCCAGGGACAGCGCCGAGTGCGTCCGCCGGTACAGCTCCCAATCAATCGCCACCACCAGCATCTGCTGCCCCAGCGTCGCCACAAATCGGCCAGTGAGATACCGGGCAAAATCCCCGTTGCGCAGAACGGCGTAGGGATGATCGGCCACAGGTTTGGGCGCTGGCGCATCGGGCAAATTTTCTGGCGATTCCTGATCGTGCATGAAATCCAGCCATCACCTTAAACCAAAATCGCGCGCGGTCGAGTTTTCGCTGCGCCCCTGCCCCTTGCTCGCGCATGGCCTTCCGGATCCTCCCCGACCCTCCGCCTTGGCAATCCTGATTCGCGGGGCGAGTGGGAGGACCTGCGCGAGAGCCGCCCGCCTCATTTAGCGGGTGAAAGTTTTAATTTCAATCTCGATTCCTGGGTTGGGATTAGGATGCAACGGCGACGCGTTGCTGCCTTCACTCCCTCTCTTCCATGAAATGGAGGAGAGGGCGGGGAGAGGAGGCACTTGACCGAGCCGAGAGATGCTGACCCACTTTGGGAGTCGGGTTCAATGCCGGCATGAATCCGGCTCAGCTCTTGCTCTTGGCGTCCTGGGCGCCTTGGTAGTTCATTCGGACTACATGTGCCCGGTTTAAACAACCATTTCCATGAGAATAGATTCCTGCGACACTCGGGGCGCCATGAATGAACCTGAAGATTCTTCCCCCGCACCTCAATACCGATGGCCCTGGGTGGTGCTGGCGTTGTTCCTGCTGGGCGTGTTGCTGGCTGTGGTCTGGATGAGCTATGCCGTCCGGCGCGAACGGGAGCAGCGGAATTTCAGCGCGCCGCTGCCGGGCCAGGCTCCGGCGAGCCCGTCGCCGGCGGGGTCTCCTTAATCGGTCGGCGTGCGCTTTCCTTCCGGGCGGCAGAGGAGCCTGTCCGTTCGCCGCACAGCCAGGACCACAGGGATGTCCCCGGGGATCCGACGCTCGGTTTCACCAGAGCAATCTGCAGAGCGGTCGGCGCCCAATCCACCGCGCGGCTCGGCTGATCACTGACCCGTCCGGCCGGGATTTTCCCGGGGCAACTGACCAGCAGCGGCACGCGCAGGTCATTGGAGGCGAGATTGCTCCTGAAAAAATCCGGATTCACACCGCCCCCCGCCCGAGCCGGGCCGGCGCTTGAGAAAAAGACTATGGTGTTGCTGACCTGCTGATTCTTCTCCAGCTGTTCCACCAGCTTCCCGATATCCCCATCCAGACGGGCAATCATCGCCGCCCGATTTTTTTCCGGGGCCGGCCAGGCCTCACTCGAAAAGGGGGCATCGGTGGGCACCTGCATGCCATTGCCGGTGCGCCGGGCCAGGGCGGCATTCGGTCGCGGCGTGGGATAATTCAGCAAGAGAAAAAATGGGCGATAACGGTTGGCAGACTCTGGGCGGTTGTTACTGATAAAATTCATGGCCGCCTTGGTGTAAAGGTCCGGGAGATATTGCCCCCGCTTGCCATCGACATTGGAATAGAGCATTTCTCGGCCGACGAAATCCTCAATTCGGTTATTGGTGGCATTGAGGAGACTCCGGGGCGCATACCGCCAGATGTAATCCACGTAATAATTTTCCGCGTCCGCAGCATCAAAATAGCCGGCGAACTCGTCGAAGCCCCTGTCCCAGGGAGCGCTGCCGCTCGCCTCATTGCCCAGCTCCCATTGGCCGATCAAACCGGTGTGATAGCCGGACCGTTTCAGCTCCTGCGTCACGGTGACGATGCCAGGCTGCCGCTGTCCGGCCGGGGCCATTTCCTGCCCAAACAACAGCACGGCCTGCGCAGACGAACCAGCGCCGGCTCCCGTAGCATACCGGGTGAAGCGCGCCCCCCCGGCAGCCAGACGATCCAGGTTTGGCGTCGCGTATTTCGTCTGGCCATAACAGCTCAAATCGCCGTAGCCCAGACTGTCCGCCACAATCCACAGGATGTTCGGGCGGCGCGGGACCGCCGGCGTCGCGGCCGGGGCGACGTTGGTGAAGAGGGCGGAGAGACTTTCGGCGCGAATGCCCCCGGCAATTCCCGAAAAGGCTGCCAGCAGAATCAATAGAGAATGGCGTTTCATTGTACGGTTGGATTCTGGGAAGGCGGGCACGTTCAATGCAATTCTTTTATCAGGGAATCGAAACCGCCCAATCACAGATGAATGGAACAGCGCGCCCCTCCTCCCGCCTTTATTTCCAGAGATTCCACAGCGAGCTTTTAGGTTTCATTGCGTTTGCCAAACTCCGGCTCCAGCGGAATTTTAGCAGCGACAATGAAGCTTGGAATGGTTGCTACCAAAACCCACACGAAAAAATGCCGGTACCCCAGATGCTCCTGTAGCCAGCCGCTCCACATCCCCGGCAGCATCATGCCCAGCGCCATGAAGCCGGTACAGATGGCGTAATGCGCCGTTGGATGCGGACCGCGCGCCATGCGGATCATATAGAGGATGAAAGCCGTAAATCCAAAGCCGTAGCCGAACTGCTCAACGGCGATGGCCAAGCCGATGGCGGCTAGGTTTTCGGGCTGAGCATAGGCCAGCCAGATGAAGACCGCGTCGGGCAAATGAATTGCGAACAGCATGGGCCAGAGCCAGGATTTCAGGCCGTGCCGCGCCACCGCAAAGCCCCCAAGCAGAGCACCGACGATGAATACGGCGACCCCGGTAGTGCCATAGATCAGGCCCAGCTGGTCATTGGTAACGCCTAGGCCGCCCGCGGCGCGGGGGTCGAGCAGAAACGGCTGCACCAGCTTCACTAGCTGCGCCTCCCCCAGCCGGTAAAGCAGTAGGAACGAAAGCATCCAGCCAATTCCCGGCTTTTGAAAAAAAGTGCCGAAGGTCTTCAGGAATTCCGCGCCGAAGGTCCCTGCAACAACCGCCCCGGCGGCGCGGTCGGACGCAGGGCGCGGCAACATCCACCCGTGATACAGCCCGAAGCACAGATAGACTCCGGCCAGAAGGGCAAAACAGGACGACCAGGCGGTCGCGTAACTTCCCGTGCGCTGGTGGAGCTCCCCCGCCAGGATCACCAGACCACCCTGCGCCGCAATCGTTGCCACCCGGTAAAAAAGGCTCCGGATGCCGACGAAAAACGACTGCTCGCGCTCTGTGGTCGCCAGCATATAAAAACCGTCCGCGGCGATGTCGTGGGTGGCCGAGCTGAAGGAGAGCAGCCAAAAAAAAGCCAGCGTGAGCTGGAAAAAATGCGGTCCCGGAATTGTCAGCGCCACGCCGGCCAGCCCCGCACCGAGGAGCAGCTGCATGGCCCAGATCCATTGGCGCCGGGTCCGGAAGAGATCCACCAGCGGACTCCACAGCGGCTTGAGGACCCAGGGCAGATAAAGCCACCCGGTGTAAAACGCGATGGCGGCATTGGACACGCCCAGGTTTTTGTAGAGCACTACCGACACCGATGCCACCAGCACATTCGGCAATCCCTCCGCCATATAAAGCGTGGGAATCCAGGACCACGGGCTGCGGGCAACAGGTTGGCGGGCGGTCATCGGCCCCAGATTACAGACTTTGCGGGCGGGCGCAAAAAAATTCCAGCTTGGCAGCAGGGTCTCGCACTGGTTGAGTGACGGGATGACCGGCGCATTTCTCAATGCCTGTGGAATCCTGATCGGCGCGCTTTTCGGGCTCGCGCAACGCGCTCCCCTGTCCGCGTCCACCCAGCATTTTTTCCGGCGCGCGCTCGGAGCGGCGGCGGCTTTTCTCGGCCTGCGGCTGGTCTGGCTGCACGTCAACGGCACGTTCTGGCCCTGCGCGAAGCAACTGCTCATCGCCTTGCTGTCCCTCACCCTCGGCAACTGGGCCGGACGGCTGCTGCGCCTGCAAAAAAACTCCAACCGCCTGGGGCGATTCGCCAGCCGGGCGATTACCTCCGCGCAGACCGGCGCAGCGCCTCATTCAGGGCAGGGCTTCGTTGCCTGTGCGATTTTGTTCTGCGCTGCGCCGTTGGGACTGCTCGGGGCGGTGACCGAGGGCGTGTCCGGGGATTATTATCTATTCGCGGCCAAAGCCGTGATGGACGGGCTAGCGATGACCGGCTTCGTCAAAATGGTGGGATGGCCTGCCGCGCTTTCGGCGTTTCCGGCGTACGCCCTTCTCGGCGGGCTGACGCTGGCCTGCCACGCCTGTGGAAAACCGCTGCTCGAGGCGCCTGGACTGATGGATTCCGTTAACACCGTCGCCGGCTTGATTACCTGCACCATCGCATTGGTGATCCTAGAGGCCCGCAAGGTCGAGCTGACTAATTATCTGCCCGCCCTGGCCATCGCCCCCCTCCTTACCTGGCTGACGCGCTGATCCCGAGTTCAAAAATGGGGCCTCACCAAAAATAACGAAGAGGCGGGAACTCGAGGGAGATCACGGCGGGCGCGCCACCCACGCCAAATCAAGCCCGGAGGACCCGGTCCATTTTATGTTGCATATGCAACATAAAGTGGACCGTCTTTTTTTAGAGGCGGGATGGGGGCAACAGACGGATAGCGGCTGAATTTTTCCTCACTGAATCAAACCGCGCTTGCGCAGCATCGCCTCCATCGCCCGGTCCATCAGCAGTTCCGCCAGCGGCCGGGTGATCTCGTCTAGGGCCGCCACCGCCGCCTGCAGCGCTTTCAGGTCCCCCGCGCCGGTCTGAGGATTTTCCAAGGCTAAAACCGATTCCACGGCGCCCGCGGCGGCCTCAATATTCCCGCGTTCTTCCGCCTCCATTTCACCAGCGGACTGGACCAGCGCATTTTTCGTCGCTGCCAGGGTGTCCCGCGCCTTCAGCTTTGCCTCCACCCAGCGCCGCACCGCCAGATCCTCAAAGGCGTGCTCCACGGATTCCTCGACCATCCGCTGCACCGCCGCGTCATCAACGTCCACAGCGGACTTCATCGGCACGACTTTTTCGCGGCCGGTCCGGGTGTCGCGGGCGAGGACCTGCAGGATTCCATTGGCATCGATCTCAAACTGAACCCCCACGCGCGGCACCCCGCGCGGGGCAGCCTCGAACTCCACGGTGAACCGTCCCAGGCTCCAGTTGTCCTTTGCACGCTCGCGTTCGCCCTGCAGAACATGGATGAGCATGTCGCGCTGATTGTCCATCGCCGTCGTGAACAGTTCGCCCGCCTTGAGCGGGATGGTCGAATTGCGCGGGATAAGCACGTTCATTAAGCCGCCAAAAGTTTCTAGGCCCAGCGACAGGGGCGTCACATCCAGCAGCAGCACGTTTTTGAAACCGCCAGATAAAATCTCCGCCTGGATCGCCGCACCCAACGCCACGGCCTCGTCAGGATTCTGCGAGGTGTTGAGCTGCGGTCCGCCGGCTTTGTGGAAATCCCGGCCCAGGCGCAAGCTACCCCGCGTCTCCTCAAAATCCGCGCATCCGAACAGCTCCCCTACAAACCGGCGCACCAGCGGCATGCGGGTCTGACCGCCCACCAGGATGATCTGGTCCAGATCCTTTACCTCCAGCGCCGCGTCTGCCAGCGCGCGGAGGCAATGCGGGCGCGTCCGGGCGATGATGTCGCGCGTCAGATCCTCCAGCACGGCCCGCGTGAGCCGGTGATGAAAGGAAACGCCCGGAGCCAAAAACGGCAGAGAGATGTTCGCCTCCGTTTCAGTGGATAGCGAAATTTTTGCCTGCTCCGCCGCCTCGCGGAGCCGGGACAACCCCTGGGCATCCGGCGCGGCGGCGGCGGGATGGTCGGCCTGCAGTTTCTCCACCAGAAAGTCCACCAGCCGCCGGTCCAGATCATCGCCGCCGAGCCGCGTGTTTCCATTGGTGGACAGCACCTGAAAAACGCCTCCGCTCAATTCCAGAATCGAGAGGTCGAAGGTGCCCCCGCCCAGATCATAGACGGCGACCCGGGATTTCTCCCCCAGCTTGTCCAGCCCATAGGCCAGCGCGGCGGCGGTCGGCTCGTTGAGGATGCGCTCCACGCTGAGGCCCGCCAGCTCGCCCGCGCGCTTGGTGGCATTGCGCTGCGCATCGTTGAAATAAGCCGGCACCGTGATGACGGCGCGCGTGACGGGTTCGCCAAAATAATCCTCCGCATCGCGCTTGAGCTTCCCGAGCACCTCGGCGGAGACCTCCTCCGGGGTGAAATGGCGGCCATGAATGGGAATGGTGACAGCACCGGCGGCGTCGCCCTGAACGGGATACGTCACAAGCATTTCTTCCCGGGCGATATCGGCGCCGCGCCGGCCCATGAAACGCTTCACGGAATAGACCGTCTCCGCCGGCTTCAAAAGCCGCACACGATTGGCCTCTTGTCCCACCAGCGCGGGTGCGTCGGCGGCCGCCCAATGGACGACCGAGGGCGTGAGTCGCCGCCCGTGGCTGTCCGCGATGACCAGCGGGATGCCTGAATCCACGGTGGCAACCAGGGAGTTGGTGGTGCCGAGATCGATGCCGACAATTTTGCTCATGTGCGGCGGACAATTTAACTGCAAATCCGCCCTGATAAACGCTAATTTTTCAATTTCGGAAAATGAGGCTTAAGATCCTAAGGCGGCGAAGGGATGAGGGATGATCTAAAACCGGGATCCGGCCGATTTCTGGAGCGGGTCATATGATTTCAAAATGACCCTCTGTTCATTCATCGTTAAGCCGTCACTTTTTGCAGCTGTTACCGAGCATGGTTTTGAGATCTTCCTGAACAGGCTGTGGTCGGGTATTCTGAATGTTGGCGGCCTGGATGGCGATCCCGGCGAAACGATCAATTTCATCCGGGTTCAGCTGGACGCGACCGATCAATTTCTCGAGGGTCAGAGCCAGGCTATCGATGTTGGCTTGGCCGAGGGCGCTGAGAAGAGTGCTGATTTCTTGCGGCCGAGCGGGGGTCAGGTAGCGGAGATAGGCGGCCATTAGCACGCCATTGGCCTTCCCGTGATCGACTTCCTTGAAATAGGTCAGAGAGTAGCCCATGGCGTGGACGGCCGTGGTGCCGGATTGGGATATGACAATGCCCGCCAGCATGGAAGCGTAGAGCAGGGTTTCCCGCCCAGCCAGGTCCAAAGTCTGGCCGGCGGCCAAGGCGCTCAGCTGAGGACCGAGCAGGCGCAGGCTTTCCAGGGCAAAGCTTTGGCCGGGCGGAGTGGCGCGGACGGCCAGATAGCCTTCGATCGCGTGACTCATGGCGTCAACCGCGGTGGCGGCGGTGATTTTAAGGGGCAGATCCAGGGTATAGCGGCCATCGAGGAAAGCCAACTTGGGATAGACCTGCTCGCTCGTGAGGAAGCTTTTCGTTTTTAACGTGTTGTTGGTCAGGATCGCGTAGGGGGTGACCTCGCTGCCGGTGCCTGCCGTGGTGGGAACGACAGCCAGAGGCAGCACTTTCACAAAACGGCGCTGACTCAGAAGAACTTCGTCGCTCACCGCAACTTCACCGGCGGCGAGAACGGCCACGGCTTTGGCCGCATCCATCGGCGAACCGCCCCCCAAAGCGATAATGCAATCGGCGCCAAAGTCCCGGGCCGCAGCGGCAGCCAGGCGCACCTCTTCCAGGGTTGGGTTGGGGCCGACTTGATTCCAGTGCTGCCAACGAATCCCTTCCTTATCGAGAGCGGCGCACATATCCGCCAGAGAGCCGTTGGCCGCCGCGGAATATTTGCCCGTCATTAGGAAGGCCCGCTGCCCCAAACTGCAGAGATACTGACTATGTTCTGCAACGCAGCCCGCACCAACCAAAACACGCGTGGGCATGTAGTAAGTAAATTTCATAACGCTCTTTGTTTCAGACGATGTCTCCGAACGGATAAGGGGGTTACTTTCAAAAATCCCCCGTTTTGGAAAATGAGGTTTTAAATTGATTAATCTGCTAATTTTTTACGCTTTTTTGAAGCGGCGCAAGGCTTTTCACCCATTTTGAAAATACGCGCCCTACGACAATCCCCATCGGTTGGGATGACCGGTGAGCGGCAGGAGGGACGGCCGCCGCTGTATTTTCAATACAGGCTCTTAAAGCCATTTCCCGAGCCAGCCTCCGCAGCCAGATTTAAAAAGGATTCTTCCAATGCCAGACCCTACACCCCCTAATTCCGGTCGCCACCGCAGAAGTCAGGGGCGCAAATCAGCATGAGGTTTGGCCAGATTTTCTGGGGCAGGGGCGGCGATCGCGGTGGCCTGCCCTTTTACTCCGGCGTAAAAAACAATCAGCTCGACCGGCTGGTCTCCCGTCTTGCCATGGTGCACGGCATGGACCATTTCCGGAAGCACATCCCCTGCCTTGAGAGTCCGATGCCGGCTGCCATCCGCGTTTTCCACCTCCAGAGTCCCGCTCACCACGTAGGCCGCATTCGGCATGGGATGGGTATGCCAGGGAAGCGTCGTGTGAGCGGGGATAATGAATTTTAAGACGGTGATTTCAGGCTGTCCGGCGGGATAGGCGGCGTAACGAACCCCGTCCCAGGATTTTTCTGTCTTGAGCAGAACGGTGGACACCGCGCTTTCCGGATTGACGACGACCGGTTGCGATGACGCGGCGGACACCAGCGCCACCATACTCGCCACATACAGGATAACTTTTAGTTTTTTCATATGTGAAAAACGCTAGGAATTTCAGGGCGCAAAAGCGAGTTTTTAGATTTCAGGCACCGGAAAAAATGACGTATCGAACCCCTTTGAAAGGGGTCACGACCTGAAGTTTTCCGGGAACAGACCGCCGGCGTCGATATTTTCTTTGCGTTCCGGTGGTCCTTTGCGGTTAATGAGTCACATGAACTGCATCGTGACCGCGGGGCCCACCTATGAACCGCTCGACGACGTGCGCCGGCTCACCAACTTTTCCACGGGCCGGCTGGGCACGGAACTCGCCAATCATCTCGCGTCGCGCGGGCACCGGGTGACCCTGCTGATCGGCGAGTCCGCCACCTGGGCGGGCGAACGCCGGGCGCAGGCGGTTAAAACCTTCACCACCACGGCGGATTTGCGGGCGAAGCTGAAAGCGTTTTCCGGCAGGAACGTGGACGCCGTCTTCCATGCGGCGGCGGTAAGCGATTTTGGATTCGGGAAACTGTTCGCGCCGAATGCCGCGGGCGACTTCGTGGCGCTCCGGGCTGCCCGGAAAATCCCCACGCGGCGGGGGGGGCTGCGGGTGGAGCTGGTGCCCACGCCCAAGATCATCGCGGACCTGCGGCGCTGGTTTCCAAAAACGAAAATCATCGGGTGGAAGTTTGAGGCGGACGGGCGACGGGCGGGGGCGCTGCGCGCCGCGCTGAAACAAATCGCCGCGTGCGCGACGGATTATTGCGTGGCGAACGGGCCGGCCTACGGCAAGGGATTCGGGCTGGTTTCTGCCGAAGGCCAGAAGCATTTTACCAACGCGCGGACCCTGTTCACCGCTTTGGAAAAACTTTAACAGCTCCGGAAGCAAACGATTTGCAAAGACGGCTGCATCGATTTCAGATAAAAATGGCAGCCGATTTTGCCCATTCCCACACCCAACAGCTTGCCGAACTTTCCAATCTTATCGGCGAGGTGACCCACACCGATCCCGCAGTGGCGCTGCCAGGCCATACGCGTTTCAGTCGTTTACAAATGGCCGCGCCCCGATTGTAAAGCGGTACCGGCTGTTCGTATTTCCAATCTCCAGAATCGGCCCGGGCGGGCTGCTTGAAACCATTCCAATTGAATGCGTGCACCAACTTTTACAGGACCCCAGTCGGTGCCGACACCCTTCAGAGCCGCACGGGAATATTCTGCTGGGCCAGAAACCGCTTCACGTCGCCCACGGTGTGGGTGCCGAAATGAAAAATGCTCGCGGCGAGCACGGCGTCCGCCCGGCCCTCCAACAGCACCTCGGCCATGTGCTGCAGCGTGCCCGCGCCGCCGCTGGCCACCACCGGCACCCCCACGGCTTCGCTCACCCGCCGCGTGATGACCAGATCGAACCCGGCCTTGGTGCCGTCGGCGTCAATCGAATTGAGGACGATCTCGCCCGCCCCGAGCGCCACGGCCCGCCGGGCCCATTCGAGGGCGTCCAGGCCGGTATCCTTGCGGCCGCCATGCGAAAACACCCCCCACTTGTCCGGCGCCACCCGCTTGGCGTCGATGGAAACAACGATGCACTGGCTGCCGAATTTTTCCGCGCCCTCACGGATCAGCTCCGGACGGGCGAGGGCGCTGGAGTTGATGCTGATCTTGTCCGCCCCGGCGCGCAGCATCGCAAACATGTCGTCCACGGACCGGATGCCGCCGCCCACCGTGAGCGGCATGAAGCACTGGTCGGCGACGCGCTCGATGACCCCTACCATCGTGCCGCGCCCGTGGGCAGTGGCGGTGATATCGAAGAACACCATCTCATCGGCGCCCTGCTCGTTGTAGCGCAGCGCCAGTTCCACGGGGTCGCCGACATTGCGGAGGCCGCCCTGCTCGGCCACGCCGAACTGGACGCCGCGGGTGACCTGGCCGTCATGGACGTCCAGGCACGGGATGACACGTTTGGCAATCACGCGGTTCATTGAAACGTGCCGAGCGCTGCACGGCAACTGATTAAATCCGGTACCGGACGATGAGGTCCAAGCGGGCGCCCGCGCGGCTGAAGCGCCGGGTTAAAAATAGCCTTGACCCGTCCGGACAAGGATTTAAGGTGATTGCTGCTGG
The DNA here is from genome assembly GCA_903835255.1 of uncultured Verrucomicrobia subdivision 3 bacterium. Lineage (GTDB taxonomy): Bacteria > Verrucomicrobiota > Verrucomicrobiia > Limisphaerales > UBA11358 > UBA11358. The sequence continues at coordinate 48,285 of CAILMI010000013.1, forward strand.
TCAAGGTCACTCCCATTTTTATGAAATCTCACACCCCGCTCGCCCTCGCCTTCGTCCCCGCACTGGCCCTGCTGTCTGCGGGGCTGCTGTTCACCGGCTGCGCCAGCAGCCACACCAGCCCCTATCATCCCGGCCCGGTGGCGGGCCAGGCGGTGGGCGCCGGCGTGGGCGTGGTGGCCGGCAATGTGGCGGGGTTCGGGGTGGGTGCGGTGCAAGGGGCGGCCCAGGGCCTGGCCGCGCCGTTCAACCCGGATTATCACATGGTGCGCTACTGGCGCGCCGAAACCACTCCCGATGGCCGCACCATCCAGGTACCCTACGATGTTCTGGTGGATCAATATGGCCGCCCGGCGCATCTGCCCGCGCCCACGGGAAATGCCGCCCCTCCCGCCATCGCCCCGATGCCCGCTACCAACAGCCCATCCAAATAAATTCAGCTCTCATTTTTTAAAAAACTAATCTAATGAAATTATTTTCTTCTCATCTGATGATCGCCGGATGGCTGGCCGCCGGGCCGCTGCTGGCCGCCGATGCCACCGCCCCGGCCCCGCTCCGCAAGGTCGCCATCGTGGTTGAAAACCGCGCCGGCGCGCAATTCAACGACAAGGTGGCGGTGCTCGAGGATCTGGTGGCCAGCCGGGTGGCCGGCAAAGGCTACTCCGTCATCAGCCGCGATGTGACCGTCAACGCCCTGAAATCGTATTCCACCGCCGGCGTCAGCGTCTCGGCGCGCTCCGGGGCGACCGCCACCGCGGGCGCCTCCTCCGCACAGAATTCCGCTGCGAGCGGCTCCGCTGCGGTGGACGCGGCACAGGGTGTGGCCGTGCGCGCAAAGGACACCACGGTGGTGACGGATCCCAGCTCGGCGTCGCTGGAAGTGGGCCGGAAAGATTCGGCGCAGACCACTGCCCGGCTGCAGCAATCTCAAAAATCTTCTGGGACCGGCTCGGCCTCCGTGGACGCGGCGCGGTCGGACTTGTTGCAGGTTTCCGCCACCCCGGAGACGACCCCGCTGGACCAGGCCTTGAGCGACAACACCTCCGCGCTCCGCCTCGCGCAGAATCTCGGGGCGGATTACATCCTTATCCCCGCCCTGACCAGTTACGGCACCGAGCGGAAAGCTTACAGCGGCACCGGGATTACCACCGTCAACACCACCCACAAACTGCGCGTCAGCTACCAGATCGTGGAGGCGAATGAAGGCGGGGCGGTGCGCGGGGGCACGGTGCTGGCCGAGAAAAACTTCCGCGACAGCGGCGATTTGAAAACCGACAGCAGCGACGTGATCAATGAGCTGCTGGACGATGCCGCCGACCAGCTGGCCGCAATGATTGCAGCGAGCGCCAAAGCCCTGCCGACCGAGGTGGCCAAGGCGGCGATGGTGAGATTTACCGTCGCCTGCACCATGGCCGACCCGCGCCAGCAGCCGATCCTGATCTCCGCGCTCGGCGTTTCAGCGGACAACAAGATTGTGACGGGCCAGCCCGTGCCCGTGCAGGCGATGGATGTGACGGTAGAACTGGACGGCGTGGCCATCGGATCCGCGCCCGGCGATTTCCGGGGGCGTCCGGGGCTGCACAAGCTGAGCCTCTCGCGCGACGGATTCGATACCTGGTCGAAAACAGTCAATATTTACGACGGCCAGTCCCTGAAAGTCGCCCTGCAGATGAGTGCGGCGGGGTATGAGCGCTGGAAGGAAACCACGGATTTTCTCGCGACCCTGGACAACCAGCGCAAGCTCACCGACGCCGAGGTCAAGCGCATCGAGGGCCTGGCTGAATACCTCAAAAACAGCCATTACCGTGTGGACACCAAAGAAAACGTGAAAGTGTACAAAAGCCTTTATTAAACTTTAGAATCTTAACCCTGGCAACATCCCATGAAAATAGTTTCCCCCTTGAAATTCACCCTAGCGCTTCTGTCTGCCGTACTGCTGCCCGTCCTCGCCCCGGCGCAGGACGCCGGCGGCAAGTCCACGCTCGCCATTTCCTCCATCAAGCCGACCCCCTCGCTGGAGGCCTCGGTCAAGCCCGACAAAAAACTGGAGATGGGTCGCATCCTCGAGTCGCTCGACAGCCAGTTGATCGACCGGGTGAATGCGACGCGCAAATTCGAGGTCGTGGGCCGCAGCGACCTGAGCGACATCGTCAAGGAACAGGATCTGGGCGCGTCCGGCAATGTGGATGCCAAAACGGCGGCCAAGGCGGGAAAGCTCACCGGGGCGAAATACCTGCTGGTGTCGACGGTGGATGATTTCCAGGATTACGTGGAGACCGCCACCTTCGAAGGCACCGGGCGCAGTTCCACGAAGCGCGTCTTCCGTTTTTCGGTCATCGGGAAAATCTACGATTCAAGCACGGGCAAGCTGCTGGAATCGGCTAATCTTCAGACCGGCAATGACGCCTTCAAGGATATCTCAGAAAACCGGAGCTATTCGGTCAAGGACGGCAATCTCTCCGACGAAATGATGGTGGCGGTGGCGCGGGACCTCGCCCAGAAGATTGCCAACCGGCTGGTGGACGTGATTTATCCGGCGAAAATCCTGATCAAGCGCGACAAGGAAGTGACGATCAACCGCGGGGAAGGCGGCGGCGTGGCGGTCGGCGACACCTTCAATGTGTTCGCCCTGGGCGAAGAGCTGATCGATCCCGACACCAAGGAATCGCTGGGCCGCGAGGAGGCCAAGGTCGGCAAGGTCAAGATCACCCAAGTCAATCCTAAGACCTCGCTGGCGGATATTCTGGACGACACCGGCATCGACAAAGGCGCCGTGCTGCGCCGGCCGCAGTGACGTTTCATCATCGGCCGCCCAGCAACCCGATTCTCCCCCAAAAAAAATGACTCCTAAAACTGCAGCCACATCGTGTGTTCAATCGCTCGGGTGGGTGGCCCTTATTGGTCTGCTGGCGACCGGCTGCAAAACGTACGAGCAAAAAAACACCGCCGTTAAATACTGGCATCAGGGCAACCTGACCAACGCGCTGGCGGAGGCCGCTCATATGGCGGAACACAATGCGGACAACAAGGACACCGTGATCTGGCAGCTGGAAGAGGGGGCGATCCTGCGCGCCAACGGCCAATATGACGACAGCAACCGGGCGTTTGACACCGCGCAGGCCAAGATGGACGACTACGACGCCAAGGCGAAAGTGCGGCTTGGCCAGGAGACAGAAGCGCTGCTGTCCAATCAGGCTAATTTAGCTTACGAAGGCCGCTCCTATGACGGCATCATGCTGAACACGTACAAGGCTCTGAACTATCTCAATCTGGGCCAGCCCGACAAGGCGCGCCCGGAGCTCATCCGCGCCTACCAGCGCCAGAAAGATGCGGTGGAAGACAACAAAAAGCGCATTGAAAAAGTCCAGGAAGAGGCCGCCCAGAGCAAGGACACTGCGGCGATCAAAAAGGCGGAGGCGGATCCAAAATTCCAGGCCCAGATGACCGGCACCAATTACGCCGCGCTCAATAATCTCAAATCCTACTCCGATTACGTCAATCCCTTCACGGTGTATCTCGACGGCCTGTACTTCATGGCCACGGCCTCCGACGGCTCCGATCTGGAGCGGGCGCACAAATCATTCGAGCGCGTGGCGGGATTCCTCGGGGACAACCCCTACATCCGTGAAGATCTGGCGATGGCGGACCGCCTGATTGCGGGACAGCCGCCGGCGCCGACCACCTACGTGATTTTTGAAACCGGCTGCGCGCCCGTCCGCGGCCAGATCCGCATCGATATTCCCATCATCGTCGCCAAAGTCTCCTATGTGGGGGCGGCTTTTCCCACGCTGCAACCGCACGGCAACTTCCTGCCGGACCTGACGGTGATGAGCGGCACCAACGCCGTGACCACCGCCTTGCTGTGCGACATGGACAGCGTGATCGGCCTGGATTTCAAAAACGACATGCCGATAGTTATCACTAAAACGATTGCCGCCACCGTCACCAAAGCCATCGCCGCCTATGCCATCAACGCGGCGGCCAGCCAGCAGGGAGGGCTGTACGGGCTCGCCGCCCAGATCAGCACGGCGGTTTATCAGGGCGCCGTCAACATCGCGGATGAACGGACTTGGACCACGCTGCCCAAGAAATTTGAGTTCTGCCGCCTGCCCACGCCGGCGGACCGGAAGATTGAATTAAAAACGCCCGATGGACGTCCAATAATGCCAGTGACAATCGCTGACGGCACAATTAACCTCGTTTACGTGAAGTCCATCAATGCCACCAGCCCGCTGCTGGTGACCCAAATCAAATTAAAATGAACCCACTCCCCCTGCTCCCCCTGCTGGCCGTCGGCGCGCTGTTGCTGTCCGGCTGCAAAACCACGGTGAACACCGTTGAAAACGCCCAGAAACAGGGCCAGCGCCAGATGATTCCTGACGCGCGCGTGATCACCGACGGCAACCTCGCCCGCAAGGTGTCCATCGTGGGGGTCAACCAGACGATGACCCACGGCGGGATGCTTCAGGTGCAGGTGGAACTGCTCAACCAGACCCGCTCCCTGCAAAACTTCAACTACCGCTTTGAGTGGTTTGACGCCGCCGGCATGCAGGTGAATTCCCTTTCCACCGCGGTGATCGGCAGCACGATTGAGGGCAAGGAAAGCCGCTTTATTTCCGCAGTAGCCCCCACGCCTGCGTGCAAGGATTTCCGCCTAAAACTCATCGAAAACTAAACCTCACTGAACTGAATCCTCCCATGAAAAAAACTCTTCTTTTATCCGTCCTGTCCGCCGCCCTGCCCTTCCTCGGAGCCGGCTGCGCCGGCACGGGCGCCCATTACGTCCAGACGGGCGACCAGCACAACATCGTCAGCCTCGGCCAGATCAACATTCAGGATTACATCCAGGCCGCCAATGACATGACGGGTAAGCTGCTCGCCTCCGGCGCCCTGGATCGCGTGGCCAACCCGCCCGCCGTGCTTGCCATCAGCCGCATCGTCAACAACACCGGCCAGCAGATCGACACCGACCTGCTAACCAAAAAAATCCGTGTCAGCGTGCTGGAGAGCGGCAAGGCATTGACCACGACCACCCTGGGCTTGGGCGGCAGCGCGGAGGATCCCATGGCCAAGGGCCTCCAGCAGGAGAATGAATTCAAAAATGATGTGAAAACCACCCGCACCCCGGACTTTACGTTATCAGGAAAAATCATCGAGCTGACCGCACGGGCCAGCAACACCCGCCAGACCACTTATAGCTTTCAGCTCTCGCTGACCGATACCAAGAGCGGCCTGGCTGTTTGGGAAGGTGAAAAAGAAATCACCAAGCAAGGCACCCGCTCTTCCGTGGGCTTCTGATTGCCCAAAAAACTCTCTGCGCCGGCCCGGGACCATCCCGGGCCGGTTTTTTATATGGCAGTTCAACTTAACCTTGGAACATCAGGGGTAGGGTGGGCAGTCCCCTGCCCGCCGCGGTTGCCAACCCGCGTCACCTTAGGCCCGGGGCGGCGCGCACGGAGTGTCGCGCCCTACCTGTCCCACAGTTGCCAAGAACGGCTCTAACTGCCCGGCTACGGTCCCCACCGGAAGGATGCCATTCGCATTGCACGCGGCAGCTGCGCTCCCGGATCGGGTTCCCGCTCAACCAGCGACGGCTTTTGCCGAACGCCATCACCGGGCTTACTTCCCTTTCTTCCAGTGCATCGTCGCGCGCTTGAGCTCGCGGTCGGACTCGCGCTGCCGGATGTCATCGCGCCGGTCGTATTCCACCTTACCCTTGCCGACGCCGAGCGCGACTTTCACCTTCCCATTCTTCCAGTAGAAGGACAGCGGCACGATGGTGTTGCCCTTGACGGAGCCGAGTTCGAACAGCTTGCGGATCTCCGATTTATGGAGCAGCAGTTTGCGCGGCGCCTTGGGGATATGGTTCTGCAGGTTGCCGTGCGAGTACTCGTCAATGTGGACGTTGTAGATCCAGGCCTCGTGGTTGTCGATGCGCGCGAAGGCGTCGGCAATCTGGCCCTTGCCGGCGCGGAGGGATTTCACCTCGGTGCCGTGCAGGACGATGCCCGCCTCGAACGTCTCGAGGATGTGGTAATCGCGCCGGGCTTTGGAATTGGTCACGATGTCGGCCATGGATTGAGCTTAGCCGCAGCGGCTGCGGATTTCACGGATTAAAAATAAAAACCCCGCCGTGCAGCGGGGTTTCTGGCGCCGACTCCATTGCGGGAGTCCCTGAAAAAAACTTCAATGCTTCTTGCGTTTCTTGGCCACCGGACGCACGAGAGCAACGATTTCCGGCAATTCCCAGCCAATCTTGTCTTCCAAGATTTCGCGCAGGGCGATGTCGGCCATGCCCAGATTGCCGTAATCGGCAATGAGAGGGCGGTTGAGGCCGCCGCCGCCGGAATTCAACTGGCGCACGCGGCGCGACACGATGTTGACGAGGACATTCGGGTTGCCAACCTTTTCATTGGCTCTTTTACAAAGTTCAGCGTTCATGATTTAATCAGCTCGATACGAGTTGATGAGCATAAATGCCCCGCGCCCGAAGGCAATGAAATAATTCCCTTCAAATGCGCCCGGCTTTCCGGCATTTTCTACCGACAATTTTATGGCCGCCACAAAACCATCCTTTCACCTGGACACGTTCCTCACCTCCCGCACCGCCGCCGTCAACACCGCGCTCGACCGGTTCCTGCCGTCCGCGAAGACCAAACCCGCCACCCTCCACAAGGCCATGCGCTACTCGCTCTTCGCCGGCGGCAAGCGGATGCGGCCCGCGGTCCTGCTCGCCGCCGCCGCCGCCTGCGGGGGCAGCGAGGCTGCGGCCATGCCGCTGGCGTGCGCCGTCGAGTGCATCCACACTTACTCGCTCATCCACGACGATCTGCCCGAGATGGACAACGATGATTACCGCCGCGGCAAGCTGACCAACCATAAGGTCTTCGGCCAGGGCATTGCCGTGCTGGCGGGGGATGCGCTGCTGACGCAGGCATTTGAAATCGCCGCCCAGGCGCAGGGCTGGCCCCGGTACTCGCACCGCGATTTGATCCTGGAAATCGCCCGGGCTTCGGGCTCGCTCCAGCTCGTCGCTGGACAGGTGGCGGATCTGGAGGGCGAAGGAAAGAAAATCTCCGCCGCCGACCTCCGCTACATCCACGAGCGGAAGACCTCCGCCCTGCTCTGCTGTTCCGTCCGGCTCGGGGGCATGAGCGCGAATTGCACGCCCGCACAGCTCGCGGCCCTCACCGACTTCGGCTATCATGTGGGCCTCGCGTTTCAGGTCATCGACGACATTCTGGATGTGACACAGACCAGCGAGCAGCTGGGCAAGACGGCGGGCAAGGATGTGGCGGTGCAAAAGGCGACCTACCCGTCTATCGTAGGCCTGGAGGCATCGCGGAAGATTGCGGCGCAGCTGACGGCCAAGGCGTTTGGCGCTTTGAAACCGTTCCGGGGCAAGGCGGCGGCGCTCGAAGCGCTGGCGGAATACCTGTTGAAGCGGAACAAATAACCGGGACGCCGGAGGCAGGGGTGCGAGAAGCGTACCCGGGTGGCAAATCTGAGGCTGGGTGGCCCAGCCCCTCTAAGAACCGCCGGTTTTCGTCACCGGATTGTAACAATTCCGACGCGATGCCGTAACCCGAAGAAATCAATATACCCGCTGGTTTAAATAATAATATCATGAAGCCCATCAAGAACTCTCGATCTTATACCACCGTGGCCTTATGCGCCGGCGCCACATCGTTGATGGCTCTCACCAACCAGACCCACGCGCAGTCCTCGGACGCGCTGCTCGACAAGCTCGTGGACAAGGGCATCCTGACCACGCAGGAGGCGCAGGAACTGCGCGATGAATCCGACAAGGGATTCACCACGGCGTTCCAGGCCAAGACCGGGATGCCCGACTGGGTGACGGGGTATAAGTTCAGCGGCGATTTCCGCGGGCGGTACGATCAGGTGGCCAGCACCGACGGCAACCAGTATTTCACGGACCGCAACCGTTTCCGCTACCGGCTTCGGGTGGGCGTTGTGGTATCCATGCTGGATAGCGTGGAGACGGGGTTTAGCCTGACCTCCGATGATCCGGCCACAAGCGGAAGCTTTAACAATGCAGGCAATGCCAACTCAGGCAACAGCACCGAGCAGGATAACGGCACAAAGAAGAACATCTACATCGATACGGCCTACGGAAAATGGACACCCCTGAACAATGACGGCTGGTTCCTTTCCACGACCATCGGTAAGATGATCAACCCGCTCCAGTTCACGCCCATGATTTTCGACAATGATTGGACACCGGAAGGCGCGGCGCTGCAGGCCGGCTACACCTTCAATGACCAACACGCCATCGTCCTCAATACCGGTGCCTTTGTGCAGGACCAGGAAGTCATCAACGGCAACAGCAGTACCAAAAATACTGGCTCCGTTCAGGCGCCGGGCCTCTTCGGCGGCCAAGCCATGTGGAATGCGAACTGGACTCCGAAGCTATCCACCTCGCTGGGATTGGGCGGCTACACCATCGTCAACCCCCAGAACCTCACGACAACCAGTGTGCCCTACCTCAATCAGGGCAACACGCGCACGACCATAACGGATAAGAATAGCGTATCCAGCGTGGTTCTAGTCAACAACTACGCGCCCATCATCGGGGACGCCAGCGTGACCTACAAACTGGACTCGTTCCCGCTCTACACCGGGGCCTTTCCGATCAAGCTTCAGGGCGAATTCATCAACAACGTGGGCGCGCTTGAAAACAACGAGAACAACCAAGGCTATTGGGCGGGAATCACCTTCGGCAAATCCGGCACCAAGGGCACTTGGGATATTTCCTATCGCTACGAGTATCTCGAAGCGGATGCGACCTATGACCAGCTGGTGGATGACGACAACGGTGCGTACTATCAAAATGAGTCGTCCCCCTCAGGCATTCAAGCAGGCTATTACAGCGGCACGAACGTCAAAGGCCACCTCTTCAAGGCCAATTACTCGTTCACCGATTCACTCACGCTCACCTTCAGCTGCTTTCTCAATCAGCTGATTCATTCCAATCTCGGCGGTGTCAGCGAGCCGAACAATAAAGCCATGCACGTCCAGACCGACATGACGTGGAAATTCTGAGCGTGTCACCCAAATGTCACTTACCTAAAGAGAAATTTCTCCCTAATCTATCCCCATGAAACTTTTGAAACATCTTCTCCTGCTTGGCGCCCTTGCGGCCGTCACCAGCGCCGGCGCCCAGGCCGGCAACATCACCGTCAAGGGCTCAGACACCCTGGTCATCCTCGCCCAAAAATGGGCTGAGACGTACATGAGAAGCCATCCGGATGTGAAAATCCAGGTCAGCGGCGGCGGCTCCGGCATCGGCTTTGCCGCCCTCCAGAACCAGACCACCGACCTGTGCGACGCGTCCCGCAAGGCCAAGGCCTCCGAAATCGCCAACTGCATGAGGACTTTCGGCGGCAAACGCCCGGTCGAATACAAGGTCGCCCTGGATGGCCTCTCGGTGTATGTGAACGGCCAGAACCCCATCAAGGAGCTCTCGCTCGACCAACTCAAGGACATCTTCACCGGCAAAGTGAAGAACTGGAAGGCCTTCGGCGGACCCGACGCCCCCATCACCGTGTACAGCCGCGAAAACAGCTCCGGCACCTATGAGTTCTACAAGGAACACGTCCTCAAGGGATCGGACTTTGCCGCCAGCGCCCAGACCATGCCCGGCACGGCGGCCATTTTGCAGGCCGTCAGCAAGGACAAAAACGGCATCGGCTACGGCGGCGGCGCCTACGGGGCGGGCGCCAAACATCTTGCCATCAAAAAAGATGAGTCCTCCCCGGCCATCGAACCCACGGAGGAGAACATCGTCAACGGCACCTATCCGATCTGGCGCTACCTGTACGTGTATGTGAACCCGGCTTTGGACAAGGGCGAGATCGGCGCTTATTTGAAATGGATCCGCAGCGATGACGGCCAGAAAGCCGTCAAGGATGTCGGCTATTTCCCGCTGCCGGCAAACCGGCGCCAATGATTTAGTCACCGGTTCCTCCGGCTGATCCAGGCGGGCGGGCGAGGCTTGTGCATTGTGATTCTCGCGCCGCCCGCTAATTTTTATTCCGTGTGACCCCGAATCACGAACAACTCAAAAAACCGCTTGGCTGGATGGGCATCCATCGCGGTCACCGCGCCCGCCCGCTCGAGTGGCTCGCGGAGCGCTTCATCTTCCTCGTCTCGCTCTCCACCATCCTGATGGTGTTCCTGATTTTTCTGTTCGTCGCCCGCGAGGCGCTGCCGATTTTTTTCGGCGGGGCCAACACGGCACCGCTGCAGACGGTCCTGTCGCCCGAAGCCATGGACCAGCTGTCGCCCGCCCAATTGCAAGCCTACCTGGAATTGACCCCCCAGCAGTTCGCCACGCTGGACCGGGAATCGATCCAAGCGCTCCTGCTGGTGAAACAGGAGGCGCAGGACGAGATTCCCGCCCATGTCCGCAGCGACCCGGACGCCCGAGTCAACACGGTGGAATGGAAATACCTGCTGGGCCCGCACCAGTGGAGCGGCTATGACAAGCCGGAATACATCTGGCAACCCGTCGGCCAGATCCAGAAATACAACATCATCCCGCTGCTGGTTGGCACGCTGAAGATCACCTTGATCGGCCTGCTGTTCGCCGTCCCACTCGCGGTGGGCGCGGCCATCTACGTCTCCCAGCTCGCCCGTCCGCGCGTCCGCGAGATCGTCAAGCCCGTCATCGAACTCCTGTCGGGCATCCCCTCGGTCGTCGTCGGCTTCTTCGCCCTGATCATCCTGGCCAGCGTCCTGCAAAAAATCTTCGGCTACCCCATCCGGCTCAACGCCTTTGTCGCCGGCTGCGCCCTCGGATTCGCCGTTATTCCGGTCATCTTCTCCATCGCCGAGGACGCGCTCTCCAGCGTACCGCAGGCCTACACGCAGGCGGCCCTCGCGCTGGGGGCCTCGCGCTGGCAGACCGCCTGGCAGATCGTCCTGCCCGCCGGGCTGCCGGGGGTTTTTGCCGCGGCCGTACTCGGCTTCGGCCGCGCCATCGGCGAAACCATGATCGTGCTCATGGTCTGCTCGGCCAGCGTGATGTCTTGGAACATCTTTGATTCGGCGCGCAGCATCACCACCACCATCGCCGCGGAAATGGCAGAGGCCGTTACTGGCGGGCCGCATTACCGCATCCTCTTCATGCTTGGGGCGCTGCTCTTCGCCGGGACTTTCATCTCCAACCTGATCGGCGGCGTGGTCATCCAGCGCTTCAAACTCAAACTGGAGGGCAAACGGTGAACACCCTCACCCCCTCGCAATACCTCCCGGAAACGCCCCCAGGCCGCCATTTCCGCGCCGAAAAATTCGACGTCGGGTCATTCTTCTTCAGCGGCCTGACCGGCCTGGCCACCCTGTTCATCCTAGCCATTCTCGGGGTGATTTTAACCAACATCGTCTTGAACGGCTGGAGCGCCCTCTCCTGGCACTTCGTCTCCACCATCCCGAAAAAGGATTTCTTCGACGCCGCCACCACCGGCGTGCTCCCGATGATCGTGGGCACGACCATCCGCGTTTTCGTCATGACGATTTTCGTGATCCCGATCGGAGTGATCACCGCAATTTACCTGACCGAATACGCGCCCAACACTTCGATCATCACGCGCGTCATCCGCGCCGCCGTAAACAATCTCGCCGGCGTCCCCTCCATCGTGTTCGGCCTGTTCGGCCTCGGCTTTTTCATCCACTTCATCGGCAAAAACCTGGACACCCTGCTCCATCATCCAAGCGCCGTCTGGGGACAGCCCGCCCTCATCTGGGCGGCGCTCACGCTGGCCATCATGACCCTGCCGGTCGTCATCGTCGCCACCGAGGAATCGCTCAAGGCCATCCCGCCGGGCCTGCGCGAAGCCAGCCTGGCCCTCGGCGCCACCAAACTGGAAACGATCTTGCGCATCGTCCTGCCCCAGGCGCTGCCCGGCATCCTCACCGGCGGCATCCTTGCCGTGAGCCGCGCGGCCGGCGAAGTCGCCCCCATCCTCTTCACCGGCGTGGCCTATTACATGGCGTCCCTGCCCAGCCGCCTGAGCGACCAGTTCATGGACTTGGGCTACCACGTTTTCGTGCTGTCCACCCAGTCGCCCAATATTGACCAGACGCGCCCCCTGCTCTACGCCACTGTGCTGGTGCTGCTAATCCTCACGCTGGCGCTGAACATCGTCGCCATCCTGATCCGGGCGCGGGTCCGGAAAAAACTACGTTCCTTAGGCTGAATCCAAATGAACCACACGATCCCAACCGCGAGGCATCCCGAGACGGGACAGGCCCGCCCCTCTTTTTGATTTATGGCTGATATTTCGCTCCCAAAAATCACGGCGACCGCGACCGCGGCGGCTGGCCCCTCCGCCCGGCCTCTGATCCAGATCGAGAACGTCTCGCTGTATTACGGCGCCAGCCAGGCGCTCAAGACCATCTCGCTGCCGCTGGCCGAAAAAGTCGTCACGGCTTTCATCGGGCCCAGCGGCTGCGGTAAGTCCACCTTGCTCCGCTGCCTCAACCGCATGAACGACCTGATCGATAACGTGCGAATCGAGGGCTCAATCCGCATCGGCGGACACGACATCTACGCCCGGGATGTGGATGTGATCGAGCTGCGCAAGCGCGTGGGCATGGTGTTCCAAAAATCCAACCCGTTCCCCAAGTCCATCTACGAAAACGTCGCCTACGGCCTGCGGCTGCACGGGATGAAAAAAACGGCCGCCCTGGATGAGGCGGTGGAGAAAAGCCTCCAGCAATCCGCGCTCTGGGAGGAGGTCAAGGACCGCCTGCACTCCAGCGCGCTCGGCCTGTCCGGCGGCCAGCAGCAGCGCCTTTGCATCGCCCGCGCCATTGCCATCCGGCCGGAAATCATCCTGATGGACGAACCGGCCTCCGCCCTCGATCCCATCGCCACCGCGCGCATCGAAGAATTGATTTTGGATTTGAAAAAGGATTTCACCATCGTCATTGTGACGCACAACATGCAGCAGGCGGCGCGCATCTCCGACCAGACGGCGTTTTTCTACATCGGAGAACTGGTGGAGTTCGGGCCGACCGGCCGGATTTTCACCAACCCGACGCAGAAGCGCACGGAAGATTATGTGACCGGCCGGTTCGGTTGACCCAGGAAAGAAACACACTTATGGAAAACTATTTTGAGGCGGGCATTGAAAACCTCCGCCAGCAACTGCTGCTGATGGCCAGTCACGCGGAAACCGCCGTGAACGAATCCGTCGAGGCCCTGACCCAGCGAAACTATGATTTGGCCGTGCGGGTTAAATCCGACGACGACGTGATCGACCGGTTCGAGATTGAGATCGACGAACTCGCCATCCAGCTGCTGACCAAGGCGCCTCTGGCCAGCAATCTTAGGCTCGTGACGGTGGCCATGAAAATTTCCCAGAACTTGGAGCGGATTGGCGACGAGGCCGCAAAAATCGCCAAGCGCGCCCGCGATCTCTCCCAGGAACCGGCGGTCAAGGTGAGCCTCGACCTGCCGCACATGGCCTCCCTCGCGCTGTCCATGGTTAAGGACGCGCTCGACTCATTTGTGCAGCGGGATTCCGCCGCCGCCCGCGCCATCATTCCCCGCGACAAGGAAGTGGACGCGCTGAACCGCCATATCCAGGAGCAAATCACCCAGCATATGATGACCAACCCCGACGCTATCATCCGCTGCCTACAATGGATTGTCGCCGCCAAGAGTCTGGAGCGCATCGCCGACCACGCCAAGAACATCGCCGAGGAAGTCGTCTACCTCTGCGACGCTCAAGACATCCGGCACGGCCAGAAAAACTGACGGACCGCGGCCCCTCTCCCCGGCCCTCGCCCCGCTCATGCTTCGCGGGGCGAGGGGGAGGGCCTGCGCGAGAGCTTCGGCGGGTGAAAGGGGTTCATTTCAAACTCGATTCTAAAGGCAAGATTGGGATGCAACGGCGAGGCATCGCTGCCTTCGCGCCCTCTCTTCCATGAAATGGAGGAGAGGGCGGGGGAGGCACTTTAGGTCCAGCGAGAGCCGGGCCCAGTTCGGAATTCGGGTTCGAAAGAAAAAAGGCGTCCCATTCAGGACGCCTTTGGAATTATTGCCGATAACGGGTCAGGACGCGCTTTCCCCGACTTGGAATCGCACGAAGCGGCGGATCGTGATTTCATCGCCCAACTGCTTGGCGATTTGAGCGACGTGCTCCTTGACGTTGACTTCGGAGTTGCGCTTCACAAAACCCTGGTCCACGAGGCAGTGGGTCTGGAAAAATTTATCCATCACGCCCTGCAGAATCTTCTCCATCGCCTGCGGCGGCTTGCCTTTGAGACGGTCGGATTGAGCAGCGATCTCGCGTTCCTTGGCGATGATTTCCGGGGATACCTGCTCACGGGAAACCGCGTGGGGATGACCCGCCGCGATCTGCAGCGTGATGTCGCGCACCAGCTGTTTGAATTCTTCCTTCGCCGTCGTCTCCGGTTTGCCGGCCCCCACTTCCACCAGCACGCCGACCTTGGCGCCAGTGTGGATATAGGCTGCCACGAGCCCGTTGCCGCTGACTTCGATGCGCTGATGCCGTGAAATCAGGATATTTTCGCCCATCTTCGCCACGACAGCGACGCGATCGGCCTCGAGGTTTGCATTCGGATCGGCCGCGAGTTTGCGGGCGATCTCATCGCAGAAGGCCCGGAAGCTTTCGTTCTTAGCCACGAAGTCCGTCTCGCAATTGATTTCCACCAGCAACCCGACTTTTGCGCCGGGCTGGATATGCTGGGCAATGACGCCCTCGTTTGCAGCGCGGCTCGCTTTTTTCTCAGCGGAGGCGATGCCCTTCTTGCGGAGATAATCCATGGCGGCTTGAATATCGCCCCCCACCTCCACGAGCGCTTTTTTGCAGTCCATCAAGCCCGCGCCCGTCATTTCGCGAAGCTTGCCCACATTTGCAGCAGTGATTTCAGCCATAAAAATTCCTAAAAGTTCTCAGTTGAAAGTAAGGGCGGAGACTTGAATTCAAGTCTCCGCCCACCGATTAAGCTTGGACCGGGGCCTCGGCGGGAGCAGCGGCGGCCGGCTGCCCTTCGGCGGCTGCCGTTTCCGCAGCATCCACCTTGCGCGCGCGCTTCGCCTCAAATTCCGCCTGCGCCTGGGTGATGACCTGGGAGACCGTGGCCATGATCATTCGCACGGAACGGATGGCGTCGTCGTTGGACGCGATAGGATAGGTCACCAGGTCGGGATCGCAGTTGGTGTCCACGAGGGCGACGATGGGGATTTTGAGCTTGCGCGCTTCTGCCACGGCGTTGTGTTCGCGCTTGATGTCCACGATGAACAAGACGGCGGGGTGCTTGTCCATCATGCTGATGCCGTCGAAATACTTATGGAGCCGGGCAGATTCGCGGTGAATCATGGCCTGCTCCTGCTTGACGTAGTTGTTAATGGAACCGTCCGCATCCATCTTTTCAATCTCCTTCATCCGCTTGATGGAGGTCTTGACGGTGTTGAAATTGGTCATCGTGCCGCCCAGCCAGCGTTCGGTGACATAAAATTGGCCGCATTCCTTGGCGGTTTCCTTGACGCACTGCTGCGCCTGCTTCTTGGTGCCGACAAACAGGACTTTCCCGCCCCGGCGAACCGTCGCCGCCAGAAACTCGCACGCGGCATCGAGCTGCACGACCGTCTTGCTCAGGTCGATGATATGGATGCCATTGCGCGCGTCGAAGATGAAAGGCTTCATCTTGGGATTCCAACGCTTGGTTTGATGTCCGAAATGGACGCCGCTTTCCAACAGTTCTTTTACGCCGATGCTGATCATTTTTTTCCTTTGGTTAAAACTCTGGCGTCCGCCCTGCGGACTCCACAGCATCCCGCGGAACACGGGATTGTTTTGGATGTTGTTAGGGTCCGCCCGCGCACCGTTAGGAGCGTCAGGCCGCATCCACTCGATGCGAACAGGACCGTTTCACCCCCCGCCGACTCCAGCGAAAGGGTCGCAAAAGCTATCAGGAAAACACCCCATGGCAACAGCTTTTTTTGGACCCGCTTTTGGAACTCGAGCGCCATTGCGCCCTGAGCCGGCCGGCCGGGTTCGTTTTTCCGTCCGGCTTGACGGCGGGTTGGCAACCTGTCAGGATTTCCGGCCGGTGCCAGCATAGCTCAGTTGGTAGAGCAGGTCATTCGTAATGATCAGGTCATCGGTTCGAGTCCGATTGCTGGCTCCAGTTTTCCCCTTTCACCCCGCGGCCCCCCGCGGATTTCAGCCATGGCCCCCATTTTTAGATCAACCCAGAACCCCCTCCGACGCGGTTGAAAAACCCGGCAGGGCTGGCATAATGGCTGGCACAGCGCGGACACAATGCCTATCGTGTCGCGAAATAAGAACATGCAACTTGAAACCCAGAACGCCCCGAGCCGACTCTGGAAAGGAATAACCCTTGCGCTGCTTCTATTGGGCTCAGGCGGGGTGTCCCTACCGATGACCTGCGGCGCCGAGTCCGTCCCGGACGCGGGTGGAGTAAAGCTCAAGCGATGGGTCCTCTCCAATTATGTGGCGATCGTCGATGCGACCTATCAGGACACGGTGGCGGCCACGAAAGAGCTGAGCGCGGCCATCGGGAATCTCGCGACGGCGCCGGCCGAATCCACCTTGACCGCCGCGCGCAACGCCTGGCTGGCCGCCCGGGTGTGCTATTCGCAATCAGAAGCCTTCCGATTTTATGACGGCCCCATCGACCAACTGGAGGGACAGATCAATTCTTGGCCGATCGACGAAAACTACATTGATTACGTCGCCGGAGATGCCGGGGCGGGCCTCATCAACTCCGTCTCCAACTACCCCGTCCTCTCCCGGGATTTGATTCTGGCGCTCAATCAAAAGGAGGGCAAAAAAAACATCAGCACCGGATTTCACGCCATTGAATTCCTGCTCTGGGGCCAGCCCGTGGAGCCCGGAGCGGGCAAGCGGTCGTGGCGCGATTATACCGACGGCGCACCACATGCGGAGCGCCGCCGCCAATACCTGCGCCTGGTCACCGACCTGCTGGTGGAAAATCTGGAGGCCATCGCCGCAGACTGGGCCGGGGGTGTGGCCAGCAATTACCGGTCGCACTTTCTGGCGCTGGAACCCGATGCGGCGCTGGCGCACATGCTAAAGGGAATCGGTGCCCTGAGCGGGCCGGAAATGGCGGGCGAACGCCTGACCAGCGCCTACGAAACCCGCGAGCGCGAGGAGCAACAGGATTGTTTCAGCGATAATTCCCGCAACGATTTAATCGATGACGCCCTCGGCATTCAAAATGTCTATTTCGGAAATTACCGCAGCCCTCGCGGCCGGAACATCCAGGGCCCCGGACTTCACGATCTCCTGCTGCGGGCCGATCCGGAATTCGCCGGAACGATGGCTGCGCAGATTCACGCTGCCGTCGCCGCCGCCCGCGCCCTCCCGCCGATTTTCGATCAGGCTCTGCTCGGCCCGAAAACGGCCCCCGGCCGAGTGGCCATCAAGGCCGCTATCCAGGCATTTCAAGCCGAGAGCGACCTGATTGCCCGGGCGGCGGGCAAACTCGCGCTCAAGCTCAACCTATGACAGGACTGAACCCACTCACGGCTGGCTGGATCCGCCTTCTGACGGTTGCCGGGCTGGCCGCGTCCCTGATCGGATGGGCCGCCGCGCCCCAGGACATCCCCCGCGCCGAACCGGGCGAGGAACTTTCCGGCGGCAGCACCACGGTATTTGACGCATCGCCCAAGGCGTTCGGTTTTCCGGCGCGCAACATGCAGGATGAAGAGCACCGCTCCGCATTTTTCGTTGGGCACTCCTTTTTCAATAACAACTGGGTCGTGGCCCCGGGCGCCACGGCCGGGCGCGACGGGTTGGGACCGCTGTTCAATACGCGCTCCTGTTCCGCCTGCCATGCAGACGACGGGCGCAGCCGTCCGCCCGAACCCGGTCAGCCCATGACCAGCATGTTCCTGCGCCTGAGTATTCCTGGCTCCGGACCGCACCGCGCCCCCCTTCCCGACCCGGTTTACGGGGGCCAGATTCAGGGCCAAGCCATACCGGGAGTGCCACCCGAAGCGGAGGTTTTTGTCACTTACACCGAGATCCCGGGTGCGTTTGCCGACGGCGAACACTTCTCCCTGCGAAAGCCGGAGTACACTATCACCCGACCTGGGTATGGCCCTTTCGCCGCCGGACTGCTGACCTCCCCGCGCGTTGCGCCGGTTATGATGGGGACGGGCCTACTGGAAACCGTTCCGGAGGAAACCCTGAGGGCGCTGGCTGCGGAACAGAAACGCGGGGGCCATGGCATTGCTGGACACATCAATACCGTCTGGGATAGCGCCTTGGGAAAATCCGCGCCCGGCCGGTTCGGCTGGAAATCCGAGCAGCCGACCGTGCGGCAACAGGTTGCCGCGGCCTTCAACGGCGACATCGGCATTACCTCCTCCCTGGCGCCCGCTGAAAATCACACGGCAGCGGAGACGGCTTGCGCCAATAAAGCTTCGGGCGGCCACCCTGAAATCAGCGAGGACATATTCAATGCCGTCGTGATGTACACCCGGACCCTGGCCGTCCCCGCGCGGCGGGGCTGGACCAATCCCGCCGTGCTGCGCGGCAAAGGCCTGTTCACCCGGATCGGGTGCGCGACGTGTCATGTTCCCCAATTGCAAACCGGCGATTCCGATCTGCCCGAATTATCCCATCAAACCATCCGGCCCTACACCGACCTGCTGCTGCACGATTTGGGCGAGGGACTGGCGGATCACCGCCCGGTATTCGACGCCGGCGGCCGGGACTGGCGGACCCCGCCGCTGTGGGGCATCGGGCTGGTCTCCAAGGTGAATCGTCACACGTGCTTCCTGCACGACGGCCGCGCGCGAAACAGCGCCGAGGCCATTCTATGGCACGGCGGCGAGGCGGAAGCCGCCCGGGAACAGTTCCGCACCCTGCCGAAAGCCGACCGGGCCGCGCTGCTGGATTTTCTGGAATCGCTCTGACCGCCGCAGGGCTCCGGGTATATGGCCCTGAATCCGTTGGCGCCCGGCATCAGTTTCGCCTTTTGCTTTCGGGCGCCGCGCCTTAATGTTCGGGCCGTTCATGGGCTTAAAACTCTACAACACGCTGTCCCGCTCCATCCAGGAGTTCACCCCGCTGACCCCGCCGCACGTGGGGATGTATTGCTGCGGGCCGACCGTTTATGACTTCGCGCACATCGGCAACTGGCGCACCTTTGTCTTCGCCGATCTGGTCCGCCGCACGCTGGAGTTTTCCGGCTACGCGGTGCGGCATGTCATGAACATCACCGACATCGAGGACAAGATCATCCGGCGCGTCCGGGAATCGGGCACCACGCTGCGCGAGTTCACCGGCCCGTTCGAGACCGCCTTCCTCGAGGACTTGAAATCGCTCGGCTGCCGGGAGCCCCATGTCCAGCCGCGCGCCACCGACTATCTGGCGGAGATCATTGCCCTCATCCAGAAGCTCATGGACCGCGGCCTGGCCTACCGCGCGGCGGACGGCTCAGTTTATTTTTCCATCGCCAAATACCAGGGCTGCGGCTGCCATTACGGGCAGCTGCTCAAACTCAATTTCGAGGAGATGCGCCCGGGCGAACGCGTGGCCGCCGATGAATACGCCAAGGAATCCGTGGCCGACTTCGCGCTGTGGAAAGCGCGCGTGCCGGAAGATGGTGCCGTTTTCTGGCAAAGCCCCTTTGGCGAAGGCCGGCCCGGCTGGCACATCGAGTGCAGCGCCATGAGCCTGAAGGTGCTGGGCGAAAGCTTCGACCTGCACCTCGGCGGCGAGGACCTGAAATTCCCGCATCACGAGGACGAAATCGCCCAGAGCGAGGGGGCGACCGGCAAGCCGTTCGTGAAATACTGGCTGCACGGCGCCCACCTGCTCGTCGAAGGCAGGAAGATGAGCAAATCGCTCGGGAATTTTTTCACCCTGCGCGATCTGATGGCGCGGGGGTTCACCGGCCGCGAGGTGCGTTACCTGCTGCTCACCGCCCACTATCGGGAAACATTCAACTTCACGCTGGACGGTTTGGCGGGCGCAAAGACGGCGCTGGCCCGCATCGATGAATGCGTCAGCAAATTACGCGCGCTGAGCGGCCCGTCAGCGACCGCACCCGCGGGATCGGACATTCCGCTCCTAGCCAACTTCACTGCCGCGATTTCAGACGACCTGAACATCTCCGCCGCCTGGGGCGCAGTTTTCGAGTGGGTGCGGGAGACCAACAAAAAGCTGGCGGACAACGCCCTGAGTCCCGCCGAGGCGGCCGCGCACCTGGCCGCCTGGACGAAAATCGACGGGGTCCTCGGCGTCAGCCTGAAGACGGAGGCGGAAATTCCAGAGTCCATCTTGGCTCTGGCCGGGGCGCGGACCGAGGCCAAAAAAGCCCGGGATTTCAAGCGATCCGACGAGATCCGCAATGAGCTCAAAGCCTTGGGCTGGATGATTGAAGACTCCCCCAGCGGCATTAAACTGAAAAAAATCTGAACCCAAATCCCGCCGTGAAAAAAAACATCGCCCCGCTGTCCGTCGCGAATTGCTTTTTGTGCGTGTCGTCTTTTCACCCATGAAAGGCGTGTTCATCACCTTTGAGGGCACGGAGGGGTGCGGCAAATCCACCCAGGTGCGCCTGCTGGCCGAACGCCTGACCGCCTTGGGCCATCGCGTCCGCACGCCCCGCGAACCGGGCGGCACGCCCGTCGGCGAGGAGATCCGGCACACGCTCAAGCACAGCCCGAACAACCACGCGATGACCGCCGAGGCCGAACTGCTGTTGATGAACGCCAGCCGCGCCCAGCTTGTCCGCGAGGTCATCCGGCCTGCGCTCGAGGCGGGGGAGATCGTCGTGTGCGACCGCTTTTACGATTCCACCACCGCCTATCAGGGGCACGGTCGGCAGCTGGATCTGGAAGCGGTGCGCGCCGTCATCGAGTTCGCCGTCGGAGGGACCAAGCCTGACCTCACGCTGTTCCTGCAGGTGCCGCCGGAAGTCAGCGCGGCCCGCCTGCAGTCCCGGCAGTCCGCCCTCCCGCCCGTCCGGGACCGCATCGAGGAGGCGGACCAGGATTTTTTCGAGCGCGTGGCCCAGGGCTTTAGCATCATCGCCGCCCGCGAACCGCAGCGCGTGAAGGTCATCCCTGGCGCCCAGCCCGCGGAGGCGGTGAGCGACGCCATCTGGAAACAGGTCCAGCCGCTGCTGGCCGGCCGGCGCTGAAGGCGCTTGCCGAATTTTCAAGAGCGAATACTTTGAACCATGATTGAAAAAACGATTAGCGAGATTGAGGCGAAGATTCACGGGTCCGGCTCCATCAGCCCGGAGCGCAAGACAGAATTGCTCCAGTTGCTCGGCACGCTGAAATCCGAGGTCGGCGCGCTCTCTCAAACCCACGGCGAACAGGCCAGCAGCATCGCCCACTTCGCCCGGACCTCCACCCACGAGGCCACCCGCCAGCAGCAAAACCCGCGCAGCCTCGAACTGTCCCTCAAAGGATTGCGGTCCTCAGTGGAGGGCTTCGAACAGTCGCACCCCCGCTTGGTCCAGATCGTCAACAGCATCAGCAAGACCCTCGCGGATCTGGGCATCTAAACGTCCGCCGCCCCGTTACTCCGCACCCGGTTCCAGCCGGGCAATGGCTGCCATGATTTCATCCGCGATTTCCTGATAGATCTCTTTGAGCCGCGCCTTAGAGCAGACTTGGGCCTCGGCGCGAAGCGTTTCAAAGGCCAAAGGGCGGCCATAGACCACACTCACACGGCGGAACCGGGGGATCTTATGCCGCCGGCCATAGGCTTCAAATGTCCCCAGCACGCGCACCGGCACCACTGGCGCCGTGGACTTGACGACCGTCAGCCCGATGCCCGACCGCGCCGGCTGCAGCTGGCCATCCACCGTCCGGGTGCCTTCCGGAAACAGGATGATTCCCCCGCCCTCCAGCAGCCGGTCCAAAATCATCCGCAATCCCGCCGCGCCTCCGCCCGAGCGATCCACCGGCACGGAATTCCAGGAGCGCAGCAACGCGCCCATAACGGGAAAGCGGAACAGACTTTCACGCGCCAAATAATGAAGATCGCGCGGCAGACCCGCACCCACCAGCGGCGGGTCGAGGTAGCTCGCATGGTTGGAGGCCAGAATCACGCCGCCCTTCCGGGGCACATGATCCGCGCCATAAACGCGCCAGCGAAAACAGATCGCGAACAGCCCACGGAAGAAAATCCGCCCCAGCCAGTAGGACCAGTTCATGCCCCCCCCAGCCGCAACCGGATTTCCGACAGCAGCAATTCGCTGGTCTGATCGGAAGTCAGGCTCGAATTATTGATCACCTTCGCCCCCAGCGCGATCATCAAGGGCGCAGTGGCCCGCTGACTGTCGCGCTGGTCGCGCGCCGCTAGGTTTTCATTCACGCCGTCCGCCGTCCGCCGCTTGGTGCGCTCCTCCAGATGCGCATCCAGATAGAACTTGAAGTCCGTCTCTGGGAACACATTCGTGCCAATGTCGCGCCCCTCCATCACCAAATCCCCGAACTGAATGCAGTCGCGCTGGGTCCGCTTCATCCAGTCGCGCACCTTTGACACGGTGGCCACGTGCGACACCGCAGCGGCGGTCTCCGGCGTGCGGATCTCCTTCTCCGGAAAATAGCTGTCCACCAGCAGACGAACCCGGCGCAAGCCGTCCTCCTCCACGCAGCACAAATCCGGCTTCCAACGGCGGCAGGCGGCGGCGACGGCCCGGGCGTCCTGCACGTCCACCTTGTGCTTGAGGCAATACCAGGCCAGCGTGCGATACATCGCGCCCGTGTCCACATACACATACCCCAGCGCCTTAGCTACCCGCTTGGAGTTGGTGCTTTTGCCGCTGGCACTCGTCCCGTCAATCGCTATGACAATTGGTTGTTTCAAAATAAATGATGTTGTTTCTAAAATCCGCCCCCCGGCAGCCGGACTCACTCCGCAAATAAATCCGCCCCGGCCAGCCGCCGGACGCGGCGTCCATCCTTGATCTCCCAGATCTCCGCCCCCAGCCCGTGCGGGGGTAATCCTGATAGTTTCTGAAAAAAATCCGGAAACGTCTTTTTCACGCAGGCCGGATTCTTAATCTTCATACCGGGAACTTTCAATCCCAGTGTCGCAAAACACATCGCCATGCGGTGGTCCTGGTAGGTCTCAATCTCGGCCCCCCGCAGAGCCGAAGGCCAGACCGTCAGAGTATCGCCCTCTTCCTCCACGCGGGCGCCGCACCGGGTCAGCTCCGTCCGCAGCGCCGCCACCCGCTCGCATTCCTGCACCCGCAGGCGCCCCAGATCGGTGAACCGCACGGCACTCGCCGCCAGCGGAGAAATCGCAATCGCCGTCATGATGCTGTCGGCTAAATCCGTTTTTCTGGAAAACGCCGCCGGCCATCCAGAAACCCCGCCCAGCCTCGCATCCATCTGCCAGTCCGATTGGGGCCACTCCTTCACCCGGATGGTCCCCGGACTGGAAGCCAGGCCGGCAATAGCCAGCCGGTCGGCGGCCAGAAAATAACTCCCGCTCGAGGCATCCGGCTCGATCTGAAACGTCCCGCCCTGCCCCGGAAACACGCCCATCAACTTTGAGGTCATCGCCACATACGGCGATTCCTCCGCGTTCTCGCCGATCACCTGCACCTCCCAGCCACCGGCGGCCGCGCTCAACAGCAGCCCCGAGGCAAACTGCGAACTGTGCTCAATGCTCACCCGGCAACGCGGAGTCCCGAGCCCGGCCCGATCGCGGCCGCCCCCGTAAATCCTCACCGGCAGACGGTCGTTCCCCTGCTCGGATTCCACCCGATACCCGAGTTCGCGCAGCGCCTGAAAGAGCGACGCCTGCGGCCGCTCATGCATCCGCGGCACGCCGCTCAGCCGATAGACCCCCGGCCCCAGACAAACGAACGCCGATAAAAAACGCGCTGCCGTCCCCGCATTGCCCACGAACAGCTCCAGCGGCTTCTCCGGCGTGCCTGCGTTGGGAATATCGCCGCCCAGGCCCCGGACCGTGAGGGTGCGATTGCAGATTTCGGCAGGATCCTTTTCTGAGCGGACCTCAAAGCCGAGCTGACGCAGACAGGCGACCATGATCTCCGTGTCCTCGCTCCACAGCGCGCCCCGGAGCGTCACCTCGCCCCGGGCCAGCGCGGCCAGAATCAGCGCCCGGTTCGTAATGCTCTTGGACCCGGGCACGGTGATCTCCGCGCGAACAGGCTGCGCCGGCGGAACGATTTCAATGAGCTCGGGTAAGGCCATTCTCAACCTGAAATGAAGGTCGACCGGAAAAAAAGATAAAGCCCATGGCCCCGGTTCAAATCCGCAAAATTGGATCCTCCGACACAGGCATGGGACAGGTCTTCCCGGGTATGATTATTGGCGTCCATGGGGTGCGGGTGCGGATCGATTCCGGCGCAGCGGGAGCGCCTGCCATTGGTCCCGGCGCCGCTTGGCCGTCGCAAAGATTTTCTCGATCAAGCGGGCATCGCCGCGGCGCAGCGCGCCCTGGAACCTCTTGAGTTCCGCCATAAACGCGCCGACCGACCGCGAAAGATTCTTGCGATTGGCCAGCGCAATATCCCGCCACATCTCCGGCGAACCGGAGGCGACGCGGGTGGTGTCGCGAAAGCCCGACGCACAGAGTCCCGCCTGCGCCCGGGGCTGCCGGGGATCCAGCACCAGCCCGGCCAGCGTGGCGGCGACGACGTGGGGGAGATGGCTGGAATCACTGACCAGACGGTCATGTTCGGCGGGCGGGAGCCTGAGGGTGCGCGCGCCGAGCGCTTTCCAGAAGTGTTCCAGCCGGCGAACGGCGGTCGCCTTGGATTTTTTGGTGGGTGTCAGGATGCAGGCGGCCTGCTCAAAAAGATCAGCGCGCGCGGCCAGCACCCCCGTTTTTTCCCCGCCGGCCATCGGATGGCTGCCCACAAAATGCCCGCCGGCCCCGGCAATGAGCGATTCCAGTTCGCGCACGGCCCCGGCCTTCACGCTGCCCACGTCGGTGACAAGGGCGCCGCGTTTGAGGGCGGGAAGAAATTGTTCCGTGAGCGCGCGCATCTGCGCCAGCGGGGTGCACAGAATGACCAGATCGGCATTGGAAACAGCCGCTAACAGATCGGTCACGGCATAATCCACCGCCCCCGCCCGCTCGCAGTCTTTCACTCGCGCCGCGTGCCGGACGAAGCCGGCGATCTCAGCTGCCAGCCGATGCCGCCGGATGGCCAGCCCGAGGGAGCCTCCCAGCAGGCCGACGCCGACAATGGTGATTTTGCGGAATTGCACGCGGCGTACGATAGCGGAACCCGCTTTCCTGATAAACCACGAAATGCACAAAACCCGGAAAAAGGAGCGCTCTCGCTTCCCGGCCCGTGAATCACATCAGAAGGGGCCTGATCTCGCCGTATTACGGAGCCATCTGCACGGCTTGGGCATGGGGCTTGCCATCCACAAAGACTTCCTTGAGGGTGGCGCGACCGGCGGAATCGATAGCCACCTGGGCGGTCAGTTTTCCGGTGGGATTACCGGCGCCCTCGGCAACGTAGTATTTTTCAATGCCGTAGCGGACGCGAAGGGAAGAAGAGCTGTTGTTCCAGGTCCCCTCGCTTTTGCCCTGCAATAAAACCTCGCTGGAGGCCGGGACAAAATGGTCTGTGCTGGCGCGGCTTATTTCCCAGAATTGATTGGTGATGTCCGGCGCCAGCGCCACGAAAATGGTCGCGCCGCTTCGGCGCGGGGGCGTCCATGAGGCGGGAAAGCATTTTTCGGGAATGTCGCTGATGGCATAATTCAGCCGCACGAAATCCCCGCGCAGCAGATCCCGCGGATCCACCGGCTGCGTCTCGAGCAGCACCACCGCACCCACTCGCAGCCGGCGTTCCTGCTGGAAAACCGTGCCGAGCACCCACGCCGTTTGAAGCGCGAGGACGAGGATGAAAAGTTTGTTTTTCAAATATTGCCCGGGGTTGGGGAAGACTGGATCCGGCGCATCAGAGCGCGGCGCCTCTTTTCCAGAGCCACGCCGAAGGCGATCAGAAAGGTGCCGGACACGACAAACATCAGCCCCGTCCATGCCATGGTTCCAAACAGTCCGAAATACGCCGAGAGAATATCCAGAGCGATAAAGGTCATGCCGAGATTGACCAGAAAGGGCGAGCGCCGCTGCAGGCCGATCTGGATTTGGAGCAGGCAGAAAATAAAGAGGGCGATGACTGCCGTGCCGTTGACGGCATTTAGGCCGCGATAGATATGCATGGATTCCTCTCCTGTCGCATAAAATACCGCGCACAACAGAGCAGCCACCGCTGCCAGCGCCCACGCCCACGTCAAACGCCATTGCCGTGTCAGCCCCGTCAGATTGCGGGTGCCCGCCGCCGTCAGAACGATCCCCAGCCCCGCCAGTCCCGGTAACAGCCAGGGACAGGTCTGGGCGTCGGGCTGGACCCCGCTAAAAAAGCCAGCGCACGTGAGGGGATAGGCAGAGAGCAGCAATCCCAGCGCCCCGGCCTTCTCCGCCACCGGCGCGAAATCTGGAAAGGAGGTCCGTTGCAAGAGGTAGCCCGCGCCGATCAGGTTCAGGCCAAGCAGCGCAAAGGCGAGAACTTCGATCTCGCCGCAAAAATACATCCTGCTGTCCGGCTGGTTGATTTCGCATCCGAACCAGATGAAAAAAGCGGCGAGGAACAAAACGAACTGGACCCGGGAGCGCAGCAGCCATGGGAGCGGGGCCAGGCCGAGCATCCAGAGGAGAAATGTGTCGGCAAGGCAGCCCTCGAGGTGATAGACCTGACCCACGAGCGCGATGTTCACGAGGAAAAGCGCCGAGCCCAGAAATTGAAGCGCCTCGCCGAGTTGGATGTATTTTTGGCGGGCCCGGCGCAACCACCCCCCGACACCCTGCGCCCCCAGCATCAGGCCAAGGCCGATGGCGATTTTCAGCCACCGCGGAATGTCGTCCCAATGGGCGGATACGAGCAGCGCGATCCCTGCCGCAATCAGGATGGCACCGAGGAGGAAGACCACACTGAGAAATTTTCCGCCGTCCTCTTTGAGCTTGAAATGCGCAACAATGGCGTCGCGCTGTTCTCCCGTAATTAGCCCCGCTGCGCAGATTTTTTCAATGTCCCGGGTTTTCATTTTTGTTGCGGTCCGGGCAGCGGTCTGCAACGCCCGTCAGGGATGCACCGTCACCTGCAGCGGCTGGTCGCGGCGTTGGGCGAAGCGCTTCACATAATCCTCCCACGCCCCATGGTGGGTGAAATCGCCACTGCGATCCCAACTCGCACCCAAATAATAGGTGAACGGCTGGCCCGGATTGACTTGCAGGATGGCGAGCTGATTGCGAATGGCCGGGTACCCCTCATGTGTCGGCTGCGGCACGGCGGCGCGCTTTTTCGATTCGGGCATGCCCGGGTCGTCATTGGTAAATTCTTTCACCGCGCCTTTCGGCAAAATCACCGCCACGGCCGTGATGCCTTTGGGCTGATCTTCCGGCTGCCAGTAAGCCATCCAACCTTCGGCCAGATCATGGGCGATGAATTCCTCGCGATTGGTCGGGCAAGCGCGCTCGGCAAAACCCACGCCGATCGTCAGCGGCGACCTGTCATCGCTGGCGAGGGTGGACTGCACCTTGGTTAACCACGAGCCGGCATCGATGCTGAAACGCTTCGTCTCGGAAACCGTGCGGCCATTGCCAGCGTCCCAGGTGTCATAGGTCAGCTCAAATTCTGAACGGATCGGACCGGTGGTGATGAGTTTCCAGTGCTTCCAATTGCTGGAGACCAACAGCTTCTGGCCATCCCAGATGCCAAGACCGCCGCACCCCCGGCTCTTGCCGCACCGATAATCATCCATAAACGAACCATTGTCTTCGTGGTAATGCTTGGTGCGATACATCGTGTCCACGATGAGCCCCCGGTCTTTCTTGACCCACACGTCCGCGCCGCTGCTGATGGTACCCTCGGCCTTGATGAGCGCCTGCCCGTAGGCGCGGAAGGCGATCCGGTCGCTCTCCCACGCGAAATCGTCAAACCGTTCCGGCACGAAACGCGCCAGCGTCTTCACCAGCGGCGGCGGCACAGCCGCCAGCGCGGCGGCGCTCAGCACGTAAAACGTCCGCGTTTCGCCGGGCGCGAGGGTCACCTGGAACAGCAAGCTGTCGGCCAATGCATTTGTTTTTTGGCTGTAGACCTGAGCGTCTAAAATCCGTGAGGACAGCCCATCCATTACGGCCCAGGCGGCCGGTTGCGTTTCGCCGGAAATTGAAACTTCCTTCAGAGCCACTTCCACCGTCTCGCTTTCGCGCCAGAATTTTGCGGGGTTGGTGATTTTGACGACGGATGCTTTTGCAATTTCCAATACGGCCATCCGGTACACCTCGCTGCCCGCCAGCAGGAATGCGCCGACGCCATAGGCTTCGGTAGATTCGGGTGCAAAATTTTTGGGATCCGCGCCGATGGGCTGGACGTGCGTCAGCTTGCCATCGGGCTCCACGCAGGCCGCCAGAGCCGCCCACGCCTTGCGCACGGCGGGTTCATACGGCGCGCGGTCAAGTAGGCCCTGATTGATGCCCCATGCCAGCGCGTAGGTGTAAAAGCCGGACCCGCTGGTTTCCTTCAGCGGGTAGCTGCCCGGATCGAGCAGGCTCGCGCGCCAAAGCCCGTCCGGCTGCTGGCAGGTCAGAATCTTAGCGGACATGTCCTTGAACAACTGCTCGAAACGCGGACGGTCGGGATGGTTCGTCGGCAGGTATTGCAGGACGCGGACGAGGCCGCCTATGACCCATCCATTGCCGCGGCTCCAGAAAATCTTTTTTCCATTTGCCTCTGTTTTTTTGAAATAGGTGCTGTCGCGGAAAAATAGGTGCTCTTTCTTGTCGTAAAGAAACTCCGTCGTCCGCCACCAATTTTTTACCGCAAAGTCCAGATAGGCCTTGTCGCCGGTCGCCGCGTAGAGCCGGACCCAGGCGGGCGGCCCCATGAACAGGGAATCGCACCACGACCAGTTTTCGCGGGTCTTCCGGTCCTCCCGCTGCACGAACTCCAAGCTGGTCACTAGGGACGGCTTGGCCAGGATGGCGTCGAAGCGTTCCCGCAGCGGCGCAATCCTCTTCGGGTCGCTGGAGAGAAAATAAAGCTCCGCCCAGGTCTGGCCGATGCAATGGTCGTCGGCGTCATAAAAGCGCGGCCCCAGCTGCCAGCCGTTCGTCTCGCCCAGCGCCACCATCGCGTCCCGGTATTTCGCCGTGCCGGAGATGCCCGCCAGCGCCATGAAACCCGCGTCCCCCGCGGCCTGCACCCAGCCGGTTGCCGGGCGGTTGGTCGCCGTGACGGGGTGCGCCAGCTGCCAGTCAGCCACCCGCTGCATCACCTCCAGCACCGGGGCGGGGGCGATGTTTTGGGCCTGCAGCGGAAGGCTGCCCAGCAGCGAGACCGTCAGGGCGAGCGGAAGGAGGAAGGTTTTTTTCATGAGTGAAATCAGGGGGTCGTCAACAGGGTTTCTAATTCGATTCCGGCCAGAATAAAGGGCCCGACGCCTTTCAGGTCGTTCTTCACGACGGGCTCGTGAATGTAATACTCAAAGCTGCCGTCGCGCATCTTGCCGTTGCTCGGCGAGCCGCCGAGTCCGGCCACGGAGCAGCACTTCATGAGCGACCATTGCAGGTTCCCGTCGTAGCGGATGAACTGCTCAAGGATGCCGTGATAGCCCTTCTCGATCGCCGCCCGGTAATCCCGCGGGAGATACCCTTGATTGACCCCCTTGGCCAGCGCATAGACCATCATGCAGGAGACCGTGGCCTCCCGGTAATTTCCCGCGCGCGCCCCCTGATCCACCACCTGATACCAAGTGCCACTCACAGCGTCCTGATACTTCAGCATGCCCGCGCATACCTTTTGAAAGAGGGCGATGAGCTCCGGCCGGGCGGGGGAATTGGTCGGAATATAATCCAGCGTGTCCACCAGACCCATCGCATACCAGCCGATGGCGCGTCCCCAGAAATTGGACGAGCAGCCGGTGACCGGATTCGCCCAGGGCTGCACCCGGGCCGCATCCCATCCGTGATACAACAGCCCCGACCGGGCGTCATAGGTATGCGCGTCGATCAACCGGAATTGCAGGGCGATATCCTCAAAGACCGCGGCGGGCTCCCCGGTCATCCGGGCCTGCTCAGCATAAAACGGCGCGCCCATGTAAAGCCCGTCCAGCCACATTTGCTGGGTGTACCGCTGCTTGTGCCAGAAGCCGCCGCCCTGTGTGCGGGGCTGCGTGTCCAGCTGCCGCCGCAACAGTGCGGCAGCTTGGGGATAGCGAGGGTCGCGGGTGAGTCGCCCCAGAGCGAGCACAGTCTTGCCTGGGTTGAGCGCGTCCAGCTGGTATTCTTCGGGTCGGTAGGTTTGGATGGCCCCGTTGGTTGAGAGAAAGGATCCAATCGCATTTTCGGCAAAGGCGAGGGTGCGCGGGTCCTGAGGATTTAATTTCAAGAGCGCCAGCGTGAACAGGCCGGCGGTATAATCCCATTTGGCCTTGCCGCCCGGTTGCCAGTCCAGGCTATCGCCGCGCCGGACCATTTCGGAGCTGGCCAGCCGCGCGGACCATTGCCGGGGCGTCGCCCCGTAAAAAGACATCGGGGCGCCGGGCTGGGTGGCGCAGGAGGCGCACAGCACGGCCATCGAAAAAAGTGCGGCGCTGCGGACAATAAAGTTTTTCATGATCAATTCCTAGGTTCGGCCGACGCTATCAAAACTCCGCTGGGCGATGAAGACATTTCCGGCACGGCCCGTCGACAAAATCCTTGTCGCCAAAAAACCCGGGCCCGTCCCAAAGGATCAGCGTCCCAGCCAGCCGCCGTCGATGTTCAGCACCACGCCGTTGAGATAATCCGAATCGCCCGAGGCCAGGAACACGCAGCCGCCCGCGATATCCGACGCCGCGCCCCAGCGGCCTTCGGGGATGCGGTCCAGAATCGATTGATTCCGAGCCGGATCCTCGCGGAGCGCCCGGGTGTTTTCCGTGGCGATGTAGCCGGGGGCGATGGCGTTGACATTGATGCGTTCCTTGGCCCATTCGTTGGAGAGGGCCTTGGTCACGCCGGCGATAGCGTGTTTGCTGGCCGCATACGCCGGCACGGTGATGCCGCCCTGAAAGGACAGCAGGGACGCGATATTAACCAGTTTGAGCCGCGCCGCCGCGGGCGCCTGGGCACGTCCCGATTCAATCCACCACTTGCCGGCGGCTTGCATCAGGAAAAATGGCGAATTCAGGTTGGTCGCAATCACGGCATTCCAGTCCGCCTCGGAAAAATCCTTGGCGGGGGCACGCCGGATGATCCCGGCGTTGTTCACCAGCACGTCCAGCTTGCCCGCCTTGGCAAGAATCTGCCCGATGACGGCGGCGGATTCCTTCTGGGTGCCAGTCCCCAGGTCGGCATTGTGGGGAATGAAGGTCCCGCCCGCCGCCTGCACTGCGGTACCAGTCTCTGCCAGATCGCTGCGCGCCACGCCCACGACCGTGGCGCCTTCCTTGGCGAACGCCACGCAGATGGCCTGTCCGATGCCCCGGCTCGCGCCGGTGATCACGACCACTTGGTTTTTTAATTTCATGAAAAAATATGCGCGCGTTTTTTGTTCAGCGCAGATCCAGCGGCTTCGCGGGGTCCATGTCGTCGAATACCTGGTTTTCACCGGCCATGCCCCAGATGAACTTGTAATTGCCCGTGCCGCAGCCGAAGTGCATGGACCAGTTCGGCGACAGCGCCACGTCCTCGTCATGCAGAAACAGGTGACGCGACTCCTGCGGTTCGCCCAGAAAGTGAGCGAGAGCCCGGTCGCCCAGATCGAAGTAGAAATAGATTTCCGTGCGCCGCCAATGGGTGTGGGGCGGGAAGGAATTCCAGACGTTGCCCGGCTCCAGCGCGGTCAGCCCCATCACCAGCTGGCAGCTCTGAATGCCGCCCTGATGGATAAATTTGTAGATTGTCCGCTGGTTGGCGGTCTCCATCGCCCCTAATTTGACCGGAGCCGCCTCGGAAGATTTCATCATCGCAGCGGGATGCGCGGCGTGAGCCGGGCAGGACAGGAAATAAAACTTCGCGGGATTTTTCGGGTCCGCGCTGCTGAAGGAGACGGACTTTGTGCCCATCGGCACATAGGCGCAGTCCAATCGGTCCAGCGCAAAGGCTTTGCCGTCTGCGACGATGCTGCCGGCGCCGCCGATGTTGATCGCGCCCAGTTCGCGGCGCTCCAGGAAGAACGCGCGGCCGGTCTCCTTGTGGTTCGGCAATTCCAGCGGCTGGCCCCCCGGCATCACCCCGCCCACCACCAGCCGGTCCAGATCAGTGAAATGGCCGGTCACCTCGCCCGGCACAAACAGACGGTTGATAAAAAAAGCATCGCGCAATTCCTGTGTGGACATTCCAGCCATGTCCTGAGGTCGCGGCATCCGGCGGATCGAAGAAGCAATCATGCGGCGAGTCTAGATTTTAAGATCGGGCGCGGTCAATGGTGAAACTCGGTCCGGTGAATTCCGCTTCCCTTTCCGGACCCGGACGGTGTGCTGACAGCCGGCTTCCGGGTGGGCGAAGAGAAAGGCATCTCATTTTAGAGGAAGGGCGGCTGTTTTCCAGGCGGCGGCGGCCAGGGCATCCCGGATGGCAGCCAGCAGAATTCCCCCGGTGCATTGGCTTTTGAGGAGCCGCTGACTGGCGCGCTCCAGCCACTCTTCCTGCGCCACATTGCCCACCGAGTTGGTTGCCAGAATGATCACCGGAACTTTTTCCAGGGCTGAGTTGGCTCCCATGTACTGGAGCACCTCCTCCCCCGTGAACTTGGGCAGCATCAGGTCGAGCAGCACCAGGTCCGGGATTAAAACGGAAAGCCGCTTGATGGCCTCCAGCCCGTCCCGCGCGGGGATGACGTGAAACCCCGACTGCCGCAAATGAGTCTGATGCGCCGTCCGCACGACGGGATCGTCCTCCGCATAAAGAATGGTCCTGCTCCTTTGCATGTGCGATCGCTGAAATCCCGGATGGGAAACCTCTTCGCATCCACAAGATCACCGGACCGGGGATGAATCAAGGGGAAATCGGATAAAAAATCGCCGCCGGAAAAACAGGGCGGGCGGGGCTTGGGGAGAGCGCCGGAGTTTTCGGTTCCCCCCCTCTGCGCGAGTTGTTAAGCTCTGCGCCGTGAGCCAAACCCAACCCCCGGGGCATTCCACCAAAGGTTTCTGGGCCCTGATTCTGACCCAGTTTCAGGGCGCGTTCAGTGACAATGTGGTCAAAAACCTGGTGATTTTCATCGCCCTGTTCGGCACCTCTTTAACGGCGGTGGAGAAGAACCACTTTGGCGAATCCATCGGCGCCCTGTTCGCGCTGCCGTTCATCCTGTTCTCCATGGCCGGCGGTTTTCTTGCCGACCGCTTCAGCAAGCGCTCGGTGATGCTCGGGGTGAAGGGGTTTGAATTGCTCATCATGGCGCTGTTCCTTGCCGGCCTGTGGCGGATGGATAAAAACCTGCTGCTGGCGTGCGTGTTCCTGATGGGCACCCACAGCGCCCTCTTCGGCCCGTCCAAGTACGGCTCGCTCCCGGAACTGCTGCCGGAACGCCGGCTTTCCTGGGGCAACGGGCTGCTGGAACTCGGCACCTTCATGGCCATCATCCTCGGCACGGTCGCCGCCGCCCTGCTCGCCCACCGGTTCCGCGGGGAGCCGTGGATCTGCGGACTCCTCCTCATCGCCCTAGCCCTGTTCGGACTGCTGACCTGTTGCGCGATCACCCAAGTCCCCGCCGCCAATCCGCGCAAAAAATTCAGCGGCAATTTTCCGGCGGAGGTCTGGCGGCAGCTGCGGGCCATGCGCGGGGACCGTCCGCTCTGGCTGGCGATGATCGGCAACACCTACTTCAATTTTCTCGGCGCGCTCCTGCTCTTGAATCTGTTTTTCTACGGGGCAGACGTGCTGCACCTAAATGAAGCTCAGGTGGGGCTGCTCAATGTCGCCCTGGCGCTGGGCATCGGGCTGGGCAGCGTGTCGGCAGGCTACCTTTCCGGCGGCAAGATTGAATACGGCCTCGTGCCGCTGGGCGCGTTCGGGCTTTCGGTTTTTTCCGCGCTGCTGGCCTGGCCGGGCGCCGGCGTGGGAATCAGCTACGTGCTGCTGGCGTTGCTCGGATTTTTCGGCGGATTTTTCATCGTCCCCCTCGCCGCCTTGTTGCAGCACCGGCCCAGCCCGGAAAACAGGGGCGAAGTCCAGGCCACCGCCAACCTGCTCGCGTTCGTGGGCGTGTTTCTCGCCTCCGGCGCGCACTGGCTGCTCGCGCAACAGTGCCAGCTCTCCCCGCGCCACATTTTTCTTGTCGGCGGCGTGATGACGCTGGCCGGCGCGGCTTATGTCCTGTTTTTGCTGCCCGATGCGCTGCTGCGCTTCGGGCTGTGGCTGGTCACCCGGACGCTCTATCGAATCCGGGTGGATGGGCGCGATCACATTCCGGCCAAAGGCGGCGCCCTGTTCGTCTGCAACCATGTGTCGTGGATGGACGCGCTGCTGCTCCTGGCCTCGACCGATCGCAAGGTCCGCTTTCTGATGTTCAAGGACATTTACGAACGCCGGTGGATTCGCTGGGCGGCGCGGATCATGGGTGTGATTCCGGTGTCCTCCGGTCAGCGCCCCCGCGAATTAATCCAATCGCTTCTAACGGCCAGCGAGGCCATCCGCAGCGGCGAAGTTGTCTGTATTTTTGCCGAGGGCGAAATCACCCGCATCAGCCAGCTGCTCCCGTTCCGGCCCGGCCTGGAACGCATCATGGAGGGAGTGGACGCGCCCATCATACCCATCTCGCTGGACCGCGTGCTGGGTAGCCCCCTGAGTTTCAAGCATGGCAAATTCATCCGGCGGCTGCCGGCGCAGATTCCGCACCCGGTCACGGTGACCTTTGGCGCGCCGCTGCCGGCGACTGCTGATGCTTTCACCGTGCGTCAGGCCGTACAGGAGTTGCAGTCATCCGCCTGGGCTCATCGCCGCGACCGGATGCCAACGCTGTCCCGGCTCTGGGTCCGCACCGCCCGCCGTCATCCGCACCGCTTCGCCATGGCAGATGCGCAAACCGCAAACCTCTCGTTTGGCCATGCCCTGGTGCGCGCTGTCCTTCTGGCGCGGCGCCTGCGGAAAATCTGGGCCGGGCAGCCCATGGTCGGACTGCTGCTGCCGCCCAGCGTGCCGGGCGCGCTGGTCAATTACGCCGCGCTGCTCTGCGGCAAGGTGCCGGTGAATCTCAACTACACACTCCCGGCGGACGCGCTCGCGTCCTGTGCGCGGCAATGCGATATCCAGACCGTCCTCACTTCGCGGGCGTTTCTGGAAAAGGTGCCGATCACCGTTCCCGGCCGGATTATTTATCTGGAGGATATCGTTGGCGGGCGGGGCGCTCCCGAACTTCGCCCTCCGAACCCTCTGGAAAAACTCACGGCATTTTTTATGGCGCGCTGGCTGCCGGCGCCGCTTCTCGAATGGGTTCTGCGGGATCCCGCGCGCCCGCCCGCCGCGCCCGGCGGGCGGGGCGGTCAGGATGGAGTGAAGGGAAGACATTCGCGGCTCGACGATCTTGCCACGGTGATTTTTTCGAGCGGCAGCACCGGCGAACCCAAGGGGGTGATGCTGTCGCATTACAACATCGTGTCCAATGCCGAGCAGTTGGAGCAGGTGTTCGGTCTGGGCCGTGCGGACCGTCTGCTAGGCGTGCTCCCGTTTTTTCATTCCTTCGGTTTTACCAGCACGCTTGCCATGCCCGCGGCGGCGGGCGCGGGCGTGGTGTTTCACTCCAACCCGCTCGATACCCGGACCATCGGGACGCTGGTGCGCACCCGGGAGGTGACCTTTCTGCTGGCGACCCCCACCTTCCTGCAACTCTATCTGCGGGGGTGTGCCGCGGGCGATCTGGGCAGCGTGCGCTGGGTGATGACCGGGGCTGAGAAACTGCCCGAGCGCCTGGCAGCCGCCTTCGAGGAAAAATTCGGCATCCGCCCGCTCGAGGCCTACGGGTGCACCGAGTGCTCGCCGGCGGTCACCGTCAATGCCCGGGATTTCCGGGCGGCCGGCTTCCGCCAGGTGGCCGCCAAGCACGGGAGCATCGGCCATCCCCTGCCCGGCGTGAGCGTGCGGATTGTGGCTGTGGATCAGCCGCACAGCGACTGCTCCCTGCCGCCGGGCGAATCCGGCCTGCTCCAGGTGCGCGGCCCGAATGTGATGGTGGGCTACCTGGGCCGCCCGGATCAGACGGCGGAGGTGGTGCGCGACGGCTGGTATCTGACCGGCGATGTGGCGCGGGTGGACGAGGACGGGTTCGTGCAGATCACCGACCGCCTGAGCCGGTTCAGCAAGATCGGCGGCGAGATGGTGCCGCACATCCGGATTGAGGAGCGGCTGCACGAGCTCGCCGGCGTGACGGAGCCGACCTTTGTCGTCACCGGCGTGCCCGATGAAAAGAAGGGCGAACGGCTGGTGGTGCTGCACCGACTGGAGGAAGCGGGTCTGGCGGTCTGCCTGGAAAAACTCGGCGCCTGCGATCTGCCGAATTTGTGGAAGCCCAAGGCGGAATCGTTTTTCCGGGTGGAACAGTTTCCTCTGCTCGGCACCGGCAAGCTAGACCTGCGCGGGGTGAAGGCCATCGCCGCCCAGGTTGCCGGCTGAAAAGATTTTGGGTTCTAAGAGACTAGGGGCCGGGCAGCTCCTTTTAAAAAACAGGATTCCTGTTCCTCCGGGGTTGGAGCTATCGCGGCGGCGATGAAAGTTTTGCAGATTGTTTTGAGCGCGTGCCCGACCTATTCTGCCGCCATGGCCAGTGAAGATGATTTCCTGCAAGACCCGCCCAGCCACAAGTTCATCACGGCAGCGTGCGCGCCCGCCTTGGTCAGCACCATCGCAGGCGTGAAGCTTGAAGGCTTCACTGGCGGCAGCGACGGGCGCGGACAGCTGAGCGAATTATTAAGCCTGCGCGATCCAGCCGAGCCGCCCATCGTGCATGCCTACAAGGTGGACAGCCAGCCGGGCTCGATCCGCGCCTGGTTGCTGCACCGCAGCCAGACCGACCGACTGTGCTTCACCGAGGGTGACTTCCGCATCGTGTTATATGATGTGCGCCGAGAAAGTCCGAGTTGGGGCCAATTAATGGTAGTGGACGCGGGGGCGGGCAATCCCATGCGCATCCATATTCCGCCGCGCGTGGCGCATGGCGTGCAGAACCGGGGGGCGCGGGCGTCGTTCATCAACCTGCCCACCCGCATCTACGATCCCGCCAGCCCGGATAAGTTCCGCATCCCCCCGGGCGATCCGCGCATTCCCTACACGTTTCATGTCGCCTAGCCTCACCGTTCTCATCCCCACCTGGAACCGCAGCCGCCACATTCTGCCGAGCCTGCGCTCGGTGCTGGCGCAGGACGACGTGGATTTTGAGGTAATTCTCTGCGGGGATGGATGCGATGACGATACCGCCGATGTCGTGCGCCCCTTTCTCGGGCCGCGCGTGCGCTGGATCAACTTGCCCCGCAACACTGGCAGCCAAGCCTACGCCAATAATGAAGGATTGAAGCAGGCGCGGGGCGAACTAATTGCCTACCTCGGGCATGATGACATCTGGGCCCCCTGGCATCTGCGCGAGGCGCGGCGGGTGCTGGCCGACCCGGCGATTGATGTGGCGGTGGCGGGCGGCTTCTTCCAAGGCCCGCAGGGCAGCCATCATCTCATGGTGACGGGGCTTTTCGATGACCGCGAGGCGGATCGGGTGCCCTTCACCCATTTCCTGCCGCCGCCCTCGCTCGTCCATCGCCGCGAGGCGGGCCGGCGGGTGGGCGGGTGGGGCCGGCCGGAGGAGTTATCGTTGCAAGCCGACCGCGACTTCCAATTGCGGCTGGCAGCCAGCGGCAGCCGCTTCCGTTCCACCGGTGTGGTGAGCCTGCACAAATTTGCCGCGAGCGACCGTTATCTTTTTTATCTCCATCCCGACTCGCAGGAGCAGGAAACCATGCTCGCCCGTTTTGCCCGGCGGGGTCATGCCCGCTGGCTTCAGCGGATGATCAATGGCGCGCGCCGGGCGGGGAATTTTCATTCTTTGCTGCAGGAGGCCCCCAGCGAACCGGGGGAATTATGGCGCCGCTCACGCCGGGTGCGCGGGCATCTGCAGGCAGAGCTCAAGCCGCTGGGCGAAGGGGTGGAGATGGTCCAGGAGACCGGGCCGCGCGCCCTCGATTGGTACGGGCTGGAACAGCAGCGCTTCTGCTGGTCGGGGCCCTCGCCCCGCCCGCGGCTGCTCTTGCCGGTGCGGCATGCGGGCCGGGCCGAGGTGGAGATCGAGATCGCCCATGCGCGACCCGGTTTCTTTGCAGATTTCAGCCTTCAAGTGAATGGCCAGCCGGTCGCCCACGTGCGCACGCCGGGCATTCTGCGCTTTGTGGCCGAACTCAAAGCCAATGCAGCCAGCGTGGTGCAGTTTCACGCCCCCACCCGTCCGGCCGAAAGCTTCTCCAAATTCCCCGACCGGCGTCGGTTGGGATTTGCCATCGGGCGCATCCGCATCAAGCCGGTTTTAGAGTGAGGCCCCATCCAGCAGGAACCGGAAGTGCGTTTTTGGCCGCCGGTTTTCCCGGGATTTG
Organism: uncultured Verrucomicrobia subdivision 3 bacterium; assembly: GCA_903835255.1. Taxonomy (GTDB): domain Bacteria; phylum Verrucomicrobiota; class Verrucomicrobiia; order Limisphaerales; family UBA11358; genus UBA11358. Next base: position 86,896 of record CAILMI010000013.1, read on the forward strand.
CGGATCCTCTCGCTGTCGATTCCTCCGTTGCCGGAACAAAAAAATGCCACCCAACTCGAATCCTTCCGCGAAGAAACCCAACGCCACGCGCGCCTCTGCGGACGAAAGTACGCCGCGCTGGGGGGCGTTGAAGCCGTCGCTACCGCACCAGACCTTCAGCGGAGCACTGTGAAATGAAACCGCGCCCGCCCTCTCCAATCCCAAAGGGATTACGTCCTCCAGCCCAGAGCTGGTCCGAGCCGGACCGGCGAGGAGCTACCCTGGATTACTCGTCCCAATTATTTTCCCAACCCCAACGGGGTTGCGTCGCCCCCATCCGCGCGCGTGGCCACAACCCCGTTGGAGTTGTTTTTATTTTGCATCGTTCACCCAAGGTAGCCTCGCGGACTCGGCAACCTTGGGCTAAATGCTGTTACCCCATTGGGGTAAATCAAATCGCCGAAACCCAACGCCGCGCCCGGCGGACGCGTCCTTTGAGCGGGCGGTGAAGCAAGTGCCCCAGCCCGCCCCAAAACTCCGGAAGAACACGACATGTACGAAGCCAATTTCTCTGCCAGCCAGTTGACGGAACTCGAGCGCAGTTCGCTTTTCAGCGGCGATCTGGCACCGGTGCCGGCGGCGCAGCGGCGCTGGGGCATCGGCAGTTTCGCGGGACTGTGGATCTCCATGGCGGCCTGCATTCCGACCTACATGCTGGCTTCGTCGCTGATCGGCGGAGGAATGAACTGGTGGCAGGCGGTGCTTACCATTTTCCTGGGTAATGTGATTGTGCTGGTGCCGATGATCCTCAACGCGCACGCCGGGACGAAATACGGCATCCCGTTCCCGGTGTATTGCCGGGCGGCTTTTGGCACGCGGGGCGCCAACATCCCGGCGCTCATGCGCGCCTTCGTGGCGTGCGGGTGGTTTGGCATCCAGACCTGGATCGGGGGCAACGCCATTTTTAAGATTCTCGCGATATTCATGCCTTCCCTTGCCGCGGGACACCCTCTGCCGCTCCTCGGCATCTCGCTGGCCCAGTTCGTCTGCTTTCTCTTTTTTTGGGCGGTCAACGTCTGGGTCATTCACCGGGGTATCGAAACCATCCGGCATCTCCTGAACATCAAGGCTCCGCTGCTCATCGCGCTCGGTCTCTTGCTGCTGTGGTGGGCCTATCGCGAGGCGGGCGGGTTCGGGCCGATTCTTTCCCAGCCGTCACAGTTTGACGAGGCCGGGCCGAAGGCCGGGCAATTCTGGGGTTATTTCTTTCCGGCCTTGACCGGAATGATCGGCTTCTGGGCCACGCTCTCGCTGAACATCCCCGATTTCTCCCGCTACGCCAAAACCCAGCGCGATCAGGTCCTTGGCCAGGCCCTCGGCCTGCCGGTCACCATGGCGCTTTATTCTTTCATCGGCGTCGCAGTCACCTCAGCCACGACCATCATCTACGGAACCACCCTCTGGGATCCGGTGGATGTGCTAACCCGTTTCAAGAATCCGCTGGTGCTAGTGGTCGCCATGGTGGCGCTCTGCATCGCCACCCTTGCGACGAACATCGCCGCCAATGTGGTCAGCCCAGCGAATGATTTTGCCCATCTGGCGCCGCGCAGAATCTCGTTTCGCATGGGGGGTTACCTCACCGCTCTCCTCGGGGTGCTCATGATGCCTTGGAAGCTGGTGGCCGACCCGGACGGTTATATATTCACCTGGCTCATTGCCTACGGGGCGCTGCTCGGGCCGATTGGCGGGATTTTGATCGCGGACTATTTCGTCTGGCGGCGAGGCGTGCTGGACCTGGCGGCGCTTTACCGGACGGACGGAGCCTATCGTTATACCAAGGGCTTCAGCGGCGTGGCTTTGGTGGCGCTGGCTCTGGGGGTGTTGCCGAGCCTGCCGGGTTTTCTGGAGCAAGTGAAGCTGTGCCGGCCAGGAACGGCGCCCCCGTTTCTCGTTCACCTTTACGATTATGCCTGGTTTGTCGGTTTCGGAGTGGCGTTTGCGGCTTATCTGACCGGGAGAAAACTGGTTTCACCAAAAAATGGGCGTCAGCGCCAAGTGAGAATTGATAAAACGACTCATAGGGAACCTACATGAGCACAAATTACGATCCCATTGCTGAGCAATACCAACGGGCGAAGCAGCAGCTCTGGCGGTCCTTTGTTGAGTCCTACACTCTGATGGAACTCATCGGTGATCCGACGGGCCTGTCCGTCATCGACCTCGCCTGTGGCGAAGGATTCTATACCCGGAAGCTTCGGCAGTTAGGCGCACACCGCGTGCGGGGCGCCGATCTTTCCGGCGCCATGATTGATTTGGCCCGCGCACAGGAAGCACACCATCAACTGGGAATCGAATACATCGCGGCGGACGCTCGGGCTCTGAATCCCTCCGACAAAGTGGACCTGGTCGTGGCCGCATACCTTCTGAATTACGCCCAGGATCCAGGCGAACTGCAGGCGATGTGCGACGGGGTCTCCCGCTGCCTCCGGCCCGGCGGCCGCTTTGTCACGGTGAATGCCAATCCGCTGTTGCATTTTCCGACCGCGCCCTCGTATCGCAAATACGGGTTTGAAACGCAGGTGCCGTCCCTCTGGCGGGAAGGGGCTCCAATCCGATGGATATTCCATTTGAGCGACGGTGCCTTTGAGGTTGAAAACCATCACCTCAACAGGGACTCCCACGAAACAGCCCTGGGCCGGGCTGGATTTCAAACCATACGATGGTTACCGCCACGCGTTTCACCCGAAGGCCTGACGCGCCACGGCATGTCCTACTGGCGGGATCTGCTGGAGTATCCTCCGTTTATTTTCATGGAGTGCGTCAAGGCCGCCGGGGATCGAGATACCATTCCCGATTCACTGGCCAAGCTGCCTCTAGGAAATGCGTCGCGCGAAGCAAGCAGGCAATCCCGACAGTCAGGAACAAAGCCGAAAAGAGGTTCTTCATAGTGACCACCCATCCCCTCCCGCCTGCAAGGCCATTCGCGTTCATTCGCGCAATTCGTGTCATGCCTTTCCCCAATAATGGGCTCCAGCGACCCACTGGTTTTCCCCTCTCCGCCTCGCTAGGGAGAGGGCCAGGGAGAGGTCTCGCTTCAATGAATTCGTGTTCATTCGTGCAATTCGCGTCAAAGTTTTTGCTTCATCAATGGGGTCCAGTTCCTTGCTGGCTTTGTGATAAAATATCCCCTCCATATTTCGTGTATTTCGCGGTTAAAAATGTCCCTCCCCAATTCGCGTCAATTCGTGAAATTCGAGTCAAAGCCCCCTCCCAATTCGTGTTCATTCGTGTAATTCGTGTCTCTTGCGGTGCCGTGGAACCCCCTGTAATCCACGTCACATTTAAAAACTTGCCGCTGCTTTGCGACCTGACAACACTGACCACCCGGAAATGACCCCAAACGCCACAAAATTTACCCGCCTCAGGCCTCTAAACAGGTTTTGCTTTTTGCCGTAAAGATTGTGTGCCAGTCACTGCTGTCCCGTTTAAAAGGCTAATAAACATTGATGATTATAATTATCGGTTAGCTGGGGTGGTGGTGGGAGTTGAGAAAGAGCCTGTGAAATGGGCATTTTCTC